>JAIQFS010000078.1 GCA_020073145.1 Terriglobia bacterium
AGCGATTCGAGTCGCTCGCGTTCTTCCTCGGTCACCATCAGCGGCTTCTTGGGGCGTCCGGTTCGCATCTGAGCCTCCTACATTTTAGATGCAATCCGGGCTTGACTTAGTTCACTTATTTCTGGGACATGAGACTAGCGCCCCCGCATGGGAAATCTCACCATAATGCAAGACTCGTACACGACGCCGGTAGCCGGCCGGTCCGCGCTCCTCAGCATCGATGTCCAGGAGGACTTCACCACTCCCGGAGCTCCCGCCGAAGTGCCTGGCACCCATTCCTGTCTGCCCGCAATGAAGCGCGTCTTGGACGTCTATCGCCGGCGCCGCCTGCCTATCGTGCACGTGGTCCGGCTGTACCGGACGGATGGGACCAACGCGGACCTCTGCCGCCGGCAGAGCATCGAGCGCGGAGCGGCGCTTGTGACACCCGGAAGTTCCGGCGCCGAATTAGTCGAGCCTCTCAAGCCTCGCCCCGTCCGCCTGGATGCGGAATTGTTGTTTGCCGGAAAGCTCCAGGAACTGGGCGGCCGCGAGTGGGTGCTCTATAAGCCGCGTTGGGATGCTCTCCATGGGACCGCGCTCGAACCACACCTTCGCTCTCTCGGGGTCAATACCGTGGTGGTGATGGGCTGCAACTTTCCGAATTGTCCCCGCGCTACCGTCTATGGCGCGACGATGCGCGACTTCCGCGTCGTTTTCATCGCCGACGCAGTGTCCGGGGTCTACGAACGAGGTCTCGATGAGTTGCGGAACATCGGCGTGGCCGTACTGACTTCCGACGACTGCATCCGTTGGATCGAGAGTCCGGTGGCGTAAGGCTCCCCCGTGTCCCTGCGCGCTGCTTCAGTCCTTACGGATGGATCACCCGGTGCAGGTCCAGCGAAGGAGCCGCCATTCCTGTCTGGCTCAACATGACGTGCACCTGGCCGCGATGATGGGTCTGATGATTGAAGAAATGGGCGACGGCCACTGGCGCTGCGTCGACGTAGGGTTTGCCGGAGTGGTTCAGATAGGCGAACGAGCGCGAGAAAAACGCTTCATAAATTCCGTGGAAGAAGGCCTCGATGCGGGCGTCCTCCCGCGTTCGGGCCGCGAGCAGCCCCGGAAAATCATCGATCACGACGGCCGGCGTATCCCTCCCGCCTCCTTCAAACCGCGCCATCCAGATCCTGTCGCCGAGCAGAATGTGATTCAGCAGGCCGTGAATGCTGCCGAAAGATCCGGCACGCGGTTTTCGATATTCCGCGGCATCGAGCGCTCCACAGCTCTCATAGAGCCGCTCGTTGGCAATCCGGTTGTAGCGCGCCAGCATCTGGAAATAGCCGGACAGATCCATCCCCAAAGCTTACCGCGGCCTCCAATCTCTCTTACACTGTTCAGTAGCGCGCCAGCGCCGGAATCGTCGCCCATGAAGCAGGATGCGTCGTTCTTTGACGGCCGCGAAGCCGTCCTCGTTTATATCGCCAAGAAGCTGAAGGATGCCTTGCATCTGGAGTCGGTGTTGACCGCGGCCGGTCTGGACTACGGTGTGGAAGCCGACGAATACCGCGGAGGCGTGCTCTTTCCCAAGGTGCGGGTGGGCGCTTTCTTTTACGTGCTGCCCGAGACGGTCGGGGCCGCGCGGGATCTCATGCGCCGCCATGGCTACAAGCCGGTCGAAGAAGCGCAACCTGGATGAGCGGTCCCGCGCCGCCTGGTCGCGGGAGGGCGCCGCAGGGTAGGTGGTCAGGGCGTCGCCGCGCTGGTCGGCTCGCCCGGCGGGGCGACGGGGCTCGGTGCGGAGATGGGCTCGGCGGTGGGGGGCTGGGCCTGGCACGCGCTTTGGACGGCGGCCAGGGCGCGCTCGGCGGCCTTCCCGACCTTCGGATCCTTGTCTTGGAGGGCTCGCTGCAGCTTTTCACCGAATTGCGGGTCGCCAATCCTGCCCATCACCCAGGCCGCTGTCCAACGGAACGCCGGCCGCGGGTCCTCCAACATCCGAGCGACGAACTCGGAGAGTCCCGGTTCCCCGAAGGGATGCAGGCCCACCAGCGCGTTGCCCACCACCCGGTTGTTTTCGTCATTCACTCCGATCCGGAAGGCTTCCCGTGCCGACTCGCTGTGGATGCCCCATAAAGCCTCGAGAACATTGGCACGCACTCGGGGATCCTCCGAGGTCATTTGACCTTTCACCCACTGCTTGCTCTGCAGACGTCGCCCGACCACTAGCGCAGCCTTCGAGGCAATGTGCTGGTCGGGATGGTGCGTCAGGTGATTCACCGCCAGGACGAGCCGCGACCCCGGCGAGATTGCGTCCAAAACGTCGAGCACGCGGAGCATGTTCTGCGTGTCCAGCCGACGCTGGTCGGCATGCCGTCTCGGCAGCAAACCCGCCAGCTTTACATCGAAAAAACCATCGATGGTCATGAGGTGGCGGCTCACGGCCAGCAGTTGTTCGCGGCTGAAATGCCCGGGGGCAATCAATTG
This sequence comes from Terriglobia bacterium, assembly GCA_020073145.1. GTDB lineage: Bacteria > Acidobacteriota > Terriglobia > Bryobacterales > Bryobacteraceae > PSRJ01. Next base: position 2,467 of record JAIQFS010000078.1, read on the forward strand.
ACGCAAACACTCAGGCCGCTCCAGCAATTGCAGGTAGAGCCAGCGGCGGAGGGCCGGTTCCAGATCCGATTCCAGCACCGAGACGGCGGCCGGACACAACAGTTCCGGCACGCTGGCGGCCGTTTCGAAAAAAGAGGTGTCTGCGTCGCGAGACTTCTTGTGCTCTTCCAGTGTCGCGAGCAGGCCCGCTTCCACGGCCTGTTCATCGCTGGTGAGATCCCGGCCTAGTAGCCCTGCCATAGTGGTTCTATCTGAGTCCGTTCGCAGGTGTGGAGCAACCGCCTGCTCCTCGTACGACATATCGGCCGGCGCGCTTCCTTCGTGACGAGGGCGGGGCGGCCGCCGGCCTGACGGCGGTCACGGTCTGTCATTGGGCCGAACCCGGGTGACGTATTTGCCGTTGAACTGAAAGACCCACTCGGGCGAGTTCGATGCGCGGGCCGGAACTGCGGCCGGTGTCGTTTTGGAGACCTGCGGGGCAGCCGCCGGCCTCTCGCCGGCGGCGCGGAGGGCCGCCAGGGCACGCTCGGCGGATTTCCGGACCTGCGCATCCGGATCTCCCATCGCGCGTTCCAACGGCTCGGTGAATTCCTCGCCGCCCAGCCTGCCCATCACCCAGGCCGCGGTCCAGCGAAATGGCGGCCGCGAATCTTCGATCATGCGCTTCACGAATTCGGCCACGCCGGATTCTCCCCGTTCATGAAGCCCGATCAGCGCGTTGCCCACCACGCGATTGTTTTTGTCCTTCAGGCTGCTCCACAGATTGGTTCGGGCCGATGCCGTGCGCACGTCCCAGATGCCTTCGATGGCGTTGGCACGCACCCGGCCATCCGGGTTTTCGAGTTGGCGCGCCACCCAGTCCTGGTTGCGCAGCCGTTTGCCGATCAGCAGCGTGGCCTTGGCCGAGATGCTCGAGTCCGGGTGCCGCGTCAGATGGTTCAGCAGCAAGATCAGCCGGCCTCCGGGCGAGATCTCATCCAGCACGTCGAGAACCCGCACTACGGCCTCCCGGCTCATTCCAGACCCGTTCTCCTCCCGGCCCGGCAGCATCCGCGCCAGCCGCACATCCAACTGGGCGTCCAGGTTCAGGAGGCCGCGGCACACCGCCACCAGTTGCGCCCGCTCCAGGTGCTGCGGGTTCATTAGCTCCTGCAGGAATTCCGGGCCCTCGGTCAACTGCGTGTAGAGCCAGCGGCGGGAGTGCTCATCGCATCCCTCCTCCAGAACCGCCAGCGCCGCCGCGCAGAGCCGGTCCGGCGCTTGCGCCGCCTTCTGGCGAACGGCCAGGCCGGCGCTCCGGTTCTGCCCCCGCTCCTGTACGGTGGCCTGCAGCCAGGCGGCTACCTCCCGTTCTTCCTGCGTTAAGTCTCGACCGAGCCAGCCTGCCATAGGCCCTCTCCAATGGCTTATCGGCCTGCGCCGCCGGTCCTTGAACTTCCCGGGCCGCCCCCGCGCCCGCCCTTCATTAGGTAGACTTGAAAATTAACCTATGCCCGCGAGTACGCCGCTCCCCCGCGAACTCTGTCACGTCCGGCAACTCACTGACGAATTGTTCCAGGCGGTCCAGCCCGATGCCCTGTACCAGCGTCCCATCCCGGAACGCCACCGCCTGCTCTTCTACCTGGGCCACCTGGAGGCGTTCGACTGGAACCTGCTGGGGCGCGAGGCCCTGGACTTGCCCGCCTTCCACCCCGCCTTCGACCGGCTGTTTGCCTTCGGCATCGACCCCACCGCCGGAGACCTGCCGGACGATCGACCCTCCGACTGGCCCGACGTCGCCGAGGTCCGGCGGTATAACCAGAACACCCGCGAGCGCATCGATCGCGCGCTGCCCGAGATCCCCGACTCCCGAGTCGAGGCGGCCATCGAACATCGCCTCATGCACGCCGAGACCTTGGCCTACCTCCTGCACCAGCTCCCCCACCAAAGCAAGCAGCCCCAACCTGCGCCGGTGGCGCCGGCCGGTGAGGCTCCGCGGGAGCGCACGGTGGAGATTCCCGCGGGGCGCGCCGTCCTCGGCCTTTCCCCGGAAGCCGGTTTCGGATGGGATAACGAATATCAGGCCCACGCCGTGGACGTGCCGGCTTTCTCCATCGCCCGCTACAAGGTGACCAACCAGGAGTATCTGGAATTTGTCCGCGCGGGCGGCCCGCCGCCGTTCTTCTGGGTCCAACGCGACCAGGCCTGGTTCTACCGCGGCATGTTCGCGGACGTGCCGCTACCGCTCGACTGGCCGGTGTACGTCACCCAATGCCAGGCCCAGGAATACGCGCGCTGGCGCGGCCGGGTTCTGCCGACGGAAGCCCAGTTTCAGCGCGCCGCAGCCGGCTTGCCGCCTTCCCAGAATGCCGGTTTCCGCTACTGGGATCCCATCCCGGTGACCGCCGACGATGCGGCCGCCGATCCTCTCGGGCCGGCGCAAATGACGGGCAACGGATGGGAGTGGACTTCTACGGTGTTCGGCCCGTTCCCTGGCTTTGAGCCCTTCGCGTTCTACACGAATTATTCCGTGCCGTTCTTCGACGGGCAGCATTATGTGCTCAAGGGCGGCTCGCCGCGCACCGCGCTCCGGCTGCTCCGGCCTTCCTTCCGCAACTGGTTCCGGCCGTCGTATCCTTACATTTACGCCACGTTCCGCCTGGTGGAATCATGATGTTTGCGCAAGCCCTGGACAACGAATTCGCGCGCGAAGTGAGAGCAGGACTCTCGCGCTCCGGCCAGAAAACCCTGCCCTGCCGTTATCTCTACGACGAGATCGGCTCCACCTTGTTCGAGGCCATTACGCACCTGCCGGAATACGGGCTGTCACGCGCCGACGCGCGAGTCATTCACAAACATGCCGGAACCTTGATGACCCGGCTTCCCGGCCGCCTGGCGGTGGCCGAACTGGGCAGCGGCACTGGGAACAAGACCTACGCCATCCTCGAGCGTCTGCGCCAACGTCAGGCCGTCACTTACTACCCCATCGATGTTTCGCCTTCCGCGCTGGCTTTGTGCGTGCAGTGCCTCGGTCCGCTCGGCCAGGTGGTTCCGTTTGAATCCAGCTACCTGGAGGGGTTGCGCGCGGTGGCGGCGCGCCGCGCGGCGGGAGAGACGCTGCTCGTGCTGTTCCTCGGCAGCACCATCGGCAACTTCGGGCCGGAAGCCGCGCTCGAGTTTCTGTACGCGGTGCGCCTTTGTCTCCGGCCCGGCGACGCACTCCTGCTGGGCACCGATCTGGTGAAACCGGTGGAACAACTGCTGGCGGCGTATGACGATCCCACCGGAGTCACCGCGGCCTTCAACCTCAATCTGCTGGGCCGCATCAACCGCGAGCTCGGCGCCGACTTCGATCTGCGCCAGTTCGAGCATGTAGCCCGCTACGACGACGCGCTGCAGCGCGTCGAAATGCATTTGCGGTCGCGGATTTCGCAGAGCGTGCGCATCTCCGGAGCGGAGACAATTGCCGACTTCGCCGCCGGTGAGACCATCTGCACCGAAGCCAGCCATAAGTTCCGCCCCGAGCAGATCGGCGGCATGGCGCGCGCGGCGGGGTTCCGCCTGGCGGAACAATGGATCGACTGCGCCTGGCCGTTCGCCGAAAATCTGCTGACAGCGGCTTGAAGATTCAGACTCAACGGTCTGATATACTGAGTTCGGAGGCGGAGGAATTTCGAATGGCCGCTCTGAGCGATGTTTGTGACTTTCTGCGTCAGGGCCGCCTGGCCGTGGTCGGCGTGTCGCGAAACCCGAACGATTTCACGCGGGGGCTGTTTCGTGAATTCGTGAACCGCGGCTACGACGTCGTTCCTGTTCATCCTGGGGTGGCTGAGATCGAAGGACGGCCGTGCTTCTCCCATGTCCAAGAGATTTCTCCGCCGGTTGAGGGCGCTTTGCTGTTGACCTCGCCCACCGTGACCAGCGCCGTGGTGCGCGATTGCGCCGAGGCCGGCGTGAACCATGTCTGGATGTACCGCGCGGCGGGCGCCGGTTCGATAAGCTCCGAAGCCCTGGCCTTTTGCGAGTCCCAGGGCATCCGCGTGGTGGCCGGCGAGTGTCCCTATATGTTCTTCCCCAGCGCCGGGTTTCCGCACACGTGGCACGCGTGCGCTCGGAAAATCCTGGGCCGGTATCCGCGTTAATCCAGATCGATGTCGCGCTTGGGAGGCGTGAGGTCGGGGTTTTCCTTGGCCCGCTTGAAGAGCTCGTCGAATTTCTTTTCGAGCACCTTGCCGTGCTGCTTTTCGGCCTCGAATTGTTTTTGAAAGATCTCTTCGCGCCGCGCCCCGGCGCCCTTGAGCTTGGCCACTTCGGCGGCCAGGTCTTCAATCGGGGGAGGCCTGACCGGGACGGTGTGGGCGATCACGGTCCGGGTCTCCGGATCGATTTTCAGGATTGCCTCGCAGCACGGGCACGCCACCTCGAACATCCCTTGCGCCATAGATCTATCCTAGCGCGCCGGGGGCCAACGTCTCGCTGGGAGAGGGAAGCCGCCAATCGGATGGCTCCGGTTGGGCCGCACCCGGCCCATGCAGTTGTGGGAACAACCACGGGCCTCGGGGAGGAGACAATTGTGAGGATCGTCAAGGACAGCTAGAAGGGTTTAGGGGGTGAACGGTCAGGCAGGTGATGAATGAGGTGTCAATCGTCTCTCTCCGCGGGCCCGTGAAATTGAAAATCACGCGATTCTTTGAGCAATCTCCGAACCAAACCGGAACCCTCGCAGAATCAATAGCCTGTCGATGAGAGGCCGCTCCCCCGATGCAAAATTGGCACGCGATGCCAACGTTTTGTCGTCCGCCGGTTACCGCGCCGGAGCGGCTGCGGCAGGCACGTCCGGGATTGCATGGGGCGGCCGCGACACCACTCCGCGAAACGCTTCCTCCAGCGAAATGTCGTTGTTGTTGAGCGTTTGTCCCGTGGCGCGGTCCATTTCCACGCGCGCCTTGGCATAGGCGCCTTCCGCCGTCACCAGGTTGGATTCGGCGGTCACCAGGTCGCGTTGCGTCAGAATCACGTTATATGACGTGGAGGCCCCCAAGGCCAGCTTCTTCTGTTCGGCGTCTACGGTTTGTTCCTGCAGGGTGCGCTGCTTGACGGCGGACTGATATTGGGCCCGCGCCTGCTGCAGGCCGATGATCGCGTTTTGCACCTCCACCCGCACTTGGTTTTCCATGCGCTGGACGGAGAGCTGCTGCTGTCGCAGCGTCAGCTGGCTGTTGATCAAATCAGCCTGGGCCGCCCGGTTGCGTATGGGAATGTTCAGGCTAAAGCCGGCCGAGTAATTGGGAAAGTTGCGCGCGAACAACTGGCTGAGGACGCTGCCGTAGCCGCCCACGAAAAAGGCATTGGGGGGAATGCAAGTCGCGCTGGTGGGATTGGATTCGCAGAGCGCCGGCAGCGGCACGGGCGTGCCCGCGAGGCCGTTGTTGGCCAGCGAAGCTACCGCGTCCAAGGTGGGCAGCAGCTCATTCTTGGTGCCTTTGATGGCGATTTCCTGGTTCTGGATCAGAATCCGGAACTGCGACAACTCGGGCCGGGCCGACAGAGCCATGGCCATGGCGTCCTGGATCGGGGTGATGGCCTCCACGCCGGGAACGGTAATGCGGTCCAGCGGAACGATGTGAGCGTTGGCCAGCGCGGGACTGACCACGCCATTCTTGCTGAGCGCGTTTTTGAGAATCGTCTCTTGCTGCAGCAATTGCGTCTGCGCCACCGTGACGGCCTGCTGGCCGGCGGCGATTTCGGCTTCCGCGCGGGTCACTTCGATGGGGGCCAGAGTGCCCACTTCCACCTGTTTCTTGTTGTCATCGTAGAGGTGCTGCGAGGCCGCCAGAGCGTCCTGCTGCACCTTGATGTTCTCCTGGTAGCTGACCAGGTCCCAATACAGGTTCTTGATCGCCGAGACGGTCGCGATCACCTGCGCTTTGAAGGTCAGATCGGAGACTTCGCGGTTGTTCTTAGCGATACGGATTTGACGGTTGTTCACCCCCCGGCCGAAGCCCTGCAGCAGGTGCTGGCTGAAGTTGACCGACAAGCTGGAGACCGTCGCCGGGTTGAACTGGGCGCGCGAGTTGTTATTGGTGTTCGACGTATTGCTTAATCCCAGACTGAGCTGCGTTCCGGTGGTCCAATACTTCTGGACGCCGATGCTGGACAGATCCTGCCGCTGGATCAGCGCGGTGGTGCCGGTGATGAAGCCGCTCGACTGCGGCGTGGTTTGGTGCGCCCAACTGGCGGTCCCGACGATGGCCGGATCGAGGCTCGGAATCAAGGTGCCGGTCTGCGTCGATCCGGCCAGGAGCAATCCCTGCAAGCCAGCCGATGGCGGCCCCCCGGTGACGCTTCCGGGGCCCGGGGTCACGCCCACCGAAGGCGGAGCCGCAAAGCCGCCCGCCTCGGCGCGCAGGATGTTCGTGTCCGCGACCTCTGGCGTGTAGCGCTGGATTTCCAGGTCCAGGTTGTTTTCCAGAGCCAGGGCGATGGTGTCCTGCAGCGTCAAGTAAAGGCTGCCATCGCGCATCAGGCTCTCCAGCCGCGTGGAATTGGCCAGACTCACGGGAGGGACATACTTGGATCGGTAGGGCGCGGTGAACCGCGAAAACATTCCGCCGCTCTCCGGCACGGTCGGAGGCGTCAGGGCGTTCCCGTGGCCTGACGAGCTGGACCCCGCCGGCGGGTCGGCAGCCCGACTGACCGCTGGAGCCAGCGCCGCCAACACGCACAATGAAACGATCGATGATTTCTTTCGGAGCATTCAGGATTCCTCCCGGCGCGCAGATCCGTGTCGATCCGGTCCGTTTACTCGATGGTATAGTAGGCGTTTGTGAGGCCGCAAGCTGACTGCATGTTGGTATGGCGCCCGTCCCGCGGGGCGTGTCTGCAAGGCCATTTCCGTTTCACCGGCGGCCGGGCCGGTGGAGGCGTGCGGCGCATGGCGCGTGCCGTATCCACTCATGTTCCCGGGCCATGCCCGCCGGAAATTGCCGTGGCGCGACCGGGCTCTCGCCCTGCTTGATGCGCCGCATCAAGATACAGGTCGCGTACGATGGTGGGGGATTTCACGGCTGGCAGGTGCAGCCGGGCCTGCCCACGATTCAAGGCCTGCTGGAGCGGGTCATCGCTGAAATCGAGAGCAAACCGGTGCCGGTCGCCGGCTCGGGCCGCACGGATGCAGGCGTTCATGCGCTGGGGCAAGTGGCGGCATTCTCGCTTGAAAACCCCATTCCGCCGCTCAATCTCAAGCGCGCCATGAACCGACTGCTGCCTCCGACCGTGCGGATCCTTACGGTAGACGAAGTCCATCCGGACTTTCACCCGCGCTTCGCCGCGCGCGCCAAGACTTACGAATACCGCATGGCGCGGGAGGAAGTCTGTAGCCCTTTCGAGTGGCCGTTCGTCCATCATTATCCATACCCACTCGACGAAGAGCGGATGTCCCGCTTGGCCGCCGTGTTTGCGGGGGAGCACGATTTCACGGCCTTCGCCGCGTCCGACGATCGCGACGACGAAGGCAAATCCAAGGTTCGGAGCATCTTCGCGTCCACCCTGCAGAGGCGCGGCGGACACTTGATTTATCGCGTGCGCGGCAGCGGCTTCCTCAAGCACATGGTGCGCAATCTGGTGGGCACGCTGATCGAGGCCGGCAAGGGGAACATCTTGGACCTGGAGGCGCTGCCGGAAAAATCAGGCCCCACGGCTCCCGCCAAAGGGTTGTTCCTGATAGATGTGGAATATGGGACAAAATAGCGCGTTCTCAGCCCGCGTCGAGCAGGAAGGCACGGTCGAGGTAGTGCGGCTGGCCGATGCCGCCCGCCAAATGGAAGTGCGCATCGCTCCCTCCATCGGAAACCTGGCGTATGCCTTTACCGTAAACGGAAAGAACGCCCTGTGGTTCCCTTTTTCAGGACTGGAAGAGTTGCGGGCCAAGCCGGCGTTGTGCGGAATCCCGTTTTTGGCGCCGTGGGCCAATCGCCTCGACGGCGATTCCTACTGGGTCAACGGCAAGCGTTACCAGCTCAATTCGGCGCTCGGCAATCTGCGCCGCGACGGCCATCAGAAGCCGATCCACGGACTGCTTCTGTTTTCGTCCGCCTGGGCGCTGACTGCGACGGGAGCCGACGCCCATTCGGCCTACGCCACCAGCCGCTTGGAGTTCTGGAGGCATCCTGAGCTGATGGCGCAATTTCCGTTTGCCCACAACCTCACCGTGACCTACCGGCTCGAAAACGGATCGCTCGCCGTGGAAACCCGTATCGACAACCACTCCCGCGAAGCCTTGCCGGTAGCCATCGGATACCACCCGTATTTTCAGCTCCATGACGCGCCGCGCGACCAGTGGACCGTGCATCTGGCTGCCCGCGAGCGCCTGCTGCTGGACGAATTTCTCATTCCCACCGGGGCTCGCGAGCCGCTGCCGTTCGCCGACCCCCATCCGCTGAGAACGCGACCCCTGGATGACGTCTTCGGCGGCCTGATGCGCGATGAGACTGGGGTCGCACGGTTTTGGGTGACCGGCCAGCGCGAAAAGATCGAGGTCGCTTACGGCCCGCAGTACGGCGTGGCGGTGGTGTACGCACCCGAGGGCCAAGGCTTTCTGTGTTTCGAACCGATGGCGGCGATCACCAACGCCTTCAACCTGGCGCAGGCCGGCGTCTACCGGGAGTTGCCGTCGGTCGCCCCGGAAGGCCAATGGAGCGAGAGCTTTTGGGTCACACCGTCTGGATTCTAGAGAGCGCCGCCGCGGCGGCTCGGCGCCGCTCCACCGATCGGTCAGGGGTCTACCTACCTCTGGTTAACGTTGCGGCGTCCCGGGCGCATTTGCGACACTGGCGGTACATGACCCGGTGGCTCTGGGTGGTCCTGGTCTGTACGCCGTTAGCTTGGCCGCAAAGTGCCAGTCTGCCCGCGAAGGAGACCCTTTCCTTCAACATCGAATGGCGGCTCATCACGGCCGGCAAGGCCCGCATGGAATGGAATTCATCGGCATCGCCATCTACTGCCGGGTCTCAGGTGACTCTGCACGTGGAATCCGTCGGGCTAGTGTCCAAACTGTTTCGAGTGGAAGATGATTACGCCGCCAATCTGGGCCCGGGGTTCTGCGCCCAGTCTTCCCACCTGGCCGCGAGTGAGGGACCGCGGCGGCGCGACACCAAAATCACCTTCGATGCCGGGGCGCGCAAGGCGAGCTACCTGGAGCGCGACCTGGTGAAGAACGCGGTCGTGGCTTCCAAGGAAATCGACATCCCCGAGTGCGTTCATGATGTGGTCGGCGGCGTGTTTTTTCTGCGGACCTTGAACCTGGAGCCCGGGCAGAGCGCCGAGATTCCGGTCAGCGACGGCAAGAAAAGCGTGATGGCCAAGGTCGAGGCCCAACAGCGCGAAGACATCAAGACGCCCGACGGAACTTACAAGACGATCCGCTATGAGATCTTCCTGTTCGACAACGTGCTGTACCGCCGCTCCGCGCACCTCCACGTGTGGTTGAGCGACGATCGCCGCCGGTTGCCCGTGCAGGTTCGCGTGCGGATGCAGTTCACCATCGGCACAATCACCCTGCAATTGGAGAAACACGAATAACGGCGTGGCTCACCCAGACGGGCGAGATTACCAGGGCCGGATGTCGACCCACCATCCCCGGAGAAACGCGGCCCAATGCGGGGCAACGTGGTCTGCCACGCCCGAAACGGCCGCAACAAACATGACGAATGTACCAACCGTAACCCACTTCAACGTACCCATAGGCGTCCTACTCACCCTGAGTATAGCGGTACAAATTACGGCAGAGGCCGCCGTAGCGGGCCTGTTTGTACCAGTACGGCTGGAAAATTGTACTAAGGGAGGAACGGGATGGCTGAATTTCTCATTTAGAAACATACGGTTACTGGACAGGCTGGAACCGTGTAGGACTTCCAGTCGTAGGGCTTGATCGGTCGAGCGCGGGTGGAGAGTCCTACTTTCGAGCTGCGTGGGCGCGGTCTTTCTCGTTCTCATTGCAAAAGAACTCCAGAATGTCGGAATCCGCCAGCAATTCCTGGGTCACTTTGATGGCGAACGGCCGGGTATACATCTTGGGGTCGTCAAACGTGATTTCGAGATCCAAGTGGCCGAAGTCGCGGCGGTGGTAGCGCTCGGTCACGCGAAGGGCGTCGCTGTGCGGATGGCCCATGGCATCCAGCCAGGTCTTGTCATTGAAACCCGCCGTCTGGACTACCAGGGTGTCGCCGTCCCATCGGCCCACGGAGTAGCCCAGCCAGGCCGGCTCCGGATCTTGGGGGAGGGGGCGTCCATCGGTGTAGATCTGGCGGTGGGCGTCGGCGGATTCGAACATCATCACCAGCACGCCCGGGGTCTGGACGATTTTGTCGGCCTCGGAAACCAGGAAGGCGAACGGGATTCCCATAGGTAGGCACTGGTCAGCTGGATTGGAGCCGGGCACGCGCCGGCGCAGTACTTCGGCGGCTTCCTTGCGCATCGGCGAGTCCTCCGGCTTGAAGTCCACCAGGATATTGATGGCGTACTTGGAAACCGTATCCGGTTCCATGCCGGGCAGACTCGTCTCGCCCACGTCGTTGCCATACAGGCGTTTCATTTCGGCCAGGGAAGCGGGCTGCACGTGCCACACACCGGACAAATCCGGCTTCCCGTTGGAAGCGCGGGGCGCGGGCGCCGCCAGATTCGGTTTGCCGTCGCGCGTCCGCGGTGTTCCCGGAGCAGGATAGTTCAACCACTGTGCGTGCGCGCTGCAAGACAGAATCGGGAGGAGAAGCCAGAGCCGTCGTGTTTGAGTTTTCATCATCATGGGCATGAGTACCGCCGCTCACATCGTATTAGGGAGAAGCGGATCGAGACTTCACCAGACTGGCAAAGTGTTGATTCATCATACTGCAAGCGGCATGCAAGGTTAGCCCCAAAAGGGCGATTTTGCCGAGGTTCGGGACGTGTCGTATAATCGTTTTGCGGACTCCGGTCCGCACTCATGAAACTGTAAAGACGACCTCCGATTCATGCAAGGGCCGCGTGCGGCGGCCACGAGGAGCGTATGTCTTTACTGAGTGTTTCCGGACTTTCCTTCCGGTATCCCTCCACGGTTGAGCTGTTCCGAGATGCCACGTTTGCCATTGAGGCCGACGACTGCCTGGCGATTGTCGGGGGGAACGGCGTGGGTAAATCGACCCTGCTGCGCATTCTGGCCGGGGAGTTGGAGCCGGCGAACGGCACCCTGGCGCGGCGGAAGGGGCTGCGTTTGGCGTATGTGGACCAGCAGGGCTCCGCCGGGGCCGGTACTCTGTTCGATTCCATCTTCGGCGCGCGTCCGCAACTGGCTCGGCTGCGGGCGCGGCTGGCCGCCACCGTGCGAGATGCGCCTTGTGACTACGCCGAAGTGGTGAACGAGTATGATGCCGCGGGCGGTTACGCGGCCGAGGCCCAGACCGAGCGGATTTTAAGCGGGCTGGGATTCGCGCCGGGCGAGTGGGAGATGGCGGCGTCGCAACTCTCTGGAGGGCAGCGCACCCGAGCCGGGCTGGCGCGCGCCCTGCACACGGAAGCCGACTTGCTGCTGCTGGATGAGCCGACTAACCACCTCGACATCGCCGCGCGCGAATGGCTCGAAGAGCAGCTGGCCGGGCGCCGCGGGTGCGTGCTGGTCTCGCACGACCGCACGCTGCTGCGGCGGGCGGCGAATCGGGTGCTGGAAATCGAGCGCGGCCGGGTGAAACGGTTTGAAGGCGGCTATGACGAGTACCGCGCGCAGCGAGTGCTAGCCGAGCGGCAGGCGCAGGAGAACTACACGGCCTCCGAGCGCCGCAAGGCAGCCGCGGAACAAGCCGCCGAGCGGCGGTCGCGCCTCGCGGCGCAGGTGGCCGCGCCGCCGCCCGGAGTGCGAACCAGCCGCGACTTCTACGGGCGAAAAGCGGCCAAGGTGGCACGGACGGCGCGCCTGCTTCGGGAGCGCGCCGGGCGCGGCCCCGCAATTGCCAAGCCCTGGGAAGAACAGCCCATCCCGATCCTCGAGTTCGCCGGCGTGCGGCGCAGCGGCGATATTGCGCTGGCAATTAGCAACCTGGCGAAGTCCTATCCGGGCAAGCCGCTGTTCACGGGCATCACCGTGGAGTTGGAGCGCGGCGCGCGGCTGGCGATCGCCGGGCCGAACGGTTCGGGCAAGACGACGCTGCTGCGCGTGCTGCTGGGGCTGGAGCCGGCTGACGCCGGAACCGTGAGGTTCGGGGCGCGCGTGGTCGCCGGGCACTACGCGCAGGATGCCGAGAACCTGGACCGGGCCGCGACCGCCCTCGAGATCTGCGGCTCGGACACGCTGGCCCGCACCCTGCTGGCCTGTCTGAAGGTGCGGCCGGACCGGGTCGATCGGCCGCTGGCGGAGGCCAGCGAAGGGGAGCGCGCCAAGGTGGCGCTGGTGCGCCTGCTGGTGAGTCAAGCCAACCTGCTGGTGCTGGACGAGCCCACCAATCATCTCGACATCGAAGCCCAAGAGGCGCTGGAGAAGACCCTGGCGCAGTATCCGGGCACGATTGTGTTCACCTCGCACGACCGCAGCTTTGTGGAAGCGATTGCGCCGGAGCAAGTGCTCCAGCTGGATGTGCCGGAGCCCAACTAAGCTGAAGAGAAACTCCCGACCGATCGGGTTCCCGGGATGGGGGGCCGCGCGCACCTTTCTCTCAGGCGTATTCTAAGGGGACTGGCTGTGGAGCGGGAGCAAATGGCGGAGGGAACTTGAATCCGGTTCGAGCGTTGCTGGCGATCTCGCTCGGGTGCGCCTCCGGGGTGGTTCTGGCGCAAAGCCGCCCGGCAACCTTATCGGCGGTGGTGGGCCGATACTGCCTCTCCTGTCACAACAGCCGTCTCGCCGAAGGGAGCGTCTCTTTCGATGCTCTCGATGCGGAGCATCCGTGGGCTGAGGCGGAGGCCTGGGAGCGCGTGCTGCGGCAGTTGCGGGCCGGGACCATGCCTCCGACCGACACTCCCAGGCCGGATCGGAAGACGTACGATGCCCTGGTCGCGTGGCTCGGCTCGGCTCTCGATCAAGGCGATGCCCGTAAGACGGCAGCGGCTTCGCGGCGCCTGACCGATCGGGAATGGGCGTCGCGCCTGGCGAGCTTGCTCTGGAGCGCCGCTCCGGATGCCGCGCTTGTCGATGCCGCACGCCGGGGCCGGCTGCAGGATCCCGCAGTTGTCGAACAACAGGTCCAGCGGATGCTCGCGGACGCCAGAATCGCCGGGCTTGTCGGCAGCTTCTTCGCCGCCTGGCTCGGGCTCGATCAGTTGGGTACGATGGCCGCCGACTCCGCCGCATTCCCGGAATTCGATGCGGAACTGCGACAGCAGATGCGGCGCGAGACCGAACTGTTTCTGGAAAGCCAACTCCGCGAGGATCGCCCCGCGGTGGAACTATGGACGGCGGGCTACACCTACCTCACCGATAGGCTGGCACGGCACTAAGGGATCCCGAACGTCGCCGGACCGGAGTTTCGCCGGGTCGCGCTGCCGGGAACCCGGCGCGCGGGCCTGCTGGGCCAGGGAAGCTTCCTGACCCTCACCTCGGTGTTGACACGCCACGCGGCGGTGGACGCGCCTTCCACGTCGCCAGCCGCACGAGGCAAATGGATTAGGACCCACTTCCTTGGCGTACCCGCGCCGAACCCGATCCCGAACATCCCGCCGCAACAAAAAGGCATTCTGTTGAGCGCGCAGCTACGAGCGCTGCCAGACCCGTCCTGCAATGCGTGCCATTCGAATTTCTTCCCGTTGGGGTACGCGCTCGAGAATTTCGATCCCGTGGGCCGGTGGCGCGCGGAGGCGAATGAGGAACCGATCGATGTCTCGGGAATCCTCGCGGACGGAACGGAGTTCGAGGGGCCGGCCGAACTCCGCCGCGTGTTACTCGACCGCCAGGCCGCCTTTCTCACGACCATCACGGAAAGGCTGCTGGCGTATGCGGTGAAGGGAAGACAGGAGATTTTCCAGCCGACTCCGGCGGAGCGGATGCCCGCGGTCCGCGCTGTGCTGCGGGAAGCCGCATCGAAAGACTACACGTGGTCGTCGTTGTTGGCGGCCATAGCGCGCAGCGTGCCCTTTCGAGAGCCCGCCCAGTAGCAGACCAAATCTTCCCGCCCGATCTTTAAACTTGGAGTCCGTCCCACGACCACTGTGGGATGCTGAGGCCGTTGGGCACATCGTCAGCGGACCGATGGTAGCGGGACATCGTGGTCGTGGTCGCCCAAGCGAAGTAGTCGTGCAGCACTTGTCGCAGCGGACCGTCGCCGGCTAGTCCGACATCGACCAGAGCCTGGTCGAAGCAGGCAATGGCACGGCCATCCAATTCGTGGTGCTCCCCTTTGCCGCTGTGCATCTTGACGACGGTGGTCTCGTCACCATAGGAGCCGGAATAAGCGCTGGGGCCACCGAGTGCCTCGGCCCAGTAAGCGGCCAGCCGCTCGACATGCTGAGGGTGGAAGCCGTGGCTGAACGCATGACCGACCACTTCATCGGCCCTCACCCGGCGATGCCAGGCTTCGGCAAGACGGCGCAGGCCCTCTTTGCCACCCGCCGCCTCAAAGACGGTTTGCATGTCCACATGATGACAATAGTCCCGCATCCGTGCAAGACGATGGGCGCGGAGAGTTACCGATCCCTCTAGTCTCATGTCCCAGAAATAAGTGAACTAAGTCAAGCCCGGATTGCATCTAAAATGTAGGAGGCTCAGATGCGAACCGGACGCCCCAAGAAGCCGCTGATGGTGACCAGGAAGAACGCGAGCGACTCGAATCGCTGGCCCATCGGGCACGCAGCCAGCCCCTGTTGGCCCGTCGCGCTCGTGTGGTATTGGCCTGTGCCGAGGGTCTGGATAACAAGGCGGTCGCGAAGAGGTTGCGCTGCTCGTC
>JAIQFS010000079.1 GCA_020073145.1 Terriglobia bacterium
AGTCAGGCATCGAAACGAGAGTTTAAACGTAGCGCCACAAAGCGATTCCAATGGCCTCGTAGATGCGATTCAATCCATTGGGCGGCCGATACGCACGGCGATAAGTCCGCGAAGCCCGGCCGCCCCGCAACGCCAATTTTCCGCGCAGCCGCAGTGTCTTCAAAAACGATGCGCGCAGCGCCACCACTCACTTTTGCCCTTTGCCTTTTGATTTCTTCCCCCCGCCGTCAGCCTCTCTCCGCCAACTTACCCCGCAAGTATTCCCCAAGCCCCCCCAGTTCCAGAATCTTGCGCACCGAGTCCGGCATCTGGGGAAACGGGTATTCCTTGCCGGCGTGGCCGATCTTGCCCGCCGCCAAGTCGATCCGAATCGAGTCGCCTTCCGCTACGGCCGCGACCAGCGCCGGGCATTCCACAATCGGCAGGCCGTCGTTGATCGCATTGCGGTAGAATGTGCGCGCGAACGACGCCGCCACCACCGCCCGGATCCCCAGCCCTTGAATCGCGGTGGCCGCCTGCTCGCGCGCGCTGCCGCAGCCGAAATTGCGGCCCGCCACGAGAATGTCGAAACTCCGCAACGTATTTCCGAATCCTTCGCCCAGCATCTCAAACGCGTGCTGGCCCAGCCGCTCTTTGTCGATGTAGATCAGATACCGCCCCGGGATGATCACGTCCGAGTTGATGTTATCCCCGAACTTGTAGACGCGCCCTTGAATAACGGCTTCCATGATCACGCAAACTCCCGGGGATCCGCGATGGCGCCTTTGATCGCGGAAGCCGCCAGCGTTGCGGGGCTGGAAAGATAAATCGACGACTTGCCGCTCCCCATACGCCCCAGAAAATTGCGATTCGCCGTCGAGAGGCAAACTTCGCCGTCCGCCAGCATGCCGCCATCTCCGGCGCACGCCCCGCATCCCGGGTTGGTGACCATGCCGCCGGCTTCGAGCAGCGCCTGCAACACGCCCGAATTCATGGCCTCCAGCAGGATCTGTTTGGAACCCGGCGTGACGATCAGCCGCACCCCCGGATGCACCCGCCGCCCTTTCAGAATCTTGGCGGCCACCACCAGGTCTTCGTATTTCGCGTTGGCGCACGAACCTAAGAACGCCTGATCGATGTGCGTCCCCGCCACTTCTCCAACCGGCTTGGTGTTCTCCACCTCGTGCGGGCAGGCGACCATCGGCTCCAATTGCGCCAGGTCCACGTCGATCCGCTGTCCATAAACCGCATCGGCATCGGCATACACCGGCTGGTACCGGGCCGCATTCGGCAGCCGACCCTGTAGATAGTCTGCGGTCTTCTGATCCGGGGGCACGAACACGCACTTCACACCCATTTCCATGGCAAGGTTCGCCATGGTCATCCGCTCGGAAACGCTCAGCTCCGGAATCGCGCTGCCGTAGAATTCCACCGATTGGTAACTGCACCCATCCGCGCCCAGTTTCCCGATCAGATACAGCATCAGGTCTTTCGCATACACGCCGCCCGGAAACCAGCCATCGAGCGCGATCCGCACGCTCTCCGGCACCTTCATCCACAGCTTGCCGGTGAGCCACACCGAGGTCACTTCCGTGTAGCCGATGCCCGTCCCCAGCGCGCCCAAGCTGCCGTAGATGGTGCAGTGCGAATCGGTGCCGACAATCAGATCGCCGGGCGCCACGTGCCCCGCCTCCATCAGCACCAGATGCGCGATGCCGGCGTCCACATCGTAGAATTTGCGCACGCCGTGCTCGCGCGCAAAATTGCGGGAAATCTGCTGGTCGGCCGCGTATTTCTCGGTCTTCGCCGGGGAGATGTGATCCAACACGATCGCCAGCCGCTCGGGATCGTACAGCTTGGTGGCGCCGATGCGCTTCATCACGCTGGCCGACCGCCACGTCGCCGTATGGCTCATCACCAGGTCCGGGCAGGCTTCGACAATTTCGCCGGGCGTCACCGCGGACTTGCCCGATTTGGCCGATAGAATCTTCTCGGCGATGGTCATCAGCTTCGATCATAGCTCGTTCACCGTCCGCGCACGTTTTGCTGCGGCCGATGATCCCGCTGTACAATGAGCGAAACCTTCTTATGTCGGAGACTCAGGCCCTCGCCTCCTATCTGGTTGTCAATCGGCTCGAAGACATTCCGCAGGACGTGCGTCACGAAGCGCGCCGGGCGGTTCTCAACTATCTGGGATGCGCCGTGGGCGGCAGCCCCCACTCGGCCGTCGATCGCGCCCTGCAGGCACTCGGCCCTTATTCCGGCAAACCGACGGCCAGCATTCTCGGCCGCTCCGAGCGCCTCGATCCGCTGCACGCGTCCTTGATGAACGGCATCAGCTCTCACGTCTACGATTACGACGACACCACGCCCAAGAACTATATCCACCCAAGTTCCCCGGTGGCTTCGGCGTTGTTCGCCTATGCCAGCGCGCATCCCGTGCGCGGCCGCGAGTTCATGCACGCCTTCATTCTGGGCTTCGAGGCCGAGTCGCGCATCGGCAACGCCGTTTATCCCGCGCACTATGACGTCGGCTGGCACATCACCGGGACTGCGGGCGTGTTCGGCGCCGCCGTGGCCATCGGCAAACTACTCGGCCTTCCGCTGCAGGAAATGGTCTGGGCCCTCGGCCTTGCCGCCACCCAGGCGGCCGGCCTGCGCGAGATGTTCGGCTCGATGGCCAAGTCTTTTCACCCGGGGCGCTCCGCGCAAAATGGATATTCGGCCGCCCTGCTGGCCCAGGCCGGTTTCACCGCCGGGGAGCATTCCCTCGAAGGCCCGCGGGGTTTCGCCGCGGTGCAAGCCGCGCACTACGATCTCTCCAAGATCACCGCGCGGCTCGGCGTCGATTTCGATCTGCGCGCCAACACCTACAAACCGTTCCCGTGCGGCATTGTCAATCACCCCACCATCGATGCCGCCATTCAGCTCCACCACGAGCATCGGCTCACGCCGGAGACGATTCGCGCCGTGCGCCTGCGCGTGGCCCCTCTGGTCCTCGATCTCTGCAACCAGCGCGGCATCACCCGCGGTCTGCAAGGCAAGTTCTCGGTCTATCATGGTGCCGCCGTCGGTCTGGTGCGCGGCAGAGCCGGTCTGGCGGAATACACCGACGAAGCCGTCAACGATCCCGCCGTCCGCCGCGTGCGCGAAGCCGCTACCGCCGCCGGCGACCCCGCGCTCACCGAAGACCAGGCGCAGGTCGACGTGGATCTCGCCGATGGCCGCACGGTGAGTCGCCTGGTCGAACAGTCCTTAGGAAATATTCACCGGCCCCTGACCGACCGCCAGTTGGAGGACAAGTTCCGCGAACTGGCTGTGCTGGCCTTGCCCGCCGCGCAGGTCGAAACCCTGATCGCGCAGTGCTGGCGGATCGACGACCTCGCCAACGTCAACGAGCTGGTGCAGAACGCGGTGCCCGCCCTGGCCGGGAGCCCCGCGTGACGCGCCGGTGCCCGGCGGCCGCCCTAGCCGCCCTGCTCGTCGCTCCCCTGCTCGCCGAAGTCAGCGAGATTCGCATTCCCACCGGAGCCGGCGGCGTGGGATTCCTGCCGCTGCTGGTCATGGAAAAGGACCAGCTCATCGAGAAGCACGCCAAGGCCGCCGGCATTGCCAACCTGCATGTCCGCTGGATCGAGATCGGCGGTCCGGCCGTCATGAATGACGCGCTCCTCTCGGGTTCCGCGGACTTCATCTCCGCCGGCCCTCCCGCCTTCCTGACGCTCTGGGACCGCACCGTCACCTCCGCGCAGGTGAAGGGCGTGGCGGCCATGACCTCGCTTCCGATGTATCTCAACACCCGCTCCGAGCATCTGAAGAAACTCGACGACGTCACGGAACGCGACAAGATCGCCATGACCGCGATCAAGGTGTCGATCCCCGCGCTGCTCCTTGAGATGTACGCCCGCAACCGCTACGGCGCGGCTCAAACCACGCGCTTCGACCGGTTCACGGTAACCATGACTCATCCCGATGGAGTGATCGCGCTGCTCGCGGGCTCGGGCGCGGTCGATGCGCACTTCACCTCGCCACCCTTTCACCAGCGCGAGCGCAAGGACCCGCGCGTCCGCACCATTCTCACCTCCAGCGAGATCATGGGCGGCTCCACCACCTTCACCATGATGTCCACCACCGCGCGGTTCCGCGATCGGAATCCCAAGGTCTATGCCGCCGTCCTCGCGGCACTCGAAGAGGCCAACCGCCTCATCGCGGCCGACAAGCCGGCCGCCGCCCGCATTCTGCTCGCTTCCACCAGCGAGAAGGGCTTCTCCGTGCAAGAGATTGTCGACGTGCTGAGCGACCCGCAGATCCGTTTCACCACCACCCCCGAGAACGTCATGAAGTACGCCGAGTTCATGGCCGGCGTCGGTTCCATCAGACACCGCCCCGCTTCGTGGAAAGATCTGTTCTTCCCCGAGATTCACGGAGCGCCCGGAACCTGATGCTGCTGGCGGTGGAGGGAGTCACGCTGCAATACCGCGCCAAAGACCATCTGGTGACGGCTACCTACCGCGTGAGCTTCAACGTGCTGCGCTCCGACCGGTTCGTGATCCTGGGGCCCTCCGGCTGCGGCAAATCGACCCTGCTCAAGGCTGTCGGCGGGTACCTGCGGCCAGTCGAAGGCTGCATCCTCCTCGACGGCGTGCCGGTCACCGCCCCCGGGCCGGACCGCGTCTTCGTCTTCCAGGAATTCGACCAGCTTCTGCCGTGGAAAACCGTCACCGACAACATCGCCTTCGCTCTCACCGCCACCGGAAAGCTGCCGCGCCGCGCCGCCGAAGAACGCGCCCTGCACTTCATCGACAAGGTGAAGCTGGCGGAGTTCCGCAATAGCTACCCGCACGTCCTCTCGGGCGGCATGAAGCAGCGCGTGGCCCTCGCGCGAGCCCTGGCGATGGAGCCGCAGATCCTGCTCATGGACGAACCGTTTGCCGCGCTCGATGCGCTCACCCGCAACCAGATGCAGGAGGAGTTGCTGCAGTTGTGGGAAGAGACGAAGATCACGGTCCTGTTCGTCACCCACTCCATTCCCGAAGCCCTCCGGATCGGCAACCGGATTCTGCTGTTGAGCGCGCATCCCGGCCAGGTCAAAGCCGAGATCAGCAGCCAGAGCGCGGACGCAGCGCGCATCGAAGCGATGCTGTTCGACCGTGAAATCCAAGGAGGGTCCGCTCCTCGTGTCTGACCGCCCCGACGTCTTCTTTTCGCCATCAACCACTACTTTCGATATCGTGGAGAAACCGTTGAATTCATGGGCTAGGCTGGCAAATCAGACTGCCCTCCGCAAAACTTTCTTGCTGGTTCTGCTGGCCGGAATTTGGGAAGCCTATGCGCGCTGGCTGAACAATCCCCTGCTCTTCCCTACGTTCACCGATACGGTAGCTGCGTTCGTCTCCTCCATCGCATCGGGTGAGCTGCCGCGCGCGGCCGCGTACACCATCCAGATGCTGCTGAAAGGCTACGCCGCCGGTCTGGCATTGGCCGCTCTGTTGACGGCCTTCGCCAGCGCCACGCGCATCGGCGCCGATCTTTTGGAAACGCTCACAGCCATGTTCAATCCTCTGCCGTCCATTGCGCTGCTGCCCCTGGCCCTGGTTTGGTTCGGACTGGGCAGCGGCAGCATCATCTTCGTGCTGATTCACGCCGTGCTCTGGGCCGTCGCGTTGAACGCCCACGCCGGATTCCGCGCGGTGAGTCCGACCTTGCGCATGGTTGGCCAGAACTACGGCCTCTCGCGCACCGCCTATATCACGCGCATTCTGATCCCCGGCGCGTTTCCCAGCATCCTGACCGGCCTCAAAGTCGGATGGGCGTTCGCGTGGCGCACCTTGATTGCCGCCGAGTTGGTGTTCGGCGTCAGCTCCGGCTCAGGCGGCCTCGGCTGGTACATTTTCGAACGCAAGAATGAGCTGCTCATCCCCAGCGTGTTCGCCGGCCTGCTGACGGTGATTCTGTTTGGCCTGCTGGTGGACAATCTGATTTTCCGCACGGTGGAGAACCGTACCGTGCGCCGATGGGGCATGCAAACGTGAGGATCCCGCTTTCCAATCAACTGGCAGCCTGGGCGTGCCGCACGCGGTTTGAGGACCTGCCGGACGACGTTGTGGCCGCCACCCGGCTGCGCGTGCTGGATGTGATCGGGCTCGCCCTGGCCGGCCTGGAAACCGGTTTCGGACGTTCCGTGCGCGAGGCAGCACGGGCCATGGCGTCCCCCGGCCCCTGCCGCATCCTGGGATCGGGTGATCGCGTAGGCGTGACGGCAGCGGCGTTCGCGAACGGAGCCTTGCCGCAAGCGCTCGAGTTCGACGACACCCACGTCGAATCCATCGTTCACATGAGCAGCCCCGCGGTGGCGGCCGCGCTGGCCCTGGCGGAAATCGGCGCGGTCTCCGGCCGCGACCTGATTGCCGCTGTCGCCATCGCCAATGAGATTTCCTGCCGCGTGGGCAGCGTCTCTTCGGGCGAGTTGCATCGCCGCGGCTTCCATCCCACGGGCTTGTTCGCGCCCTTCGGGGTGTCGTACCTGGCCTGCCGCCTGCTCGGTCTCGATGCCGAAGCCATGGGACGCGCCGCCGGCATCTGCGGTAGCTTCGCAGCGGGCCTGCTGGAGTGCTGGGTGGATGGCACTCAATCGAAATTCCTGCATTCCGGGTGGGCCGCGCACAGCGGTCTGATGGCCGCGTTTCTCGCGCGCGCCGGCACCACCGGCCCCGCGCAGATCTTCGAAGGCCGCTTCGGCCTGTTCGCCGCTCACGTGCAGGACGCCAACGCGCACCGCGATTTCCATCGCATCGACGGGGGCCTCGGGACGCACTGGGAAAGCCGCAACTCCTCCTTCAAGCCCTTCCCGGCGGCGCACGTCATCCATCCCTATATTGACGCGGTCTTACGATTGCGCCAGAAGCATCGAATCCGACCGGCCGACGTCGAGCGCATCGATTGCCCGGTGGCGGCGTTCATCGTGCCCATTGTGTGCGAACCGACCACCGAAAAATTCGCGCCGGCCTCCGACTCGCACGGCCGCGTCAGTCTCCAGTACACGCTCGCCGAAGCCCTGTATCACGGGTCGCTTGGAAAGAATGCGTACCGCGCCGAAAGCCTCGGTCATCCGGAAATCCTGGCCTTGGCACGGCGCGTGAACTACACCGTCGATCCGCAATTCCCCGGGCCGGGCCGCTTTAAGGGCGCGGTGCGGATCGCGCTGGCCGACGGCCGCACGGTGGAAGAAGTGGAAGAATACAATCGCGGCTCGGCCCAGAACCCCATGTCCGAAGCCGAGCTCCGCGCCAAATTCGACGACAACGCCGGCGCATTTCTCTCCGCCGCCGAACGGGACCGGATTGCGGCGGAGATTCTCCGCCTTGATCGGGTTTCCGATGCTCGCACGCTGGTGCAGCTGGCGACCAAACGGCCGTCATCGATGGTCTGATCCGTAAGGCGGACGATCGACTTTCACCATCGGCCACGTTGACGCCGTGCGCTGCTGCACCCGGCCGGATCGCGATATACTGCCGGACCAAGGCCGGTATCCTGGAAATCATGCCATCGAAAACATAAGGGAGCCAAGTGATGAAATTCGCGCTCGCCGCCGCCGTGCTGGCGGTCTCCGTGTCCGTCCACGCCGAGGTTCTGGATAAGACGACGACCATCGGTAAGACTGTGGTGCATTACAAAGTGGTCCTTCCGGCCCACTACGATGCTGCCAAGGCGTACCCGGCGATCCTCGCTTTCGGCGGAGGGCCGCAGACCATGCAGGTGGTGGAGGGCACGCTCGAGCGCAACTGGCGCGAGCAGGCGGAAAAGCGCGGGTATCTCGTGATCGCCCCCGCCGCGCCCGAAGGCGACCTCTTCTTTGAAGGCGGCGCGCGCGTGTTCCCCGAGTTCCTCGCCAAGATCCTGGCCGACTACAAAATTGGCGGGGGCGGGCGCCGCGCGCCTGTTCGACGGATTCGACGCCGCGCAGCACGGCTGCGGCAAATAGGCGCAGAAGCCCCCTTCTTGCGCGGCCGCAAGGTTGTATACTCGCCTGCATATGCGTTTCCTCGCGCTGTTCCTGTGCGCTTCGACGGCGTTGGCACAACGTAGCGCCACCATTGCCGGAACGATTTCTTCGAGCCTGTCGGGCGACCCCGTGGCGCAGGCTCCCATTCAAGCCACCAACCGGAGCACTCACTCCGTCTACAAGACCGCGAGTTCAGAGGCCGGGCAATATACCCTCACGAGTTTGCCGCCCGGCGCTTATGATCTTTCGGCGGCCCCGAATGGGTACAACGCGTTTGCGCAGCAGAACGTCACCCTGGCCGCGGGCCAAACCCTGCGCCTGGATATCCGGCTGGTGGATTACCAACTCGACACGCTGGGCGATGGCCGGGAGTTTCGAATCGAGCTGACCAGTCCGCACCCCACGCCCGCCGGCCCGGCGCCGCGGACACCCGAGGGCAAACCGGACTTCTCCGGAGTCTGGTACGCGCAGCGGCCGGTGGATCCGGGTACGCCAGAGCCTCTGCCGTGGGTGACGGCACTGTTGAAGGAGCGGGCCGCGAACAACTCGAAGGATGCGCCGGGAGCGCACTGCTTGCCGCGCGGAATCACGGCGGCCGGGGCTCTGTTCCCGTACAAGCTGGTGCAGACCAAGACCCTGCTGGTGATGCTCTTCGAGGATGACATACCCAGCCATCGCCAGGTGTTTCTCGATGGACGCGGCCATCCGCGCGATCCCAATCCGTCGTGGATGGGACACTCGGTGGGCCATTGGGAGGGTGACACGCTGGTGGTCGACACGGTCGGGTTCAACGATCGCTCCTGGCTCGACCCGCAAGGCCACCCGCACACCGACCGGATGCGCGTCACCGAGCGCATGCGGCGCCCGGACCTGGGACACCTGGAGATTGAGATCACGATCGACGATCCAGGCGCCTATGCCAAACCGTGGGTCATCCAACGGGCCGCCGATCTCGATCTGAATGACGACATCGGCGAGTATGTATGTAACGAGAACAATCGGGATCCGGAGCACATGGTGGGTAAGTAGAGTTCACGAGGAACAGCCCGGAGGCCAAACGGTCGCCGAACCGCAGCGCTCAATTCTTCAGCAACGGAATCGTTTCCGAGGGCTGTGGCGGGGGGAAGGATTGGATGTAGGCGAACAAGTCCGCGACTTCCCGATCGGTGAGCACGGCCTCGCGATAGGGAGGCATATTGCTCGGCGGTGGGTTGCGAAGGATGTTCCGGAACGCCGGCAAGTTCAGCTTGGTTTGCGCCAGCCGCGGCCCGTTGAGCCCGCCTTGTCCGCGCCATCCGTGGCACTCGTAGCACGCTTTGACTTCGAAGAGGCGCTTGCCGTTCGTGGGATTCGGATTCTGCGCGGGCATACCAGCCACCGCAAGTAAGGCTACGAAGATCATCCGCTTCATGGGTTACCTCGGTTGCGTCACCACATCCAATAAAACCGGCTCCCCTTTTTTCACGCGCTCAACGGCCCGTTTGATGGCTGGCGCCAAATCGTTCGGATTCTCGATCGGTCCTTCAGAATAAAGACCGAAGCCCTTGGCGATCGACGCATAGTCGATGTTGGGCCCTTTGAGAGCCGTGCCAATGTCGCTCTTCTCCGGGCTGCGGTCGTACTTGGCGCCGAGCAGGGCAATGTACATGCGCTCTTCGTGATAAGCGCGGTTGTTGTGCATGATGTTGAGCAGCGGAATCTGGTGATGCGCGGCGGTCCACAGAACGCCGGGCGCGTAACAGAGATCGCCATCGGGCTGAATGTTGATGGTGAGCCGGCCGTGTTTCTTGTTGGCGAGCGCCGCGCCCACGGCGGCCGGCAGGCCGTAGCCCATTCCCGAGCCGCCGTGCGTGCCAATGAACTGGTAATGCTTGGAAAAACTCCAGAGGCGCGTGGGCCAGGCGCTCAACATGCGGTCCCAGGAAACCAAGGACCAGTCTTCGTTCTTCACCTGCGCCCAAATCTCGGCGGACAGGCGCGCGGTACTGATGGGGCTGGCATCCCAGGCCACCGCCGCCAGTTCCCGGTGCCGCTGCCGCGCTTGCTCGTTCGCCGCGGTAAGCCGTTTCCCCCTCTCTTGGAGGGCGCGCCGGCGGTCAACGGTGAGGGCACGCTTTACTTCTTCGATGAGCGCCGGCAGCGTGGCTTCGGCATCGCCGGTGATGGCGAGATCGGCCTCGACATAGCGGCCGAAATCCTGATAGTTCGACTTGTGGTTGAGGTCAATGGCGGAAACGGTGATGATCTTGGTTCCCGGCTGCACCACCGATTGCGACTCCATGCCGAAGCGATTCAAAGGCGTCATCCGGTGCGTGAGGTTCCAGAGATCCTGTGCTTCGAGACCGAGCAGCACGTCGGCGTCCCGCACGTTAGGGTTCATCGGCAACACGCCGGGATCCCCGGAGAGAGGGTGCGCGCTGGGGAAGTTCATGCGGAGGCGCTGATCCTGCACGCGCGCCTGCAACAACTCGGCCAACTCCACCAGAAGCTCGATGCCGCGCTGCGACCGCGCCACGCGGCCCGCCACGATCACGGGATTCTCCGCCGCGACCAACAGACGCGCGGCTTCCTTCACCGCGGCGGAATCCCCCTGCGGCGGCGCCGCCATCGCGAGCTTGGGAACGCGCAGGTTCTTTTCGGTGACCGGCTCTTCCTGCAGCGCGCCATCGGCCACCAGTAGCACCGGTTCATACGGCGGCGTCATGGAAAGCTTGTAAGCGCGCACGGCCGACTCGGCAAAGTGGGTGAGCGAAACCGGGTTGTCATCCCACTTGACGTAGTCGCGCACCATGGCGGCGCAATCCTGCACGCTGTGCACCCACTCGGCATTGCCGCGGCGATAGTTCACGTCCAAAATGTTGCCCGCGATGATGAAGAGGGGCACGCGGTCGCAGTATGCGTTATAGATGGCCATGGACGCGTGCTGGAGGCCGACGGTGCCATGCACCATGATCATCATGGGCTTGCCTTCGATCTTGGCGTAGCCATGCGCCATGGCTGCGGACGATTCCTCATGCAGGCACGTCAGCAGCTCGGGACTCCGGTTGCCGCCGTAATTGAGGATGGACTCGTGGAGGCCGCGAAAGCTGGAGCCCGGATTGGCGGCGCAATACTCGAAGTCGAGGGAGCGGAGGACATCGAGCATGAAATCGGAGCCGGGCTTGACCGGACCGGCCGCTTCCGCGGAACCGGCCTGCTGGGGCGCGGCTTGCTGGGCAGCGGCCTGCGGCGCCATCGCCAAGCCCGCGGCAGCTCCGGCTCCGCGCTTCAAGAAATTTCGCCGGCCCGTCGTGTTCGCCAAAGGAATGACCTCGCCAGCCATCGTACTAGCGGGGCGGGGGCGGATGCAATGTTGGGGTGCCCAGGTTGCTCGATGCATTGCCGAGGCGAGAGGACTCGCAACTGCAATACCTGCGAAAGGTTCGCAAGACCGCCAGGAAGAGCGGCGAACTCGGCTGGGCCGGGTTCGCCGCTCTCGATTCGGGCCGAGATCAGGCCAGGTCGTAGCGGTCGAGGTTCATCACTTTACTCCACGCCGCCACGAAGTCCTTCACAAACGTCTTCTTCGAGTCCTTACAGGCGTAGACTTCCGCGAGGGCTCGAAGCTGGGAGTTGGAGCCGAAGACCAGGTCGACCCGGGTACCGGTCCACTTGATTTGATCGGTGGCGCGATCGTGGCCCTCATAGACGCCTTCGGTAGAGGAAGGCCGCCATGTGGTGTTCATATCGAGCAGGTTGACGAAGAAATCGTTCGTCAAGGTCTCGGGCCTGTTGGTGAAGACGCCGTGTTTGGATTGCCCGACGTTGGTATTCAGAACGCGCAGGCCGCCGATGAGAACCGTCATCTCGGGGGCTGTTAGAGTCAGCAACTGCGCCCGATCCACCAGCAGCTCTTCCGCCGGGATTTTGTGTCCGCTCCCGGCGTGGTTACGGAACCCGTCTGCCTTTGGCTCCAGGACCGCGAAGGAGTGCACGTCGGTCTGCTTTTGCGAAGCGTCCGTGCGTCCGGGTGAGAAGGGAACCTTCACGGTATGCCCGGCCTTGAGCGCCGCTTCCTCGACAGCCGCGCAGCCGCCCAGAACAATCAGGTCCGCGAGCGAAACCTTCTTCTTCCCCGAAGTGCTGTTGAACTCCTTTTGGATGGATTCGAGCTTCTTGAGAGTCTTAGCGAGCGCAGCCGGCTGGTTGACTTCCCAATCCTTTTGCGGCGCGAGGCGAATGCGCGCCCCGTTGGCGCCTCCGCGCTTGTCGGAGCCGCGGAAGGTCGCTGCCGAGGCCCAGGCCGTCGTGACCAGTGCGGAAATCGACAGCCCGGATTTGAGAATCTTGGCCTTCAGCGCCGCAATGTCCCGCTCCCCGATTAGTGGATGATCCACCGCGGGAACCGGGTCTTGCCACAGTTGGGGCTCGGCGGGAACCAGCGGGCCCAGGTAGCGCGAAAGAGGCCCCATGTCGCGGTGGGTCAGCTTATACCAGGCCTTGGCGAAGGCCTTCGCGAACTCCTTCGGATTCTGGAGGAAGCGCTTCGAGATCGGCCCGTAGATCGGGTCCATCCGCAGAGAGAGGTCGGTCGTAAGCATCGTCGGGGCGTGCCGCTTGGACGAATCATGGGCATCGGGAACGGTGCCCGCTCCCGCGCCACCCTTGGGAGTCCACTGGTTCGCGCCGGCCGGGCTCTTCGTAAGCTCCCACTCAAAGCCGAACAGGTTCTCCAGGTAGTTGTTGCTCCACTTCACGGGCGTCGTGGTCCAGGTGACCTCCAACCCGCTGCCGATGGTCTGGGCGCCATGGCCGCTGCCAAAGGTATTTTTCCAGCCGAGGCCTTGCTGTTCGATGGGAGCGGCTTCGGGTTCAGGACCGACATACTTGTTCGGATCGGCAGCGCCGTGGGTTTTGCCGAACGTGTGGCCGCCGGCAATGAGCGCCACGGTCTCCTCGTCATTCATCGCCATGCGGGCAAAGGTCTCGCGGATATCCTTGGCGGCGGCGAGGGGATCCGGCTTGCCATTGGGCCCTTCCGGATTCACGTAGATCAGGCCCATCTGCACGGCGGCGAGAGGATTGTCGAGCTGACGGTCGCCTTTGTAGCGCTCGTCCGCCAGCCACTTGCCCTCCGGCCCCCAGAAGATGTCCTCTTCGGGCTCCCAGACGTCCGGGCGCCCGCCGCCGAAACCGAAGGTCTTGAATCCCATCGACTCCAACGCGACGTTGCCGGCAAGAATCATGAGGTCGGCCCAGGAGATTTTCCGGCCATATTTTTGCTTGATCGGCCAGAGCAACCGGCGCGCCTTATCCAGGTTCACATTGTCGGGCCAGCTATTGAGGGGGGCAAACCGTTGGGTCCCGTTGCCAGCCCCGCCGCGGCCGTCGCCGATGCGGTACGTACCGGCGCTGTGCCACGCCATGCGAATGAACAGCGGCCCGTAGTGGCCGTAATCGGCCGGCCACCAGTCCTGCGACTTCGTCATCAAGGCATGGAGATCCTTGACGACGGCATCCAGATCGAGGCTCTTGAATTCCTCCGCATAATTGAACTTCTTGTCCATCGGATCGGACAGGGGGGAGTGCTGATGCAGGATTTTCAGATTCAGCTGATTCGGCCACCAGCCCGTATTCACCGGGCCCCCAACTGCCGTCTGTCGAGCGCCGCCCGTTACCGGGCACTTGGTTTCGTTTGACAAGTCTTGCTCCTTATCGCCGGGGACAGGCGCCCCCGCTGCTGTGGTCAAAAATCAAGAACGATCCATCGGTTATTGTAAGTCACATCACAACGCAGGAAGGGCGGAACCGCGCGGCTCTCCCTCCCTAGCAACGACGACTCTGTCTTTTCGAGCACCTTCCACAGACGCCGCGAAAGACGATTTGATAATCCCGGACAATCCGGCTTCCCAGATGCAGACGGCGCGGGCGATAGGAGACATCGCCACTGGCGATATCCTCCAACACTCCGCAGCGTTCACAAACGAAATGATGATGCCTCTGGCGATTGGCTTCATAGCGGACAGGCCCGGCATCGAGCGACACGGCCAGCACCACGCCGGCCTCGGCGAGCGCGTGCAAATTGTTATAAATGGTGGCGCGTGAGGAGCGCGGGTCGGAGCGATTGATGGCGAGGAAAATCTCATCCGCGGTGGGATGCCCTTCCCGGCTCCACAGAAACTGGAGCATGGCATAACGCTGGGGCGTGCAGCGCAGCCCAACCTTTTGGAATTCCTGGCGGATCCGGTCTCCAACCTCGACGGCCACTTAATTAAGAATAAGTCTAATGAGAGATCGAGTCAAGTCACAGCGGCTCCGCGCGGCCCCTATGGTGGAGCCTGATGCGACTTACGGGAGCGCGAAGACCACCAGCGACTCGTTGTTGCCGGCCGGCGGGTCGGTGACTCCGGCGCCGCCGTCGCCGGCGACGATCGCCACGTATTGCTTGCCGTTCTTGCCCTGATACGTCATGGGCACGGCGATGGCGCTGTATTCGAGTTTGGTTTCCCAGAGCTGCTTGCCGGTACGGGAATCGATGGCGCGGAAGCGCTTGTCATTGGTGGCGCCGATGAACACCAGGCCGCCGGCCGTGACGATGGGACCGCCGAAGCCGATGCGCCCGGTGTTCTTTTTCCCTTCCGGCAACTCATCGGTGACGCCCAGAGGGATCTGCCACGCGAAGTCGCCGGTGGCGGCATTGACGGCCGTCAGCCGGCCCCACGGCGGCTTTTGACAGGGCCAGCTCTGCGCGCCCAGCGTGCGGCCGCGCGCATCCACCTTGTGCTCCCAGAATTTCGAGTTGAAGGGATTTCCCAGGATGCTCGCCTCTTGATACGGAACGCGCGAACCCTCTTTCTGCTTCTCAATCCACCCGATGCTTCCGTATTCGTTGGTGAATTCAAACACGTATCCGAGGTTGGGATCGGACGCCGTGCCGCCCCAATTGACGCCGCCAATGGCGCCCGGAAAAATGACGCTCGAGGTGGGGGGCGCGCCTTCCGCGCGGTAGACCCACGGGGTGAACGGCCCTGCGTTGTAGACGCCGCCGCTCTTCTCGACCAGCTCGCGGCAGGCTTTGGCGTGCTCTTCGGTGGTATCGGCGGCGGTGACCAGGTCCTCCATCTTGAAGCTCATGCGCCCAAACGGCGGCGGCTTCACGGGGATGGGTTGCGTCGCCGACGTCCACTCCCCCGGAACCGTGCTCTGCGGTACCGGCGTCTCCTTGATGCCAAACACGGACTCGCCGGTCACGCGGTTGAGAATGTACATGTAGCCGACCTTGCCGGTCTGCGCCAGAATCGGAACCTTCTTGCCCTTCACCGTGACATCGATCAAGCCCGGCCCGGGCGGCAGATCGAAATCCCACAGGTCGTGATGCACGGCCTGGAAATACCACTTCATCTTGCCGGTGTTGGCATCAAGCGCGACCACCGAATTGCCGAACAGGTCGTTGCCCTTGCGGTCAAAGCCGTAGAAGTCGCTGGCAGGGCTGCCGTAGGTGGTATAGAGGATGCCGCGCTCGGTGTCGACGGTCATGAAGAAGCCCCAGTTGTTGACGCCGGAGCGGTCCTTCCAGCCATCGCTTTCCCAGCTCTCGTGGCCGGTCTCGCCCGGCTGCGGCACGGAGTGAAACTCCCACAGCTTGGCGCCGGTGCGGGCGTCGTAGGCGCGCGTGTTGCCGGGCTCGCCGGGGACCTGGATCTCACCCACATTGGCGCCGACGAACAGCAGGTTGCGGTACACGGTGGGCGGCGAGTTGTACGGGATCACCAGATCCACCTCGCCTTCTTTGCCGAAACCGGGATCGATCTTACCGGTGTTGGCGTTCAACGCGATCATCTTGCGGCCGACGGTGGAAAGGATGCGCGGCGGATTGTTGGTGTCGCCCGGCCAATAGGCCACGCCGCGCCGCGAGGGCGCACCCGACGTCGACGTGTAGCTCCAGATTTCCTTGCCGGTCTCCGGTTCGAGCGCTACGATGCGATTGCCGGCGGGCAAGTACATGACGCCGTTGACGACGATGGGCGTGGCCTCGGAGGCGCGCGCATTGAGAGGAAACGACCAGGCTTGTTTCAACTGCGGCACGGTCCGGGTGTTGATCTGCTTGAGCGGTGAGTAGCGGGTGCCGGCGAGGTCATGGCCATACGTCGGCCAGTCTCCGGCGGAGGGCGGCTTCGCGGGCTGCGCCAGGGCGGACGGCAGCAGGGCGGCGCACGCCAGAGTCCATATCCAGTGGGGTTTCAATCGGATTCCTCCAAATCATCAGTTATACCGTAGTCCGGGCAGACCACACACACCGATGGTCTGCCCCACGTGAGAAGTCTGGGGCGCCCGGCAAGAATTTGGCTCCGAGATCATGTTTTGGCGGTCCGAGCCGCGTTCCGTGTGTCTAGGGTGTTCAATCTGCTGAACGATGGATTGGCTGTTGGCATGCATTCGAATTACAGTCGCCGGCTGGCCGGCGGCACGAGCTTCCAAAATGATTCATCTCAAAATCAGCGCGGCCGCCCTGCTGGCGTCGTCCTTTCTCTGCCTGGCGTTTGCCGAGGACCGGCCCGGACTGCGGTCGGAGGCGATTGCGGCGGGCAGCGCGACCGAAAAGTCCGCCGACCTGTACGATCTGGCGATCGCGGCAACCCGGTCGGTCAATCCCGGCCTTGGAGCAACGGTAAGCGTGGAGGTGTTTCAGAACGTGGTCATCGCCGCGGGAAAAACGGTTTCCCTGGACTCGGCACTGGATTACTCGACCTCCAACACGGTGGCCGTGACCGTCCAATGTATCGTCTGCACTTCCGCCACCACGGCGCTGGGTGCTTCGGGCTTAATCCTGCAGGCGCGCTGGATGGCACCCAATACCCAGTTCTACGTTGCCACCGAAAATAAAGCTGCGAGCGCGTTCCCGTACTGGGACGCAGGCGGCGCGATCTTTAGTGTCTACGGCCCGCAATTCAGGCTTACTCTTCAAAACAGTGGAAGCCAGCCGATCGCGATTCAGCAGATTACATTGCTTCGGCGCAGTTGATTCAGCCGTTTCTCAGTTCCGGGAAGTGCTTACCGCTTAAACCCCAACTCCGCTTTGAAGGCAGCAAGCGCAGTTGACCATCTGCCACATGCGGGTAGCAATGGAGCCGGCGCCGCGCACCAGGTGCGGAAGCGCCGGCAGGCGTCGGGACGCGCGACGTGCCGTCACAATGGAAGATCCGCAATGCGGTTTTCGCGCTGGCCATGCATGGAAGTCCGGGACGGCGACTAGAACGAAGCCGCTGGGCGGCGGACGCTTCGCGTGGGTGGCAGGTAGAGGCACTCGTCTTCTGCGAGGAGTAGTGTACGGGTCACAAGGAGGTCCCTGTGACCCGTCTTCGCAAAGTCATGCTGGAGGAAC
>JAIQFS010000023.1:0-63394 GCA_020073145.1 Terriglobia bacterium
TCCGGGCTCGGGCGAAAACCGTTCGCCTTCCCGTCGGAATCACTGTTCGCCTTCAGCCCGGAATCCCGTTCGCCTTCACCCCGGAATCGTTTTCACGTTCACCCCGGAATCCTTTTCGCCTTGCCCCGGAATCCGCACTCTGGGCACTCAACGAGATATGTACTGGAGATAAGCACAAAATGCTGACCCCGATGGCTACCGCTGCCCTGCGGCATCATGTGCGCGTCGAGGGTGAGTTCTTTCGGATGCCCCTCAAGCATGTTTGGGATCGCGCTAAACAAGAGATGGAACTCATCACTATTGGACCTGATGCGACAGGGAAGCACGATTTCACATTCACACTGTTCATAGCGTTCAATGAAATTCCGATTGTGGATGGCCAGCCAGTGGATAGAGTCCTCAACGAGTTGGCTCGCGTAGTTGAGCGCATCCTGTTGGCCCTCGAAGCTGAGACGCGACGGCTCTTCCCAAACGCTTTTTCCTAAGCTGGCCTCACTACCCACGAGAGTGGGCTTCGGGCGTCTACCCCCGGAGATCGACGGCCAACACTTCCTGGGCCACTCGTGCGGTGTTGGCGTGAATGGTGATGGTGTCTTCCACGTTCTCGGCATAGCCGCCAGCTAAGACGACGGCCACGGGAATCTTGCCGCGCACGGCGCGGCCCAGCACCAGGCGGTCGCGTTCCATCAAACCTTGGAAGGTCACGGAGAGGCCGCCAAGCTGGTCTTCGCAATAGGGGTCGGCGCCCGCAACGTACACCAACAGCTCCGGGCGGAACATCGTCAGGGCGGCGGCGAGGCCGTTCTGCAGGCGCTCCAGGTATTCCTGGTCGCCGGTTCCATCCGGAAGATGGATGTCCATGCTGGAGAGCGGTTTCTCAGTGGGATAGTTGTTGGCCTGGTGGATGGAGAGGGTGAAGACGGAGGAATCGCCGGCGAAGATGGCCGCGGTGCCGTTGCCGTGGTGGACGTCGGCGTCCACGACCATGGCGCGCCGGATGGCTGCGTCTTTCTGTAAACGGCGCACGGCGACCGCGATATCGTTGATCGCACAGAACCCCTCGCCATGACCGGCGAAGGCGTGATGAAAACCGCCGCCCAGGTTGAATCCGAGACCGGAATCGAGTGCCATCCGCGCGGCCAGGATGGTGCCGCCGGCGGCCGTCCAGAACGCGTCCATGGTCTGCCGCGAGTAGGGAATTTCCAGTTTCAAAATCTCGTGGTAGCTGAGAGTGCCGTGCTTCAGCTTGTCGACCCAGACCGGGTCATGCACCCGCAGGATGTCTTCATCGGTGGCGGGCTCGGGTTCGACGAAGTCCTGCTCGGTGGCGAACTTTGTGTGCAGAAGGCGCTCGCGCAGCAGGCGGTATTTTTGTGAGGGAAAGACGTGCGGGCCGAGGTGGAGGTCGTAATGCGGGTGATAGACCAGCCGGAACGGGAGCATGGATCAGACCGGCTCGGATTGCAGCGCGGTGACCACTGCCACACGGTAAATGTCGTCGGCCGAGCAGCCTCGGGAGAGATCGTTGGCGGGTTTGGCGAGCCCTTGCAGGAAAGGCCCGATGGCCGCTGCGCCGCCCAGCCGCTCCAGCAATTTGTAGGCGATATTGGCGGCCGCCAGGTTGGGAAACACGAGCGTGTTGGCGCGGCCCGCGACGCTCGAACCGGGCGCTTTCGACTTGCCCACCAGCGCCGAAACCGCCGCATCGGCCTGCAGTTCGCCATCGATGATGATCTCCGGCGCGCGCGCCCGCACGATTTTCAGCGCCTCGACCACGGCATCCACTTGCGGATGTTTGCCGCTGCCTTTGGTGGAGAAACTGAGAAGGGCCACGATCGGCTCGGTACCGAGGAGCACGCGCGCGGTTTGGGCGGTGGCGATGGCGATTTCGGCCAACTCGACCGGATTGGGATCGACGACCACCGCGCAATCGGCGAACGCCATGAGACCGTTGTGCCCCTGGGCGAGATCCTGCAACGCCATCAGGAAGACGCTCGAAACCAGGCGGACGCGCGGATCGGTCCCGATACAGTGCAGGGCCGCGCGCACGGTCTCCGCGGTGGTATTGGCCGCGCCGCCCACGCTGCCATCGGCGTCGCCCGCATGCACCATCAAGGCCGCGAAGTAGAGGGGCCGGCGGGCGATTTCGACCGCTTCGATCTGGGTGACCCCTTTGGCGCGCCGCCGTTCGTAGTAGAGCGCCGCGTATTTTTCGAGGGCCGGCGCGTGCGCGGGGTCGACGAAGGTCACGCCGGGCGGAGCGTCCGCCGGTTTCGCGCCGAGCAGAACGGGCTTCACGACGCCATCGCGGGCGAGGCGGGCGGCGGCATCGAGCACGCGGGGATCGGAGCCTTCGGGAAATATGATGGTTTTCTTGCGCGCCCGGGCCCGGTCGAGAAGCCCTGCCATAAACCGCGCCGCCGATTCGGGGGTGCCTGCCATCTGCCGGAATCCTGAGTCTAGCAGGTGACGGAGGGGCGGGGAGCGTCAGGACCCACACGGGTAGGTCCCTCGCTGAAAACCTATTCGGTGAGATGCGCGTTACACGTCAAGTGTCCTCGCCGCCCTCCACGATTACTAAACGGTAGGCTACACATTCTCAAAAAGCTAAACGGCCGTACAGAAGGAAATTGTAGTGTGCCGCCGACAATCCACCGTTGTTCATTGTTGCTCCGCGTCTTGCAAGCTCCTTCGCTAGGGCTCCCGCGCTTCACGCCACCACTTGCGTCCACCTCTTAGTTCTTCGCTATCAATGGCTTTACCCGACCCGTGAGAATCGATCCAGAATTCCTTTAGCACCACCTTGACATTTAATACGTACGTACGTATTCTTGATTTGTGAGCAAACCTTCCCTGAGAGAGCAGATACTTAGCGCCGGTCTCCGGTTGATGTTTCAATCCGGGTACCAGGGCACCGGGGTCCGTGATATTTGCTCGGCCGCCGGAGCCCCGCAAGGGTCCTTCACCAATCATTTCCGGTCGAAGGAGGCGTTCGCCCGCGAAGTGCTCGACCGCTACTTTGCGCATGTGAAGACGGCAGTAAGCGAGGCGTTGAACGACAAATCCTTGACGCCACGACAGCGGCTGAAACGTTACCTTGACATCATCAGCGGCAGGCTGGAAGGTGATCGGTGGCGCCGGGGCTGCCTAATCGGCGACTTCAGCCTGGAAGCGAGCTCTCACAGCGAGTTCTTGCGCGAGCGACTGGAAGCCATTTTCCAGGAGTGGCGCACTCCGTTCGCAGAGTGTATTGCAGAGGCGCAGGCAGCCGGCGAGATCGATTCAAAGTTCGATCCCGTCGATCTTGCCGAGTTCCTGCTGGCTTCCTGGGAAGGCGCTATTTTGCGCATGAAAGTGGAGCAAGCGCCTGCCGCATTGGAGCGCTTCAAAACCATAATCTTTAACACCGTATTTAAGGAGCAAAAATGACCACATTCTCTGATATTGCTTTGCCTCAGCTCAACGTTCTGGACTCGTCGATGGCCTACCGCGAGGCGGGGTCGCCCGGCGGTCCCATTGCACTTTTTCTACATGGGAATCCAACGTCGTCGTACATCTGGCGAAACATAATGCCGCTGGTGGCGCCGGTGGCGCACTGCATCGCACCGGATCTCATCGGGTTCGGCCAATCGGGAAAACCAGACATCGGGTACCGGTTTGCCGACCAGGTCCGGTACCTCGATGCGTTCCTCGCTAAATCTGGAATCTCGTCAGCATTCGTCATAGCGCACGACTGGGGAAGCGCGCTGGCATTTCATCTGGCGGCCCGCAGGCCGGAGTTTATCCGTGGGCTTGCTTTTATGGAGTTCATCTGGCCAATGCCAACTTGGGAGGATTTTCACGCGGCTGGACGAGAAACATTTCAGAAGTTCAGAACTCCTGGGATCGGAGAACAAATGATTCTTGAAGACAACGCGTTCATCGAGCGAGTTCTTCCGGGAGCGATCGTTCGGCAGCTAACCGATGCGGAGATGGCAATCTACCGAGCGCCGTTTTCTACTCGAGAGTCGCGCGTTCCGACCTGGCGCTTCCCGAACGAGCTGCCAATCGCCGGAAAACCCGCTGATGTGTATTCCACGGTCGAGCGCGCGCATGTGGCATTGTCGCGGTCGTCGTATCCCAAGTTGCTCTTCGTGGGAGATCCCGGCGTATTAGTCTCGCCGGCATTCGCGGACAGCTTCGCGAAAAATCTCAACAACGGCAGAGTCGTACATCTTGGCCCAGGTCTTCATTACCTGCAGGAGGACCATCCGGAAGCAATAGGCAGGGCAACCGCAGAATGGATCAAAGACATAGAAGCCATCCACAGGAACTGAGTTTTGCTGTCAGAGTGCCCGACCGGGACTAAGAAATGGTTCGGAAGCCCCGGAAACTCGAATTCAAGCTACTACGCGAATCTGTGCTGGAAGCTCGTTAAAAGACTGCGGTGGAAAAACGTGAACAGTCCACCGCAGTCAAAGCAACGGGATCACCGGGCTTGAGCCTCAGCACTGAGGAGTTGCGGGCTCCGGTTGTTGCGCCATTCGGAACCTTCTCCCCGCAGGCAACTCAGATCGTCCGCCCTGACGCCCGTAGCGTTTACGAATCCATGTTGACAGTTTGTCGCCAAACCAGACATCTGATGTGTGCGAATCGGGCCCCCCGAGCCCCGGTCAATCCCCCAGGAACTTGCCGAACGGCCGCAGGCCCTGGACATTGTCGCAGACGGCTTTGATGGCGGCGGTCAGGGGGATGGCCAGCAGCAGGCCCGGCGCGTCCCAGAGGAAGCCCCAGAGCATCAGCGAAAAGGTCACCACCAGCGGGTTCAAGTGCACGCGGGAGCCGACTACCTTCGGATAAAAGACGTTCATCGCCACCAGGTGCAGGAAGGCCACCGACACCACCACCAGCACGTACACCGGGAAGCGGTTCACGCCGAGGGCGGCGAACAGCGGCGGCACCATGGCCAGCGGCAAGCCGATGTAGGGCACCAGACTCAGGAATCCGCTCAGCGGGCCCACCAGCAGGGGGAAGGGAAGCCGGATGATCCAGAACAGGACGGAACTCAGGAAGGCCAGCAGCAGCCCCAGCAGGAAATTTCCAACCACGAACGCGCGCACCATGCCGGCGATGCCTTCCAGGCTGCGAGCCGCCACCAGGCGGCCTTCGCCGTGAAAGAACTGGAGGAAGCTGCGATTGATGTGGTCGCGCCAACTCAACATGAAGTACACCAGGAAGGGAATGAACGAAATCATCAGCAGGATCTGGTAAAAGTCGCTGAGGCGGGACGAGATGTACTCGCCGATGGGCGTCCGTTCTTCGTGGATGCGCACCTCCTGGATCGCCGGGGGAGCGGGCACAACCGGCGGCGGCTCGACCGTGCGGCGGCGGCGCCGCGATTCCAGGGCTTGCTGCTGCGCCTGCGCGCGGGCCTGTTCCTCCTGCTGCTGTTGTTGCCGCTGCCGCGCGGGCACCACCATCTGATACGTGCGTTCTTCGGTTTGCTGCAGCTTCTGCTGCACGTTGTCAATGATGTCGCCGATCCGCTGGCCGTATTGAGGCAAGTCCCCGTACAGACTGGCCAGTTGCGAATACGCGCCGATTCCTACGACGTACAGTCCCAGCAACGCCACCGTGCACACCACAAAGCTGGCCAAGCCCCGCGGGAAGCGCGCCCGCATCAGCAGCGACACGAACGGCTCCAGAATAAACGCGATGATCATCGCCACCAACGCGGTGATGAACAACATCCGGCCGAAGTACAGAACGGCGACGATTACACCCCCGGCAACCACCGGCAGCGCCAACTGGCGCGCTTCACCCACGGCTTTGCGAGTATTGCTGAGAGGCTTGATAACCGTTGCCACGGCGTGCTGAAACCCTGTCTCGAATGTAGCATGGGCCCGTCTATAATGGAATTAACTTGAGCGCTGAAAAGCCTCGCATACTGGCACTAGATCTCGGCAAAAGACGCATTGGGCTGGCCGTTTCCGATCCACTAAGGATAACTGCCCAAGGTTTACCGAACCTGGAACGGACCCGCAAGCGCGACGATCTGGCGGCGCTGGCCCGGCTGGCGGAAGAGTATGAAGTCGGACTGATTCTGATGGGCAACCCGGTCAACATGGGCGGAGCGGAAGGCCGTCAATCGGCTTGGGTGCGCGAGTTCGCCGCGGCATTCGAGAAGCAGAGCGGATTGCCGATCCAGTTCTGGGACGAGCGGCTGACCACGGTGGAGGCACAGCGTGTCCTACGCTCTAGCGGCATCAGCATCGAGAAGCGCGCCGCGGCCGTGGACCGGCTTTCGGCCGTAATCTTGCTGCAGAGCTACTTGGATTCCCTATGAAATTTCTGCGGCTGCTGGGGGTAGTGGTGCTGCTCGTAGCGCTCGCGGGCGGCTATGCGATCTTCCGGCTCAGCCGTCCGTATCAGGGTTTTTCGGGCGCGGCCTTGGTTGAGTTCCCGCGCGGCACCTCGGCCAATGTCATCGCCAGCCAGCTGGCTCGGGCGGGAGTGGTGCCCAGCAGCTGGGATTTCCTATTGGCGCGGATGGTGAACCGCGGCCGGATCCTGCAGGCCGGCGAATACCGCTTCGACACGGCGGCTTCTCCTCTCGATGTATTCGACCGCATCGCCCGCGGCGATGTTTTCTACTATGAACTGGTGGTGCCCGAGGGCAAGAACATGTTCGATATCGGCGCCGCCATCGAGGCAATGGGCCTCTTTCCCGCCCGTGACTTTCTGGCCGCGGCGCGTAACCCGGATCTCATCCGCGATTTGGACCCTCGAGCGCCCAGCCTCGAAGGCTATCTGTTTCCCAGCAGCTACCGCCTCAGCCGCAGCACCACGCCCGAACAGCTCTGCCGCATGATGACCGGCAAGTTCCGGGAAGTCTGGTCGAATCTGCACACCACGGAAGACCTACACCGCACGGTGGCGCTGGCCTCTCTGGTCGAAAAGGAAGGCAAACTCGCCACGGAACGGGCGCAGATTGCCGCGGTTTTCGAAAATCGTCTGCGCATCGGCATGAAACTGGATTGCGATCCCACCACCATCTACGCGGCTCTGCTTGACCATCACTATCGAGGCGCCATCTACAAATCCGACCTGGCGAGCATCAGTCCGTATAACACGTACCGCCATCCCGGGCTTCCTCCGGGTCCCATCGCCAATCCGGGCCGGGCCTCGCTAGAGGCGGTGCTGAACCCGGCCGAATCGAAGGCGCTCTACTTTGTGCGGAGACCCGATGATTCGGGGGCGCACGAATTTTCCACCACCATAGCCGCCCATCAAGCCGCAACTGCCCGGTATCGACGTGGCCTCAAACGGTAAATCGGTCAAGCAGCAATTGCGCGAATATCTGGCGGCGAAGCAGCCGCCTGCGATTACCGAAGCCGTGTGGCAGGAGCTGCGGCGCCGCCTGGCCCCGGTTTCCGAGAGCTATCTGCGAGACCTGTTGCGCGACACCGGCCTGCCCTTCGACCAGCCCTACGCCGGCATCCGGCAGCACACCTGGGAGGAACTCGAACAGAGCCTGCGCGAGATGCAACAGGTCTACACGGAGGCCTTGGCGGCGGGAGACCGCGACCGCGCGCGCACCTGCCGGCGACAGGTGATTGCGGCCAAGGACCGGGCGCGCTTTCTGGCGCGCAGCCCGCGCACAACGCCGGAAAAACGGGCAGTGAAAGAAGAGATGACGCAGTGGATGTTGGTCTGGCTGGAGAACCCCGAGGTCTTCCCGGCCTGGGCCGCCGCGCGCAAGCGTGCGCGTGCGGCTATTTGTCCTTCGCGTGGTGAAACTGACACCCCGGAATCGCCTTCGGTCTCCGAGGGCCGGCCCCCGGAGTGACCGCCTCCCTCCGAAACCACGGGTTCGGCAATCGCCGCGAGGGTCCGTTAGTGAGCCAGCGGACCCGGCTCGGAGGAGATTACCTCCGAAATCTTGGCCGCCAGCTCATCGATCGTGAACGGCTTCTGGAGGAAGGACACACCAGGCTTCAAAACACCGTGGCGGCCGACCACATCCGACGTATACCCGGACGTGAACAGCACCTTGAGTTTCGGACGGATCGCCACGAGCCGGTCCCTGAGTTCGGGGCCGGTCATCTTAGGCATCACCACATCGCTCATGACCAGATCGATCGAAGTCTCGAGGTTTCCGCACAACTCGATCGCGTGATAGGGAGAGTTGGCAATGAGCGGTGTGTGTCCGATAGACGTCAGGAAGGTCGCGGTGATCTCGCGCACCAAGCGGTCATCTTCCACGAGCAGAATCGTGCAACCGGTGGATGCCGCGGAAGGTCCGGCCTTTTCTTCCCTCGCTTTTTCCACAACCCCGTTTTCTACGAGCCGCGGCAAATAGATGCTGAACCTGGAGCCGCCCCCCGGTTTGCTCTGCACGTTCACGAATCCATTGTTCTGGTTCACGATTCCATAAATCGTCGCGAGGCCAAGCCCTGTGCCTTTTCCTTCTTTCTTCGTCGTGAAGAACGGCTCAAACAAGTGGGAGATCGTTTCGTGATCCATGCCAATGCCGGAATCGCTCACCATGAGATGAACGTATTCGCCGGCCCGGGCCGGAGGATTGTGTCGGGCATACTCTTCATCGATACTCGCGTTTGCCGTTTCGATTGCCAGCCTGCCGCCCTCAGGCATCGCGTCGCGCGCGTTGGCTGCCAGATTCATGATCACCTGATCGAACTGCGAGGAATCGAGCATGACCCTCCAGAGGCCGTCTCCCAAATGGACGCGCAGTTCGATATCTTCGCCCATCAGCCGCTCGACCGTGTTCTGGATCTCCCGGAAGGCATCGTTCACATCCATCGGTTTGGGCGCAATGACTTGCCGCCTGGAAAAGCCGAGAAGTTGACGGACGAGATCCCTCGATTTGATGCCGGCCTTTTCGATTCCTTCCAGAGCGGTCATCAGCTGAGTACTTAGACCGCCCGTGGATTTGGCAATCGCGGCCTGGCCCAGGATCACGGTCAGCGAGTTGTTGAAGTCGTGGGCAATTCCTCCGCTCAGGCGTCCCAACGCTTCCATCTTTTGCGCCTGAATCAATTGGGCCTCAAGCTCGCTCTTTTGCCGCTCCGTCCGTTTGCGCTCGGTGAGATCCCGGGCCACAGCAGCCAGGCGGAATGGCTCGCCTTGCGGATTCTTGATCGCCAATTCCAACAGGTCGACCGGAATGAGATCGCCCGTCCGAAAATGACGAAACAGCGTTTCACCCGCCCAGTGACCTTGGCTTCGGACCGCCGGCAAAATGGTCCTGGTCAGCTGCTCAAGCTGACCTTCAGCAAAGAAATCCGAAATTGTTCGTGCGTCCGCCGGCTCATCGTTCGTGAGGCCGACTAGGGATCGGGCGGCAGAATTCAGGTAGACACCCTGGCCATCCATTCTTGCTACCACGATGAAAATAGGGCTCTCCTCGACCAGCGAAGCCAGGATGGCCCGCTCTTCCTCTGCCTGCGCGCGGTCGGTGATGTCCAGAGCGATTCCTAGCACCGCGGTGATTCCGCCAGTGTCGTCTGTCAGCGGTTCGAGATAGTTGAAATAAGTCCGTCCGTAAACAATCGATTCGTAAATGACAGTCTCGCCCGACAAAGCCCGCCGGTGGGCGGCCACCGAGATCTGCCTCTCTTCAACAACCTGAAAGAAATCCTCAAGTTTCATCCCGACTACGTGTCCGGGCTTGAGCGCCAGGTCCTTCCTCTCCGCGGCATAGAAGCTGGTGAACCGGAGGCCCGTATCGATGGTCCAGATTCCGCCGGGCACGTGGCTGACGATCGAACGCAGCTGGGCTTCGCTCTGCTTCCGCGCTTCCTCCGCTCTCTTGTGTTCTGTCGTGTCGAATGCCATCCCCAGGACGCCAATGATCGAGTTTCCGGCATCCCGCATCGGCTCCAGGTGAGTGGTGTAACTTCTTCCGAACGCGGTGGTCTCGTAGGTTGCGGTCTCGCCCGCGCACGCCTGCCGGTGCGCCCCGAGTGCCGTGCTCAAGTGCTCCTGCCCCTGAAAGTACTCCGCCAGGGTCATCCCGACTACTTCTCCGGATTTCAACCCCAAATCCTTCAACCCGGCCCCGTACGAGCTGGTGAATCGCAGGTCGGTATCGGTGGTCCACAGTACGCAGGGCATCTGCTCTGCGATGGAACGCAGCTGGTCCGCACTTGCCAGCGTGGAGAAGCCGCTCTCAGATTCCAACGATCGGTCCTCATTGGCGTTCAAAGGTCTTGGAGGCGGCTCGGGGTCCGGGATTTGGTGCGTCAAACTCCAGGCGCGCAGCAATGCGCCGTTCTCGACGACATAGGAATCCACGGTGAGCACATGCCGGAGCCGGTCTGTGCGATCTCTGCGGGAAATGACGGCCCGACGGCATTGGAATCCGGACCGAACGGCCGCCTTGGCCTGGTTGTATCGTGCCAGATCCTTCAGCAATTCGGCGGCCCGGGTTCCCTTGAAGGCTGCCGCGTCGCGAAACCCATGGAGGTGAGCCGCGGCGTCGTTACAGTCCGCTACCTGCCCAAATCTCCCCATTCGGGCGAGGACCTCATCTTCCGGCAACGTCAGCGGAATCGGTTCTTCGTACTCGATGAGCCACGCTCCATCGGTGGCGTGAACCATCAGGTCGCGGTATCGCTGCTCGGTCTTTCGGAGTGCGTCCTCGGTCTGGGCCGCCCGCAGCCTCAGGATTGCATCGCGGTCTGCGGTCTGGGCGTCGGAATTCTCGGGCATCTCTCCTCTTCTCAGACACCGAGGGAGGGTTCGCGGGGTACATTCCACCAGGAGTTTCGATCCCAGGCTCCCCGGCAGACCTTCGATTCTATATCGAATCACTTTGTGGAGCATTCCAGGGAATTCCCAGTCCCGCAGATCGTTTGGCGGTGGAGGCGCGCCGCGCCTAGCTCAACGGCCGCGGCGAAGCGTCGCGTTAGGTTCTTACCCCTGGGCGATAGTCTGCGGAGCCGATACTCGCGCCGCCGTAGGTTTCGACCGGCTGCGCCGCCCTGAGCCCCACCCGCTGAGCCGCTCCATGTAAATGTAGAATACCGGAGTGATGTAGAGGGTCAGCATTTGGGAGACCGCCAGTCCGCCCACCACGGCCAGACCCAGCGGCCGGCGCGCTTCCGAGCCGGCGCCCAGGCCGAGCGCGATGGGCAGGGTGCCCATCAGGGCAGACATGGTAGTCATCATGATGGGTCGGAAGCGGACCAGACAAGCCTCGTAAATCGCCTCCGAAGGCAGCGTCCCGTGGGTGCGCTGAGTGGCGAGCGCGAAATCGATCATCATGATGGCGTTCTTCTTGACGATGCCGATCAGCATGATCACACCGACGAAGGAGTAGATATTCAGCTCGTTATGAAAAATCAGCAGCGTGGCCAGCGCGCCGAGTCCGGCCGAAGGGAGTCCGGAGAGAATAGTCAGCGGATGAATGAAGCTCTCATACAGGATGCCAAGCACCAGATAAAT
This sequence comes from Terriglobia bacterium, assembly GCA_020073145.1. Taxonomy (GTDB): domain Bacteria; phylum Acidobacteriota; class Terriglobia; order Bryobacterales; family Bryobacteraceae; genus PSRJ01. The sequence goes on from JAIQFS010000023.1 coordinate 11,449, forward strand.
GACCAGAATGGCCATCGCCAGCAGTATCCCCATTCCCTGAAGTGAGGATTGGAAGGCCGCGGCAGCGCCCTGGAAGCTGGTGGTGATGGTAGCGGGCAGCGTGTCGCGCGCCACGTCTCCGACGCGCGCGACGGCGTCGCCCAAGGACACTCCCGGGGCCAGGTTGAATGAAATCGTGACCGACGGCAGTTGGCCCAGATGCGTCACCGTCAGGGGCGCCACACTCCGCTGGATCTGCGCCACCTCGCTCAAGGGGACCAGGTTTCCGTTGGAGGAGTGAACGTAGAGCAGACCCATTGCGCTGGGATCGCGCTGGAACCGGGGCTCGAGCTCCATCATCACCCAATACTGATTGCTAGGGGTGTAGATAGTCGAGACCTGGCGCTCACCATAGGCGTCGTAGAGCGCCTGCTCCACCTGGTCCGCCGTGATCCCCAGGGAAGAACCGCGGTCGCGGTCGATATCCACCACGACCTGGGGGCTCGCCACCTGGAGGTCGGTGTTCACGTCCACCAGTCCCGGAATTCCGCGAACGCGTTTGAGGAAGGTATCCGCCGCGCGGTACAACTCATTCAGGTCGAGCCCTTGCAGGGTGTATTGGTACGCGCCCTGGGTCAGTTGCCCGCCAATCCGGATCAGCGGCGGATTTTGCGGATAAGCGCGAATCCCGGGGACGGAGTTCAGCAGGGGGCGGAGCCGGTTGATGTCCTGGTCCGCCGAGAGCGGGCGTTGGTCGCGCGGTTTCAGCGTGGCGAAGATCCGGCCGGCGTTGCCCGAACCGTTACTGGCGCCCACCATCGACATATACGACTGCACGTTGGGATCGACTCCGAGGATGGCGGCCAGTTGCTGCTGGTTGCGCACCATGCCCTCGAACGAGACGTCCTGGCCGCCCTCGGTGAAAGCGAACATCTGGCCTGTGTCCTGGTTGGGAATGAAGCCCTTGGGCACGAAGGCAAACAGGTACACGGTGGCGGCCAGCGTGCCGGCCGCCACCAGCATAGTAAGGCGGCGATGGCGGATCACGCCGCGCAGCGACCAATCATAAACGTGCAGCATGCCATCGAAGATTTTTTCCGAGGCGCGGAAGAGCGCGCCGTGGCTCTCGCGCGGCGGCCTCAGGAAACGGCTGCACAGCATGGGGGTGAGGCTCAGCGAGACCATCCCGGAAATCAGGATAGCCATCCCGATGGTCACGGCGAATTCGTGAAACAGGCGGCCCAGGATGCCGCCCATGAATAGAACCGGAATGAATACGGCCGCCAGCGAGAGCGTCATGGAGAGCACGGTGAAGGCGATTTCGCGCGAGCCCTCCAGCGCGGCCTGCAGCCGGCTCTTGCCCATCTCCATGTGGCGAACGATGTTTTCCAGAACCACAATGGCGTCGTCCACCACGAATCCCACCGAGAGCGTCAACGCCATGAGCGAGAGGTTGTCGAGCGAGTACCCCAGCAGCGACATTGCGGCGAACGTGCCGACAATGGATAACGGCAGCGCCAGGCTGGGAATGATGGTGGCAGACACGTTGCGCAAAAACAAAAAAATGACCATCACCACCAGCGCCACCGTCAGCAACAGCGTGAATTTGACGTCGCGCACCGATTCGCGCACCGAATCCGAACGGTCGTAGACCACGTCGAAACGGACGGCGGGCGGCATCTGCTGACGGAAACGCGGCATCAACTGCTTGATCTCGTCCGCTACGGCGACGGTGTTGGTGCCGGGCTGACGCTGGACCGCGAGGGCAATGCCGCGGGTGCCATTGAACCAGCTCGCGGCTTTGTCGTTCTGCACGCTGTCAATGACCCGGCCGAGGTCGCTCAGCCGGACCGGCGACCCGTTGCGGTAGGCGACAATCACCGGGCGGTAGGCGGCGGCCGAGGTGAGCTGGCCGGTGGCGCGCACGGTAAACAACTGATCGCGGCCCCATAACGTTCCCGTGGGCAGGTTGACATTGTGCTGCTGCAGCGCCGCCTGCACCTCGTCGATGCCGATATGATGCGAGGCCAGCGCATTGGGATCGAGCTGCGCGCGCACGGCGTACTTCTGCGCACCCATTACTTGCACTTGGGCCACGCCGCTGACTGTGGAGATTCGCTGGGCCACCAGGGTTTCAGCGTAGTCGTCGATAGTCGAAAGCGGAAGGGTCGGCGAATACAGCGCCAGGTACATGATGGGCGAATCGGCGGGATTCACCTTCTGAAAGTTCGGGGGCGTTGGCATGCCCGGCGGCATTTGCGACCCGGCCGTCGTGATGGCGGCCTGCACGTCCTGCGCGGCGCCATCGATCGACCGGCCGAGGGCGAATTGCAGCGTAATGGACGTGGTGCCCAGGGCGCTCGTGGATGTCATGGAATCCAGGCCGGCGATGGTCGAGAACTGGCGCTCGAGCGGCGTAGCCACGGCCGATGCCATGGTTTCGGGGTTGGCGCCAGGCAGCGCCGCATTCACTTGCAGGGTAGGGAAGTCTACGTTTGGCAGGTCGCTGACGGGAAGCGATCGGTAGGCAAAGGCGCCAAACAGTACAATCCCGAGCATGACGAGGGTCGTCATCACGGGGCGCCGAATGAATAGTTCGGTGATATTCACGTTCCCGCCCTGAGTCTGTAGTCTCTCGTGTTTATGGTATCAGGGCCGCAGGGAAACAATCCGTGGGTTCGGTTCTGCCTTGTCCCAGCCGAGCCCAATTCGCCCGTCGCCAGCCCGCCTGTAACACCCTGGACCCGGCGGGAGCCTGTCCCTACGTCTACTCCACACCCTGGCACGCGAGGTGGTAGATCTCCAGTACCTCGCGCGCGGTGCGCTCCCAGCTGAAGCGCGAGGCCTGCTCATAGCCGCAGCGCACCAGAGCCGCGCGCAGGCCGTCGTCCAGCAGGACTTCCGAGATGCCGCGCGCAATCTCGAAGACGTTGACCGGGTTTACCTGGACGGCGGCGTCTCCCAGCACCTCCGGCAAAGAACTCACGTTCGATGCCACCACCGGTGTGCCGCAGGCCATGGCTTCGAGGGGCGGCAGGCCGAATCCTTCGTAGCGCGAGACAAATACGAAGGCCGCCGCGGCCTCATAAAAATAGCGCAGCGTGTCGAAAGGCACGAAGCCCAGGAAGCGCACGACGTTTTCCACGCGGCTCTTGATCACGGCCTGCCGCACGGCCGGGTACTGCGAAATGGTGTCGCCGATGATGATCAGACGCAGATCTCTATAGACGGGGTGGGCCGAGAGCTGATCGCGCACTACCGCGAACGCCTCGACCAGCCGCGGCACGTTTTTATGCGGCCGGATATTGCCGGCATACAACAGGTAAGGATACTGGATCTGGTAGCGTTCCAGGATCCGCTGTTTTTCCTGGAGCTCGAAGCCGTCGCCGCGCGCAAAGAACGCCGGGTCGGGGGCGTTGTAGACGCGGTGGATGTGGTCCCCCGAAATGCCGAGCAGATTCTGGATGTCGCGCTTGGTGGCCTCTGAGACGGCGATCACCTGGCTGGCGCGGGTCAGCCCACGCCGGTACCGGTAGCGGCGGAACCGCCTGTTCAGGTCCGAGCCTTGCTCTTCGAACAAGAGGCTGGACATGTCGTGTACCGTCACCACGTACGGCCGGATCATCGCCAACGGCACGCGGTTTAACGGGATGTGGACGAGGTCCGCCCTCAATCCGCGCAAGAACGCCGGAAATGCGAGGTGATCGAAAGTCGCATGGTCGTCGCGCGCGTAGAGCGCCGAGCGGAAGTTCTCCGGCATCCCGGTGAGCGCGCGCACATCGTCAGGGCCGCCGATCAGAGTGTAATGGTTGTGGCGGTCCACTGTACTCAAGGCGTGAAGCAGACTTCGAATGTAGGTGCCGATGCCGAAGTCCTGGCTGCGCCGAACGTCGATGGCGATGTGGCTGCTCATGCGGGTGAGACGGGAGTGCCGCCTGCCGGACGCTTTCGTGGATTCCTAAGCCCGAACGGTGTCGAGCTTCCAACGATACAGCGGAAAACGCGCAATAAGCGCGGCCACTCTTTGACGGACCGCCGCGATGACGCTGTCGTTGGAAATCTGGCCCAGCACCTCGGCAATCAATTCGCCCACTTCGCGCATTTCGGCCTCGCCGAAGCCGCGGGTGGTGACGGCCGGCGATCCCAGACGGATGCCGCTGGGATTCAGCGGCGGATTGACATCGAAGGGGATTGCGTTCTTGTTGACCGTGATGGCCGCGCGGTCCAACGCCTTCTCGGCGTCCTTTCCTCGTACGCCCCGGGAAAAAACGTCGACCAGCATCAGGTGCGTGTCGGTGCCGCCGGAGACCACACGGAAGCCGGCCCCGGCAAGACTGTCCGCGAGCGCGCGCGCATTCGTGAGCACCCGCTTCTGATAGGCGATAAACTCCGGCGTCTGGGCCTCCCGAAAACAGACCGCTTTCGCGGCGATCACGTGCATCAGCGGGCCGCCCTGAATTCCGGGAAACACAACCCTGTCGACGGCGGCCGCATACTGCTGCCGGCACAAGATGATGCCCGAACGCGGGCCGCGCAGAGTCTTGTGTGTGGTCGAGGTGACGATATCGGCGTATTCGCAAGGATTCGGATGCAAGCCCGCCGCCACCAGCCCGGAGAAGTGCGCCATGTCCACCAGCAGCACCGCACCCACCGAATCGGCGATCCGGCGAAAGCGCGGAAAATCGAGGATCCGCGGATAAGCGCTCCCACCCGCCACGATCATCTTGGGCCTGTGCTCCCGGGCCAGTTGCGCCACTTCGTCGTAGTCGATGCGCTCGTCGTCGCGGCGGACGTTGTAGGGTACCACGTGAAACGTCTTACCCGAAAAATTGAGGGGATGGCCGTGGGTGAGGTGTCCGCCGTGTGCCAGATTCAGGCCCATAACGGTGTCGCCGGGGGCGCATACTGCATGGTAGGCGGCTTCGTTCGCCTGGGATCCGGAATGCGGCTGCACGTTGGCGTGTTCGGCGCCGAACAGCTTCTTGGCGCGTTCGCGGGCCAGATCCTCCACCACGTCGGCGAATTCGCATCCACCGTAGTAGCGCTTTCCGGGATAGCCTTCGGCGTATTTGTTGGTGAAGACGCTGGCGGTGGCATCCAGCACCGCCTGGGACGTGAAGTTCTCGCTGGCGATCAGCTCCAGGTTGGAGTGCTGCCGTTCCATTTCCCGGCGAATGGCCTCGTCGACTTCCGGATCGACTTCCGCCAGCGGCCGCGCCATTCGCTCTGTATCGGTCATACGTGCTCCAGATGGACCATCTTGCCAACGCGGCGCGCGTGGCGCTCGCCTCCGGAAAATTCCGTTTCCAGAAAAACCCGGATCAAATCCAGAGCGCGGCGTTCATCGACATACTTCGCGCCCAGGGTCAGGACATTGGCATCGTTGTGCTCGCGCGTGAGCCGCACTTCGTCCTCGGACTGTGCCGGTGCGGCACGCACGCCGGCAATTTTATTGGCCGCCATCGCCATCCCGATCCCGGTGGTGCAAATCAGCACGCCGCGATCCGCACGGCCCTCCGCCACGGCGTCTCCCACGGCTTGCGCAAAGTCGGGGTAGTCGCAGGATTGCGTTGAATCCGTTCCGAAATCGGCAACGTCGTGCCCCATTCCGGCCAGGCGTGCCCGTAGTTTCTCCTTCAGGATAAATCCGCCGTGATCGGCTGCGATTGCGATTTTCATAATGGGGAGCAACTCAATCTTAGCATGCTAGAATTGGCATTTCCCCGCCACCCCATCTATGCTCTGGAGTAAGTTGTTTATCCCGACTCTGCGTGAAAACCCCGCTGAAGCGGAGGTGGTGAGCCACCAGCTTCTGCTCCGCGCCGGGTACATTCGCCAGCTCTCGGCCGGTATTTATAGCTATCTCTTCCTGGCGCAGCGGTCGCTCCGGAAGATCCAACAGATTGTCCGCCAGGAAATGGATGCCATCGGCGCCCAGGAGGTGTTCCTGCCCGCGTTGCATCCCGCCGAAGTCTGGCAGGAATCCGGACGCTGGGACATTATGGGCGACAATATGTTCCGCCTCAAGGACCGGTTCCAGCGCGACCTCTGCCTGGGGATGACCCACGAGGAAATCATGACCGTGCTGGCGCGCGGCGAACTGCGCAGCTACAAACAGCTTCCCCAGATCTGGTACCAGATTCAGACCAAGTTCCGCGACGAGCCGCGGCCCAAGTCCGGCCTCCTGCGCGTCCGCCAGTTCCTCATGAAGGACTCCTACTCGTTCGACCTGGACGCCGCCGGGCTCGACGCCGCCTATGACAAGCACTACCAGGCCTATTGCCGTATCTTCGACCGCTGCGGCCTCCAGTACACGGCCGTGGAGGCCCACTCTGGAGCCATGGGCGGCAGCCAGTCCCACGAATTCATGGTGGCGTCGGATGCCGGCGAAGACTTCGTCTCTTCCTGCCCGGACTGCGGATATTCCGCGAATTTGGAGAAGGCGGTTTCCCGGCACTCGCAGCCTTTGGCGCCGGATCCCGCCGGCGATCTAAACCCGGAGCCGTTTCATACCCCGGGACGAAAGACCATCGCCGAGGTCGCCGAGTTCACCGGCCTCCCCGAATCGTCGCAGATGAAAAGCCTGGTCCTGGTGGCCGATGGCAAGCCGGTTCTGGTGATGCTACGCGGCGACCATCAACTGAGCGAAACCAAATTCGGCGCCATCTCGGGCGACATGGAGTTCCGCCAGGCGCACCCCCACGAGATCCAGAATTGGTTCGGCGCCGCGGCAGGCTCGCTCGGGCCTGTGGGGGTGAAGAATATGCAGATTCTAGCGGACCAGGCGCTGGCCGGCCGCCGCAACATGATCGCTGGCGCCAATCGGGACGACTACCATCTGCGCCACGTCACTCTCGGCGAAGATTTCGAGGCCGAGATTCACGACCTCCGCCAGGTGACCGCCGGCGACTGCTGCTTGTCTTGCGGCGGCGCGCTCGCCATCCACAAATCGGTCGAGATCGGCCACATCTTCAAGCTCGGCTACAAGTATTCCGACCCCATGAACCTGCGCGTGCTGAACGCCGAAGGCAAGGAAGTCACCCCCATCATGGGTTCCTACGGCATCGGCATCGAGCGCATCCTGAGCGCCGCCATCGAGCTCTACCACGACAAGGACGGCATGATCCTGCCGCCCTCCATTGCGCCCTTCGATGTTGTGATCACGCCCGCCAACAACTCCGACACCGCGCAGATGGAGGCCGCTCGCGAAATCTATGAGGCCTGTCTTGCAGCCGGTCTGGATGCCTTGCTCGATGACCGCGACGAGCGGCCCGGCGTCAAATTCAAGGATGCCGACCTGATCGGCATTCCGTTTCGTGTCGTCATCGGCAAGAAGCTCGGCAGCGGCATGGTCGAACTGGTGGAACGGAAGGGCAAGAAGACCACTGACGTTGCCGTGGCCGGAGCCGCGAGAGCCGTCGCGGCACAGGCCGGGCGTTAGGCCGGCCCTTTCGATCCGGAGCGCGAAGCCCCTTCGGCGCGAATCCGGTCCAGCGTTGCCCAATATTCCCCGAGCGCCTGCGACCCGGACTCGGTCAGGGAATAATCGCTGTGCGGTGTCCGCCCCTGAAAACTCTTGCGGACCTGGATGTAACCGGCCTGTTCCAAACGCTCCAGGTGAGCCCCCAGATTTCCGTTGGTGAGCCCCAATGCCTTCCGCAAGAGATTGTAGGAAACCGCGTCCGCGCCGGAGAGAATCATGAGAATGCGCAGGCGCGCAGGCTCGTGGATGATCCGGTCCACCTGCAACGCGTGGTCGTGAGAACTCATGAACTGCTGGCCAGGCGCCGCAGGCGGTAGAGCGCAAAACGGCTGTACAGCAGCGCGCCAGCGCCCGCCAGAATGCCGTACGCGCTGCTCGGAAGAAACAGGTTGAGCGCATCCCAACGGCCGGTGAACAGGATCGGAGCGCTTGCCAGAATCAGAATGGCGTGCAGCCCATACAATCCTGGCCACAGCAGGAGCAGCGAGGTTTTGGAACGCCGCGAAAGCCCAAAGACCATGAAAGGAACCATGTAGAGCGCGCTGACGGGTTGCATCAGCCGGGAGGGAATCACCTCGAACACCGCGAGCAGTCCTTGGGCCACAATGCAAACCAGCAGGACCCCCACCATGGCTGCCAACTCACCCCGGCGGGGCCCTCGATTCCGGCTGGAAGTGTGACCTCCCCGCGCAGACGGGTATACCGGCCCAGCCACGCGCCACCCCACCGCGGCACACACAGCCAGACCACGGCCGCCGTGGAAAGCAGGATCGCCGTCAGACACAGCAGCAACCCCGCCGTGTGGCCTCCGCGATATGTTTGCCGGGCCCAATACGCCGCCAAGCCCACCACCGTGTAAGACTGGGCTACAAAGAGGACGACAACCAGGGTCCGCAGGGCGCCACTCCGGTTTTGGCTGTAGGAACGCACCCATCGGGGAATCTGGGGGAGCGCTTTCTCACGGCCTGAATATATCACAGATTAATCTGTATCACAGACTAGACTGAAGAGCAAGATCTTTTTGGACGTCAGGCTAGACCGTCATGATGTCCAGGGCTTGAGCCAGGGATTGGATCGGATCGTGGCCGGCTGCCGGCCGATACTCGTGCGCCACGTAGCCCGTGAACCCCAGGTCGGCAATGGTCTTGGCTACGAACTTATAGTTCAATTCCTGGGTGTCATCGAGCTCGTTCCGCCCTGGGACGCCGCCCGTGTGGAAATGCGCGATCCACTGGATATTCCGCGTGATGTTGTGGCAGACGTCGCCGTCCATGGTCTGCACATGATAGATGTCGAAGAGCACCTTGACCCGCGGCGAGTTCACACGTTTGACCACGTCCACTGCCCAATCGATGTGGTTGCAGATCTGGTCGACCCGCCCCAGGCGCGCGTCTTCGTACTTGTTATTCATGATTTCCAGGCAGATCGTGACGCCCTTGTCTTCGGCGCGCGCCTTGACGCGGTTAAAGAACGCGACGCAGTGTTCGGCGCCTTCTTCGTAAGACATACCGCGCTTCTTGCCGGCCACCGTGATCATATTCGGTACTCCCGCCGCGGCGCACTGGTCCAGAGTCTCGCCCACCGATTTTTCCAGCTTGTCGTGGATTTCCGGGTGGAGCAAGCCGCTCTCAAAGTCCACGCCGCCGGTCGGGCCCATCGTGGGGATCAGGCCGTATTTCTTGAGAGTGGGCCAATCCTGCGCACCGATCAGGTCCATTCCCCAGCATCCCAAGCGGGCGGCTTCCCGGCACACATCTTCGAGCGGCATCTTGGGGTCGAAGTTGGTCCGCATGGCGGACTGTTTGAGCCGGCCCTTGTGGCGGGTGGGCGAAGTAGTCTGTGCGGCCGCGACTCCGGCAGCCGCAACCGCGGTCAATAGGTCTCTGCGTCGCATGGGCGCATTATACACCCCGATGACGCACGTTACCGAGTGCCCAGTTTCAGCCGGTGATGATACCGATGCCGCGGGGCGCTACCGCCGGGCCAGAGCGTCCTGCTCCTGCGACTGCATACGCTGCACCAGCACCTTCTTGGCGGTTTCGAGCAGAGCCCGGGCCTTGGGCATGGAGTCTACGGCGCGCTCCACTTCCGGGTCGGTCTGGCTGAAAACGCGGTCGCTTTCGTCAATGTTGAAGGCCGTGATGTACATCTCGCGCGCCAGATAGCGATTGATCCAGTCGCGATCCTGCACGAATTCGCCTTCGGTGAACGTGTAGTGCTGTTGCAGCAGGTAGTCGTGAAACTCGACCAGCAGGGCGTCGTCCGGCATCCAGCCCTTGGGCAGGTGTGTATCGTGCTTGCCGAAATAAGACCGGGTGAATTCAAAATAGGCATTCTTGCGCGCCAGTTCGACTTCGAAACGGTCCAGCTTGGGCGTCTCGTATTTCTCGTCCGGCGTGATGCCGCCGCCGCCGTAGACGGTTCGTCCGGCATCGGTCATCTTCACGTCCAGTGGATTCCGGGCATTTTCGTCCTTGTGATAGTAATAATCGTAGAACGACTTGTTGCTGTAATCCCGCTGGATCAGCCGTCCGCTGGGAGTATAGAAATGCGCCGTGGTCAGGGCCAGCCCGGTGTTCTCTGAAAGCGGATAAACAGTTTGCACCAGCCCCTTGCCGAACGTAGTCTCGCCCAGAACCCAGGCCCGGTCGTGATCCTGTAGAGCGCCCGTCACGATCTCCGCCGCTGAGGCGGAATACTTGTTTACCAGCACTACGATCGGATAGTCCCGCCCGTGGTTGCCGTTGCGCGCGATGTAGGGCTTCTCGGCCGAACTGCGCCCACGGTGGGAAACGATGGTCTGTCCCTTTTGCAGGAAATGGTCCGCCACCGCCACGCCTTCGTTGAGCAGGCCGCCGGGGTTCTCCCGCAGGTCCAGCACCAGGCCCTTGACGTTGTTCTCGCCCAGCCGCTTGAAGTTGTCGTCCATTTCCTTGCTGGTGGTTTCGTTGAAGCTCAAGATCTTCAAATAGGCGATCCCCGGCTTCACCCAGAAGGCATCCTGCACGCTGTTGCGTTTGATCTCATCCCGCGTGACCGTGAAGGTAATGGGCGCTTCCGACCCTTCGCGCGCAATCACGATTTTCACCTGCGTGCCGCGCGGCCCTTTCAGCAGATCGGCGATTTCCGACGTGTTCAGATTGTCGGTCGGCTTATCATTCACGGTCATGATGATGTCACCCGGACGGATTCCGGCCTTGTACGCTGGAGCTCCGGGAAACGGCGCCATCACCATGGTCTTGCCGTTGCGCGGCCCTACTGTCATGCCGACGCCGTAATAGTGCCCTTTCTGGTCGTCGCGCAGAGAATCGTATTCCTTCGGATCGAAGAAGTTGGAGTGTGGATCGAGGGTCCGCAACATGCCCGGAATCGCGCCCTTGTAGATGGCTTTGTCCGAGTCCACTGGTTGAGCGAAGTTCTGCTCTACCAGAGCGTAGGCCCTGGTGAAACTCTGGACTTCCTGTGAGAGGTCATCCGCCGGCGCCGTCGCCGCCGCAGCGACCTGGACCTTGGGTCCGAAAAAGCCGCCCAGCACCGAAAACGCCAGCACGACAAACAGCACAACGAACAGGGAACGCCTCGTTTGGGGCATCGAGAAACCTTCCTAGAACAGAGTATACCCTACCTGCTGGTTTAGACGCGGAAATGCCCGGGTAGGCTACTGAAATTAGTGAACAAAATCAGGAAGGTGCAGGCAGTTCCCGGTGAACCGCGTCCAGCACGCCGTTTACAAATTGCACCGATTCCTCACTCGAAAATTTGCGCGCCAATTCCAACGCCTCATCGATCGCCACGGCGGCCGGAGTGAGACCATGCATCAATTCATAGACGGCCAGCCGCAGGATGTTGCGGTCCACCGCCGGCATGCGTTCCATCCGCCAGTGTTCGGCGTGGCGGCGGATGCGCTCATCCACCTCCTCGATGTGCTGGATCGTACCGTTCACCAGTTCCGCCGCGAAGGGATCGCGCTCCGGGTGCTCTTCGGCAAACAGGGTCTCATAAAACGCGTTGATTGCCTCATCCACGGGTTGCCGCCGAGCATCCCACGAGAACAGAATCTGCAAGGCGCGTTGCCGGGATCTGCGGCGGGAAGCCATTATGGGGTCTGGCGGAGATGGCGCAGCAGATTCGCCATCTCGATCGCCGTCAGCGCCGCGTCCGCTCCCTTGTTGCCGCCCTTTGCGCCCGCCCGGTCGATGGCCTGCTCCAGGGTATTCGTCGTGAGCACGCCAAACGCCACCGGCATCCCGGTTTCGGCGGCCACCTGCGCGATTCCCTTGGCGGCCTCCCCGGCGACATAGTCGAAATGCGGCGTTTCCCCGCGGATCACCGCACTCAGGCAAATGATGGCGTCGTGGCGGTGTTGCCGCGCCAGTTCCCCAGCCGCCAGCGGAACCTCCCACGACCCTGGAACTTTAATTATGTCAATCGTGTCGGGATCCGCCCCGTGGCGCAGTAACGCGTCCGTCGCGCCTGCCAGCAGGCGCTCGGTGATGAAGCTATTAAAGCGGCTGACCACGATTGCAAATCGCAGTCCCGCCGCCGAAAGCTGGCCTTCGAACACACGCGGCATCACCGCCAGTGTAGCACTGGTCAGGAACTTGGCGGCCGCCCGGATTTTGACACCCATGCCGGAAAAGCCCGCATTGTTTTCAATGATCTGCGCGCGGTGCTCGACATGCTTGGGCCATTGGGTATGACGATTAATCCTCTTTCCACCGTCAGCCAGATGTTGCTCTCCGGCATCACCAACCGTTTGACCGCCGGAGCCAGCAGCACCACCTCAACCAACTCGACGAACCACGACACTTCGCAGATTTCCCCGTTCGCCCAACTGATGAATACTCTGCAGCAGCTCCAGCAGGGCAATCCCACTCAGTACAAACAAGTCACGGCCACGCTCGCTTCCGACTTGCAGGCGGCGGCTGCCAACGCTCAAAACAACGGCAATTCTGGAGAAGCCAGTGCGCTCAACCAGCTTGCTGCCTCGTTCCAACAGGCCTCGCAAAGTGGCCAACTGCCCAGCTTCATGCAACAAGGGGCGCAGAATGCCGGCGCTGCAGGGCACCACCATCACCATCATCACGGCGGGAGCGGAGGCCTCGGGCAGGATCTGAATTCGATCTCGCAGACCATCCTGGCCAGTTTGGATTCCACCAGCACCAGTAGCAGCAACACCGGCACCGGACAGTAGATCGTTTCGTTAAACCCGTGCGGCTCTGTGGGATAATCGGTGAGCAGAGCACCCCCACACCGCATGGACCCGGAATTTATCCGAAATTTCTCCATCATTGCGCACATCGACCACGGCAAGTCCACCTTGGCCGACCGCTTGCTCGAAGTCACAGGCGCCCTTTCCCAGCGCGAAATGATGGAGCAGGTGCTCGACTCCATGGATCTGGAGCGCGAGCGCGGCATCACCATCAAAGCCCATGCCGTCCGGCTAAATTACCGCGCCGACGACGGCAACGACTACCAGTTAAACCTCATCGACACCCCCGGCCACGTCGATTTCTCATACGAGGTTTCCCGCAGCTTGCAGGCTTGCGAGGGCGCCTTGCTGGTCATTGACGCTTCCCAGGGGGTCGAGGCCCAGACCCTGGCCAACACCTACCTGGCCCTGCACCACAACCTGGAAATCATCCCCGTCATCAATAAAATCGACTTGCCTTCGGCCGAGCCCGAGCGCATCCGCGAACAGATCGAAACCGTGATCGGCCTCGACGCCAAAGATGCCGTGCTGGCCAGCGCCAAGCAAGGCACCGGCGTGCATGAGATCCTCGAAGCCATCGTTCACCTGGTGCCGCAGCCGAAAGGCTCGCCCGATGCGCCCTTGCGGGCCCTGATCTTCGATTCCTGGTTCGACAGCTACCGCGGCGTCATCATCCTGGTACGCGTGCTCGATGGCCGCCTGCACAAGGGCCAGAAAATCCGCCTGTGGTCCAACGGGCAGGTGTACGAAGTGGACGGCCTCGGCTATCAGGCTCCCAAGTCCACGCCCTGCGACGAGCTGGCCACTGGCGAAGTCGGCTTCCTGTTCGCCAACATCAAAACCGTTTCCGATGCCAAGATCGGCGACACCATCACCGACCACGAGAATCCGGCCGCCGAGCCCCTCCCCGGTTTCGAAGAGATCAAGGCCATGGTCTTTGCCGGCCTCTATCCGGTGGAATCGCACGAGCACGGCCTGCTGCGCGACGCTTTGGAAAAACTGCGCCTCAACGACAGCGCCTTCAGTTTCGAGCCCGAGAACTCCGTGGCGCTGGGCTTTGGGTTCCGCTGTGGCTTCCTCGGCCTGCTGCATCTCGAGATCGTCCAGGAGCGCCTGGAGCGCGAATTCAACATCGACCTCATCACCACCGCTCCCGGCGTCCGCTACCTGGTCACCACCACCTCGGGAGAGATCGTCGAGGTGCACAACCCCACCAAGTTCCCCGACCCCTCCGAGATCAAGCAGATCGAAGAGCCCATCATCGCCGCCACCGTGATCACGCGCGAAGAATACCTGGGCGGCATTCTGAAGCTGCTCGAAGAGAAGCGCGGCACGCAGAAGAAGTTCGAATATATCGGCGGCGGCCGCGTCATGCTGACGTATGAGCTGCCCCTCAACGAAATCGTCCTGGATTTTTACGACCGCCTGAAATCCGCCTCCCGCGGCTACGCCTCGCTCGACTATCACCTGTCCGGGCACCGCGTTTCCCCCCTGGTCAAGCTGGACGTCCTGGTGGCCGGCGAGCCGGTGGATGCGCTGACCATCATCGTCCACAAGGAATTCGCCTACGAGCGCGGCAAAGACCTGATCGCGCGCTTACGAAAACTGATTCCCCGCCAGATGTTCGAAGTCGCCTTGCAAGCCGCCATCGGCAATAAGATCGTGGCGCGAGAAACCATTAGCGCCCTCCGCAAAAACGTCCTGGCGAAATGTTACGGCGGCGACATCAGCCGGAAACGCAAGCTCCTGGAAAAGCAAAAAGAAGGCAAAAAGCGCATGAAGCGCGTCGGCCGCGTGGAGATTCCGCAAGAAGCCTTCCTGGCCGTGCTGAAGGTGGGGCAAACCGAAGAGGGGGAGTGACGCCCTGATCACTCTCGCGCAGGGCTCCGCTGGACGCTTAGCTCGTGGAACGCGGCGCGAGCCACACTTACGGACGCGTGGCGTTGTTGGCCAACGCGCATCCGTCGCCGTGGGTTTCAATGGTGGCGGTGCCGCTGACCACGATCGTATTGCCGACGAGGCTGCTCGGGCACAAAGCCGTGATTCCGGCGCCTTGGTTCAGGAACACCGTGTTGCCGGTGGCGGTGCCGCCCTGCACGATGATGCCGGAACCCACGTTTTGCGAGGAGACATTGCCCGTCGCGACGCCGCCGTTGGCTTCGAGGATCACGCCGTCGCCCGCGTTTTGGAACGCGGTCGAATCGCGCACCGAGAGCGCGATGATGCCGAAGGCGCCGTTTTGCGTGGCCGCGCTTTCAATCACGGTGCCGGCCACGTTCAGTCCGCCGTCGGCATTGCTATCGGCCGTTACTTTCTCCACGAAGCTGCCGTTGCCGCTCAGCCAGATCCCAAACCTGCCCATGCCGCGCACCGTACCGTTCCTAACCCTCACGCCCCGTGGGCTACGAAGGGTCCCGTTGCCGGCCTGTACGCCGACTCCCGTGCCCGTGCCGGAGCACGATGTTGGCTCCGTGGTGCAAACGACCGGTCCGATGATGCTGAAGCCGTTCAGGTCCAGAGTGACGGAATCCGCTGTAATTTGAATCGCGGTGGTATTCAGGTCGGCAATAGTGAGGTTTCCTGTCAAGCGATAGCTCCCGGGTTCCGAAATTGTCACTGGCAAACCAGGCGTATCGCCAGGGGTAACGCTTCCCGCCATGGCGCGGCTTTGATCGATACGAATGACCCCGTCGGCGGCGAAAGGACTGACCGGGAAGACGGCGCGGACCGGATCATCTGCCTGCAGGCCCGCCGGAGCGGCGGTGAGCAGGCACACCCACAAAATTCCCTGCGAAATGCGCTGCGACATCGGTTCGTTGATCCTCGATTGTGCCGTTGAAACTACTAGAGTTTTCTCCGGCTGGCTAAACCGGGAGCGGCGGTAACCAAACTGTAGGGGACTGACCCGCAACTAGCTCCCAGTCGCTTAGATACAAGTAACGGCGGTTTCGATTCCCCAATTTCGTGTAAAATCCTGCTTTCCTCACGATGCGGCGCCTCGCAGGCTGGGGTCTCGTTGGCGCCGGCCGAAATTGGGAAAACCGGCGAAACCGGGAACTTCTCAATTAACATTTCCGTCTAATCATCGTCCTTGCCAGTGAGGAATACCCAGGGGACTGGCATCAAGAGGACTTTTCCGGGAACGCCAACCATCGTAGGAGATCGCTCATGACGAAGTGGATGCTGCGGATCATCGCTCTCGCGACGCTGCCGGCAAGCGCGTTGCTCGCTCAAGACATCACTGGCACCTGGCAGGGCAAGCTTGCGGTGCCGCAGGCCCCCAACGGCGAACTGCGGATCGTCGTCAAAATCGCCAAAGGCGATGCGGGCGCTCTGAAGGCCACCCTGTATAGCATCGATCAGCCCGGCCCGGGCATTCCGGCCAGCGCCATCACGCTCCAAGGCAACAACGTCAAGTTCACAGTCCCGGCCATCGGCGGCACCTATGAGGGCAAGCTCGATTCCGACGCGGTCAACCTGACCGGGAACTGGACCCAGGGGCCCAAGCCCCTGCCTTTGACTTTGGCGCATGTCACCGACAAGACAGCTTGGGAAATCCCCGCCCCGCCGCCTCCTCCGAAAATGATGGCTGCCGACGCCAATCCGGCCTTTGAGGTTGCCACCATCAAACCGAGCGACCCCAGCCGGCCTGGGAAACTCTTCTCCATCCGAGGCGGTGAGGTCTTCACCATCAACACCACCGTGGACGATCTCATCACTTTTGCTTACGGCGTTCACGTCCGGCAGGTCACCGGCGCCCCGGCCTGGGTGGAGTCTGACAAGTTCGATATCAATGGCAAACCCGAGGGCGGTGCGCTGCCCAATCTGAATCAGTTTAAGGTCATGGTTCAGAAACTCCTGGCGGATCGCTTTCAACTCGTGTTCCATCGCGACAAGAAAGAACTCACGGTGTACGCGCTTACGGTGGGAAAGAACGGACCCAAGCTGACCAAGAGCGAATCCGCCGGTACGGTTCCGGCTCTGCTTTTCCGCGGACTCGGCAATTTGCCTGCTCGGAATGCCACCATGGAGGAATTCGCCGGCGTCATGCAAGGCGCCGTTCTCGATCGACCGGTGGTCGATCAGACCGGGATTCAAGGGCGGTGGGATTTCCAGTTGCTGTGGACACCCGACGAGACGCAGTTCGCCGCGCTGCGCGGCCCCGGCCCGCTCCCGGCCCCGCCCGATGGCGCTGAAACCCAACCGGACCTGTTCACCGCCATCCAGAAGCAGTTGGGCTTAAAGCTGGAATCCACCAAGGCGCCTACTGAGGTCTTCGTCGTGGACAAAGTAGAAAAGCCGTCGTCGAATTAGCCGAGCATCGCTCGCGTCCGGTTCAGGCAGCGCCTCGGCAAATCGGGCTCCCTCGGGGTCAGGCGGCATCGGAACAGCGGTCAGCCGCTCGGGCACTGGACGGAACGATCACGCATACCGGGCCTCTACCCGTTCATCCGGCGTCATATATAATCGCCCCATGACGCCCCGCTCGTACCTGGCTCTAACGGTTTGCCTTCTGCTGACGGCGGCCTGTTCGAGCCAGAAGACGGCGCCCTCGGCATCCAAGGCAGCAGCGCCAGTGGTTTACAGTGCGAACGGCTGGTCTGCCGCTGAGCGCGCGGAGTTCTACCACCTCGCCGAAGGCAGCGAGCTGATGCCCTACGCCCTGCTCGCCAATATCGTCAGCGTGAAGACGGGAAAACCCTTTTTGCAGCAGATGGAGCGATTCGGATTCGTGGCCGATCCTCCCGGTTCATCCAATCCGCACGGATTGCCTATCGGTATCACTACGGCCCGGTCGAGAAACGGCGGCACCACCGGCATCGAGGTGGCGGGCTTCAACTGTGCGGCGTGCCACGTGGCGGAGATCACCTTTCACGGCAACCGTCTGCGAATCGATGGCGCCCCTTCGCTGATCAATCTGCAGGCCTATCAGTTGGAGTTAAAGGACTCCCTGGACGCGGCCCTCCGGGATCCGAAGAAGGTTCTGGCGCTGGTCGTCGCCATCGACCGGCAACAAGGCGCGCCCGATACCCCGTCCGACCAGGCCGCGTCCGCGTACGCCGATGACGCCTCGCTCCGGGGTGCCGGCGACGTGCCGGAAGCGTCCACCGCGGATCCTTCCTTTCACTCCGTTCCCTCCAAAACGGCGGATACCGCTACACCGCCTGGCGCTCGTAGAGATCTCACCTTTGGCGAGCGCATGCAGCGGGATGTGGCCCTGCTGAAGTCGCGGCTGGCTTATCTGAAAAACGGCCGCCTCCTGGTGGACGGCACCCAGCCCGGTCCGGGCCGCGTGGATGCTTTCGGGGCCGCGCGCAACCTGCTGTTCCCGAAGTCCGCTGTGAAAATGCAGTCGCCGGTTAGCTTCCCGTTCATCTGGAGCGTGCCGGACAACACGCAACGCGCGGCCGGCGCCGAGGTGGGTTGGATTCACTATGATGGCAATACCAATTCCATCCTCGAGCGAAACATCGGGCAGGCCCTGGGAATGGGCGCGGTCTTCGATCCCAAGACTTACGAGTCCACGCTGCGAATCCAGAATCTGCACCGGCTGGAAGTGCTGACTCACCAGTTGCAGCCTCCGAAATGGCCGGCGGATGTGCTGGGCGCGATCGACGCGGCCAAAGCCAAATCAGGCGAGCAGATTTTCAACGACAAATGCCAAGGTTGCCATCAGGACCGGCTCGTCACTCTAGTCGAAATGGGAACGGACCCGAACCGCGCCAACAGCTTCGGACAGCCGGTCCAAGGTAAGCCTTTCCCCAGCGCGGTAGCGCCGATTCTGGGCGCGCTCAAAAAGCGGGCCTTTCAGGACGATGGCGTGAGCCAGGCCGAGCAGGCCGCAATGGATGCGCGCCCCGTGATTTGGCGCGCCACGGGAAAGTATCTCGCCCGGCCGTTGCAGGGCATTTGGGCGACGCCTCCCTACTTGCACAATGGTTCGGTTCCCACGCTCTACCACTTGCTCCATCCGGAGCAACGTCCCGCCAGGTTTGGGGTCGGGAATCGAGAATATGACCCGGAGAAAGTCGGCTATCAGAGCGCTCTCACCGGAGGCCCCGGCGTCTGGACCTACGACACGACCCAGCCGGGCAACAGCAATATCGGTCATGCTGGAGACCGGTTCGGCACCACCCTGCTCGAGGATCAGAAGGCCGCGCTGCTGGAGTATCTGAAGACCCTCTGAACCAACTCCGCCGCCGTCAGCCCTCGCTCCCGCGCAGTTCAATCACACAATACCGGCAGGGTATCGCGCCGGCATTGCGGGCGCTGTGCATCTGGTTGGAGCCGAAGTAAATCACAGAGCCTGCCTCGGCTAGGTCCTTCCGGCCTTCCAGGGAAGTCTCCACTGTCCCCTCAATCACGATTACGATTTCCTCATGTTCGTGCTTGTGCGGAGCGTGTGTGGGCTCGCCTGGTCCAAGGATGGTTTCGTGCATTTCCAGACGGAACCCAGAGTGGGTCGCGCCGTGGAAAAATAGGCGCCCTTTCTTCTTCGAGTCGCCGATGTAAGGAATCCGGGGGCTGTGATAGACGGTCGAGGGCAACTGCCCCGGCAGTCTCGGCTGCGTCGCGGCGTTGGCCGCGGTCAGCATCGGGAGGAGAAACTGGAGATCTCGGCGTGACAGAATCATCGGCATCCTTTCCGTGTCGCAAGCCAGCCGATCGGCAAGCCCGCGAAGCCTGCAGCCGATGCCATTGTCCGCCCGTCGGAAGTCATCGGCTCTCAACTGAATCGTAATCCACCTGCAAACCGTCACGGGTTCGTCTTGACGCCGAAGAGAGGGAGCAGTCTGAGCGGGCCGTTCCGTTCCGGAATGCCGTCCTCGCGCCGTTTGCGTCCGCGTTGTTGTTACCAAAACGGAATCCACCTGTCACCGCAAAACAACGAGCCTTCCGTAGACTCGCAAACAGTCCGGTCCGCGCCAGCTTGCGAGTGCGAACCGATATTCTCATCTCCAAAACGAAAGGTGAATTCCATGACCAAGAAAGCCATCGCACTGAGCCTGCTGGCTGCAGCCGTTGCGACCGCGGCCTACGCCGATGACGACGGTTTCAATGCCGGATCGATTCCGCGCCTGAACCACGTCTTCCTCATCATGATGGAGAACCACGGCTACGGACAGATTCTGAATAACCCCAACGCGCCGTTCATCAACCAGATGGCGAAGTCCGCCAACTCGGCCACGAATTACTTCGCCATCGGCCATCCCAGCCTCACGAACTATCTGGAAGTGGTCGGCGGATCCAACTTCGGCGTGCAGACCGACAACTATCCCGACTGGCATAGCATGTCCTGCACCACCAACCTGGTCTCGAAAACGCCTGCCACCGACAACCCGGCCAGTCCGAACATCTGCCCGATCTGGGGCTTCGGCACGGACGCGGCCACTCCCGCCCTCGACCTCACCAACGAAACCCAGGGCCCTCCCGGCGAGGTCAATATTGATGGAGTCCAGTCGTTCCCCGCGGCCCAGACGGCCGGCGAAACCATTGCCGATCAACTGGTCGCGATTGGGCGCAGTTGGAAAAGCTACCAGGAAAGTCTGCCTCCCGGCGGCGCCAACCTGGTCAATTACAGCGACGGCTTCTTCACCAACAATACGGATTTCAGCACTATCCTGCCGGCCCTCAATCCCCCTCTATCACAAAGCGACGTCGTAGCCCTCTACGCCGCCAAGCACAACCCCTTCGTCTACTTCCGCAGGGTGCAGGAAGGCCACGACCCGCGCAATAGTCTGAACAATTCGGTCGATTTCGAGAGTCCCAACGGCCTGTTTGCCGACCTCAGCTCCGGCAACGCGCCGGACTTTTCCTTCATCGCCCCCAACCAGTGCAATGACCAGCACGGGCGCGGCAACGGCGGCGCCTTCTGCAACTTCGATCCCACCGACAACGGCACGCAGGCCGGCCTCAATCCGGCCCTGATTCTTCGCGGTGACGTCACGGTGCAGCGGATTGTGAGTGCGATCAAGAGTTCCGATACCTGGCGTCACGGCAACAATGCCATCGTCGTGGTGTGGGACGAAAATGACTACAGCCTCAAGCCGAACACCAACCAGGTGATGCTCATCGTCGACACTAGCTATGGCGTCCACGGAGTTCAGAGCACGCGGCGCTACACTCACTTCTCTTTGCTCAAATCGATCGAGGCGGGTTTCGGGCTACCCTGCCTGAACCATGCCTGCGATGCCGGCGCTGCGGTGATGTCCGACCTGTTCCACCGGTAGACGTCACGGGAGGGGTGAGCCGGGCGGTTCTTGTCCCCCAAGCCGCTCGGCCCTCCCGGCGTTCAACCCGTGGCGGTGCTCAATCGTTTCAGAGGCGCAGTCCAGGTAGCGGTCTGCCCGCCGTCCCCCTTCCACCCACGCCACGCTGCGTTGGCTACCCGCACTACCTCTTCAGCGTCGAATGGTTTCGCCAGAACATCGTAGCCGCCAAGATTGAGCACCTCCGCCCAAAGAGGCTCATCGGCGAGGCGGGAGCACACAATCACCCTGGGCGGCTGTTTCAGGCGGTCGGCGGCCTGGAGCACATCCTGCCAGCATCCATCCTGCTGCTCCCTCTCGCAGAGGACGACGGCAATCGGGTCCCGCCTCAACCACTGCAACGCCTGGCCGTAGCTTCGGCTGCGGCGCCAGATCCAGTTGGGGTGGTTGAGGATTTGCGGCAGCCAGGCATGATCGTCCGCCACGGGACTGACCAGCAGAACGGGCGCCCGCTCATCCGGCCACTGAAACAGACTTCGCGCCCGGCTCACGCTTTGGTATGCCGGTGAATCGTGGGCTTTTCCGTTCCGCACATTCCCAGTCTGGAGCGGTCTCCCGTTTGCCGCCATACCGCCGGAACAGTAGAATCCCTCCCCAGACGCGGGTAGCCGCACTGGTTTCACAGAGGCACTAGCCCCAAAGAGTCTAGTGAACGTACGCCCAGCCGGCCTTTTGCTTGCGCACCACTTCCGCGACTCCGGAATCCACCTGCGATGCGAAGGGAAACAGGTCTTCCGTCTTCACGTTGAGGAACTTCATCGCGTTCTGGCACGCCGCCAGCGTCACCCCGCTGTCGGCCAGGCGTTTCAAGCGCTCTTCATAAGCGGTGTTCTTCTTGAGCAGCATATTCAGCCCCGGACCGAAGAACACCACCTCCACCTGAACGCCGTCCTTGGAAAGCGCGTTCTGGAGATTGGTTACGTGAGCCACCATCATGTCCCAGGCCTGCCCTTGAGGTTCGGTCAGCTGAAAAACTACCTGGTATTTCGGGTTGCTGGATGTTTGCGACACCGCGGCGAACACCGCGACCAGCGCTACTGCGGCGACGGCCAGAATCGATTTCTTCATAGGTTCCTCCTGGGGGGCGTAACGGCACGATCTCAGTATCTCCAACATGATAGTGCATCGGCGGCGAGCTCTTCGATTACACTATCAAGTTGTGCCGATGAGCCAGAACGTCAGTCCGGCAGCCACGCCAGCGGTCGAGACCCGTCTCGTCTACGCTCACGGCCTGGCCGCCATCGTGACCCTGCTGATCTCGGTGGCGTTCGGAATCCTGGCGTCGATCGAACTACTGGTACCGGATCTGGCCGGCAACCCCGCCTGGCTCAGTTGGGGCCGCCTCCGCTACGACCACACCCAGGGCATCATGCTCGGGTGGCTGGGCAACGCTTTCTTCGCGTTCCTCTATCACGCCGTGCCGTTGCTCACCGGGAGGCCGGTCACCAGCGCGCGGCTGGGCCAGTGGATCTTCGGCCTCTGGAATTTCGCCGTGGTCGCGCCCGGCTGGGTGCTTGTGCTGGCCGGCTTCAGCCAGCCGCTGGAGTGGGCCGAATTCCCCATGGTGGTCGACGTCTTCGTGGTGATCGCGCTGGCGCTCGCCATCATCCAGTTCTTGCCTCCCTTCTTCCGGCGTGGACTGGAAGATCTTTATGTCTCCAGTTGGTACGTCATCGGCGGGCTGGTGTTCACGCTGCTGGCGTACCCCATGGGCAACTTCGTGCCCGAGTTGGTGCCGGGGGCCCGCGGCGCAGCCTTTAGTGGACTGTGGATTCATGACGCCGTTGGCCTGTTCGTCACTCCCCTGGCGCTGGCGATCATCTACTATGTGATTCCCGCCGCCACCCGCCGCCCGATCTTCAGCCACTTTCTCTCGATGCTCGGCTTCTGGCTGCTGTTCTTTCTCTATCCGCTGAACGGGACGCATCACTACATCTACTCGGTCATCCCCATGAGCGCGCAGATCGGCGCCATCACGGCGTCGGCGCTGCTGGGTGTCGACGTGATCATCGTGGTGGCCAATCTCCTCCTTTCTCTGCGTGGCTCAGGCGTCTTCTCGCGCGACGTGGCCTTGCGCTTCGCCGCCATGAGCACCATCTTCTATCTGGTGGTGAGCATCCAGGGCTCGGTGCAGGCGCAGATGTCCGTTAACCAGGCGGTCCACTTCTCCGACTGGGTGATCGGGCACTCTCACCTGGCTATGCTCGGCTTCGCCACCTTCGCGGCAGCGGGCGGACTGGCGCACGTCTGGCAGCGTATTCCTTGGGCTCGCTACAACGCCCGCGCGCTCGACTGGTCCTACTGGCTGCTGTTCGCCGGCGTGATCCTCATGGTGACGGATCTGACCGTGGCCGGCCTGGTGGAGGCTCGCTTGTGGCAATCGGCCGCGCCCTGGCTCGATTCCGTGCGGGCCGCGCGGCCGTATTGGCTGATCCGCACCGGGTCCGCCATTCCCATCGCGGCCGGCTTCATCGCGTTGCTTCTCGGTCTGACCACTGGTCCCAAGGGCGCGGGCCTGCAATCCGTCGAACAGACTATCGGGCTGGAGCCGGTTCGCGAAATCGCGCCGCGCCTGGCGCCGGCGGCCTCGGAGGCTTCGTGAGTCGCGACGCGGGACGCTTTCTCCGCATGTCGTACGTGGTGGCGAGCGTCGCCGGGGTGGCCTTCTTCGTCATGTCCGTCGCGTTGCTCGGCATCTGGCCCGGCCACGTGTTGGAAGATGAAACCCGGACCATGTCTCCCGAACATCCCCTCGGTCTTACCGTCAGCGAGCAGCGCGGGCGCGTCATCTACGGCCGCGAAGGCTGCGCCTACTGTCACACTCAGCAGATCCGCTACCTGCACGCCGATATGGCGCGATTCGGCTCGCCCACGTTGGCCTGGGAGACGCGCTTCGATTATCCGCACCTGTGGGGCACTCGCCGCATCGGGCCCGACCTGGCCCGCGAAGGCTCCACCCATTCCGAAGACTGGCACTTCGCTCACTTGTATGCGCCGCGCACCCTGATGGCGGACTCGGTCATGCCGGCCTACCCGTCGTTGTTCGATGGCTCTCCCGACCGCCCCCGCCAGGAAGCCCGCGATTTAGTCGCCTACCTGGACAGCCTCGGCCGCGCGCGGGAGCTGGCGGGGCCTGAGGGCGAAGCGCACGCGCGCACTGCGTGCCAGTGCCCGGACGACGAGATGGCGCAGATGGCGTTTCACGCCACCGCTCTGAACGCCAATCCCGCGCGTCCGCGCCGGCAGGGCGCCGCGCCGAAGTTAGCCCCAGCCGGGAACCTCGGCCGCGGGCAGCAACTCTATGCGCACAATTGCGCCAGCTGCCATGGAGCGCGCGGCGAAGCCGACGGACCGGGCGCTGCCGCGCTGCATCCGCGGCCGGCCAATCTCGCCGGGCATGAGTACACGGTGGATCGCCTCGGCTATGTTCTGTGGAACGGCGTCGCCGGAACCGCCATGCAGGCATGGCGCGATCTTCCCACGCAGGATCTCGCTGCTCTCGCCCGGGCGGTCGGCGGGTTTTACGTGGCGCAGCAGCAGCCCACCGTTCCGGTGGATCTCCTCGATCTGGGCGCTCGCGTCTACAAGGCCAATTGCGCCCAGTGCCACGGCGACGCCGGCGCCGGCGACGGGTCGGCCGTGGGAGAGCTGCGCATCACGCCGGCCGATTTTCGCGGCGCGCGCCCCAGCGTCGCCGAGAGCCTCCGCGCTCTGCGCAATGGCGTGGAAGGCACGCAAATGGCCCCGTGGACCGGGAGATTGAGCGAGGCCGAACTGTCGGCTGTCGCCTATTATGTGCGCGGCTTCTACCAGGAGCGCCCATGATCACCGGCATCATTGTCGGCGCTGCCCTGGTCTTCGCCGCCGGATTCCTGGTCGCTTGGTTGGTGCGGCCGGACCTGCGGACTTGGATCGAGCGGCCCAAGTACCGTTTCCAGGCAAATGTGGAAAACTATGACCATATCCGGTGTGGCGGCCCGGGCTCGGAGGGGGGTAAATCCGCATGAGTGAACGCGAACCGCCAAGTGAACGAGGCGGCATGACCGCCGTGGTTCTCGCCTGCTGCGCCGTGGGAGCGGTTACGATCGGCGCCACCCTCACTCTAGGGCCGCGCCGGTTCACACTTTCGCGCGCGAACGTGCCTGCCATCGCCACCGAGGAGTACGGAAAACGCCTCCTGGCCGAGACCACGGAACTGCTCGGCCCGCACAATCCCGATCCCAAGATGCATTACTCCGGAAGCGGTTTGACCTGCGGTTCCTGCCACCTCGGGACGGGAATGGAGCCCGGCACGCTGGGCCTGCTGCAGGCCTCGGAACGCTACCCGCGATTCTCTCCGCGCACCGCCGGCATGACCGATATCGAAGACCGCGTCAATGAGTGCCTGCAGCGCAGCATGAATGGGCGCGCACTCCCCGTGGATAGCCCGGAGATGGCCGCCATGGCGTCTTACATCCGTTCGCTGGGTGACCGCAACGCCGCCATGGGCGCCAGCCTGCGCAAGGCCAAAGAGCCGCCCGCGTTCAAGACTCCGGACCGCGCGGCCGATCTCAAAGCCGGCAAGCAGGTCTTCTCCGACCAGTGCGCCAAGTGCCACGGGGCCGACGGCGCGGGTCTGCTGGCCACGGCCAACCCCATCCACGGGTACGTGTTTCCTCCCGTCTGGGGACCCGAGAGCTTTAATGACGGCGCCGGCATGCATCGGGTTCTCACCGCGGCCCGCTTCATCAAGGCGCGCATGCCGCTGGGCAAGGCCGACCTCACCAACGACGAGGCCTTCGACGTCGCGGCCTTCATCAATTCGCAGCCCCGGCCGCACATGGCCAACCTCGATCGCGACTTTCCCGACCGTACGGCCAAGCCGATCGACACCGGCTACGGGCCTTACGCCGATTCCTTCCCCATCGAGCAACACCAGTTCGGCCCGTTTGCACCCATAGAGGCGTATTATAAGAAGCTAAAGAAATCCAAATCCCCAGGGAAGAAAGGCTGACCCATGAAGATTCGACTGCTGGCGTCGTTGTTCCTGCTCTCTCTCCTCGCCGCCGCCGGACCCGCCGTGCGCAGCGACATGCTGGTATCCACCTCTTGGCTGGCGCAGCATCTCAACGATCCGAAAGTAGTCATCCTCCACGTGTCCCGCGACCGCACGGCCTATGACTTGGGGCATATCCCCGGGGCCCGCTTCCTGGCGTTGACGGATTTTGTGGTCACGCGCGATGGCCTCCTGAACGAACTGCCGCCCGCCGCCACTCTCAAGAGCGTGTTCGAGAGCATCGGTGTTTCCGACGACTCGCGCATCGTCTTATATGGCGATACTTCCGTGCTCCCCGCGACTCGCGCCTACTTCACGCTCGACTATCTGGGGCATGGCGACGCCGCGGCCTTGCTCGATGGCGGCCTCCCCAAGTGGACGGCTGAATCCCGGCCGCTTGCCAAAGACTCTCCCGCCGTGACGCAAGGCCGGCTGACTCCGCGCCCGCGTCCGGAAGTCGTAGTGGATATCAATGCCGTAAAGGACCTCTCGTTCGCCGC
Organism: Terriglobia bacterium; assembly: GCA_020073145.1. Lineage (GTDB taxonomy): Bacteria > Acidobacteriota > Terriglobia > Bryobacterales > Bryobacteraceae > PSRJ01. The sequence goes on from JAIQFS010000023.1 coordinate 37,928, forward strand.
CACGATTGCCCCCGCCACCTCTCCCGTGCTGGTCGACGCCCGCACCGATAAAGAGTTCGCCGGCGGCACTCCCGCCTCTTCCGAGATCCCGCGCCCGGGCCACATTCCGGGCGCGGCCAATGTTTACTGGATCCAGGGGCAGGCCAGCAAGACCGACATGTCGCTTCTCTCTGAAGCCGGCCTGCGCAAACTGTACGAGGCTTCCGGCGTCACCCCCGATCGGCCGGTCGTGACTTACTGTAATACCGGCATGCAGGCCTCGCAATCGTATTTCACTCTGAAGTACCTCGGCTATGACGCTCGGATGTACGACGGGTCCTTTTCCCAGTGGAGCAACTCCAAGGACTCCGAGGTCCGGAAGTAGAGGGAACTGCCCTTTGTGGGCAAGCGGAGACTCAACCGTATGAAGAACGAAAAAGATCTTCCTCGCCGGAACCGTCGCAGCTTTCTCGCGGCCGGGGCCGCTATCGAGGGAACCCTTGCCGCAACCGGCGCCAAAGCCCAAGCCTTGGCATCAGCTCAACACAAGGTAGTGTTTGAGCTGAACGCCCCCGTGCCGTCCGGATGGGACCAGATCGGTCACAACGTCGACAACCTCGGACAGATTTTCGCGGCCGATGGTGTGCAAGTCGAGATGGTGTGTTTCGGCCGCGGCCTGGCCATGCTGCTCAAGAAGAACACCGAGTTTGCCGAGCGCCTGAAAACGGCTTCCGACAAGGGAGTGACTCTGGCGGCCTGTCAGAACTCCATGTGGGCGATGCGCGTCACGACCGAGGACCTGTTCCCCTTTGCGGCGCAGGTCGGCTCAGGCGTTGCCGAGTTGGTGCGGAAGCAGGAAGCTGGTCCTATATCAAGGGCGGGGAGTGACCTCCCGCGAACGAATTGAGAGAAGGAGACAAACCATGACGGAGCAGATCAGCCGTAGAGAAACCCTGGACACGCTGCGGAAAGGGCTGGCGGCCGCCGGTCTGTTGGCGCTGGTTCCCGAATGGGCCACGCCAGCCTTGGCCCAAGGGGAAACCGACGTCCCGTTTACTGACATTCCCAAGACCTTTAACCCCAATCCTCCGAATGGGCAGACCCGCATGCTGGACATCCGCAAGATCGACGGCATGATCACTCCCAAAGATCAGTTCTTCGCCATCCAACACATGAACCGGCCGGTTATCGATCCCGCCACGTACCGGCTGAAGATCACGGGCATGATCCACAAGCCGGAGGAGATCTCGCTGGCCGACCTGCGCGCCATGCGTTCCACGGACGTCGTCGCGGGCTACGAGTGTTCCGGCAATAGCCCCCGCTCGATGCAAGGCCTGTCCTCCAACGGCCGCTGGACCGGCGTCAAATTGAGCGAGGTGCTCAAACGCGCGGGCATCCAGCCTGCTGCGCGCGAGGTGGTTTTCTTCGGTACCGATCGCGGGATGCAGGACATTGTCTTCCGCCAGCAGACCTTCAAACTCGAACAGCAGTTTGGCCGCAGCATGACGCTCGAAAACGCCATGAAGCCGGCGCCGCTATTGGCCTACGCGCTGAATGGCGAGCCGCTCACTCTCGAGCAGGGCTCTCCGCTGCGCCTCATCATGCCCGGCTGGTACGGCGTGGCCAACGTCAAATGGCTCTCCGAAGTGCACCTGCAGGAAGACCGGTATGTGGGCAACTATCAGGCTCGCTGGTACCGCAGGCTCCAGGGTGTGGGCGGCAGCGGAGAGGACAACGATCCGCAGGTGCAGTGGGTGGAGCGCGAAGTCACCCGCATGCAGCTCAAGTCGGTGATTGCCCGCGTCCGCCACACCGGCGGCGCCTATCAGGTGCTGGGGTTCTGTCTGAACGACGGCACGCCCATCAAGTCGGTGGAAGTCAGCGTCGACAACGGTCCCTGGCAGCCCGCCACGCTGGACAAAGCCAACACGCAATACTCCTGGAAGCTGTTCACCTTCGAGTGGAAAGGCGCCACCCCGGGCGAGCACACGCTGGTCTCCCGTGCCACGGACGCCAATGGCACGGTCCAGCCCGTGGCCGCCGACCTGAAAACCAAGAAGACGTTCCTCGAAGCCAATGAGCAGTTCCCGCGCAAAGTCATGATCGGCTGACGGAGTGCGGCCCGGCTGTTACCGGCACCCGCTAGGTCAATGACTGGCTCGCCCGAAACAGCAGCAGATCCAGGCTGAACGTTACCCGCATCGCTTCGACCGGCTTCTGTCGTAAGGGCCGGTAAATCGAGTGCAGGACGTCCTCGACCGCGCCTGCATCGAGATCGGCGGCCGTGGTGACGCGTTGTTGGCCCACCAGCCGGAAGGCGTGCGCGAAGGTCTCCACGGTCCGGGCCACCCGGTCGCGGCCTGCGCCGCGCAGCTCCGCCAGATCCTCCGGCGCGGGAATCGCCACCAGCAGGCGGCCGTCGTCGCGCAGCACCCGCCGGAACTCCTCGGCATTCATCCTCGCCGTGATCGACATCACGATCGAAAACGAGCCGTCCGCGTACGGCACAAACCGGTCAGCATTGGCCACGATCCATTCGCAGCCCGGGAAGCGCCGCGCCGCCGCTTCCACCGCCGCCACCGAAATGTCCACGCCATGCGCCGCGAAGCTGGCCTCGCCGGCCAGCGTTCCGAGGTAGACGCCGTCCCCGCACCCCGCGTCGAGCACCGTATCGTTCGCCGACGCTCCCAGCATCTCCGCGATTCCCCGCAGCAGCGGCTCCGTCACCCCGCGATCGTGCAAGCGCCGCCGCCCAGCCACCGCTGCCGCCGTGTCGCCCGGTTGCCGCGAGCGCCGGTCCTGCGGCTGCAACAAGTTGATGTAACCGCTCCGCGCGATGTCGAACGAGTGCCCGCGCTCGCACATTACGCGCCCCTTCCCGCGAACGAGCGCCTGATGGCAGTTGCGGACCGGGCAGAGGAGCACCAGTCGAGTGTAGCGGATGGAAGGCTGTGTGGGCCTGCCGAATCTTGTCCAGTGCAAGAGGAGTCCGGAGTGGGGATCGGATTCTCACGCAAGATGAGCCTGAAGGGATGGGTCGGGATGCTGGGGATTGGAGAGAATCCAAGGCCCCATCCTCACGATTTCCGGCGAGAACGACCACCTCTGGCGCTCTTGGGAGATGACGGACGCCGTGGTCTCCCGCCTCAAGTATGCCCATTTCGCTTACAGCTCACGCCGGCCATGACGCCGGCCGCCCCGACACGACGCCGGCTTGGCACGGCTGGGTCCGCCCCATTTCGATTAGGAATAATGCCGCGAGTGCTCGAATTCCTCAAACGGGCGCTGCCGTAGAAGCCCGGTTTCCGGAAGCCTCTGGTTGAGCTAACTCCCCGGTTCTGTTATGCTCAAAGCGTTGAAATCATTACATTGTCCTATTCTGGCCGGTTAGGCCAGCCCTACCGCGAGAGGTTACTATGTCAGGCCATTCCAAATGGGCCACCATCAAGCACAAAAAGGCGGCCACCGACGCCAAGCGCGGAAAAGCGTTCACGCGCATCATTAAGGAAATCACCATTGCCGCCCGCAGCGGCGGCGATCCCGACGGCAATCCGCGCCTGCGCACCGCCGTTCTCGCCGCCAAGAACGTCAGTATGCCTTCCGACAACATCAAGAAGGCCATCATGCGGGGCACCGGAGAACTGGAAGGCGGGCAGATCGACGAAGTGATGTTCGAAGGCTACGGGCCGGGCGGCGCGGCCGTCTTGGTCAACGTCGCCACCGACAATCGCAACCGCACGGTCAGCGAGATCCGCCACATGTTCTCGAAGAACGGCGGCAACATGGGTGAACAAGGCAGCGTCGCCTGGATGTTCGAGCGCAAGAGCCAGATCTACGTGCCTGGCGACAAAGCCACCGAAGATCAGCTCATGGCGATCGTGCTCGATGCCGGCGCCGACGACCTCCGCAACGACGGTGAGCGCTGGGAAGTCCTGTCTCCGCCCGAAGCCCACGAAGCCGTGCAAAAGGCCCTGGAAACCAGCGGCATTCCGCATGAGGACGCCACCATCGCCTTCGTCCCCAAGAACCTCATCAAGCTCGAAGGTAAAAATGCCAGCGGCATGCTGAGGCTCAGCGAAGCGCTCGAAGAGCACGACGACGTGCAGAACGTGTACTCCAACTTCGATATCGACGAGAAGGAGCTGGAGGCTCTGGCCTAAGGCCGTGCGCGTCCTCGGCATCGATTGCGGGTCCGAGCGCACCGGTTACGGTGTGATCGACAGCAATGGGGTCGACCATCGCATGGTGGTCTGCGGCGTCATCCGCACCGACCCCCGGACGCCGTTCGAGCAACGCTTGCTGGAAATCGCTGCCGGCCTCCGTCAGTTGATCCGGCAACACCTGCCGGACGCCGCCGCTGTGGAAGGCGTCTTTCATGCCGTCAATGCTAAGACGGCGCTCAAGCTGGCGCACGTCCGCGGAGTCGCCCTGCTCGCGGTCGCTGAAGCCGGTTTGGAGGTGGGCGAATACTCGCCGCTGGAAGTCAAGGTCAGCGTGGTGGGGTATGGCCGCGCCGAGAAACAACAGGTGCAGATGATGGTCCGAATGCTGTTGCACGCCTCCGAGGCAATTGAATCCGAAGACGCCTCCGACGCCCTGGCCGTGGCCATCTGTCACGCCACCCGCGGCCCGCGCAGTGTCCCCGCTGCCGGTCTGGCGCCGGCCGACCGGGGGCGGTCATGAAATTCGCCGCGCTTCTGCTTTTCGCCGCCACCCTCACCGCCGCCGATGCGCCGCGCCTGTTCTTTTCCAAATCCTTCCCTGCCAGCACGCCCGCGTACGAACAGATCGACCTCGACCGGACTGGCGCCGTCGAATACCGCGAGGCCCCCGACGAAGACCTTCCGGTCAAGTTCCAACTGAAGGAGACCGAAACCCAGGAGGTCTTCGGCCTGGCGGAAAAGCTGGGCTACTTCAAGCAGCCGCTTGAGGCCCCCGTCAAGGTGGCCTTCATGGGTACCAAGACCTTCCGCTGGGTGGACGGCGCCAAAACGAGCGAGGTCAAATTCAACTACACGCAGGACACCATCGCTCAGGCCCTGAATGACTGGTTCGAGCGCATGGCCGAGTCCGCGCAGCGCGAGATCGATCTCGAACGCACCGTCAAGTACGACAAACTGGGCGTGGTCCAGTCGCTGCTCCTTCTGCAAATCTCGATGGACAAGAAGCGCATCGTGGGCGCCGAGCAATACCTCCCCATGCTCGACCGCATCATCAAGAACTCCAGCTACATGCACACGGCCCAGGAGCGCGCTTCCCAGATTGTCAACGCCATCCGCGCGCCAAAGCCCTAGCGAATGTCCTGCTGGCAGGATCACCCTATTTGCCTGCCGGCACGCGCCGCTGCAACTCCTCCGCGAAGTTCTCGATCAACGTGACGCGGCTTCGCGCCGTTTGCGACCCGGGCTGTTCGACGGGCAGAATCACGGCAAAACGCTTGCCATCGGGCGCGAGGTCGAGGTTTTTGCTGACCGTGACCAGGTCGGAGATCCTCTTCTCGGACCATAACCGGGGCTTCTCGGCAGCGAAGGCATTGCCCGCCGCCGTGTAGCCGGTCGCCAGGATGCGCGCGTCGAGGTCTTCGAAGAACAGTTGGTGTCCGGTGCGCGACCACATGGGATAGGAACCGCCGCCGCTCGAAATCTGCCACTTCCCGCCCCCGGAGGCGGTTTCCGGGAAAGCGCGCACGTAGATTTCATAGCTGCCCGACTCGTTGGACATGTAGGCGAGCCAGCGGCCGTCCGGTGAGAGCGCGGGGTAGCGCTGGTCGAACGGCGTTTGCAGGAGACTCTTGGGTGTGCCCGCGTGGAGTGCGCCCTCGCGTTCCTCCATTGGCGCGCTCCACAGTTCATAGCTTCCCGCACCGGCCTCCATGTAGACAAGATCCTTGCCGTCAGGCGTGAAGGACCAAGGGAATACGGTGCCCTTCGTCCGCAACAGCGATTGCACCTTGCCGCTTCCGTCGGCCCTCGTCCAGGCAATGCCTTGCGGTTGTTGGAACACCACGGAGCGTCCGTCGGGGGTCCAGATGGGGCCGAGATTCCCTTGGCCGTCGAACGTCAATCGTGTCAGGGTATCGCGTTCCAGGTCCTGCACCCAGAGGTCCTGGTTGTTTCCGTCCAAAACCTCCAGCACGAGCCGACGGCCATCGGGTGATAAACTCGGGCGGCCATAGTTGCCCGGCTTGGCGAGGAGCGGCCGGGTTCGTCCACCCTCCTCCAGCCATTGCAAGGTGACCAGGCCGGCGCCGGCTTCGCTGCTCTCGTAGAGTAAGCTCCCGCTAAGTGAGGCATCCATCTTCGCCCCGCCGGTGGTCGAACTATAGGTAACCTGCTCCAGCACGGGGACAGCGGGGCCGCGAATCTGCAGCGCATTCGGATCGAACGGCGCGGCGAAAAGCGTTCCTCGGTTCACGTACAGCAGGTAGCCGGACTTCTTGGACGTCGCCAGATATCGGCCGAACGTGGCGCCCTTGACCAGGGTCTTACGGCGGCTGTCCACGAGGGAAATGGCCTCAATCGAGGCGTCGTCGTACCCGCCCGCCGCACTCGTGCTCGAGGTGAACACAACGGCTTTGCCTCCGGGAAGAATCTGTGGCCAGCGATGCGAGCGTTCGCGGCGCTCCCTGTCGAGTGTGGTGAGAGGCACTGCGGCGCCCCCGTCGGCGCGGATCCGCGCTAAGCCGCCTGAAAGACTGACTGCGACCACGATCGAGCCGTCTTCGCCCCAACTGCCGCCCAAGAACAAGGGAGCATCGCACAGCGTGACCGCCCCACTCCCCTCCACCGGAACTTTCTTGAGCTTGCCCGCGGCCCCGAACACGATCCATTGGCCGTCCGGCGAGAACGACGGTGCGGTCGCGCCGTCGGTTCCCGCCAGCTCGGTGCCCAGAGGCTGATCCAGCCGGCGGGTGAAGAGCCGATTCTGCGACACATAGGCCAGCCGCTCACCGTCCGGTGAGAGGACCACGTCGGCGGTGAACCCGGAACGCACGGTCCGGTCGGGCCCCAGGTCAAGATCGAGGCGCCGCGCCGGTTGCTCGCGAGGCCGCGTCGCCGTCCACGCGATCCAGGAGGCGCCGGCCGCGGCCACCGCCAGTAGTCCCGCCGCGATCCAGGACAATCTGGCCGACCGCGATGACGCAGCGGGCGCCGCAGTGGACGGCTCCGCCGCCGACCCATCGCCCGTCAGCATCCGTCTCGCGTCGCTGATCGACGCCAGTCGCTGTTTGCGATCCTTTTCCAGACACCAACCGAGCAGCGTGTGTACCCGTCGCGGCGCGGCGCAGATGTCAGCGTCCCGGTTCAAAACCGCCCCGAGAATCTCGACGGCCGTGTCACCGGGGAATAATCGCCGGCCGGTCAGGAGTTCGTGGAGAATCACGCCAAATGACCAGATGTCCGACCGCTTGTCCGCCGCCTTGCCCTTGGCTTGCTCCGGCGCCATGTATGCGGCCGTTCCGAGAATCGTTCCCGCCTGCGTCGACCCCACGGTGAGCGTGGGAGAATTGTCCGGGCTGCCATCGTTCGAAAGCTGCGGATCCATCGCCTTTGCCAGCCCGAAATCCAGAATCTTGACCACGCCGTCCGGAGTGACCTTGATGTTGGCCGGCTTCAGGTCGCGATGGATGAGATTCCGGTCGTGCGCCGCTTCGATGCCGTCGATCAACTGCTGGATGAGGGGGAGCGCTTCGTCGAAATCCAGCGGACCGCGCAGGTCCTCGCCTTCGACGTATTCCAGCACCAGATAGTCCGGGCCTACATCGTAGAGGTGGCAGATGTTGGTATGGTTGAGCGCCGCGATGGCGCGGGCTTCGCGGGCGAACCGCTCGGTAAACTGGGCGTTGGAAATTTTGATCGCGACATCCCGATTCAGCCGCGGATCGCGCGCGCGATACACCTCACCCATGCCGCCCTTGCCGATGGGCGCGACAATTTCATACGGCCCGAGTTTCTCACCTGGGGAAAGCGGCATGCGATGGATTCAATACAGTCTAGCCCATCGCAAGGCCGCGAGGACCGCCCACCTGCTCGGCCGATGCGGCGTGTTCCTACATCTTCAACAGCCGGATGCCGCCGTTGGACGTGCTGAGGTCGAACAGCGGGCCGCCCGTGCCAATCATGCCGTCCATGTGATTCTTGTTGAATTCACCCTGCATTCGCACTTCGAAATCGGAGTTGATGGACGCATTGTTGGTCCGCGCCTGCACTCGCGCATTGAGTTCCGAGGGGATATGAAGCGTGATGGGCCCGTTGCTCGTGCTGATTCGCACGTCGTTATTGAACTTCGCCGGCAGCGTGATGTCCACTCCGCTGTTGGAGGTTTCCAGGTGCAGCGGCCGGTCGGTCGCCACCGAGGCCGCCAGGTTGGCCGTGATGCCGCCGTTGGACGTGTTGGCTTGCAGCGCCCCACTGAGGTTGTCGGCGTGGATGCGCCCATTCGAAGTCCGCGCCACCACTTCGCCCTTGACGTCTGCCAGTTCCACCGGGCCGTTGGACGTCTGCGCGTCCACGCTTCCCTCGAATCCCTCAATCCGGATCGCCCCATTGGAGCTTCGGAAACGGCCCGGACCGGTGCCGTCCATAATGTGGATCTGCCCGTTGCTGGTCTTGATCAGGTCGAGCACCGCCCGCCTCGGCATCTTCACCACGAACCGCACCCCCCAGTTTCCCCGGCGTTCCGAAGGCCGCACCGCGCGGATGGATAGCGAATCGGGGCTGCTGTCGGTCTGGATCTTCAGATCATCCGCGGCTTGTGGGCTGGGCCCCACCTTGGTCCCGCTGATGTCCACCATTTCCTGGTCCCATCCGGAGAGTTCCACCGACCCGTTGAAGGTCTCGATCGAAAGTCTTCCGCCCGCCTTGAGCGCATGGCTTTCATGGAAATCCTTGCTGTACCGTCCGAAAGAGCCGAAATCATCGATCTCGCAGCCGGTCAGGCTGAGCAGGCCGGCCAGCAGGGCTGGAGCGAATAAGAGAGCGCGCATAATCCTTCCTCGATTCCGGGGATACGCAGAGCATACCCCATTTGTTCCCGGGAGTTTGGGCGCTGCTGTGGGGCAGTCCTTCAGCCGCCCGGCCATGGTCACCAACGCCTCAATTCACGGAACAAAAGACATATAATGTCCGTACTCCTTCGCTTATGGCAACCGACGCTGTTCCCGCTCTCGATTCCGAACGCCCCCAGATGGGCCAGTTCTCGCGCCTGACGGGAGTTTTCTTCGATCCCAAGAGGACGTTTGAGGACATCGCCGGGCGGCCGACCTTTCTGATCCCCATGCTGGTCACGATCGTGTCCGCGATGGCCCTGATTTATGCCTTTAACACCCACGTGGGCTGGGAAGGGTACCTGCACCGGCTGCTCGACAACAACGCCCGCATGCAGCAACTCACCGCCGAGCAGCGCCAGCAGGCGTTCAATCTACAGATGCGGATTGTCCCCATCGGTTCCTATGCCAGCGCCATCCTGGCGCCGGCCTTCATCTGGCTGATCCTGGGGGGCATCGTATTGGGAATCATCAAAGGACTGCTGGGCGCCCCCATCCGGTTTGCCCAGGTGTTTGCGGTCATGGCCTACGCCTGGCTGCCGCGCGTGATCTTCTCCGCGCTCTCCATCGTCGTGATGTACCTGAAGCCGCCCGATCAGTTCGACCTCCAGAACTCGTTCGCTTCCAATCCCGGCGCGTTTATGGATCCGGACAAGGCGTCGAAGTTCCTCTATACCCTGGCCAGTTCGCTGGATATCTTCAACATCTGGGTGATCCTGCTGATGGCGGTAGGGTTGAAGGCGGCCGGCGGCAAGCGCCTTTCCTTCGGCGGCGCGCTATTCGCCGTGGTCCTGCCCTGGGGCGTTTTCGTGTTGATCCGTGGTGCCCTGGCGGCTGCCGGATTGTCCAACTAAAGCTACGCCCGCCGCGCCAGAATCGACGCCGACGGCCGGCTGCGGCCGCCCCTCGCGGATTCGGAATAATAGAGGATCTTCCACCCTTCAAATTCGCGACGCAATTCGCCGGGTTCGAGCACGAAGCGGTGCGGCTGGTCGTCTTGGAGATGGATCTCGGAGGCGAACAGGCCGCCCGGCCGGACCCCCTCGCGCATCGGCGGGAACAGGGCGCGCTCCAGGTAGAAAAAATCGCAGATCAAATCGTAGCCCGCCGGCTCGATGGCGAACCCGCCCGCTTCCAGATCGGCCACTCGCGCGTCGATCGAGAACCCCGCCGCCGCGGACCGCTCCCGCACAATCCGGATCGCCGCCGCCGAGCCATCCACCGCCACCACGTTCCACCCCAAGCCGGCCAGATAGAGCGCATTGCGCCCGGCCCCGCACGCCACATCGAGCGCACGCCCGGGCGGCACCAACTCCACCACTTCCGCCAGCAGCGGCGACGGCGTGAAATCCAAGGCTTCGGCGTCGGCGTAGCGCTCTTCCCAATCCCGCGGCACGTCTCCAGGTTATGCTATTCGCTGATGCGCATCGTGGTATTGGTCGGCCTGCCGGGTTCGGGGAAGTCCACGTACCTGGAGCGGCTCGGCGTCACCGCGCTCTCTTCCGACGCCGTCCGAAAGCTCCTGGCCGACGACGAAACCGACCAGACCCTCCACGACCGGGTCTTCCAGACCCTGCGCTATCTACTCCGCCACCGCCTGGCGCTCGGCCGCCCCGTGACCTATCTCGATGCCACCCACTTGACCCCCGAGGAACGGCAGCCCTATCTTGCCATCGGCAAATCCTACGGCTGCGAGGTGGAGGCCGTCTTCTTCGACGTGCCGCTCGAGGTCTGTTGCGAGCGCAACGCTGCTCGCCACCGCGTGGTGCCCGACGACGTGCTGGCCAAGATGGCCGCCAAATTGGTCCCGCCTTCCACCGCCGAAGGCTTCAACCGCGTCACCGCTGTCACCTGATACACTCTCGGTGGGTGCGCTTTTGAGCCAGACCAATCGATCCGCAGCCAGCCCCGCCCCGGTGGACACCGTTCGCTCCCAAAAGACCATCCTCGGCCATCCCTCCGGCCTGTTCGTCCTGTTCTTCACCGAGATGTGGGAGCGGGTTTCGTATTACGGCATGCGCGCGCTGCTGGTGCTGTACATGATCGATTACCTGATCCCGCGCGTCCATTCCGGTGCCGGCCACGTTTTGGGATTCATGACCCTGCAGCACGGCCTTGAGGCCGTGTTCGGCCCCCTGGCCGTCCAGCCGCTCTCTTCCCAGATCTACGGCCTCTATACAGCCTTCGTTTATTTCACGCCCTTCTTCGGCGGCATGCTCGCCGACCGCGTCCTCGGACAGCGCAAATGCGTCGTGATCGGCGGAATCCTCATGGCCATCGGACAGTTCTTGCTGGCCGCCGAATCCATGTTCCTCCCCGGCCTCTTTTTCCTGATCCTCGGAAACGGCTGCTTCAAGCCCAACCTGGCCACCCAGGTGGGCAGTCTTTATCCGCAAGGCGACCCGCGCCGCGACCGCGCCTTCACCATCTATTACATGGGCGTCAATCTGGGAGCCTTCATCGCCCCCCTGGTGTGCGGAACGCTCGGCCAGGTGTACGGCTGGCGCTACGGGTTTGAGTCCGCGGGCGTCGGCATGATCTTCGGCATCATCTTCTATCTGTGGGGCCAGCGCTTCCTCGCCACCGACGAGTTGACCCGTTCCCGCCAGGCCAAGGTCGAACACGCCCCGCTCACCCCCATGGAGTGGAAGGCCATCGGCGGCCTGATCGTGCTCATGCTGCTGAATATCGTCTTCTGGGCCGTCTACGAGCAGCAGGGCAACACCATGCAGCTGTTCGCCGACCGCAACACCGATTGGCACATCTTCGGGTTTGAGATGCCGTCAACCTGGTTCCAGGCCGTCAATCCCCTCTTCATCTTTACCCTGACTCCGTTTTTGAACCTGTTCTGGAGCTGGCAGTCGCGCCGCGGCGCCGAGCCGCCCAGCGTCACCAAGATGGCCATGGGCTGCACCGGCCTGGGCCTCTCCTTCTTACCCCTGATCTACATCACCGCCGGACTGCGCCCCGATCAACGCATCAACTTCATGTGGCTGGTGAGTTGTACCCTCGTCTACACTCTGGGCGAGTTGTATCTCAGCCCGATCGGCCAGAGCCTGGTAACCAAGGTGGCTCCGGCTCGCTTGGTGAGCATGCTGATGGGCATGTGGTATTTCTCGAACTTCTTCGGCAACTACCTGACCGGCTATTTGGGAACGTTTTACGAAAAAATGTCGAAGGAAGCGTACTTCGCGATGATCGCCGTCCTGGCCGTGGCCGCGGGTGCCGCCATCTTCGCCCTGCGCAACCCCCTCAAGCGCGCTGTCGGCCACAACACCTGAGCCCGGATTTCCTCGGAGCGTTTCTGCGGCTCCATATCAATTTTCCGTCGGCGTCTTCTCCATCCGATCGATCACCAGCGTGTCCACCGGCGCTTTGCGCGCCTCCAGCTTCAGCCCCAGCTTCTCCACCGCATTGAACAGGGAATCCAGCGAGGCTGCCTCGGCAAGTTGCAGCGCTTGGGGAGGCAGCGTGACCCCCGCCGCGATCGCCGACCGGATCATCATGGCGCGGTAATCCTCCGGGGTGAACTCCAGCACGAAGTCGTAATTGGCCGTGAGTTTCGTCAGGTCGATCACCGGGCGGTCGGCAAACCGGGCCAGCGTATCCGCCAGCAGGGTGGCTGACAACTTTCTGCCCTCCAGCCGGTTGTTGCCGAACGCGAAGGAAGAGCCGTTGCCATAGTTGATATTCACGCCGTTGGCCTGTCCGCTGGCGGAGACGTTGACGCCGCCTCCGGGGTTTTCCGAGGGAGGATCGGGCGGCGCTTCCTGCATCTTCACCCCGCTTTTGCCCACGATCAGGCCATATACAGGCAGGTCCTTGCTCTCGCCGTGCGTCTTCATCTGGAAGCGTTGCTCGAAGAGCGCCTGCAACATTTCCGGGATCTCTTTGCCGACCGACCCCGCGGGCAGCCTGGCGTTGATATCGAAGCGTTCCGACGCGATCCACTCCGGCCCGGAAATCTGGTAGTTCTTCAGACGGTAGGCGATGCCCAGGTAGTCCTTGATGGAAAGAGACCCGCACCGGACCTGCGAGCCGTCGATGTGGATGCCGACATTCACCGTGTTGATCGCGCCGGGAGGCGATGCTTTGATGGAAGCCACCTCGAATTCCGGCCGCGCCGGCGCCGTCTGTCCGATCAGCACTACCGAGGCGGCCACCCCGAGGAGGCCCGCACGCATACCGTTGAAGCCCATATGGGGAATATACGTAGCCGGACGGGACAAGTTTGGTGAAAATTCGGAATTTCGGCTGGAAGCCGCGCCGGGAGGCGCCCTGACGGATGGGCTATAATTCGGACAAGTCCGTCCACCGCTGCGGGCGTGGCGAAATTGGCAGACGCGCCAGATTTAGGTTCTGGTTCCCGAAAGGGAGTGATGGTTCAAGTCCATTCGCCCGCACCAGACTTCAACCAACACACCCGCTGCGCGGCGGAACCCGCGACCGCGGCGATCGATCCTGTCCCCCCGGCGCCTCCAAACTTGCCTGTAACATTAGTACAAAGCCGAGCGCAGTATCATGCGGCAGACCGGACATCGGTCGGTGCAGACGCTGGGAGGTACATCCAGCAGGGGAGCCTGGCTCGGGAGAACAGCGCGGGGAAGTTGGGGCTATGACTGCAGCCGCAAGTTAGCCCTATCTCAGCCCGCCCGGAATATTCCCTACCTTCAGGTCAAGTACCGGCACTCAACCGCTGGTCTTGAATAGCCACATCTAATGGGTTCATTCTCGGAGTTATGAAATCAATTAGAATTCTGCTGGCCCTCACAGCGCTGGTCGTTGTCCTGATCGCCGCCGAACCGTTAACGAACGAGAACATCATCAAGATGGTTCAGGCGGGTGTCCCATCTGAGATTGTCATCAAGACCATTCGCTCCACAGATGCCTTCCAGTTCGGGTTGCTGCCTGGCGATCTGATCGCCTTGGGCCAAGCCAAAGTGCCCGAGGAAATCATTAAAGCCATGGCACTGCGGCTCAACGGTGTGCCCCCTGTGGCAGCAGCACCTGTCCAGACAAACCCACTGGAGCCGCAGCAGATCGGGAGTGCCGTGCCTACGCCCCGCATCGCGGAGCGGCCGAGATTCGCAACGGGTGGCGCTAACCAACAGAAAGCACGCCCGGCGTCCGAGGGGTTCACATCGGAGATTCATCGGGCAGAGATTTTTGGCGGCTACTCCTACGCGAATGCGGACAACAGCGACGGCACGCGGTCGAGCTTCAATGGCTGGGAAAGCTCGGCCCTGGTGAACGTGAACAACCTGTTTGGTGTCGAAGGCGATGTGAGCGGCTACTACAAGACTGCCCTCAACGTCCCTGGTTTTGGTGCAGGCTACCATGACTACATTCTGGCCGCAGGCCCCAGGATTAGCTTCAGGCCCGTATTCTTTCACGCCTTGTTCGGTGTAGACCGTCTCACAGAAGGCGCTTCATTCAGTGGGTCTGGTTATTCAGTTTCGGGGAGCCTTTCGCAAAACAGCTTGGCCGCGGTGTTTGGCGGAGGGGTTCAGGTGAGAATTGCCCGCAATTGGGCACTTCGCCCATCTGTCGATTACGTCCTTACCCGTCACGGCCTTCCGTCACGAGTCACACAGAACAACATCCGTGTCGGCGGAGGCATTGTCTATGGCTTCGGTGGAATGTAGGTCCGAACTGGCTCGCGGCGCCATTCTGGCGGCCGGTGACCCGTCTCATCGGCTCGGTACCAAGGGTCCTGGCGTCGCCCTGACTTAAACCCGAGGGTGAACGTCCGCTCCAGCCACCCGGCGGCCTCGCTGAGAGGTAAATTGCAATATCCGCCGCCTCTGGCGAGCCGCACGGTGTGTGCTTTTTGGGCCTTGTTGAAGTTCCAGAATCAGCCGCATCCCAGATACAATCACAAGGACTTCGGCCCACGGTATCCGGCCATCATCCATGCGCTGGCGCCGTTGCCGGATGATACCGTGCTTCGCTCCCTATGACGAAATATCATCGGAGGTTCAAGGCGCATGGCGGCTCAAACTGCATTGGAGGTACGCGCCAGGATTCCGCCAGTCGTGTTGTTGTTGTTGCCACTCCCCACGCTGAGGCTCGGATACCATTCATCGGTCTCGGAAGACTCGCTGTGGTTGTGCGAGTGCTCCGATTGGGGTAACGTGGCCATGTTCTCGACGCAGGATCTCGACGGGCATGGTGTTCCTGGATGATAGTATTCGCGTGCGGTGGCCCCTGCGAAAACCACGAGCGCCACAGAGGTTATCGGTCTTCTGCATTTCATGTGCTCAGTTTAGCCGTTCAAGAGGGCGCGAGTCACTTGGATGGCGGCCCTATCAGCCCTGCGCCTGTCCCTCCGCCGTTGACCCGTAACGTTAGTACGAAGGGCCGCATTCGTTAGTACAACCGATCTTGCGATCCGCCGGACATACGACCTATTCTGTACTCACGAGTTCGGCGGCGCGGTGATCCTGCCACTCGATGCTGGGAGCTTCAAGTGAAAAGAACAGTCGTATCGACGTGTGTCTGGGCCGTTCTGGCCGTGGGAGGTCTGCGGGCCGACACTGTGCTCATCCAGAGCGGTCCCGGAGGCAACGGTACCCAATACAATACCGGGGTCAACGGAGCCGTTCCGTTGGGCGAGGCCAACGTGGTTCTGACTCCGCCGCATCCGGCGTGGGCCCCGGCCATCGGCGCTTCTCAATGGATTTCCTTCGTTGACAACTACTCGCCCACTCCTAGCGGCCAGGATCCGTGCGGAGCCGGCTATCTGATCTGCAACGGCGACTCCGTGAGCTTCTTCCATACGTTCACCCTTACAAATTCCGCTTCCTACAGCGGCCTCCTGCAGGTGATGGCCGACGACACGGCGGATGTTTGGCTGAACGGTGTGCAGTTGTTTGCCGCGGTGGCGGATTATACGGGACTCTATCCGTACTCCTATTCCCGCTGCGCCGATGTCCCCATCGGCTGTCAATCAGACACCACCGGCATCATGGGGATCGACGCTTCGCTGCTGCATGACGGCACCAATACCTTGGAATTCACGGTCTGGCAGAAGGACGGCACCGGCTACGGACTGGACTACTCGATGGCGCTTTCGAATGTGCCGGAGCCCGGTATCTTCGGCCTGATCTCGGGATGCCTGGGGGCTCTTCTGGCCTTGCGTAGGAAGAGCGTGGCGTAGTCCCGGCCAGGGCCAGTCCTGTCCGTTCATCCGCGCCTGCCTTCGACTAAACTAAGAGCAGCGTGCCGCAGCTCACGACCAAAGACCGCCTCGCCAAACACGACCGCGAGGTTGCGGCCATTCGCAAGCTCGTCCTGACAGGGACGAAGATGCGGAATAGCATGATGGAATCACAGCGGCGCCTAGCCGCGTCGCAGCGCGAACTGGCGGCATCGCAGCGCGAAACCGGCCGCCAGTTGCAAGTGCTGGTCCGGTCCCTGCAGCGGGGCAGCAACGGACACGGCAAACCACCGATCGCCGGGTGAGGTTCCAGCTCCATCGAATCGTTCCAGGGTGCTACCGGCTCCGTCGTGGTAACGGGCTCTTGGGCAGATTACTTTCGCACAACCTCAGGAAACAACCACGCCCCGATCCGTGTTATATTTATTCATAGCAACGAATAAATAACCATGTCGGCCAAGCCCCGTCTCGGCATCGTCGGATTTACCGGCTACAGCGGCGCGGAACTGGTGCGGATCTTGTCCCGCCATCCCGCCGTCGAGCCCGTCCTCCTGGAGCACCGGGAGGACCGCGCGTCGAGGGCCGCCATCCGCCACCGCAAACCGCTGGCGCAGTATTCGTGCACGCCCGAGGCCGTGCGCGCCGAAGGAATCGCGCTCGTTTTCCTCGCCACGCCGCCCGAAGTCTCCATGGAGTTGGCGCCGGCCATGCTCGGCGCGGGAGCGCGCGTGATCGATCTCAGCGGAGCCTTCCGCCTGCGCACTCCCGAGAATTACACGGCCTGGTACAAGGTGGCGCACACCCAGCCCGCGTTGCTGGCCGAAGCGGCTTACGGGTTGCCCGAGTTTTGCCGCGACCGCATTCCGCAGGCCCGCCTGGTTGCCAATCCGGGTTGCTACCCCACTGCCGCCAACCTTGCCCTCCGGCCCCTGCTGGAAGCCGGCGTGGTCGACCGCGCGGCCGGCATCGTCTGCGATGCCAAATCCGGCGTCAGCGGCGCGGGCAACAAGCCCACGCCCAAAACCAGTTTTTGCGAGGTCACCGAGAATTTCTCGGCCTACTCCATCCTCAAGCACCGCCATGTGCCGGAAGTGCTGCAGATTTGCAGCCTCGAGGAGCGCGAATTCAGCTTCACCGCGCAGCTGCTGCCGCTCGACCGCGGCATTCTCGAAACCATCTACTTTCGTGCCCCCGGCGTCCCCAGCGCCGGGGATCTCTTGCGCATTTACGAAAAGCGCTACGCCGCCGAGCCCTTCATTCGTCTCTTCAACCCCGGGCATGTGCCCGACCTGCGGGGCGTGGCTCGCACCAACTTCTGCGATCTCGGAGTCACGCTCGATGCCTCCACCGGCCGTGCCGTGGTGGTGAGCGCCATCGACAACCTGGTCAAGGGTGCCGCCGGCCAGGCCGTGCAGAACATGAACCTGATGCTCGGACTCCCGGAAACCGAGGGCCTGCTGTGAACGATTCTGCCAAGGTGCTGGTCAAGCTCGGCGGCTCGTTGTTGGATGCGCCGGAATCGCGCGACCGCCTGGCTGCGCAGATCGCCGCGGCCCGTTCCCGCGGGATCGCCTTGGTGGTGGTTCACGGCGGCGGCAAGCAGATGACCCGCTATCTGGCCGAGCGCGGCATCGAGAGCCGGTTCGTCAACGGCCTGCGCGTCACTACGCCCGAAACCGTCGATGCCGTGCTCAAGGTCTTCGCCGGCAGCGTCAATCACGAATTGGTGGCCAGCGTGAATCGCGCCGGCGCGCGCGCCGTGGGACTCTCCGGCATCGACGCGTTCCTGGCCGAAGCCGAGCCCATGGATCCGGCTTTGGGCGCCGTCGGCCGCGTCACCCAATCCGATCCCGCTCTGCTCCATCTGCTCACCGCGCACCAATATGTGCCGGTGGTGGCGTGCGTTGCCGGCGACCGCCAAGGCCAGGTCTACAACGTCAACGCCGACCAGATGGCTGTCGCCTGTGCCGCCGCCTTTGGCGCGTGCCAGTTGATTTTCCTGACGGATGTCGAAGGCGTGCTCGATCAATCCCGCCAGGTGCAGACCGTTTTGACCGCCGCCCAGAGTGAGCGGCTCATCGCCGATGGCGTGGCCACCGGCGGCATGCTCGCCAAGCTGAATGCGGCACTGGCGGCGTTGCGCGCCGGAGTCGAGCAGGTGCGGATCGCGCCGGGCGCCGCCCACAGTGTCCTGGAACGCATCCTGGCGGGCGAGGCCGTCGGCACTCGCATGGTGCTCGGCGAAGGGAGGGCTGCATGATCAGCGGCGTGAAGACGGATGCCTTTGTGGAACGCCCGGCGGCTGCCGCTGGCTTGACGGTGCGCAAAGCCGGCATGACCGACATCCCCGCCATCCTCGAGTTGATCAACGGTTACGCGGCCCGGGGAATCATGCTGCCGCGCACCGAATTCGAAATGTCGGAAGCCATCCGCGATTTCACCGTGGTCACTCGGGGCTCCGAATGGCTCGGTTGCGGCGCTCTCCACTTCTATAGCCCCACGGTCGGCGAGATCCGCTCGCTGGCGGTGGCCGAACAAGCCAAAACCCAGGGCGCGGGCCGAAAGCTGGTCGAGGCCTTGGTCGCCGAAGCCCAGGACTATGGATTGGATGCCGTCTTTGCTTTTACTTACGTTGTTGATTTCTTCAGCAGGATCGACTTTCATGAGATCGAACGCGGCCTTCTGCCACTAAAGGCCTGGAAGGACTGTCTGCGCTGTCCCAAGTTTCAGGCCTGCGACGAAATTGCCGTCATCCGGATTCTCCGGCCCGACCGGTGGGCCGAGCCTCAGCCGGAAAAATGGGTTCGTTCCGCAACTCCCTCTGAGTCCGACCAGTTCATCCAGCTCCCCACGCCCCGTCCCGTGTAGAGAATCCCCTCAAAAGGGGGGATTCCCTACACCCCTCAAAAGACCGAAGAGAATCACAACAAGCCTGTTCAAAAAAGGACACGGATGTACGAAAATAGGATGTACACTGAGGTTGAGGATAATCAAATCCTAAAGGATGATTCAGATCCTACAACTTCTTGTGAGGTTCCCATGAGAGCGCAAACGGTTGACGTGAAATCCTCAACTGGCAGGATCCTATGTTGCACGGTTTTCCGGCCAGGGGGAAAGAAGCTGCTGGCCAAAGGCCATGTCATCAGCGACGAAGACATCCGTGTCCTGGAGTCCGAAGGCTTGGAGTCCATTTGGGTCACCGAGTTGGAAGAAGGCGAAATCGGCGAGGATGATGCTGTCTGCGCCGTTGCCAGCGAGATGGGTTGCGGCAGTTTCGAAATCCGCCTGGCGGCCGGCGGCCGCGCCAACCTGCTGGCCACCGAAAACTGCTGCGTGCTGGTGGATGACGAACTGCTCAAGCAGATCAACTGCACCTCGAGCGTCGTGATCGCCACTTCCCTGAACTTTGCCTATGCCGTGACCGGCCAGCGTATCGCCACCGTCAAGAGTGCGCCCTTCGCCGTCGCCAAAGACCAGTTGGAAGCCGTCATCGGCATTCTGAAGGAGCGGGGCCCGATCCTCCAGGCGCGGCCCGTGCGGACGCCCAGTATCGGAGTGCTCTACACCGATCCGCTCAGCGGCGAGCGCGCCCGCCAGTTGTTCGAGAACATCATGCGCCAGCGTCTCGAGCGTTTCGGCGTGAATGCCAATTTCGCTATGGCCTGCACGGAGGATGAGCAATCGGTGGCCCGCTGCATGCAACACTTGTTGCGGTCTAAACCCTGCGTCATCCTCGTGGCCTCCACCACCGCCCCGGCCGGGCCCGAGGACATTATCGGTCAGGCCATGCTCAAGGTGGGCTCCCAGGTGGAGCGCTTCCTGGCCCCGGTGGAACCTGGCAACCTGTTGCTGATGGCCTACAAGGACGAGGTTCCGATCCTCTCCGCGCCAGGTTGCTTCCGGTCGGCCAAGCCGAACGTCGTCGATCTGATTCTGCCCCCGCTGCTGGCCCGGTACCATGTGACGGGCTGGGAAGTGGCCGGCTTAGGACATGGGGGGCTGCTGGCGTAACGGACTCCTCCACTCCTGTGATCATCTCCGAGCGGATCACAGGTGCTCCTCACACCGGGCGTCTTCGGACGCCCGGTTTTTTTTAGGCCTGCCAGAGAATTCCCCGGGCCTTCATGTCCTGTTCCAGTTGCTCCGGCGATTCGAACTGGACCGCGTCGATCCCCTCCCGCTGCGCTGCCGCCACGAACTCTCCGATGTCGTCGGCATAAAAGCATTCCTCCGGCCGGCACCCCGCCCGCTCGATCGCCGCAAGATAGATCTCCGGTTCCGGCTTCATGGCGTGAACCTCGTAGGACAGCACCAGATCGTGGAAGTGTCGCAGGAGGGTGTAGTTCTCGCGGATGGTCTCGAAGTGGATCAAGTTCGTGTTGGAGAGCAGGAGCAGGCGGTAGCGGGCCGCCAGCGACTCCAACACGCGGTCGGGAATCAGTTGGCCCGTGAAGATCGAGCCCCACACCCGGCGGAACCCCTCGTAGTCCAGCTGCAGGTCCAGCGCCTCCGACAGACGCCGCACGAAGTCACGCGGCTCGATCAGTCCCTTTTCCAGGAGTTCCACCAGCCCCGTCGCCTTGATGCGGCGCCGGATCTCAGCCTCCGGATGCGGGCAGAATCGAGCGATCGCCTGGTAGCCGAGTTGAAAGTCAAAGGCGATGAGAACCTTGCCCATGTCGAAGATCAGGGTCTTGTGAGTGGTCTGGGCCATCCGCAGTCTTCTTCCTACCATAGCGCGGCGGCTTGACACCAGAGAACGGGGCTCAATATGATGCACAGAGAGCGCGGTCCTACGAATTTCGGGTTGGTGGCCGCGTTCTGGGCTGGGGAAAGGAGCTTCTGATGGAAACAACGCGACGCAATTTTTTGGCGGCTGCCGGGGCCGTGGCTGCAGGACCGATCATTCTTGGCGGGGAGAAGAAGTCGGGCACCAAAAACCCCATCCTGGGCGAGGGCGATCACCAATACGAGTGCATTCATGACTGGGGCGAATTGCCGTCCCGCATCAAGTACGGCAACACCCATAGCGTGGCCGAAGATTCTCAAGGCCACATCTACATTCATCACACCGTCCACAAGACCAGTGAGAGCCCCGATGCCGTCGTCGTTTTCGATCATAAGGGAAAGTTTGTCCGCTCCTTCGGCGCCATGTTCCGCGGCGGTGCGCACGGCATGCACCTCACCAAGGAAGGGAAGACCGAATATCTCTACTTCTGCGATGAGAAGCACGGCATCATCACCAAGCGCACCATGAAGGGTGAGGAAGTCTGGACCATGGGCTATCCCCAGGACTCGCCCATCTACCAGAAAGGACCCGGTTCGACGGGCCCCGGCGGTGCGGCGGGCCTAAACTACCGGCCCACCAACTTTGCCATCGCGCCCAACATGGATTTCTGGGTGGGCGACGGCTACGGCTCCTATTACATGTTCCACTACAGCCAGCAGGGACATTTTCCGAAGCTGCTGAACACCTTCGGTGGCCCGCCTCCGGGCCAAGGTCCCGCCGGCAGAGGCCGAGGCGGTCCGGGTGCAGGTCCCGGCGGCCCTCCGGCACAAGCGCAGGGTGGCGCTCCGGGCGCGGTTCCGGGCGGTGGCCGGCGTGGCGGTGGTCCCCCCCGCGGTCCCGTCAACGCGCCGATCGATTCCATGAACAATCCGCACGGCAACATGGTGGATCTGCGTGACCCCGCCAAGCCGATTCTGCTGGTCGCGGATCGAGGCAATCGCCGCATCGTCCGCTATACGCTGGATGACAAGCCCATCGATATTGTTGAAGGCACTGTGCAGCCCTGCCATTTCCATGAACGCAAGGGCTCGATTGTGATCCCCGACCTGTCCGGTCCGGTGACCCTGCTCGACAAGGACAATAAAGTAATCGTTCATATGGGCCAAGGTCCCAACAACCCGCCTCGGACCACCGAGGATCGCAGCAAGTTCATTCCCGGCCAGTTCGTCAATCCGCACGGTGCAATCTTTGACCATGAAGGCAATATTTTCGTGGCCGAGTGGGTCGAAATAGGCCGCGTGACCAAGCTGCGCAAGGTCTGACCCTTGGCTACAGCCCTATAAGTCGAATTGGTGCTTTGGATTACAGGCGCTCATCCGGTAAGGACCCGGGTTATCCGGAGGGCCCCGCCGCACTAGCCGATTAACCATCAGTACTATCCTAGTACTAGTAGGACTTTTGCTGGCGGTCCACTCCCGGCAAGATGGAATCGGCGAACCATGACCCGTCTGCTCGGTATCGGCGTTTTCGCGGCCGGCTTCCTGCTCATCTCGCCGGCCCTTCGCCGGGCCGTGACGGAGGGCGCCAGCAACAGCACCGCGTTGCTCCACCAATACAGCCCGTACTCCTACGCGGGATTAGTCCTGGTGGTGTGCGGTGGCTTCGGTCTGACGGTGCTTTCCGGATCGAGAGCCCGCTGAATCAGACCGCTCGAACTTTGCGGGCCAACCCAGCCGTCTCCGACCGGGCCGGCTTGCGTTCCGCGATGCTGCTCAGGCGTTTCACCTGGTCGGTCACCGAAACCAGGAACATGGGCTGCCGCGCATTCTTCAGCAGATCGATGATGCGGTCGGGCGTTTCTTCCAGGTAAATGGACTTTCCGTCGGTGAGCAAGTGCATCTCGGCCGTGGCGGACAACGCCTCGCTGAGGCGCTTGCCCATGTCTTTTTGCAGGAAGCGCAGCACGCGCCGGATCTTCTGCAGCGAGAACCCCTTGCGGCGCAGTTCCGCGATCACGGAGATCTCCACCACTTCTTCCGGCATGTAAATCCGCTTGTGCCCGTCCTGGCGCGGTGAAACGACGCTGCGCTCGTCCCACCACTGCAACTGGCGGAGGCTGACTCCGCAGATCCGCGCCACCTCGCTGCTGTTGTAGCCCTGTGTTTCCGAACTCGTGGGCGGACGGAGCTTCCTGGCTTTAAACATTCTGCGACACTTCCGTTGTCAAATTCGCCTGCCATTCTGGATTGTACATGGGCCACCGGTAGTGTCAATGGCTTATTCGGAACGCGGCGCGCCGGAGCCGAATGCGTCGCCGGGCCCTTGGCGCCGGTCGCCGAAACGCCCCTTTCATGGGCCTTTATGAAAATAACTATATATTTATCAATTACTTATAGGGCATTAGGAGTGCTGGTATAATGAAGCTGTAGCCCCTCCACTCTCGAATCAGGAAGGTGATTATGACCAGACGCGAATTTTGGCCTCTTGATTTCGACCCCGAAGGCGAGATTTACGAGAACGTGGCCTGGGATCTCCCCGGTTATCGGCAGGCAGCCAAGGCGCGCCCTGCGCCTAACCGAAATCTCACCCAAAAGTCCCGGCGCGCGTAAACCTTACATTCGCTAATGGCCTCGTTAGGCTGTCATGGCGGGCATTCTGCCCTGAAACCGCATACTTAGCTAAAACGGTTGCCGGATTGCATTGTCGGTGGCAGAGGGTTTTCAACATGAAAGCATTTCTCGCAACCGCTCTTGTCGCCACCGCCGGCATGCTCGCCAGCGGTTGCGCAACGAAGAAGTATGTTCGCAACACGACGATGCCGATCCAGGCGAAGGTCGATCAGGTCGGTGAGCAAACCACACGCAACGGCCAGTCGATCGAAGAGACACGCACGCAAGTAAAGCAGGTGGATGATCGGGCCCAGAGCGGCATCAGCGCGGCCCAGGAACGCGCCGCGACCGCCGATCAACATGCGCAAACCGCCGACCAGCATGCGGGTGAAGCCCGGACGCGCGCCGATCAGGCGGTGCAGGCTTCCGATCAGAACCGCCAGGGGTTGGATGGCTTGCGGGCCGTGGTTGCCAACCTGGACGACTACAAGATGCAGAGCTCCGTGAGCGTGGCCTTCGGGTTTGACAAGCACTCTTTAACCCCCGAAGCCCGGCAGGATCTCGATAAACTAGCCGACGACCTGAAGGCCGACAAACGGTTCTTCATCGCCGTTGAGGGCTACACCGATAAGACCGGCTCCGAGCAGTATAACGAGACCCTCAGCCGGCGGCGGGCCGACGCCGTCGTGGAGTATTTGGTGGGATCGCACGATGTGCCCATCTACCGCATCCACATGGTCGGGCTGGGCGAACAGAAGCCGGTGGACGAAGGCCGGACTCGGGATGCCCGTGCGAAGAACCGGCGAGTAGAAGTGAAAATATTCACGGCCGATCAAGCCACCGCCTCGTTGGCTGGGTCCAACTCCGGCTCGACAACCTCCGGAGCTGCCGACCGGGTCGCCGCGCAGCCAAACCGGTGACCGGTTTCGCGATGATCGCCGAGGATGATATGTGGCGTACAGAGAAAGAGCCGCCTGCGGTCGGGCGGCTCTTTCTTTAGGAGTTTGGACTTCCAGCCGGAATCGAAGCTTTTGGGGCGGGCGACCCGCGGAACACTTGCCACCAAATGTAGGGACATGCCCAATTGGCGCCAATATTAATGATGTCGGCCACCACGGTATTCGAAGGAAACTGGTTGCGCAGAGCCTGCCCGATCGCTTCCCCGGTAAACTGAATCCCCAAAGCGCCGCTCAACATCAGCACTGCCCAGTCGTACTTGCGAGCGGCCACGAGCAAACCCCACAAGGCCAGGTCCAGGAGCGCGGAACTGAAGTTCAGGTCGCGGGACCACAAAGTAAGCCACCGGCTGATGGCAGCTTGGCTATCGTAATGCACCAGGAACGAAATGCTGGCGACCAGGATGGCGCCGGCGATCAGGGCCGTCCGAACCAGAGCTCGCGCACGGACTCCGCTGGTTGCCTGATACAGCAGGCTGATGACCACCGCAAACAACAGGCCTTGTCGGATCCCTTCGTCAACCCAGTAGTATCGGGCTCGGGTAAAAGCCATCCGCGCCCCGGAAAAGTAGCCTGCATAGGCGGCAACCTCCACCACGCCGGTGAGAAACAGAGCGATAGAGTAGGCCAGAACGAAAGGAAACCGGCGGTAGGCTCCCCGGAGCAGCGTCGCGATCACCAGCAGGTTCAGCGGGAACCCGACCAGCCAGCTGATGTATTGCAGGGCGACTCGCATCCAACTTCAATTCTAGGCTGAGTGCCCGATGGATGCTCGAAAAATCAGGCGGCGAGCTGGATGTTCTCCCAGGGCTGGGGCGGCAGAGTCGGGCCGGAGGCAAGCTGGATGTTCTCCCAGGGCTGAGGCGGCAGAGTCGGGCCGGAGGCGAGCTGGATGTTCTCCCAGGGCTGAGGCGGCAGAGTCGGGCCGGAGGCGAGCTGGATGTTCTCCCAGGGCTGGGGCGGCAGAGTCGGGCCGGAGGCGAGCTGGA
>JAIQFS010000023.1:63491-147130 GCA_020073145.1 Terriglobia bacterium
GCGAGCTGGATGTTCTCCCAGGGCTGAGGCGGCAGAGTCGGGCCGGAGGCGAGCTGGATGTTCTCCCAGGGCTGGGGTGGCAGAGTCGGGCCGGAAGCCACTGAAACCGCCGCCGGACCTTGCAGCAAGCTCGCGGCCAAGGCCATCCCCAAGAGCAGAACGATATCGGTTACGGCCAACTTACTTTGAAGCAGACGTCGCATGGTGAGCAGCTCCTTCAACAACATGTATGCGGGACCTCCATCGGAGTCCGTCCGGACTAGACAGGTACAGCATACGGCCCATGGTCATGGTCCTTTCTAGTACCCTTGGCTATCCGAACCGCAAGTGTAACCGAAGCTGCATCAACGAGCAGATCGATAGTAGGGTCATCCCTAGTACTTTTATAGGGTATTGATTAGTACAGCGAGTGGGGTGAATTCCCTATTAACGGACTATTAGCTTTCGTTTAACAGGTTGGAAACAAATGGGTTATGAGGTCCGGTTGGTTAAAGTCGCCGACCTTAATTGTGGGCGGGCGGAGTTTGGGGCGGGGAAGCCTTCTCGGGGGCCTTGGCTCCGGACTTGGTCGGGCTGATGAGGATGTGTGCGTTGCGTCCTTCGAGGCGAGGCATACCTTCGACACTGCCGTGGGTGGCGAGGTCTTCGGCAAAACGCATGAGGAGCTTCTTGCCGAGGTCGGTATGGGCGATTTCGCGGCCGCGGAACTGGACCACGGCTTTTACGCGATTGCCTTCCTGGAGAAAGCGAATGGCGTGGTTCTTCTTGAAATCGTAGTCGTGGTCGTCGGTATTGGGGCGGAACTTCAGTTCTTTTACCTGGACCACGTGTTGTTTCTTCTTGGCGTCGTGCTGCTTTTTCTTCTGCTCGTACTGATAGTGGCCGTAGTCGACGGCCTTGGCCACGGGAGGAACGGCGGTGGGAGCCACCAGAACCAGGTCCAACCCCAGCTCCTGCGCTCTGCGCAGAGCGGCAGCGGTGGGCATGACTTCGGCGGTGCCATCCGGAAAGACGGCGCGGACTTCGCGCGCGCGAATCAACTCATTCACGTTTTCTCTGCGGTTCGGCCGGCGCGGCGGGAAATTTCTGCCAGGATACATGAAAATTATGCGAGCACTTCAGAGGAATGCACAGGTTGAGGCCGGAGGCCCGGAGGGCAGGGAAGCGAAATGAAGTCTGTCCGAATTAAGCGCAATCAGTAGCCAAGTTCAGTAGACCAGAATCCGGAGCCGAAGTCAAAGGGTGGGCGAAATTATCGATGCCGCGGCCTTGTGCCAAGGAGCCGGCATTGGCACAATGGTTGGACCCGGAAATGACCGTCAAATGTCCATCGTGTGCGCGCGACAACGCGGGCGGCAAATTCTGTTCGTGGTGCGCCGCGGCGCTGGACGCCACCTCGGCGGAAACCGAGATGATGCCGGCGTCGGTCCCGAGCCTCAGTTCCTCGGCCATCGTGGATGAAGGGCGCTTTCTGCCGGGCACCGTGCTGGCTGGCCGTTACCGCATTGCCGGACTGCTGGGCCGCGGCGGGATGGGAGAAGTGTATCGGGCCACCGACCTCACGCTCGGCCAGGCGGTGGCGCTCAAGTTCTTGCCCGAGCGCCTGTCTCGCGACGATCGGGCCCTGGCGCGGTTCTACAACGAGGTGCGCGTCGCCCGCCAGGTGACCCATCCCAACGTCTGCCGCGTCTACGACATCGGCCAGGTGGAAGGCCAGCACTACATCTCGATGGAGTTCGTCGACGGCGAAGATCTGGGGTCGCTGTTGCGCCGCATCGGCCGGCTACCCGTCGACAAGGCGGCGGAGACGGCGCGCAAGCTGTGCGCCGGGCTGGCGGCGGCTCACGAGCGCGGAGTGCTGCACCGCGATCTGAAGCCGGCCAACGTCATGATCGATGGCCGCGGCCAGGTGGTCATCATGGACTTCGGCCTGGCCGGCCTCAGCGACCAGTTACAGGGCGATGTGCGCAGCGGCACTCCAGCCTATATGTCGCCGGAACAGCTGGCTGGAATCGAAGTCACCGTCAAGAGCGATCTGTATGCCCTAGGGCTGGTCTTGTACGAACTGTTCACAGGCAAGCGCGCGTTCGAGGCGGCCACGATGGTCGAGCTCATGGAACTTCAGCAACGCGGCGCGCCGCCCAGCATCACCACGCTGGTGAAAGAGCTGGACCCGGCGGTGGAGCGCGTGATTCTTCGCTGTCTGTCTCCGGATCCGAAACAGCGGCCGGCGTCCGCGCTGGCCATTGCGGCGGCATTGCCCGGCGGCGATCCGCTGGCGGCGGCGCTGGCCGCGGGGGAGACACCTTCGCCGGAACTGGTGGCGGCTGCCGGCGAGACCGAAGGTCTGCCCCCCAAACTGGCGGTCATCTGCCTGGCGGCGGCGCTGGCGGCGCTGATTGCGGTGGCCGTATTTTCTCCTTCGCAGCAAATGACGGAACTGATTCGGCTGGACAACTCTCCGGAAGCCCTGGCGCGCGATGCGCGCACGATGCTGCAGAGCCTCGGCTACACGGCGCGCCCCGCGGACCGTTCCTGGGGCTTCTCTTACGATGATGCGTACAACAATTATTTGACCAAGCAGCGGGCGGAAGCGGCCGGGCGCTGGAAGAACCCGGCGGCCGGGGAGCCGCCCGAGATCACGTTCTGGTACCGCGAGAGCCCGACACCCCTGGTCGCCCAACGCAACTTTAACGTGGCGGTGAGCTTTATCGACCCGCCGATGGAACGGCCCATGATGCTCCGCCTGCGCCTGAATCCGGACGGGAAGTTGCGATACCTGGAGGCGGTTCCTCCGCAAGTAGAAGCGCCGGCGCCCGCCGGCTCGTTCGAGTGGAACCGGCTCTTCCAGGCGGCCGGGATGGACATGGCCCATTTTCAACCAACCGAGCCGCAGTGGACGCCGCTCGCGAATTGGGATCAGCGCGCGGCGTGGACGGGGGATGGTCAGAGAGTGGAAGCCGCGGCGTGGCGCGGGCGGCCGGTCTCGTTCCGGTTCATCGGCCCGTGGACCGCGCCGGGGCGCGGCGGGGCTCCGGCCAGCGCGGGACAGGTTACGCAGGTGGCTGTGATCTACTCCGTACTTCTGGCCGCGGTGATTCTGGCGTGGCTGAATTTCCGGGCGCGCAAAGTGGACCTGCGCGGCGCCACCAAGCTTGGCGCGTGGTGCTGGGCCGGATATGCCGGCAGCGCCTTCCTGACCGCTCATCATGTGGGCACACTCGACGAGACCAACACATTTTGGAAAGTGGTGACGGGGAACGCCGCGATCAACGGGGGAGTGGTCTGGGTGCTGTATCTGGCATTGGAGCCGTGGGTGCGGCGGCGCTGGCCGCAGACCATGATTTCCTGGAGCCGGTATGCAGTGAAGGGCTTGCGCGATCCGCTGGTGGGGCGCGATCTGCTGTATTCGGTGGGAATTGGCTCGGCCATGGGCATCTTGGACCTGGTCCATTCGGCGGTGAGGAGCGCCTCCAAGCCGCCTCTGCTTCCCGATCTCTCGGCTCTGCTCGGGGTAAGCTCCATCAGCGGACGGGTGATGAGTCTGCTGAGTAATGAACTGGTCGGCACTCTGCTGGTGTTCTTTTTGCTCTTCGTTCTCCGCGTCGTGCTGCGCAAGGAATGGCTCGCGGTAGCGGGGGTCGTCGTCATTTTCGGCGGGATTTCCATGGCCCAGGGCCTGACTCAATGGGTCGATCTCTCCTTCGGGATCGCCACTGTGGCAATCCTGGCCCTCGTGATTCTGCGATTCGGTTTGATCGCGGCGATTGTCAGTTCCGTGGTCGAGGACATTCTGCTGTTGCCGCATACGCTCGACTTCTCGGCCTGGTATGCGGGAACGACCGTGGTGCCGCTGGTCCTGCTGGCTCTGCTGGCAATCTACGGATTCCGCACGTCGCTCGGCGGCCGCCGCGTCATCCAATTGCCTGACTGAGGTCGGCAATCAGATCGTCGGGGTGTTCCAGTCCCACCGAGACGCGGAGCAGGTTCTGCGGGGTTCGCGTCCGCGGCCCTTCGATGGAGGCGCGGTGCTCGATGAGGCTGTGCGGGCCGCCCAGGCTGGTGGCGCGGAGAAACAAGCGGCAGCGCGCCGCCACCGCCATGGCCGCCTCGCGATCGCCGCGCACCTGGAACGAGAGCATGCCGCCGAAGCCGGACATCTGGCGTGCGGCGACCGCATGTCCGGGGTGATTCGGTAATCCCGGATAATGGACGGCCTCCACCTTGAGGTGGCTCCGCAGGTGGAGCGCCAGCCGCTGCGCGTGTTCCGTGTGTGCCCGCATGCGATAGGGTAGGGTCTCGATGCCGCGCAGCGTCAGCCAGCAATCGAACGGAGAAGGCACGGCGCCGCCGTAGGTCTGGGCGCGCCGGGCACGCTCAAACAGGTAATTCTCATGACGGGCGATGAGCACGCCGCCCACCACGTCGCTGTGGCCGGAGAGGTATTTGGTGGTGGAGTGGGTCACCATGTCGATGCCGCAATCGAGCGGCTGCTGCAGGATGGGAGTGGCGAAGGTGCCGTCGCAGACCGTGATGGCGTTCTTGTGACGGCGAGCGATCTCCGCGATGGCCGCCAGGTCGGTAATCTTCATCAGAGGATTGGAGGGTGTTTCCACCCAGATCAGCCGCGTATTCGGGCGGAGCGCGGCGCGGAGGTCATCGGGCCGGGTCATATCCACATAGGTGGTCTCGAAGCCGAACTTGCCAAAGACGCCGCCGATGACTTCGCGCAAGGCCCAGTAGACGTCGTCGGGCGCAAGGATGTGGTCGCCCGGCTCCAGGCCCTGAAGCAGGGCGGTGGCCACGGCCAGGCCGGAGGCGAACATCAGGGCTTCTTTTCCGCCCTCGAGATCGGCGAGACACTGCTGCAGCATCAGGCGATTCGGATTGCCATCGCGGGAATAGCTGAAGCCGCGCGGGTAGCTGCCCTCGGGGCTCCGCTCGAAGGTGGTGGAGAGGTGAATGGGCGGACTAACGGCGCCGGTGGCGGGGTCGACGTGGCGGCCGGCGTGGACAGCGCGGGTTTCGATCTTCATGAGAGCCAGTGTAGCGTGGGAGCGCTGCGTGAAATCCCTCACCCCACGGAGGTCCGTTGTTGAGATTTACCTCTTATTTTCTTTTGGTTAGAGGCTGGCTGTGGAATTGCTACTTCGGTGGCGTATGGCCTACGTAATCGTGGATACCTGTACCAAGGATGAATTGTGCGTGGCGGCGTGTCCGGTGGATTGCATTCATCCCAAAAAGGATGAGCCCGGCTTTGACGCAGCTCCCCATCTGTACGTGAACCCGGTGGAGTGCATCGACTGCGGCGCGTGCATCCCGGTGTGCCCGACCAATTCCGTATTCGTGCTGGAAGATTTGCCGCCCGAGCAGGCGCACTTCGCGGAGCTGAACGCGGCCCATTTCAACTGAGCGGCCGCGCCATCCGCGAGCGGGCAGGGGCTTGCGGCCCCGATGCGGGTGTGCGGAATGTCGAGGCGATGGCGGGGCCGGTCCGGTCATTGCGGCCAGGAAGCCCGCTCTGCCGTTGCCGGCCTCGCTCCCCCCGAAGAGCCCGCCACAACCACTCGAAATTCGTGCTGGCACTCAACTCAGAGGGGCTCTCATCCGATAAGGTCCTTAGACGGGCGCACCGGATTATTGTGCCAGCGGGAGCGCGGTAGAGCGACCTCATCTAGTCCAGGGGCCACCGTAGAGGCAGGGGTAGGGGTGGGAAACATTCAGGACGGACGGCGGCAAGGCGGGGCGGAGTGGCGGGCGCTGCGGGACCTCAGCGAGCGGCTCCGGACGGAGAATGAGCGGCTCTCGGCTGAGGTCGAGAGGCTGAGTGAAGCGCGTGCCCGGGCCTCCGCGCTTCTGGCGGAGGGCGACGCCGCCAAGACCCGGCTGGCGGAGAACGAACAATATCTGAAGACGCTGCTGAACCTCCTGCCGGTGGGCATCATCACGGTGGACGCGGCGAATCATCGGATTCTGGACCTGAACCCCGCAGCGG
The DNA here is from genome assembly GCA_020073145.1 of Terriglobia bacterium. Taxonomy (GTDB): domain Bacteria; phylum Acidobacteriota; class Terriglobia; order Bryobacterales; family Bryobacteraceae; genus PSRJ01. The sequence continues at coordinate 69,487 of JAIQFS010000023.1, forward strand.
CGCAGTTGTCGGGAAGGACCTGTGAGGACGTGGTGGGCAGCATCTGTCATGGGTTCATCTGCCCGGCGGAGTACGGGCGCTGCCCCATTACAGACCTGGGGCAGTCCGTCGATCAGACGGAACGCCAGTTACTGGCGGGCGGAGGGGCCAGCATCCCGGTACTGAAAACGGTGTCGGCGGTCGAGCGAGGAGGCCGAAGCATCCTGCTCGAGAGCTTCGTCGATCTGCGCGCCGTCCAGGCGAAAGAAGCCGCGAAGGCGGCGAGCCGTGCCAAGAGCGAATTTCTCGCCCGGATGAGCCACGAAATCCGGACGCCCATGAACGGTATCGTCGGAATGACCGAACTCGCCCTGGAAACGCAGCTCACTCACGAGCAGCGCGATTACCTGGAAATGGTGAAACATTCCGCCGACTCGCTTTTGGCGGTGGTCAACGACATTCTGGACCTGAGCAAAGTCGAAGCGGGCCAAGTGGAGTTGTGCAACGTCGCTTTCCCGCTGCGGGCCGGCCTGACCGACACCGTCAAAGCCCTGGCGGTGCGCGCCCACCAGAAGCACCTGGAGGTGGTCTTCGATGTCAGGCCGGAGGTTTCCGAATGGGTGGTGTGCGATCCGGGCCGGTTGCGGCAGATCCTCTGGAATCTGGTTGGGAACGCGATCAAATTCACGGAGCGCGGGGAGATCGTGCTGCGCATTGAAGTCGACCGCGCCTCGGACCGCGACGCGATGCTGCACTTTTCGGTGAGCGATACGGGGATCGGAATCGAACCGAAAGACCAGGAGCGGATCTTTCATGCGTTCGTGCAGGTGGACGACTCGATCACGCGCAGCCAGGGCGGCTCGGGCTTAGGTCTGGCCATCGCTTCGCAACTGGTGCGGCTGTTTGGCGGACGGATCTGGCTCGACAGCCAGCCCGGGCGGGGAAGCATTTTTCATTTTACGGCGAGGTTCGCGCTGCCCCCCGAATCTTCCCTGCGAGCGCCCCGCACCGTGGCGCCGGCGGTTGCGGCGGGAATGCCCGTCTTGGTGGCCGACGGCGGTGAGACCAGCCTTCGGCTGCTCGGCGAGTTTCTCTCGGGCTGGGGAATGAAACCCACGACCGTAAGCACCGGTCAACAGGCGCTGGCCGCGGCAGACCAGGCGCAGGCCATGGGGCAGCCGTTCCCCTTGGCTCTGATCGACTCCGAATTGCGCGACATGGACGGCTATGCCGTGGCCCGCAAAATCTGGGAGAACACCAGTCCCCGCCCGGCGACCGTCATGATGCTCACGTCGGTTTCCAGCCAGCGGCGCCTGCAAGAACAGGACCAGACGAGCCTTCTGGTAAAGCCGATCGGCCCGTTCGAATTGGTTGAAGCTATCCAGGCGGCGCTCGGCCAGGAACCGGCGGCCAGAAACGGGCGCGAGTCCGAAGAGGCGCCAGCGCCATGCCCATGGGAGCCGAGGGGGTGGAACGTTCTGGTGGCAGAGGATCACCGGGTGAACCAACTCCTGATTACGCGGATTCTGGAGAAGCTGGGATGTTCGGTCACCCTCGCGGAGGACGGCCGGAAGGCGCTCCAGGCCCTCGATCGACAACGATTCGACGCGATTCTGATGGACGTTCAGATGCCCGGCCTGGACGGGCTCGAAGCCACTACGCGCATCCGTGAGGGCGAGCATGAAGCCGGAGCCCACATTCCCATCGTCGCCCTCACGGCGCACGCCACGGTGGGATACCGCGAGCGCTGCCTCGATGCCGGGATGGACGATTACGTATCCAAGCCGATCGATCCGCACGATTTGGTAGCGAAATTGGACCGGCTGATCGAAAACCGCCCGGCCCGCCCGTAAGGCCACGCGACCGCCCGACGCCGTCCGCCGGCCCGCGTGCCCGGCCGGCGGTACCATGGCACTGTGACGAGGAGAGCCAAGACGCTGCCGGCGCGCTATTACACCGACCCGCGGCGGTTTACTGAAGAACTGGAGCGCTTCTTCTGCGGGCAATGGATCTGCGTGGGGAGGGCTGATACCATTCCGGAGCCCGGCGATTATTTCTTGCGGGAGATCGCGGGAGAAAGCTTGATCGTGGTCCGGGATTCGGCGGGCGCGGTGCGGGCCTTTTACAACGTCTGCCGCCATCGCGGAACGCGGCTCTGCGAGGCGACAGCAGGGCGGTTCGGCGGTCGCATCCAGTGCCCGTATCACGGTTGGACGTACGGTTTGGATGGGCGCCTTCTCGGTGCGCCGCACATGGAAGGAGTGGCGTTCGCGCGCGAGGACTATCCGTTGCAAGCGCCCGCCGTGGATGTCTGGGACGGCCACGTCTTCGTTCACCTGGGCCGCCAACCGAAACCACTGGCGCGGCAACTGGCCGGGTTGCCGCGGCGGTTCGCGGCGTGGGGCATGGCGGATCTGCGCCTGGGGCATCGCATCGTTTACGAGGTGAAGGGCAACTGGAAGCTGGTGGTGCTGAACTACAACGAATGCCTGCACTGCCCGCTGGTGCACCCCGGTCTCAACAACCTGACGGATTATCTGGGCGCCCACAATGACAAGCCGCAGCCCACCTATATCGGCGGCGCCATGGCGTTCAGCGGTTCGGCCGAAACCATGACCGCCGATGGCCGCAGACACCGCGCCTACCTGCCCGGTCTGACTGCGGCGCAGCGCAAGCAGGTTCACTACTATGCGATCTATCCGAATCTGCTGCTGGCGCTGCACCCCGACTACATGCTGATCCACACCCTCTGGCCGAGGGCGGTGGACCACACGCAAATCATCTGTGAGTGGTATTTTGCAGAGGCGGAGACGGTGCAGGCCGGCTTCGACGCCAGCGATGCCGTGGAGTTCTGGGACCGGACCAACCGGGAAGACTGGCATATCGTGGAACAATCGCAACTGGGAATTCAGTCGCGCGCGTACACGCCCGGCCCCTACTCGCGGCGGGAAGAACTGCTAGCGGCCTTCGACCGGGTGGTGGCGGAGACGACGCGCCCGGCGCGGGGCAAACGATCCGCGGGCCGGCGCCGCCGCGGAATGCCAGGCCGGGTGAGCTGACGGCAGCGCAGTTCCACACGTTGGACCGAAGAGTTACCGCGAATCCAGGTAATGCCGGGGAGAGAGTTCGCGTAGCCGCGCGGCGGCGGACTCGGGGGTGAGATCGCGTTGGGGCTCGGCCAACAATTCATAGCCGACCATGAACTTCGGGATCGTGGCCGAGCGCAGCAGGGGCGGGCAGTAGTGGGCATGTAGATGCCACTCCTCATGCGCGGCGCCATCGGTGGGGCGTTGGTGGAAACCCATGGTGTAGGGGAACGAGGTTTCGAACAGGTTGTCGTAGCGGATGGTGATCTGCTTCATGATTTCGGATAAGTCGTTCTGTTCGGCATCGGCGAGGGTCTCGAGGCTGGGGCAGTGGCGCCGGCTGACCATCAGGATTTCAAACGGCCACACCGCCCAGAAGGGAACCAGCGCCACAAACGAGTCGTTTTCGCACACGACGCGCTCGGATTGCCGTTCCAGCGCCAGATAGTCGCACAGCAGACAGGCGCCCCGCGTGGAGCGGTATTCGGCTTGCGCGGCTTGTTCCTTCCGCCACACGGTGGGAAGCGTTTCGCCCGCCCAGATCTGGCCGTGCGGATGTGGATTGCTGCAACCCATCAGTTCTCCGCGATTCTCGAAGATCTGCACATATCCGATCTCGGGCCGGCGGCTCAATTCCCGGCACTGCTCGATCCACGTGTCCACCACGCCGCGAATCTCCGCCACTCCCATGCGCGGCAGGGTCAGGCTATGGTCGGGTGAGAAGCAGACCACGCGGCAGATTCCGCGCTCGGCTCGTGCCGCCAACAATCGCCCACGGTCGAATTCCAAAGGTGCGGCGCCGGGGAGGAGGGCTGCAAAATCGTTATCGAAAACAAAGGCGCCGGTATAGATCGGGTTCTTCGCTCCACCCGTCCTGTGGTTCCCCGGACAGAGATAGCACTGCGGGTCAAAGGCCGGCTGCGATTGGGCAGGCGCCGGCTCCACCCGGCCTTGCCAGGGCCGCCGGGTTCGCTGCGGCGATACCAGGACCCAGTCGCCGGTGAGGGGGTTCCAACGCCGGTGCGGAAACTCCATCCAGTCCATCATGCCTTTGTCCGATCTCCGCATCCCGCCGGCGGCGCGTTCATATCTCGCCGGCTCCTGCGGAAGGACGGCAAGAGTGAATCTCCGCTACGATCCCGAATCGATCCCGGTAGGCCGCCGCGATGCCCTCGCGGAAAGCGGCAACGTGCCGGGGTTCCACCAGGTTTACAGTACACCCGCCAAAACCGCCTCCCGTCATTCTTGCACCCCACACGCCCGGAAGCGTGAGGGCGGTGTCAACCAGAAAGTCCAACTCCGGGCAGCTGACCTGGTAATCGTTTTGAAGGCTGCGATGCGACTCCACGAAGAGCGCCCCCATGTTCGCGAGGTCGCCGGCGGCGGCCGCTTCGACCCATCGGTTGACGCGGAGGTTCTCGCTGACCACATGCCTCGCCCGTTGGAGCAGCGCCGGCGGCCCGGAGCCCAGCTCGTGGACCATTTCCAGATCGGCGTCACGGAGCGTGGTCACATGCGGATGCCGGCTCCGCATCGCTTCCACGGCCGAGGCGCATTCACGAACTCGCTCGCGGTAGGCGGACTGGCCCAGTTCATGCTTCACCATCGAGTTGACGGCCAGGATCTCGACAGACTCCGGAATCGGCACGATGATGTTCCCGAGATCGCGGCAATCGATCTTCACAGCGGAAAGATCGCGGCCGAAAACCGAGACGTACGGATCCATGATCCCGCAAGGCATGCCGACGAACTCGTTTTCTGCGCGCTGCGCCAGGAGCGCCAGTTCCAGCGGCGCGAGGGCGCGGCCGCCGAGCAGCGCCAGCGCGGTCGAGACTTCCAGGGCGGCGGACGAACTCAAACCCGATCCGGTGGGAACGGTGCTGAAGACGTAGAGATCGAGCGCCTCGATGGCGTGATTCGCCCGCAGCAACTGCTGCGCGACGCCGATGGCGTAGTCCGTCCAGTTCCCGGCGGGCCGGCATTCGGGCAAATCGGAGACCGGCCACTCCCGCAGTTCCTCCCGATTCTCCGAATAGACCCGCAGCCTACCGGCCGGGTTCGGTGCCGCCGCCACGAAGCAAGCCAGTTCCAGAGCCGCCGGGCACACAAACCCCAGGTTGTAGTCGGTGTGCTCGCCGATCAGATTGACCCGCCCCGGAGCGCGGAACACCCGCGGTTTCGGCGAGGCCGGGTAGATCCTTCGAAATCCGTCGATGATCCGTTCTTTCAGGGGATGTTCCTTCACGCGTGGCGCCGGCCGATCCAATACACAATGATACGGCGCGCCCCTGAGGGGCCGGGGCTGGGCCCTGGAGATTCCGGAACGAATCACGGGGAGTTATCATTACGTTTAATAAGAGAATGAAAGGTTCTAAAATCCGATAATATTCAGGAGGACTCGATGCCGAGCCTTTTTTCACGACGCACGCTCCTGCAGTGGGCCGCCTTGTCCCCCGCGTCGCGCCCGTTGCTGGCGCAGACGGCGGTCCCTGGGGAGCGGCGCCCGGTAGTGTCGCTGGTCAAAGGGGAGAGCCGCCGAAAGAACGTGTCCGCGGCGCTGGCGGCCATTGACGGGGAGATTGGCCCGCGTCTCAAGAATCGGAAGTCCGTGGTCATCAAGCCCAACTTCGTTTCGACCACCAACCAACTGGCGGCCAGCCACGCGGAGGCCATCCAGGGGATCCTCGATTATCTGGAGCCCCGGTTCCGGGGGCCGGTCTTTATCGCCGAATCTTCCGCCGGCGACACCATGGATGCCTTTGACTCGTTTGGATACAACCGGCTGGCCGCGGAACGCCGCGCGCAACACGTCGAACTGGTCGACCTCAACCGGGAAGGGAAGTACGAGATCATTTCGGTGTTAGATTCCGACCTGCACGCCGCGCCGGTGCGGTTGGCGGCGCGTCTCCTCGATCCGGACGCCTTTGTCATCGGAGCCGCCGTAGCCAAGACGCACAATGCGATGGTGGCCACGCTATCAGTCAAGAACATGGCGCTCGGAGCCCCGCTCCACAGTGCTCCCCGCCAGAGCCCGCCATGGCATGACAAACGCGTGGTCCATAACCGCCTCCGGCAAACGCACTTCAACATCTTTCTGGTCGCCCAGGCGCTGCGCCCGCATTGGGGCGCGACCGTGATCGATGCCTACGAGGGTATGGAGGGCGACGGCCCCGCATCCGGCACCGCGGTGCCGGCCCGCCTGGCCCTTGCCTCCACGGACTTCGTTGCGGCCGACCGGGTTGCGCTCGAAACCATGGGAATTGATCCGGCCTGGGTGGGGTATCTGCGGTTCTGCGCCGACCTCGGGATCGGCCAGTACGACCTGGCGAAGATCGACCTCCGCGGAGAGACGCTGGCGCGGGTGCGGCGCAAGTATCAACTCCACCCCGATATCCAACGGCAGTTGGAATGGATGGGCCCGTTGCGCGAAGTGCCGCCCCGTGTCGGGTGACCGGCGCGTTACCCGGCGCGGCCGGTTCCCGGCATCCGAAATCCCTCGCAGGCACTGGCGATCGTGAGGTGGAAGGGCAGCACGGTGTTGAGCCGCGTAATCTGGAACAGGCGAGCCACCCGGGTATTCGCACCCACCAATCGAAGTTCACCCCCGGCACTCCGGGCAGCCGCAAAACATTCGTAGAGGAGTTGAACGCCGGAGCTGTCCATTGGGCCGATTCCCGACAGGTCGACGATCAGTTTTTTCTCACCCCGACACAGGAAGTCGTGGATCCACGGCTCGTCCAGCGACTGTTCCCCCCACCGCGTGAGGCTACCCGAGAGTCTCACCAACAGGATCTCTCCGTCGATCCGTGACGTCTCGATTTTCAGGCTCACATCCTCGCTCCGATCGGCCGGGAAAGACCTCGTCCCATCGGATCAGCGAGAAAACCGGGAAAACTCCGCCTCTGGGTATGGTGAGCCGGACGGGGCGAGTGTTGAGCTTCTTGGAGGGCTTTTGGCGTAGAACCGGCTTTTGGAGTGGCGGAGAGAGTGGGATTCGAACCCACGTTAGAGTTTCCCCTAAACACGCTTTCCAAGCGTGCGCCTTCAACCACTCGGCCATCTCTCCGGTTAAAAAGGAAGGTCTTGCGCGGCGTCGGAAGCTGTTCACAGCATAACACGCGAGGCCAATGTTCCCGAAACGCCGGAGTAGAATGAACGTTGGTGGATTCCCCGCAGGTTTCTCGCCGCGCGTGGCTGCTGGCCGCCGCGGCGGCCGCCGGCTGCGGCCCTAAAAAGCCGACCGGCTATTCCGGCTATTGCTTCGTCGCCAACCAGGACAGCCACTCGGTGGCCGTGGTGGATCTGACGACCTTTCGGCGGCTGCCGGCGGTGCCGCTGGACGCGGCGCCGTCGTCGGTCCTGGCCCATCCCACCCGGCCTCGGGCGTTGGTGCTGGGACCTCGGGCCGGAACCGTCTATGAAATCGACGCCGGCACGCTCGCCGTAGGCCGCCGCGTGCGCGCCGGCAATGAAGCCGTTTCCATGAAGCTGGCTCCAGGAGGCGCGGCGGCCTGGGTCCTGTTCCGAGATCCCGCCGGGTTGGTCGAGATTCCATTGGATTCGCTGCGGCCGGGCCGGCGGATTCACTTGCCCGCGGCCCCCGACGATTTCGATCTGAGCTTCGACGGGCGAGCCGCCATTGTCAGCCGTCAGGCCCGCACTCTGACGCTGGTATCGCTCGATCGTGCCGCCATCGAGCGCACCGTGGCGGCTGAGGTCGAACTGACCGGTGTCCGCTTCCGTCCAGATGGCCAACAGGTGCTGGCCGCCAGCCGCCCGGACCGCAGTCTCACCGCCATCGACGTGCTCACCGGCCGGACGGTGGTCCGCCTGCCGCTGCCGCTGGAGCCGCGCCGCTTCTGTTACAACCTGGACAACGGGCAGCTTTTCCTGACGGGCGCCGGCATGGATGCAATCGCCATCATTTATCCCTACCAGACCGAAGTCGCCGAGACGGTGCTGGCCGGACGCGCTCCCGACGGCATGGCGGTCACGGAGTCTTATCTGCTGGCGGCGAATCCGGAAACCAATACGGTCACGGTGCTCGATATCGACACCGATTTCAAGCTGGTGGCCGTCGTCCAGGTTGGGGATGGGCCGCGGGAGATCCTGATCACTCCGGACCAGCAGTATGCTCTGGTGCTGAACGAACGGTCGGGCGACCTGGCCATTATCCGAATCGCGGCGCTGGCGGCTCGCCGCTACAAGAACGCGCCCCTGTTTACGATGATTCCCGTCGGCGCCAAGCCCGTCAGCGCGGCGGTGGTGAAGCTGGTCTGACGCGGCGGCCTATTTCTTCTTGCCCTGCGCCGCCACTGCGTCCATCGCCGCCTTGACCTTCTCGGGATCGCCCAGATAGTAGCGGTTCAGCGGCTTCAACTGGTCATCCAGTTCATACACCAGCGGCATGCCGGTGGGGATGTTCAGCTCGACGATGTCGGCCTCCGACACGTTGTCCAGGTATTTGACCAGAGCGCGGAGGCTGTTGCCGTGAGCGGCGATCAATACCCTTTGGCCGGACTGGATGGCGGGCGCGATGGTCCCATGCCAAAACGGCAGGAAGCGTGCCACCGTGTCCTTCAGGCACTCCGTGAGCGGCAACTCGGTAGGCGCGAGGCCGCGGTAGCGCGGATCGTGGCCGGGGAAGCGCGGATCATCGGGCTTCAACTCCGGCGGCGGAATGTCATAGCTCCGCCGCCAGATTTTGACCTGCGCCTCGCCGAATTTCCCGGCTGTCTCCGCCTTGTTCAGACCCTGGAGCGCGCCATAGTGCCGCTCGTTCAAACGCCAGGAGCGGTGCACCGGTATCCACATCAGGTCCATGCCATCGAGCACCATCCACAGCGTGCGGATGGCCCGCTTGAGCACAGACGTGTAAGCGATGTCGAAGGTATAACCGCCGGCCTGGAGTACGTGCCCGGCCTCCCGAGCTTCGGCGCGGCCTTTTTCGGAAAGGTCCACATCGGTCCAGCCGGTGAAGCGATTCTCCCGGTTCCAGTCGCTTTCGCCGTGACGAAGCAAGACGAGCTTGATCACTGCCGGAACGCCTTTCTGCCCAGAAAGCGCGCGGCGGAGCCGAGCAGCTCTTCGATGCGCAGCAGCTCGTTGTACTTGCAGATGCGGTCGGTGCGGCTGGCCGAGCCGGTTTTGATCTGGCCGGCTCCGGTGGCTACCACCAGATTGGCGATAAAGGCGTCTTCGGTTTCTCCGGACCGGTGCGACACCACTGAGGTGTAGCCCGCGCGAGCCGCCATTTCCATTGCTTCCAGCGTTTCGGTCAGGGTGCCGATCTGGTTGACCTTAATGAGAATCGAATTGGCGATGCCCTGGTCGATGCCCCGCTGGAAGATGGACGGGTTGGTCACGAAAATATCGTCGCCCACCAGCTGAATCTTGCCGCCCAGTGTGTCGGTCATCAGTTTCCAGCCCTTCCAATCCTCCTCCGACATGCCGTCTTCAATCGAGAGAATGGCGGGATATTGCTTCACCCAGTTCGCCCAGAACTCCACCATCTGCTCCGAGGTCCGCTGGCTCTTGTCCGATTTCTTAAAAATGTATTTTCCGTCCTTGTAATACTCGCTGGATGCCGGGTCCAGGCACACGCCAATCTGCGACCCGGGCTTGTACCCGGCCTGGCTAATGGCTTCGAGCACGCTTTCGATCGCCTCTTCGTTGGACTTGAGGTTGGGCGCAAAGCCGCCTTCATCGCCCACGGCAGTGGAATATCCTTTCTTCGCGAGAACCTTTTTCAGGGTATGAAAGACCTCCACTCCCATGCGGAGGGCCTCGGAGAACTTAGGGGCGCCGAAGGGAGCGATCATGAACTCCTGCACGTCCACCGAATTGTCGGCGTGCGCGCCGCCGTTGATGATGTTCATCATGGGAACCGGCAGAGTGCAGGCGCCGACGCCGCCCAGATACCGGAACAATGGCGCGTGGTGAGCGTGCGCGGCTGCTCGCGCCACGGCCATCGATACGGCGAGGATGGCGTTGGCGCCCAGCCGGCCCTTGTTGGGCGTGCCGTCCAGATCCCGCATGACGCTGTCGATGGCCGCCTGTTGGGAGGCGTCCTTGCCGCGCAGCGCGTTGGCGATCTCGCCGTTGATGTGCGCAACCGCCTTCAACGTCCCCTTGCCGAGGTAGCGCGCGGCATCGCCATCGCGCAGTTCCACCGCTTCATGTTCGCCGGTGGAGGCGCCGGAGGGCACCGCGGCCCGTCCCATGCTGCCGTCCGCCAGATAGACATCCGCTTCGACGGTTGGATTGCCTCGCGAATCCAAAATCTCTCTGCCAACCACTTTCGCGATTGCGATCAAGATATGACTCCTCTCTGGTCCCCGGTTTCCGGCCCCGTCTTACGACACCACTACGATGCCGGCGTCGGTAATTTGATGCCCCTGCGCGCGGTCCGCCTCCAGATCGTAGCCGATGACGCTCGATTCCGGGACTTTCACATTGGTATTGATAATGGCCCGGCGGATCCGGCTGTACCGGCCGATTTCCGCTCCGGGCATCAGGATGGAATACTCCACTTCGCAATAGCTGTTCACGCGCACGCCCGGCGACAGCACACTGTGGAGCACGCGCCCGCCGGACACGATGCAGCCCGCGCTCACCACCGAATCGACGGCCACTCCCATGCGCCGGCCCTCCTGCGCGAAAACGAATTTGGCCGGCGGCTGCTGGGTGACTTTGGTGCGGATGGGCCAACGCTGGTCGTACAAATTGAACTCAGGCACCACCGCGACCAGATCCATGTTGGCCTCGTAGTAGGCGTCCAGGGTTCCGACGTCGCGCCAATACCGTACCTGCTTGGCGTTCATGTCATGGAAATCGTAAGCAATCACCCGCGATCGCTGGAGGTTGCCCGGAATCACGTTCTTGCCGAAATCGTGGGCCGAGCCGGGGTCTTGCGCGTCTTCATGAAGCGCGCGCAGCAACACCTCGGTTTCAAACACGTACACACCCATGGACGCGCTGACAGTGTCGGGGTCGAACACCGACCGGCGGGGATTGCCGTGCTGCGGCTTTTCTTCGAACCCCACGATCCGGTAGTCGGGGTCGATCTCGGCGATTCCGAATCGCCATGCCTCGTCAGGAGGCACTTGGATGGTGGCGATGGTGATGTCGGCTTTGTGCTGGCGGTGCCAATCCACCATCTCCCGGTAATTCATCTTGTAAATGTGGTCGCCGGAGAGGATCAGGGTTTGTTGCGGAGCTTCCACTTCAATGCTCTGAAAGTTCTGAAAGACGGCGTCGGCCGTGCCTTGATACCAGTCCTCGTGGACGCGCTTCATCGGAGGAATGACTTCGATGAACTCTCCCAGTTCCGCCGGAAGGATGTTCCATCCGTCGCGGATGTGCCGGGTCAGCTCCAGCGCTTTGTATTGCGTGAGGACAAAGATTTTGCGGACGTCGGAGTTAATACAATTCGACAGCGTGAAGTCGATGATGCGGTAGGCGCCGCCGAACGGCACGGCCGGTTTGGCGGTGTCTTTGGTGAGCGGATAAAGGCGTTCGCCCGCACCGCCCGCTAAGAGAATCGCAATCAAATTTTCCATTTCAGTCTAAGTTACTGAAAAGAAATCTGTTTCAGCGCACCCCCGCAACTGGTCCCCAGCGGCGGTGCGAATTTAGGCTTGACTTTATCCGGCAACCACCTATGATATCAGTACCTTCTGTGCCCAGCGCAGGATTTTTTGGGGGGACCGGGGCCCACTTCAGGTGAAATCCGATCTTGCCAGATTCCACGGGGGGGAATCAGACGGAACGGGGAGGTGCAGTTGGTTTGGCTGAAGTGAAGCTTCAGGAGGGCGAGGCACTTGAGAACGCCCTACGCCGCTTCAAGAGAAAGGTCCAGCAAGAGGACATCATCAAAGAGGTGAAGCGCCACTCTTTCTACTTGAAGCCGGGGGAGAAGCAGCGGACCAAGCAGGCGCTGGCCCGCAAACGAAACCGGAAGAAATCACGCCGGGAGATTCAGTAACCGGGCGGCGGGGCGCTGGCCTCGTCACCAACAGCAAGTTGATCACGGGGCAACGCCATGCCGGACTTCCAGGACCGGGTCCTCAAGTGTATAGACTGCGGATCAGATTTCGTATTCACAGCGGGAGAACAACACTTCTTCCACGACAAGAATTTTAAGAACGAGCCGAAACGCTGCAAGCCTTGTAAGACCAAGCGTCAGGGTTCGTCCAGCGGCTATGCCAAAGCCGAGACGATGACCAGCTGCTCGCAATGCGGCCGGGAAACCACGGTGCCGTTCAAACCCACTCAGGGCCGCCCGGTGTACTGCCGGGAGTGCTTCCTGAGCCGGAAGGCGTCTTCAGCCGCCGCGGGCGGCGGCCACTGAGGCAGTAGCAAGAAACGGAAAACGGGAACCATGCCAGCGCTTTGCGCAGCGTAGGGCCCGTCCCTCCCTGCGTCGATTCAGCGGCTAAACCGGTGCCGGAAGGCGAAGCTTGTCCAAGGATCGCCGGTGTCCGGGTTGCGGGCGGAAGCTGCAATCACGCCCCGACCCAAATAGTTTCTTCCGCGACCACTCCAGTTCGAGGCGCTCCTCCCATCTGCCAGGCCGGACTGCCGTGAATCCAGCCAGCCCCCTCGCAAAATACCCTAATCCCGGTATTTAGCAGGACGGCGGGCATTGCTTATGATCGGAACTGGGTGAGCCGCGCCGCTCCCCCGGATCATGCGCGATTCCAATCCCCGCAATCATTCGGCCCCGTCCGCCCCAGGTTTGCCCGTTGGTTTGCAGGCAATTCGTGAATTCGACACATGCACGATCACCAACGCCATCGAGCAGTTTGGTGTCCGTCTGCGAAACGAGGGCTTCACACGGCCCGGGCTAATTTGCGTCACCGGAGGCTTCCCGACGTTGCTGGGATATGCGGCCACGTGCCGGATTCGTTCGGCCGACCCGCCGATGACCGGCAACCGCTACCTGGAACGCACGGAATGGTGGGACGCCATCGGCGGACTGCCGCTGCCGCGGATTGCGGTCATCCAGGATCTGGATTCCGGGACAGGCCTGGCCGCCTGCGTGGGTGAAGTGCACGCGGCCATCCTGAAGGCGTTCGGCTGCGAGGGCGTCATCACCAACGGATCGGTACGCGACGTGCCGGGCGTCCAGGCGCTGCAGTTCCCGATGTTCGCGCGCTCGGTATCGGTCTCGCACGCGTACGCGCACCTGGTGGACTATGGAGGCCCGGTGGAGATCTTCGGCCTGAAAATCCAGAGCGGCGATCTGTTGTACGCCGATTGCCACGGTGTGGTCTCCATCCCTGCCGAGGTGGCCGCGGAGCTTCCGGCCGCGGCGGCGAAAATCCGCGCCCGCGAGCGGCGGATCATTGAAGTTTGCCAGGCGCCGGATTTTTCGCCCGAGAAGCTGCGCCGGGTGATTCAGCAACCGGACTGAGGTATTCATGCACAAACCCGTAATTCGACTGTTTCCCTGTTTCCTGATTGGCGCCATCGCTGTGCTGGCGCCGTCGTGCTCCCGAACCGCGAATGTAGAGGCGCGAAACACGAACGCCGCGGAGATCCCGACCGTGGCGGTGGTCCGGACCACCGCGCAGGATCTGTCGCGCGGGATGGTGCTGACGGCCGAGTTCCGGCCCTACCAGGAAGTCGACGTGATGGCCAAGGTCGCCGGGTATATCAAGCAGATCAACGTCGACGTGGGGGACCGGGTGAGCAACAACCAGCTCCTGGCAACTCTCGAGATCCCCGAAATGGCCGACGATCTCCGCCGCGCCGATGCCTCCCTGCAGCGCAGCCATGCCGAAGTGCAGCGCGCCAAAGACGAGCTGCAGCGCGCCAATTCTGCGCACGACATCGCTCATCTTTCCTTTCAGCGCCTATCGGCCGCTTCCGATAAGAAACCAGGCCTGATTGCCCAACAGGACATCGACGACGCTCATAGCAAGGACCTGGTTGCGGAAGCCCAGGTGTCCGCTGCCCGGTCGGCGCTCGATGTGGCCGATGAGCAGGTGGCCGTGAACACGGCCGAACAACAGAAGATCAAGACCCTGATCGACTATACGCGGGTCACCGCGCCGTTCACCGGCGTGATCACCAAGCGCTATGCCGATCAAGGCTCGATGATCCAGGCGGGCACGGCCTCGCAATCTCAAGCCATGCCGGTGGTGCGGGTTTCCGAAAACAGCCTGCTGCGCCTCATCCTGCCGGTTCCCGAATCGGCCGTGCCGACGGTGCATATCGGCCAGCAGGTGGATGTGCAGGTTCCCACCCTGCACCGCAGTTTTCCGGGCCAGGTGAAGCGCTTTGCCGATAAAGTATCGCTGGCTACGCGCACCATGGACACCGAAGTCGACGTGGAGAATCCGAGCCTGGTGTTGATCCCCGGTATGTACGCCGAGGTCAATCTCACGCTGGACCGCCACCAGGCCGTGCTGACGGTTCCCGTAATCGCCGTGGACATGGACCAGGTCAGTTCGTCGGATGCCAGTTCTTCGAATCCGACTTCAGGGAAGGTAATGGTGGTCACGCCCAACAACCGCGTGGAAGTCCGTAAAATCGAACTCGGACTGGAGACGGCCAACCGCGTGGAAGTCCGCTCCGGCCTCAACGAAGGCGACCTGGTGGTGCTGAGCGGCCGCTCCGGCTTGCAGCCCGGCCAGGAAGTTCGGACCAAGATCACCACACTGGCCGCGTCCTCATAAGGCTGTTAAGGAAGAAGATGAAATGTCGCGTTTCGCAATCAAGAATCCCTATTTCATTGTTGTCGTCTGCCTGATCATTGCGGTCATCGGTGTCACCAGCGTGTTCCGGATGCCGATCGACATGTTCCCTGCCATTAACATCCCGGTGGTCGTCGTTGCCACGTTCTATTCCGGCATGCCGCCCCAGCAAATTGAGACCGATATCACCAGCCGCTTTGAACGCTTCTTCAAGCTGGGCGCGGGCATCGAGCACATCGAGTCGCGTTCGCTTCCCGGCGTCAGCGTCATCAAGGTCTACTTTCAACCCGGAACCAACGCCGATTCCGACGTGACCACCATTTCCAACCTGGCCATGGCGCAACTCCGCCGCCTGCCTCCAGGCACTCTGCCCCCCGTGGTTTTGAAGTTCGACGCCTCCAGCCTGCCGGTCTGCCTAGTGACGTTCAAAGGCGAGGGCCTCAACGAGACATCGTTGCGGGACCTGGCGCAGTATGAAGTGCGCAACCAGATCGCCAGCGTACCGGGCGCCAGCGTGCCGCAGCCGTTCGGAGGGCGGTACCGCCAGATCATGGTCTACACCGATCCCTACAAGCTGGAAGCGCACCAGTTGAGCTTGATGGACGTGGTTCGCTCGCTAAACAACGCCAACCTCATCCTGCCCGCGGGCGATGTCCAGCTCGGCTTGCTCGACTACAACATCTATACCAACAGCCAACTGCGCAGCGTCGATGACATCGACCAGCTTCCCATCAAGACCGTGGGGCAATCGCCGGTACGAGTTGCCGATATCGGGGTGGCCAAAGATGCGCAGCAGATTCAGACCAACATGGTTCGCGTGGACGGCCAGCCCTCGGTGTATGTGCCGGTCCTCAAACAGGGCGGCGACACCAACACCATCGACGTGGTCAACGGCGTCAAGGAGTCGTTGAAGCACTTATTCGACGTGCCCAAGGAGCTGGTGACCAATGTGGTCTTCGATCAATCCACCTTCGTCAAGACGGCCATTGAGACCCTGCTCGACGAGGGCGCCATCGGGCTCTTCCTGACCTGCCTCATGATCCTGATCTTTCTGGGGAGCATGCGCGCCACGGTGGCAGTCTTTTTCTCCATCCCGCTTTCGGCGCTGGCCGCCGGCATCGCCCTGGCCCTGGGCGGCAGTTCCATCAACAGCATGGTGCTGGGCGGGCTGGCACTGTCCTTGTCCCGCCTCATCGACAACTCGGTGGTGGTGCTCGAGAACATTTACCGGCATTTGGAGTTGGGAGAATCCGCCGAGGTGGCCGCGGAGAAGGGAGGCCGCGAAGTCGCCCTCCCGGTGCTGGCCGCCACGCTGACCACCGTCGTTGTGTTTTTCCCCGTAACGTTCCTGTACGGCGTCAGCAAATTTCTATTCTCCGCGCTGGCCCTGACCGTGGTGTTGGCCTTGTTTGCCTCGTTCGCCGTCGCCATGACGGTGGTTCCTCTGTTCTGCGCCCGCTTCATCAAGGCGCCGTCCCACCACGGCACCCCCTCCTCCGAGCAGCCCATCACGGTGGACCATCCGCGGCAGCGCCGCTCCCTCGGAGAGCGGTTCAACGTCTGGTTCAACGAGCGCTTTGAGGGATTTCTCAAGGTGTACGATGTCTTGGTTGGCTCCACGCTGCGTCATCCCGTGGCCACTCTGGCGGGCTTTGCCGTTCTCTTCGTCGCGAGTCTCACGCTATTTCCCTCGCTCGGCCTTTCGTTTTTTCCCCGCACCGATGCCGGCCAGTTTGTCATCAATCTCAAAGCGCCGACCGGAGCCCGGCTGGCCGTCACCGAGAACGAAGTGGCGCGGCTCGAAAGCCTCATCCGCCAGGTGGTCTCCCCGGGAGATATGGGGATGATCGTCTCCAACATCGGCTCCACGCCCGATTATTCCGCCATCTATACCAGTAACTCGGCGATGCACACGGCCTTTGTGCAGGTCAGCTTGAAAGAAGATCACAAGGTGGGCAGCTATGTCTACATGCAGCGCGTCAAAGAGAAGGTCGCCGCCGAAATGCCCGAGCTGACTACCTATTTCCAGTCGGGCGGATTGGTGGACGCGGTTCTGAATCTCGGCCTGCCCGCCCCGATCGATGTTCAGGTCGCCGGTAGCGACATGGACAAGTCCTACGCCTTGGCCCTGAATCTGTCTAATCAGATCCGCAACATTCCTAACGTGGCCGATGTGTTCACGCCGCAGGATATCGATTATCCGGCGCTGCAACTCGACGTGAACCGCATGCGCGCCAGCGAACTGGGCCTGGACCAGCGCGAGGTCGTGGATAACGTGATTACCGCGCTCACCTCCAATGGCATGATTGCGCCCAGCTACTGGATCGACCCGAAAACGGGCAACGACTACATGCTGACCGTGCAGTACCCCGAGCTCCAGGTCAAGACGCTGAACGATTTAAGAGCTATTCCGTTGCGCGGTCCCAATGCTCCGGAGCCAACGCGGCTCGACATGATCAGCAACATCACACGCATCAAATCGCCCACGGAAGTGGATCACTATGAGATCCGGCGCACGACCGATATCTACGTCCGCCCTCTCAACGAAGACATTGGCAAGATTGCCGACGCCATCGACGGAATCATCGCCCGCACGAAAATCCCCGACGGTCTCGGCGTCACGCTGCGCGGCATGGTCCAAGGCATGCGCGTCTCGTTCCGCAGCTTCGAAATCGGCCTGATCCTCGCCGTAGTGCTGCTTTACCTCATTCTGGTGGCTCAATTCCGCTCGTTCATCGATCCGGTCATCATTCTGGTGGCGGTGCCGCCCGGACTGACCGGAGTGATCCTCGCCCTGTATTTCACCGGCACCACGCTCAATGTGATGTCGCTGATGGGGGTGTTGATGCTGGTGGGTATCTCGGTTTCCAACAGCATCCTGATGGTTGAGTTTTCGCACCAACTGGAGAGCGAAGGGTCGGCGGTGCGAGAGGCCATCGCGGTGGCGTGCCGCGTCCGCTTGCGCCCGGTGCTGATGACGTCGCTCGCCACGATCATCGGGCTGCTGCCGATGGCGTTGAAACTGGGCGCTGGCAGCGAATCCTACGCGCCCCTGGCCCGCGCGATCCTGGGCGGCCTGGCCGTATCGGTGGCGCTCACGGTGTTCCTGGTGCCGGCGGCGTATGTGCTGGTCTATGGACGCAAGGAGGCTCAGTGAGCATGCGGAGCAAGGTGATCTCCATCGGAGCCGTGTTCGTGGCGGCGAGCCTTTCCGGCTTCGCTCAGACTCCGCTTCGTTTGACCCTGGCAGAGGCGCAGCGCCTGGCCATCCAGAATAATCCCCAATTCGCTTCAGCCGGTCTCACGGCCGCCGCCGCCCGTCAGGTTCCCGCGCAGTACCATTCCAGTTTCGAGCCGAATATGGCCGGCCTCCTCACGGGCGTCGGCGCCGATAACGGCAGTCGCCTGGCCGCGGGAGGTTTAAACAACCCCGTCGTCTATAACCGGCTGGGTTCCGGACTCACCATCGGGCAGATGATTACGGACTTCGGTCGCACCAGCAATCTGGTGGGAATGGCCAAGTTGCATGCCGATGCACAGGATCAGGCGACCGAGACGACGCGCGCCGACATCCTGCTCGAAACCAGCCGCGCCTATTTCGGCCTGTTGCGGGCGCAAGCGGTCATGAAGGTCGCGGATCAGACCGTGGCGAACCGGCAGTTGGTGGTCGACCAGATCACGGCGCTCGCCGAAAGCAAGTTGAAGTCCACCTTCGATGTCAGCTCCGCCAGCGTCAACCTCGCCGATGCGAAGCTGCTGCAGGTGCAGGCGCAGAATGACGTGAGCGCGGCGGAAGCTGACCTTGCCACCGCCATGGGGCTGCCAGGGCAATCCGGATTCATCTTGAGTGAAGAGCCGATGCCGGAGCAGTTGCCGGACCGCGTGGACGGCCTCATCCAGCAGGCGATTCAGAATCGTCCCGAGCTCAAAGGACTGCGCCTGCAGCAGAGCGCCGACGAGCGGTTCGCGAAGGCGGAGCACGATTTGTATTACCCCAGCCTGGGCCTCGTGGGCACGGCAGGGTTCGTGCCCACCGGTTATGCGGCCGTGCCGGGCCGCTATGGCGCCTTGGGCGTCAACGTGACGATTCCCATCTTCAACGGCGGATTGTTCAAGGCCCGGCAGGCGGAAGCGGAGTTGAAGGCGCGGGCGACCACCCAGGACGTCAACGGCTTGCAGAATCGGATTACCCGCGACGTGCGCGTGGCCTGGATGAATGCCACCGCGGCCTATGACCGCCTCGCTCTCACGCAGCAGTTGCTGCAGCAAGCCCAACTGGCGCAGGACCTCGCGCAGAACCGCTATGACCTCGGGTTGGGCTCGATTGTCGAGTTAAGCCAAGCCCAGCTCAACCTGACCTCGGCGCAAATCGCCAACGCCAGCGCCCAGTACGACTACCAGGCGCAGCGGGTCATTACCGACTACCAAACCGGGGCACTGCACTAGAATATGAGCAAGAAGGCCGTTCGCGGATGGGCTTTGGGCATCGGCGGCGTGGTGTATCTGGAAGTGGTCTTCTTCCAAAATATTTACAGCCCGTTCATTGCCGGGCTCCTGGTCGTTTTAGCCGCCTACGAACTGGTGGATTCGCACCGCGCGCGAAGCCAGCCTTCCCCGCGCCGCCGGCATCCGCCAGCGGCACCGGCGACTCGCCGGGGATAGCGGCCGGGGTGGGTCGATCAAGGCCCCGGCTGTGCCTGAGCGCTTCGTGAACATGACCTTCCAAACCGGGGCTCTGCGCTCACTGTGGCGCATGCCTCCGGCTTGCGCAGGGCGGCGCCACGGCTTCCCAACATGGCCCGTCATTGCTGGCGCAGCGCCACCACCGGATCCACGCGCGCTGCCCGGTGAGCCGGAATCCACGCGGCCAGAGCCGCGATCGCCGCCAGTGCCATCACGGCAAGGCTTAGCGAAATCGGATCCCCCGGCACGACATCGTACAACAGACCGCGCACAGTTCGCGTCAAAGCCAGCGCGCCGGCCAGTCCCAGCACCACGCCGATCCCGGTCCACACCGCGGCGTACCCCTGCACCTGCAGTGCGATGTCCCGCGCCTGCGCTCCCAAAGCCATTCGCACCCCGATCTCCTGCGTCCGTTGCGACACCAGGAAGGACAGCACTCCGTACAGCCCCACTCCGGCCAGCAGCAGGCCAATGCCTGCAAATAGCGCCACCAGCGTCGCAACAAAGCGCGGCCTCTCCGCGAACCGGCCCACGCGGGTTTCCATTGTTTCCACCGTCACCGGAAGCGTCGGATCGAGGCCTGCCAGTTCGCGCCGGATCCACAGCGTCAGGCTCGCGGGGTCGAGCCCGGAGCGAAACAGCGCCACACCTTCGCGGCCTACTCCTCGGCCATCGTTCATGCGCAACCGGTAGTATTCCGGATCTGCCGGCGCGCTAATCCCGTTGTTCTTCGCGTCCGCGGCCACCCCCACCACCATCGACCAGGCGCCGGCGCCGTCGAGCGCGATCCGCTGTCCGATCGGGTTCTCGTTGCCGAACATCCGCCGCGCCAGCGTCGCGCTCAGGATCACCGGCCATTCGCCCGACGCCCGGTCGCTTTCCGTAAATGGCCGCCCCGCAAGAATCGAAATCCCCAAGGCTTGAAAATATCCCGGGGTCACGCGCCGGAAGGCCACCATGCCGCCATTGGCTGCGAGCGCCCGGTGCCCCGCAATCCGAATGTTGGAATACGGGCGTCCCATCGACCCGCGCGGCGGGATCGAGTCGCTCACCGCGAACGGCCCCGCGCCGGGAATGCTGGCGAGTCGCGCCTCCAGTTCGCGAAAAAACGCCGCCTGCGCCGCCGCCGGCTGGTAGCGGTGCCGCCGCAGCGTGAACGACGCGGTGACCAGCCGCTCCGGCCGGAACCCCAGCGGCTGGTTCTCCAACTTCCACAGACTGCGTAGAAATAAAGACGCGCCGGCCAGCAACATCAGGGATAGGGCGACTTGCGCGGCCACCAGGCTTTTGCGGAACCACGTTCGTCCCATCCCTGGCGCCCGCGAGCCCGCCAGGGTCTCGGCGCGCGGCCGCTCCACCGCCGCCGCCATGCCAAACAAAACCGCCGATCCGATCGATACCGCCAGCGCGAATCCCAGCACGCGCAGATCGATTCGAGCCTGCTCCAAACGAATCAGTCCTTCCGGCGCCAGCCGCACCGAGAACCGGAGCAGGGCCCACGCCACACCGCATCCGGCCGCTCCCCCAGCCAGCCCGAGAACCAGGCTTTCGGTCAGCATTTGTCGCGCCAGCCTTGCCCCACTGGCGCCGATCGCTGCCCGCAGCGCCAATTCCCTGCGCCGCGATGCGGCTCGTGCCAGCAGCAGGTTGGCGACATTTGCGCAGGCGATCAACAGCAGCGCCACCACGGCGCCCAGCAACATCCAGGACGCCAGCTTGACTTCGTGAATTTGCCGGTCGCGCAACGAGCGGATGACCAGCCTCACTTCCGAGCGCAGTTCTGCTGGCACGTCCAGCCGTAGCGCCTGCTCGAACAGCGGCTGCATCTGCTCGCGCGCCTGCTCCATGGTCACGCCGTCCCGAAGCCGCGCGAAGGCCCGCAGCATCGAGCTCGAATTCGCCGAACGCGGCAAGCTGTCGTCCAGGCGCGCCGGCAGCAGTACGTCCGGGTTGCCCAGTTGCGGCATTTCGAACCCGCGCGGCAGCACGCCAACGATCCGTGAGTGTTCTTCGTCCAGCGTCACAAGCCGGCCCAGAATGTGCGGATCTCCGCCGAACACTCGCTGCCAGAGCCCGTACGAAATGAGCAGAACGGTCGGCGCGTGAGGCCGGTCTTCTTCCGGTCTGAAGCTACGCCCCAGCAGAGGCTGCACGCCGAACGTTTGCAGGAAATTGTCTTCCACCGCGACACACCCGAGCTGCAGGACCGTCTCGCCCGCCACCAGGTCGCACTGACCGCCGGGCCGCATCGCCGTGAGCGATTGAAAGGCCGTCTGATGCTGCCGCCAATCCAGGTAGCTGCTGACAATATGGAATTCGTAATTGTCGACCGGCGCCGAGTACCCGACCGAGACCAGTTGTTCGTCCTTCGGATACGGCAGGGGACGGAACAGCACCGGATCGATGGCGCTGAATACCGCGCTCGCGGCCCCCACGCCGATCGCGATGGTCGCGATCGCCACTGCCGAGAACGCCGGAGCCTTCCGGAACCCGCGCAGCGCATACCGGCAGTCTTGCACCAGAGTCTCGACCCACGGGCGGACGTAGACTGCGCGTACCGCCTCTAACGTCGCCAGCGAATTGCCAAATTGGCGCCGCGCCTGCCGCCGGGCCTCCTCCGGCGCAATTCCGTGTGCCTGGTTCCACTCCGCCCGCAGCGCCAGGTGGCTGTCGATCTCCTCCTGCCACGCTTCGCTCCGCCGCCGCCTCCACCACGCGAAGACTCTCTTCATACGACCCTCAGCACGCGCTGCACGCCCTTGGCCACGGTCGTCCAGTTGGCCTCTGCCTCCCTCAGCCGCTTCTTGCCTGCTGCCGTCAGCGCATAGATCCGCGCCCGCCGGCCGTTCGGCGTCTGCCTCCACTCGCCCTCGATCAGTTTGTCGCGATCGAGGCGGTGAAGGGCAGGGTAGAGCGAGCCTTCCTCCACCCGCAGCAGCCCGTCCGAGACGGTCTGCACGTGCAGCGTAATCCCGAACCCGTGGTTCGGCTCCCGCTCCAACGTTTTAAGGATGAGCAATTCCAGCGTGCCCTGCAGTTGATCGCCACGTTTCATAGTCTACCCTAGGGAACTAGGGTAGAGGTCTAGGAAAGCGCTGTCAAGCCCCTCCGGTAAAGGCGGGGGCACTATATGGCCGGCGCAGCGCGTCATCACCGGCGACCGAACCGGGGCTCGGCGCTAGGCGATCGCGCATCGTCCGATAGCGAACGAGCATGCTGGTTGGTGTTCGATCAGCGAATCACGCCTTTACGAATGGCGTACAGAATCAGCTCCGCGCCGCTGTGAAGGTTCAGTTTTTGAAAAATATTCGCGCGATGCGTTTCCACCGTATACAGGCTGAGGTTGAGGAGGTTGGCCACGTCCTTGTTGTTTTTTCCTTCGGCCAACAGCTGCAGAATCTCCCGTTCGCGCGTGGTGAGCAGCTCGTAGCTGTCTTCGAGTTTGCGCTCTTCCAATTGGCGCATGTAGTCTTCCACCATCATCTTGCTGATGGCGGGACTGAAGAACGCCTTGCCCTCGCTGACCGCGCGGACGGCGTTGATCAGATCCTGCTCGGCGGAGTCTTTCAGCAGGTACGCGCGGGCGCCGGATTTGAGCGCGCGCAGTACGTAGCTTTCATCGGAGTGCATGCTGAGAAAGACGATGGCGGCGTGGGGCAGCTTGGCGCCGATCTGCCGCGCGGCCTCGATGCCGTTCAAAATGGGCATGGCAATGTCCATCACGACGACATCGGGCTGGTGTTGTTCGGCCAGGGCAACCGCTTCGCGTCCGGTGGCGGCATCGGCGATGACCTGAAAGCCGGTCTCGTTTTCCAACAGCAGCCGAAGTCCCTTGCGGACCACCGTGTGGTCGTCGGCGAGAAGAATGCGGATGGGTTTCATGCCGGTTGGCGCACCGTCGGCGCCTGGGTTTCGGTGAGCGGCAGGGTCACCCGCAGCGCCGTCCCCTGTCCCGGAGCCGAATAGATCTTGAGTTGGCCGCCGAGGTAGCTCACCCGTTCCTGCATGCCCAGCAATCCCATGCCCCGTTCCCGCTCCACCTGAAATCCTTTCCCATCGTCCTGAACCGACAACAGAAGCTGGTTTGCCTCCTGGCGCACCGCAACCTTCACGTTGCGGGCCTCGGCGTGTTGCACCGAGTTGTGCAAGGCCTCCTGCATAATGCGGTAGACACAGGTCTTGTGTTCTTCCGGCAGATCTTCGGACACGCCGTCGGCCTCCACCGTCACCCAGACACCGGTTCGTTTGGAAACCTCGCGGGCCTGCCATTCCAGCGCCGGCACCAGTCCGAGATCGTCCAGCATCGAAGGCCGCAGCAGCAGCGCCATGTTGCGCACGACGCCGATGGAGTTCTCCATCAGGCGCTTGATCTCGGCCGCCTTTTCCTCCACGCCCGCCAGGTCCCCGCTCCGAATCAGCGTCGACAGATTCGCCATTTCCACCAGCACCCCGGTGAGCGATTGGCCGACTTCGTCGTGCAACTCCCGCGAAATCGAGCGCCGCTCGTCTTCTTGCGCACCCACCAGGCGGGCCGACAGTTGTTTCAGCTCAGCGCGGGCGTGGGCGATCTCTTCATAGTGCCGCGAGGTCTCGGCCTCCAGGGCGAGGATCTTGCGAGTGATCAGGGTGGCGAGGAGCAGCCCCAGGGCGATCAGAAGTCCGACAGTCACGATCAAGCGGCGGCGCAACTGCGAAAAGGTCTGGGCCACCTTCCGCCGTCCCTCTTCGAGCTGCGATTCGTTAATGTCCCGAATCTGGTCGGCAATGCCCAGCATGGACTGGCGGCGGGGAAAGACCTCGTCCCGCAAAAAAACGTAGCCCTGCCGCTGCCTCTCCTCGGTGGTCCATTGAAACACCGGTTCCAACACGTGCCAGTACGCCGCCAGTTTCCCGGTGAGCACCTGAAAGGGCTCGGCCTCCTGGGCATTCAGCAGGTGGCGATACCGGCTGAGGGCCTCGTCCATGTCGTTGCGGGTTTCGAGCAGGCTGAAGCGGTGCCCCTCGGCTTTGCCGCTCTCTGGTTCCAGTAGGTAATCCCGCACATACGTCCCGGAAACATACACATCTCCGCGAATGCGCTCCAGCACGCGGGTCCGCAGCTGGAAATCCTCTCGAATGGTGTCGTTGGAGACTTCGATTTGTTGCAGCGTCTGAAGACCGTCGATGCCGGCGAAAGCCATCAGCAGGAGGAGCCCGCCGAAGCCCGCGACCAGGACCAGCCGGTTGTTGCCGCCGCTGGTCATTTCTTTCCGAGCTGCCTTCTCTTCCGGGCCCAATCGGGTTTGACCGTCTGGCGCGCCCGGCCCAGTGCCAGCGCATCCGCTGGGACCGGCTCGGTGATCACCGAACCGGCGGCCAGGTAGGCTCCGTCGCCGATTTCGACCGGCGCCACCAGGGTCGAGTTGCTCCCCACGAACGCGCGTTCGCCGATCCGAGTCACGTGCTTGAGCGTCCCGTCGTAATTGCACGTGATGGTGCCAGCGCCGATGTTGCTGGCGGCTCCGATTTGCGCGTCCCCCAGATACGCCAGGTGGTTGGCCTTGGCTCCCGCGCCCATGCGAGCCTTCTTCAGTTCCACGAAGTTGCCGACGTGCGCGCCAGGGCCCACTTCGTTCTCCAGGCGCAGCCGCGCGAATGGCCCCACGTGCGCGCCCCGCTCGACCCGCGAAGTTCCGACCATCGTGAACGGACCGATTTCGACTTCGTCCGCCAGCTCCGAGTCACGAACGATGGCGCAGGCGCCGATGCGGCAATTCTCTCCGATTTTGGTGTTTCCCAGGATTTGAGCGAACGGCTCGACCACCGAATCCATCCCGATCGTTACCCCCGCATCCACCGTGACCGTCTCCGGTTTCTCGATGGTCACGCCCCCCAGCATCAGTTCGCGCACCTTGCGGTCGCGAAACAGCCGGTCCACCTCGGCCAACTCCTGGCGGTTATTGATCCCAAGGACTTCCTTGGCGTCCGCCACCTGGATGGCCTCCAGGTAGTGGCCGGCCCGGTTCAGGATTTCGACCATGTCGGTGAGGTAATACTCGTGGGCCGGGTTGTCCGGGCGGATCTCGCCGGCATGCTTCCAGAACAAATCGGCGCGCAGGCAATAAATCCCCATGTTGGCTTCGCGGACGGCGAGTTGCTCGGGGGAAGCGGCCTTCTGTTCGACGATGGCTGCCACGTGTCCGCGGGCGTCACGAATCACCCGGCCGTAGCCGGTCGGGTCCTCCATCAGCGCTGTCAGCAGCACTCCGGCCGCGGAGCCCCCTTCCGCCCGGGCGATCAGGCTGCGCAGCGTCTCGGCCCGGAGCAGAGGGCAGTCTCCGTAGAGAATCACAAGGTAGCCGCCCAGCGTAGCCAGCTGTTCCCGCCCTACCAGGACCGCGTGGCCCGTGCCCTTCTGTTCCCGCTGCTCGAAAAACCGGACACCCTGGGGAGAGACCGTCTGGCGCACTTCCTCCGCCTGGTGGCCCACCACCACGAAAACCCGCTCGGCCGGAGCCAACTGGAGTGCGGTGTCCACCACGTGCTCCACCAGCGTCTTGCCCCCGGCGCGGTGCAGTACCTTGGCTTTGCGCGACTTCATCCGGGTGCCGAGTCCGGCTGCCAGAATCACGATGGTAACGGGTGTCTGCATGAGTTCCTTAGGTTTGGCTGTTTCTGCGCTGCCGGCCTTCCTGGGCCAGTTTGAGCACCAGGGCGGCGGTCACCGCCGGATCGTGCCGCACTTTGTGAGAGAGTTGCGCCAGTTTCCCGGCCATCACCTTGAGCCCCATTTTGAAGATGGCGTCAATATCGTTTTCCACCGGTAGGGCCAGTTCGCGCGCGTACCGTTTCTTCACTGCCAGGGGGATGGGGCGGATATTGACCGCGGCGTAGTCCAGCAGCTTGCCGCCGGCGTGTTTGTGGATGGCGCGGATGTGGTCGCTGGCGCGAAAGTCGGTCGTCTCGCCCGGCTGCCACATCAGGTTCACGAAATACACTTTGACGGCGGGGGACCGCCGGATGGCCGAGGAGATGCCTTCCACCAGCAGGTTGGGAATGACACTGGTGAACAGCGAGCCCGGTCCAAGAGTGATCACGTCAGCCTGGGCGATCGCGGAAAGAGCGGCCGGCAGCGGCCGCGCCCTTCGCGGCGACAGGCGCACCGACTGAATCTTCTGGCGGCTGCGGCTAATTCGCGTCTCCCCCACCACCGTGGAGCCGTTGGCCAGCGTGGCTTCCAGTGCCACGTTGGTGTTGGTTGAAGGATAGATGTGGCCGGTAATCTTGAGCACCTCCGAGGAGGCTTTGACGGCCTCGGTAAAATCGCCCATGATCTGCGTCAGGGCCATCAAGAAGAGGTTTCCAAAACTGTGGCCTTTCAAGCCGCGGCCGGACTGAAAGCGGTACTGGAACAGGCGCGAGAGCAAGGCCGAATCTTCGCTCAGCGCCACCATGCAGTTGCGGATATCGCCCGGCGGCAGCACGTCGAATTCGCGGCGCAGCCGGCCGGAACTTCCGCCATCGTCGGTGACGGTCACGATGGCGGTGAGGTCCACCGCGAGAGCTGCGGGCTCGCCCGGTTTTCCATATTGCTTCAACCCCTGGAGCAGCGCGGAAAGGCCCGTGCCTCCGCCGATCGCAACCACTCGAAGTGGCGAACTGTCTTCCATGAATGATGGTGTTGGTCGAACTGTGCTGCCGAACGGACTTACCAGTTCTTCTTCTCAGGATATAGCAAGGCCTGGAACGGCGCTTGGCTGGCGAGGGAGCCAAAATCGGCGTCCTGCCGCGCCATGAGGCGGTTTCGCGGCTCCAGCTCGATGGCGCGCTTTAAATGGTCGTGCGCTCCTGTGGCATCGCCGCAGAGAGCCTGGGCCGCGGCCAGGGCGTAGAAGACGTGATCGGCATCGGGTGACATTTGGAGCGCCTGTTCCAGGTGGGCGCGAGCCTGGTCGATCTGGCGGGTATTGAGGAGGGCAATGCCGTAGTTGTAGTAATCCTCGGCCGTGTGCAGATTCACCGTGGCCTGTTGCAAGCGACGTTCGCACATGGTCGCGTGCGACTGAGCGCGGTGCGCCACGTCCCGCTCGGGCCCCTTCACGGCCTGCATAAAGAGCTCACGGGCTTCTTTGAATTTTCGCGCATGGAAGAGCTTAATGGCGGATTCAAACGTGGCTAGCTGCTGCTGGGTGTTGACGGCTTGCGCGGCAGCGGCCGCGCCCGACCGGGAGGCGCTTGGGCGCGCGGGTTCCACGGCCTTCGAGGTCTTCGCTGATTCCAGGTTGGTCGCTCGCCGCTCCGTCATCTTCGAGGTAGTCGTTTTCTTCTTTTCGGGCATCGGCGCCCCCCGGCCCGGGCGTTACGCAATGAGGGCTTTATACCAGACCGGGCGGCTGATATGCAAGCGGGGCCCCGATTCGCCCCTATCCGAGCCCGGCGTCCCGCAGAAACTTGGCGGACTCCTCGGGTGGTGTGGGGTTGATGTAAAACCCGCTGCCCCACTCGAAGCCAGCCACCTTGGTGAGCTTGGGAATAATCTCCAGGTGCCAGTGATAATACGCCAGCGCCGGGTCCTGCACCGGCGCGCTATGCAAAATAAAATTATAGGGCGGCTGCTCCAGCACTTTGTCGATTTTGCGAAGTGTGGTTTTCACCACCCACGCCAGGTTGGCGATGGTGGCGGCGTCGGCGTCCTCGAAGTGCGATTCGTGGCGCTTGGGCAGAATCCAGGTCTCGAACGGGAACCGCGGGGCGTATGGCTCGATGACGCAGAACCGGTCTGTTTCCGTAACCAGCCGCACGCCCGCCGCGCCCTCCTCACGGATGATGTCGCAGTAAATGCAGCGCTCCTTGAAATCGTAAAACTGCCGGGCGCCGTCGATCTCCTCCCGCACCCGCTCGGGCACTATCGGCAAGGCGATGAGCTGGGAGTGGGGATGTTCCAGTGACGCGCCGGCCGCCTCGCCGTGGTTGCGATACAGCAGGATGTAGCGGAACCGCCGGTCCTTCTTGAGATCGTTGATCCGCTCCTTGCTGGCCCAGAAAACCTCTTCGATCTGCTTCTCCGGCATATCGGCCAAGGTGGCCGCGTGGTCTGGCGTCTCGATGATGACTTCGTGCGCGCCGATGCCATTCATCCTGTCGTACATCCCGTCGCCTTGGCGATTGAGCTCGCCTTCGATGCCGAGCGCGGGAAACTTATTCGGAATCACGCGAACGCGCCAGCCCTGCTCATCGCGCCCGCCAGTGTTGCGATACGAGAGCAGCTCGGGCGGCGTTTTGTGTTCGTTTCCGTAATCGAACGGGCAGACCTTGGCGGTTCGTGGAGGCACCGTTTGCCGAACGAAGTCAGCGGGGCGTTTTGCGCGGTCCGTCGCAATGATCACCCATCTCCCCGTGATGGGATCCTTACGCAGTTCCGGCAAGCTAGGAACCACCTCCGAGCCGGGAGCAAATAGGCATTGGATGATTATAGCGCCGTGCGGCGGAGGCATCGGTGGTCATTCTGTGCCGGCGGTTGACCGAATCGGGCAGTCGTCTGCAAGTCACGCTTGTCTCAACGCGTTCCGAGGTTTTCCGGACCGGGGCGGTCCGGTTTCTTATGCTCCGGCCGGCTTCCCCACGGCCATCTCTTGGAATGCCGCGAGTGGGGATTGGGCGATGGCGGTCTGGCGCCAGCGGAGCGCCGCGGCAGAAAGCACCCAGAGATAGGTCAGGAGGCTCATCGCACCTCCCGCATAGACGGTGACGGGCGCATAGTCCAAGGTGATCCGGTCCCCGCCGGCGCCGAGCACGATTCCCCGCAGGGCGCCGTCCACCTGATGGATCGCCGCGGGCTTGCCGTTCACCGTGGCGCGCCAGCCTGGATAATCGACATCGCCGAGCACCAGAAGGCCGGTGCTCTGCAAGGTGACTTCCATGCTCATTCGATTCGCCTCGTAGGAACGAAAGCGGACAGGCTCCGCTACTTTCGGCGCCGGCCCCAGCGGCAGGGGTAACGGCGATCGGAGCACGGCGCGGCGCCGGAAGTCGATGGCCGAGTCGCGCACAATCCGCAACAAAGCCTCGCGCGATGGCTCCACGCGCGTCTCATGGACCACCCAAGCGCGCGGATAGGCCGCCGGGTTTTCGTAAACCTTCCAGTGTCCGTCCGCATACAACGGCGACGGATCGGCTGCCGACACTGGTTTGATGTGGTAGCGCACGCCCAGCAGATCGTCGTGGTCAACGAGCGGCAAGTAGTCGGCGAGCACGGTGCCGCCGCCGCCCCAGGTGCTGGACACCTGGTACACGTCCGCATAGTTGGGCTCGCCGTCAACATAGAGCCGGGCCCGATAAAGCCCGGGCCGCGATTCGACGAAGCGCATGGCCCCGCGCAGGCTCAGCATTTGCTGGAGCGGATCGCCGGACTTGCTCAGTTGCGACTTGTTCGCCTCCGTCCATTGAAAGGCGTCCAGATCGAAGAGGATGAATACGGCCAGCAGAAGGCGAACAAATCCTCCCGCGGGTTTTCGCGTGAGGAAAACGAACCAGGCGCAGGACCCCAGGATCAGCAGCAGAGAGAGGGAATTGAAGGGGTTGATACTGAACTGGGTAAAAATGCCGGGCACGACCAGAGCGGCGCAGCAGGCGATGGCAACCCACTTGAGTATCCGTAAGGCCGGGGTCCAATCGACATCCGAGCGCAGCGTCACCAGCGTGTCGAGCCCGAACGCTGCCAGGACTGCGAGGGCGAACGATGCCAGATAGAGGAATCGAACCGATTCGCGGGCCATCCACAGGCCGGGAACGAGGGCGTAAAGCACTCCGTGAATAGGAAACAATCCGCCCAGAGAATACAAAAACGCCAGCACCGCCAGGCCGGCCAGATAACGGACCCAGAGGTTGCTCCAGCATTTCCAGACTCCAATGACGGCCAGGAGGAAGGGAAAGACACCCACGTAGGGGATCGCCCAATTCTCGGTGGCGCCCGTCTTCCCGTCGAATCCGTTGGGGAAGAGCACGGCAACGATGCTCTGCGGCCACGTCCCGTTGCTCAGACGGTCGTAGGGTATTTTCTGGGAAGCCGGAACGGGACTGTCGCCGCCGATGTAGCGCAGGCTCAGCCGGCTGTATTCCATGGACGGCAGCAACTGCACGGCGCCGGCGCCGGCGGCCACGACCGATGCAACGGCGAGGACCAGGGTTACGCGCAACCAATGCGACTGCGTGCTGACAGGCGTGGGCAGGGTCCGCCGCGAGACTGCCGCGTAATACACGCCCGCAGTCACCACCACGATGGCTTGCAGGATCGACATATGCAATCCGCCCGCCAGAATCGACATTCCCAGGCAGGCTCCGCTCAGAGTCGCCTCCAATACGGCGGCGCGCGGCCGCTCGGCGCGCAGAGCGCGCAGCAAGAACAGGAGAATCGCGGGAAGCCAGATGGCGCTTTCCACATACGGCGGCCAAGGCATCCGGACGACGAGTCCGCCCAGCGAAAAACAACAGGCGCCGACGAATGCGGCGAAGCGCGTGACCCCAAGATCGCGAAGAAGCGCGAATGCAAAAAAAGCGCCCAGGAGCCGCGCCCCGATGAGCAGTTCGCTGTACAACTGCGGAGAAAACAGACCGTCCCGGTTGAACGGGACCAGCGCCAGAACGAGGTGCAACGGATAGAAGGCGGAAGGGAGCATTTCCCCCGCGAACGGCCGCCCGCTGAACGCGTATGGATCCCACAGCGGCACTTGCCCATGCCGGATGGAAGTGACCCAGAAGTTGAGCCATCCGTAGGTCAGATTCACGTCCTCGGGCCAGACGAGGAGAGTGAATTGCCGGGTCAGCAGACTCTTCCAATAGAAGAGGAATACCGCCAACGCGAGTAGAGCGAGATACTTCGCGGTCGATCGGCTTGGCATGAGATCCTCCGGAGTCCGATTCTGGTAACCCAAGAATAAGAAACCCGTCCGGGTATTTCAATGAGAATTTACTGCGGAGCAACGATCATCGCTCTTCCAGAGGCAGTCAACCGAGAGGGACCGATCGCCCCGCCGACTTCGCTAACAAACTTCGGCAGCGGCACAGAGCCCTCAGAGAAGGATTCCGGAGCGTTTGCGCCGCCCTGAATGCCGAGTCCGGCCGTCACATTCGCCGGCCCGAGACGGTGAATCGGCCGGCGGGCGGCATTGGTGTGAATTCATACTATTGACAAGATTTTCGGACATTCCGTTTTTATATACGGGGTGTCACGCCGGCAGTCTTGGCCCCGCTCTCGAATTCCCCGAGCCTGCCGTTACCTGCTACCCTGCTCCTCGGATGCTCGGGTCTGCCCGCTCGGTTGCTTTCGACATTCTCCAGAAAGTGGAGCGGGGCGCGTTTGCCTCCGATCTGCTGCGGGAGGCGGCGCTCGATCCGCGGGATGCCGGCCTCGCTTCGCAGATTGTATTCGGGGTGTTGCGCTTTCGCGCGCAGCTCGATTTCCTGATCGAACACTATGCGGGCCGGGCTCGCAGACTCGATCCGGAAGTCCGCACGGCGCTGCGCAT
The DNA here is from genome assembly GCA_020073145.1 of Terriglobia bacterium. Lineage (GTDB taxonomy): Bacteria > Acidobacteriota > Terriglobia > Bryobacterales > Bryobacteraceae > PSRJ01. The sequence goes on from JAIQFS010000023.1 coordinate 101,440, forward strand.
GGGGCTCTTCCAGGCGCGGTATCTGGAGCGCGTTCCGGCGCATGCGGCGGTAGCGGAGAGTGTCGAGCTGGTCAAGCGGGCGCGCAAGACCTCGGCCGGCGGGTTCGTCAACGCCGTGTTGCGCAAAGCCGACCGGCAGCCTGTGGTGTGGCCCTGCCGCGAGGTGGAACTGTCCTGTCCGGAGTGGCTACTGGCCCGGTGGGAGCGGCACTACGGAGCGGGCGTTGCCGAAGGAGTGGCGCGGGCCGCGTTGTGCGAGCCGGAAACCTACGTGCGGGTCGGTGCGGCTGGCAGCCGTATCCAGGATATCGGCTCGCAGTCCATCGTGCCGCTGCTGCGGCTGGAGCCTGGCCAGCGCTTCCTCGACCTTTGCGCGGCTCCCGGCAACAAGACCGCCCAGGCGCTCGAAGCCGGCGTCGACGCCGTGGCGTGCGATCGCTACCTGCGCCGCCTTCTGCCGATGGCGGGGTTGGGCGCCGCTCTGGTGGTTCTCGATGGCGCCCGGACCCTGCCTTTCTCGCGCCCGTTTGATCGCATCCTGGTGGACGCTCCGTGCTCCGGCACGGGCACGCTGGCCCGGAATCCCGAAATCAAGTGGCGCTTGAAACCCGAGGATCTGGCCGGCTTCCAGCGTCGGCAGGTGGCGCTGCTGGAACAGGCGCGTGCGGCCCTGGCCCCCGGAGGCCTGCTGGTGTATTCCACCTGCTCGCTCGAGCCCGAGGAGAATGAGGAGGTCGCAGCCACCGTTCCCCCGCAACTCGTGGTCGAGACCCGGCACCGCCTCCCCGGGCGCGATGCGGGGGACGGTTTTTTCGCTGCTGTGATAAAATCAGGTTGATCCGCAAATGGTTGAAATTGTTCCCTCAATCCTATCGGCGGACTTCGCTCGACTAGCCGAGGACATCGGGCGCGTCGAGCGAGGCGGCGCAACCATGCTCCATTTGGACGTGATGGACGGCCACTTTGTGCCGAACCTCACGATCGGACCGCCGGTCGTGGAGTCGATCCGCAAAACGACGCGTGCGCATCTGGACGTGCACCTGATGATCGAAAACCCGGACCGGTATGTCGGCGCCTTCGCGCGAGCCGGGGCCAATTCGATTTCGGTTCACTATGAAGCCTGCCGCCACTTGGACGCCGTGCTCGGCCTGATCCGCGCGGAAGGCGCGCAAGCGGGCGTCGTGCTGAATCCGGCCACGCCGGTGGGGATGCTGCAGGATATTCTGGAAGTGGCGGATTACGTGCTGCTGATGAGCGTGAATCCCGGATTTGGGGGGCAGACGCTGATTCCGTACGTGCTGGAAAAAGCGCGGCAGCTCGACCGCATGCGGCGGGAGAAGAGATTGGCGCTGCCTATCGAAATCGATGGCGGTGTGCACCGGGATAACCTGGCCGACGTGGTTCGCGCCGGGTGTGATTGGATCGTCACAGGGTCGGCTGTTTTTCACAGTCCCAACCCCGAGGCAACGGTACGGGAAATGCGCGAAATCGCGGCCCACGCGGCCGCGGTGGAGTGCTGAATATTCTTGGGTGGCTTCATGATGCTTCGTAGTCTCATACGGTATGGCGCGGCTTCGGCGGCGCTGGTGTTTCTGATGACCTCGTGTGGTTTGCGGCGTCATCCGTACGAAAACCCGATCTCCAAAGACACGCAACAGCCCGACAAGGTGCTGTTCGACAAGGCGATCCACGACATCGAGCACAGCCGGTATGAGATCGGCAGGCTGACCCTGCAGACGCTGATCAACACCTACGATTCCAGCGAGTACCTGGCCAAGGCGAAACTGGCCATCGCGGATAGTTGGTACCGGGAAGGCGGCGCCCGCGGCTTGGCTCAGGCCGAGGCCGAATACAAGGACTTCATCCTGTTCTATCCGACCATGGAAGAAGCCGCCGAAGCGCAGGAGAAGGTCTGCGACATCCAGATCAACCAGATGGAGAAGCCTGACCGCGACCCGATGCACGCGCGGCGCGCTGAAGACGAGTGCCGCCAGCTGCTGGAGCAGTTTCCGAACAGCAAATTCGCTCCCGAGGCGCAGCAGAAGCTCCGCAACATCCAGGAAGTGCTGGCTGCGTCCGAGTTCAAAGTGGGGACGTTCTACCACACTAAGGGCAGTTACCCCGCGTCGGCCAACCGTTTGCAAGCGCTGCCGGATCAGTACCCGCTCTTCAGCCAGAACGATGAAGCGCTCTGGACGATGGCCGATGACTACCACAGGATGGGAGACCGCTTTGAAGCGCGCGAGGCGGAGGCGTATACCCGGATCGTTCGCGACTTTCCGCTGAGCGGCCACGTTTCCGCCGCCAAAGAGCGGCTGCAGGCTCTGAACCGCCCCGTCCCGGATGCCGATCCCACGGCGCTGGCCCGCATGAAATCCGAACTGGAGAATCGCGAAAGAGCCGGCATCCCCGGCCGGGTATTCGGCGTCTTCAGCTCCAAACCGGACATGCGAGCGGCGGCCAAGAGCGGCACCCCCACCATGGCTGGGCTCCGGCCGACCACGCCGGTCAGCGTGCCGGGCGCTCTGACGGGTGCTGCCGGTACGACCTCCGATGTGTCGGCGCAAGTGCTGAGCGACACGTCGGCCCTCGATAAGGGGCAGGATGCCCGCGCCCTTCCGCCCGGGCAGACTGCGGCTGCGGCTCAGACCGGGGACAGCGGGCAGGCTGCCGTGGCCCAAACTCAGCCCCTACCGACCAACCACACCGCTCCCCCGAAGAAGCAGAAGAAAGTCAAGAAGGCGAAGGCGCCGAAGGTCGATCCACAACCGAAGGGAGCCGCGCAGCCAACGCCCGATGCGCCTCCTAAGGCGGATACGCAGCCGTAATCATGAGCCGGATCCTGCTGGTCGATGACAGCCCGCACGCGCAGCGCATGGGCGAGCGAATCCTTTCCGATGAAGGGTACGAGGTGGTCACCGTCAGCAATGCCGATTCGGCGTTGATCCGGCTGGATGACGCCGATCCCGATGTGGTTCTGGCGGACACCGTGATGCCCGGGCGCACCGGTTTCGACATCTGCCACTACCTGAAGATGAGCCCGCGTCACCGGCACGTCCGGGTGATCCTGACGGCGGGTGTGCTCGAGCCCCTGGATGAAGAACAGGCCAAGCGGGTGTCCGCCGACGGCACGCTGAAGAAACCCTTTGAAGCCAGCGCGCTGCTCGCGGCGGTGAGGCCGCTGGCGGAGGCCGCCGAAGCGGCTCGGGCGGAGTCAGCGCCACAGGGTCCGGGGACCAGGAGCCAGGGGCCCGCCAAAAGCGCTCCGGTGGCGCCGTTCGTGGCTGTCGTGGATTCCGAGCAGGTGCGCGCCGCGGTTACCGTGGCGCTCGACGCGGCCATGGGTGTCATCGTGGATGAGATCGCGCGCCGCGTGCTCACGACCCTTGCGTTGAAGAAACCCGAGGCCACCGCCGAGCCGCCCCTGCCCGTGACCGCGCCGTTGCGTCCGGAAGCGCCGGTCCCCGCGGTTCCGCCGAACGCCGAGCCCCGAACCGACGCCGTGCGCCGCGTGAGCCCCGTCCGCCTCCGCTCGTCGTCCATGCTGGGATTGAATCTGGGGCGCACCGAGTACCCGCCCGATCGCGAATAAATATGCCCGACAACAGTTTTGACGTCGTCTCGAAAATAGAAATTCCCGAAGTCCTCAACGCCGTGCAGCAGGCGCTGAAGGAGATCACTCAGCGCTACGACCTCAAGGGCTCGCACTCCAATATCGAGCTGAACGAGAAGGACAACAAGATTGAGCTGGCCAGCCAGGATGAATTTAAACTGAAGGCCGTGATCGACATTCTCGAGTCCAAGCTGGTCAAGCGCAAAGTGCCGCTCAAGGGCATGAGTTATGGCCCCGTCGTTCCGGCCGCCAGTTCGACGGTGAAGCAGGAGATTACCCTACAGCAGGGAATCGCGATCGAGAAAGCGCGCGAGATCGTCAAGAAGATCAAGGACAGCAAGTTAAAGGTGCAGGCCTCGATCCAGGGCGATTTTGTGCGGGTTTCGGGGCGCGACCGCGACACCCTGCAATCGGCAATCCAGTTACTGCGCGACAGCGACTTCGGCATCGACATGCAATTCACCAACTACCGCACCAACTGAAGTGGCGCGCCGCATCGAGAGTCTTTTTTTGGAAGGGCCCGCCGGCCGGTTGGAAGCGCAGCTGGAGGAGCCCGAAGATCAGGCGCCCCGTTTGGCGGCTCTGGTGTGCCACCCGCATCCCCTCCACGGCGGGACCATGCACAACAAGGTGGTCTATCGCGTGGCCCGCGGCCTGCGCCACGCCGGGGCGGTGGTCTTGCGCTTCAATTTTCGCGGCGTCGGCGGGAGCGAAGGCGAGCACGCCCACATGACCGGCGAGATTGAGGACGCGCGCGCCGCGCTGGCCTGGCTTCGCCGGCGCTATCCCGAGCTGCCGTTCGCGCTGGCTGGGTTTTCCTTCGGCGCGCGCGTGATCACACGCTTGGGATGCGCCATGGGGGGCGCCCGGTTCCTGATGGCCGTGGGCCACTCCACGCAGCGGGGCAGCGAATACCTGGAATCCTGCCCGGCCTCCAAGATCTTCATCCAGAGCACTCACGATGAGTTCGGCCCGCGCGCGCAGTTGGAGGCGATGGTTGCCGGGCTGGCGGGGCCGAAGCAATTGATTTGGATCGAGGCCGCCGATCACTTCTTCGCCGGGGGTTTGGAGGAGCTGGAGGCAGCGGTAGGGAATGCGGTCGCCGTGGTGGAGGGAGGAGGCTCATGAGCAGCGCAAGCCGGTTGCGAGAACTACTGCGTCAGGGCGGTCTGGTCGCCGCGCCAGGCGCCTATGACTGCATCACGGCGCGCCTGGTGGAACAGGCCGGGTTCGACGCGGTGTACATGACGGGCGCCGGCACCGCGGCCACCTTGGGCTATCCCGATTACGGGCTGGTCACGATGTCGGAGATGGCGGACAACGCCGGACGCATCGCCGCCGCCACCGGCATCCCGGTGATCGCGGATGCCGATACGGGCTACGGCAACGAACTCAACGTGGTCCGCACTGTGCGCGAGTTCGAAAAGCGCGGCGTCGCCGGCATTCACATCGAGGACCAGGGCTTTCCGAAAAAGTGCGGCCACCTGGAAGATAAGGTGGTGATCCCGATCGAGGAGTATGCCGCCAAGATTCGCGCCGCGGCGTCCGCGAAGCAGGAACCGGACTTCTTGATCATTGCGCGTACCGATGCCCGCGCCGTCCTGGGATTCGACGAGTCCATCCGCCGCGCGAACGCAGCGCTCGATGCGGGCGCCGATATGGCGTTCGTCGAAGCGCCTCAGACGCGGGAAGAAGTGGCCGCCGTGCCCCGCCTGGTGAAGGGCCCGTGCCTGCTCAACGTGGTGTGGCGCGGCAAAACGCCGGATGTGTCCCTCGATGACGCGCAAGCCATGGGTTATCGGCTGGCGATTCTGCCGGCGGTGTTGTTTACCGCGGTCATCGGCGTCTGTGACGCGATGCTGGAGGAATTGCGCCGTACCCGCCGGCATCCGGTTCCCGCGGCGGACCTCACGCCGGCACAGGCGTTCCGCCGTTTCGGCGCCGATGAGTGGGACCCGCTGCGCGCGCGGTTTCGGGCGCCTGCGTCCTCTTAAACCTTTACCCGGATTCGAGCGCAACAACCGGATAGACTTCGCGCCGCGGCAACTTCTACAGTGGGATGGTGGAGAATGGCAAGTCTCTCTTTCAGCCCGTGCTGACTCAAGCGCTGGATCACGCGCTGGTTCATCTGGAAGGTCTGTCTACCGGCTCCGTAGCCGCTACTGCCGATCTGCGAACGCTGCGCGCTCGCCTCGGGAAGCCGCTGGGGGACGCTGGTGTCCCGGCAGGGCAGGTGATCGCGGAGCTGACCCGCGACGTGGAAGGCGGCATCGTGGGCAGCGCGGGCGGGCGCTTTTTCGCCTGGGTGATCGGTGGCGCACTTCCGGCGGCCCTGGCCGCGGATTGGCTGACGGCCGCCTGGGACCAGAACGCGGGACTCTATGCGGCCGGGCCGGCCGCGGCGGTGGCGGAGGAAGTCGCCGGGGCCTGGCTGAAGGACCTCTTCGGGCTTCCGCCGGAAGCCAGCTTCGCCTTCGTGACGGGCTGCCAGATGGCCCACGTCACGTGTCTGGCCGCGGCGCGCCACCGCCTGCTCGCCGAGCGCGGCTGGGACGTGGAACAGCGCGGCCTGTCGGGCGCGCCGCCGGTGCGCCTCCTGGCCGGCGGGGAACGCCATGGCACCGTGGAGCGCGCGGTGCGTCTGCTCGACTTGGGAAAAGAGCATTTGGTCAGCCTGCCGGCCGATGCGCAAGGCCGGTTGCAACCGGAGGTCCTGGAACAGGCGATCGCGACCGCTGCAACCGCCCCGACCGTGGTTCTGCTGCAGGCAGGGGAACTCAATACCGGCGCCTTTGATCCCTTCGAAACCCTGATCCCCATTGCGCGCCGCTATGGAGCGTGGGTCCACGTGGATGGCGCCTTCGGTCTGTGGGCGGCGGCGAGCGCGCGTCATCGCCACCTGACCAAGGGCGTCGCGCTGGCCGATTCGTGGGCCACCGACGGGCACAAGTGGTTAAACGTTCCTTACGATTCCGGATACGTGATCGTGGCCGACCGCGCGGCGCACCGGGCGTCCATGTCCCATCGCGAGTCGTATTTGATCCACGATTCGGACGCCCGCGACCAGATCGACTGGAACCCGGAATGGTCGCGCCGCGCCCGCGGATTTACGACCTATGCCGCGCTGCGCGAACTCGGGCGCAATGGGATTGGCGATCTGGTGGAGCGCTGCTGCCGCTACGCCCATGCCCTGGTGATGCGGATCGGCGCGCTGCCGGGAGCCGAGGTGCTGTGGGAGCCGACGCTCAATCAAGGACTGGTGCGGTTTCTGGATTCGAGAGCGGGCGCGACGGAGCCCGATCACGACCGTAGGACCGACGAAGTCATTGCGGCCATCCTGGCAAGCGGGGAGGCATACTTCGGCGGCGTGACCTGGCGCGGCCGGAGGGCCATGCGGGTGAGCGTGTGCAATTGGCAGACCTCGGATGAAGAGGTGGATCGGGTCGTGAGCGCAATTGGGCTCGTTCTGAAAAAGGAATGCCCTGCTTGATCAAAGGCCGGTCGTCGACGAAAATGGCAACCCAAGCCCAAAGCCCTTCCGTTCCAGGTGCGGGGCTTTCAATGCGACCTGATTCACAAACCCTTCCTGATCGGCGAGAGCGATCACGAACGTTCGCGGCTTGTTGGTGACCACCAGAAGCCGGTCGGTTGAGAAGACGCCGGCGCTGCGCGAATCGGTGTTCGGCTGCAGCTCCACGAGCGAGGCATACGGGATCAAGGCCTTGCGCCATCCCTGGCGGATGAAGAGGCCGTCGTCCCGCACTTCGTAATACTGCGGCAGCGTCGCCAGCAGGACACCGATCCAGATCACCCAGGCGAAGAGCAGCACGGGGAAGGGCGGACTCTGGTGCGCCAGCCACCCGGCCGTAGGTCCTCCCAGCGACACCGCTGCGGCCACGATCAGCAAGGCGACCAGCCAGCGGTCGAATTTCGTGGAGAAACGCATTCGCGCCCTATCGCGCTGGTTGCTTCGGCAGCAGATGTTTCTGGATCTTTCCCATGGCGTTACGCGGGAGCCGCTCCACGGTGATGAACTCGCGCGGCACTTTGAATGAAGCCAGCTGATCGCGGCAGCGGCGTTCGAGCGCGGCCGGCTCGACGGCGCTTTTCAACACCACGAATGCGATCGGCACTTCGCCGCGCGCCCGGTCCGCGATCCCGACCACGGCCGCTTCCGCCACTTCTTCCTGCTCCTGCAAAAACTCCTCGATCTCGCGCGGGTAGATGTTGAAGCCGCCGGAAATGATCAGGTCGCTGCGGCGCCCGCTCAGCGTGTAGTACCCGTCGGGTTCGCGCACGGCCAGATCTCCCGTCCGGAAATAACCATCCACGAAAGCGGCTGCGGTGGCCTCGGGCCTGCGCCAGTACCCGGCAAAAAGATTCGAGCCCTTGAGATACAGCTCGCCGGTTTCGCCGTCCGCGGCGGGCTGGCCGTCGTTGTTCAGCAAGCGCACCGAAACCCCCGGCAGCGGCAAGCCCACGCTGCCCGGCCGCCGCTCGCCGATGTAGGGGTTGCTGAGGTTCATGAAGGTCTCGCTCATGCCGTATCGTTCGAGGATGGTGTGGCCGAATTTTCCGCGGAACTCTTCCAGCACCTGGGCGGGCAGCGGCGCCGACCCCGATACGAACAGGCGCATGAACCCGCCGATCTCGCGCGCGGCCGCTTCCGGAAAATCCAGCAGCCGCACGTAGATGGTGGGCACGCCAAAAAACAAAGTGGGACGGAAGTCCAGAAACGTCGCCGCCGCGCTCTGCGATTCGAAACGCTCCAGCAGGCGCATGCGGCATCCGCTCAACAGCCAGCAATGCAGGCCGTTCCCCAATCCATGGACGTGGAACAGGGGCAGCGCCAGCAGGAAGCGATCGGCGCTCTTGATCTGCCAGCATGCGGTCAGGTTGACGGCGTTCACGGCGAAATTATTGTGCGTCAGCACGGCCCCTTTGGAGGTGCCAGTGGTGCCGGAGGTATAAATGATGCCGGCCGGCGCATCGCCATCGAGGGGCACGCGGGGCCGCTGGTCGGACTGCAAGGCCGCCTCCCGGGTGAGTGCGGCGAGCGGCCACAGCGGCACCGTAGACTCGATGGCCGCGTCCGTCACCAGCGCCGCTGGCTCGGCGTCCGTGAGGATGTGAGTGATCTCGCGGTCGCGGTACAGAATGTTGATGGGCACGAAGATGACACCCAGTTTGACGCAGGCCAGATAGAGATCGATCATCTCCATGCAATTCGCCAGGTAGACACATAGTCGGTCGCCGGCCTTCAGGCCGCGCTGAGACAAGAGTTGGGCCAGGCGGTTGCTGCGCGAGTCGATTTCGCCGAAGGTGAAGGTAGCGCCGCCGAATTCGAGAGCGACGGTATCGCGGCGGCCGAGCAGAGACAAATCGAATAGGTCGGTCAGGTTCAAGCCGGAAGCTCCTTGCCCCGGGTTTCGACGGCCCAGCGCAGCAGCGCCAGGCCGAGCACAAATGCAACCGAAGTCAACGCCACCGGGGTCCCAATGGTGTGCATCTGCGACACGGCGGCGCCCACCAGAAAGGTCACTCCGGCGGTGATGAAGCGTCCCATGGAAGTAGCGAACGCGAAGGCGCTGCCACGGCATTCGCTGCGGTATTGCTCGGGCAGCCACAACGTGAACACGCAGAAGCTGGCGCCGCCTACGCCCAGAAAGAACATCAGCACCAGGAACCAGCGCAGCGCATGGGCCTGCAGATAGAACACGTAGCCGAAGCCCAGCGCGACGCACGCGAACATCAGGATGAAATAGAACGCCAGCGCGCCCCGGCGGCCGAATTCTCGGGCCAGCCAAGGCAACAGGAAGCAGCCGGCAATCGTGCCCACCGAGAGCAGCATACTGGCGTAAGAAGCCAGGCGGGTTGCCTCGGTGGCGGCCATGCCTTCGTGCGAGGCGAGGTACGTGACGCCCGCCGGCACATACGCCGAGCCGGCCCAAAAACCCACCATGGAAACCAGCAACAGCAGCGCATTCACCACCGTGCGGCGGCGGTACTCGGGTGAGAAGAGGGCGAAGAAAGCGTCGCGCGCGGTCCAGGCGTGTTGCAGTTTGTCGAGCCGCTTCTGCCACCGCTGCGGCTCGTGCACGCCGTAGCGAATCAGCGCCACCAGCAAGGCCGGAGTGCCGCCTGCCGCGAACATCGCGCGCCAGCCGTAGCGGGCGCCAATCCAATAGTTGAGAACGGCCGCGATCAGCGTTCCGAAATAATAACCGGTGTGCATGTAGGCGGCGCCCTGCGCGCGCCGCGATTCCGGCCACTCTTCGGCCACGAACACCCCGCCGATGGTCCATTCGCCGCCGATTCCGATGCCCGAGAGCAGCCGGAACGCGGCCAGTTGCCACACGTTCGCCGCCAGGCATCCCAGGAACGTGAATACCGAATAGCACAGAATCGTAAGGATCAGAATGCGGATGCGCCCGAAGCGGTCGGCAATCGGTCCCCAAAGAAAAGCCAGGCCCCAGCCCACCAGAAAGACCGCGAACAGCGCGCCGCCGTAGACGCCGACGTTGGCGTCGCTGGCCGCAATGCCGGACCGCGGCAGCAGGTCGCGCAGCGCCGGAACCAACACCAGCGCATAGATGAACGAATCCATGCCGTCCAGCGCCCATCCGCCCCAGGCCGCCCAGAAGCCGCGAACCTGGTTGGAGGTGAGCCGGTTGGATGTCAGCACTGGAGACAAGGTACTAGTGTACAACCCGCGGCCGGAGGGCGAAGACGCGGCCGTTTTACGCTATGCTGAACTCTTCCTATGGACATCGTTACCGGCAATGTCGGATGGATCGAAGTGATTTGCGGTCCCATGTTTTCGGGCAAGAGCGAGGAGCTCATCCGCCGGTTGCGCCGCGCCATCATCGCCCGCAAGCGCGTGGAAGTGTTCAAGCCGGCCATCGACAACCGCTACTCGGATGACGAAATTGTCTCCCACGGGGACTTGCGCCTGAAGTCGCAGGTGGTGACCGGCGCGGCCGAGATTCCCGACCGCATCGACTGGCGCTCTGAGGTGGTGGGGATCGACGAGGCCAATTTCATGGGGCCGAAGCTGGTGGATGTGGCCCAGCGCCTCGCCGACAGCGGCAAGCAAGTTATCATTTCCGGCCTCGATACCGACTACCTGGGCCGGCCGTTCGCGCCCATTCCCGATCTGCTGGCGCATGCGGAATCGATCACCAAGACGCTCGCGATTTGCGTCCGCTGCGGCAACCCGGCCAAACACACGCAGCGCCTGCGCGGCTCCGATGATTTGATCGTGGTGGGCGCGGCCGACATGTACGAAGCCCGCTGCCGGCGGTGTTTCGAGCCGGGAATCCCCAAGCAGACCGAGCTGGATTTTGTGAAGGCCAAGCCGCGGGCCTGACCGCCTGCCGGTGCCCCAGTCTCAGCCCTTACGGCGCCCACGCCGGCATGACGTAGGCGTAGAACATCACCACCAGCCCGATGGTGCAGGCCAGCAGAACGCTGTGCTTGATGGTAAAGCGGAAGAGCAGGGATTCGTCCTCGCGCTTCATGTTGGTGACCGCGGCAGCAACCGCGATGCTGGTGAGGCTGATCATCTTCCCCATCACGCCGCCTGCGGAATTGGCCGCGGCCATCAGGACCGGGTTCATGTGGAGGCGATTGGCCGTCACCATCTGCAAGGTTCCGAACAGGGCATTGGCGGAGGTGTCGCTGCCCGTGAGGAATACGCCCACCCAGCCGAGGAGCGCGCTGAAGAACGGGAAGAGCACGCCGGTGGCGGCGAAGGCCAGCCCGAGAGTCGCAGTGGCGCCGGAGTAATTCATGACGTAGGCCACGCCCAACACCGCGGCCAGAGTCAACTCCGCCAGCGCCATCTGCCTCGCGGTGTGAGCGACGGTTTTCGCAAAGCGCGCTGGAGTCATGCCCGCCACCAGGAAGCCGAGAAGGGTGGCGAACAAGCACGCTGTTCCCGACGCGGAGAGCCAGCTGAAGTTGTACACCGCCCCATAGGGAGAAGGCTTGGCGACCACGGGCGGCATGCGCTGGACCAGATTGTGCAAGCCCGGCCAGTTCACCAGAATGTTCTGCGCGTTCAACCAGTTCTGGAGAGGCCGATAACCCCAGAGCAGCACGAAGACCACCAGCAGCATGTACGGTCCCCATGCCTGCAACAGATGCGGGGTCCTGTGAGCCAGCTTGCCGCGGGTGATCACCGGAATGTCGCCCGGTCTCCAGAAGCGGGTCAGCAGCACCACCGCGCCCATGGCCGCGAGCGACGCCAGAATATCGGTGAGCTGCGGATTGACGAAATTAGAAACCAGAAACTGTGTCGCGGCGAACGCCACGCCGCACACCGCGGTCGCCGGCAGCACCGCCTTCAGGCCTTTCCATCCCGACATCACCAAAATCAGGTACGCCGGGATGAATAGGGAAACCGGCGCGCAGATTCGGCCCACGCCGGCGCTGAGCCGGTCTACCGGCAGCCCGGTGGTCACCGCGAGCGTGGTGATCGGAATGGCGAGCGAGCCGAAGGCCACCGGCGCCGTATTGGCGAGCAAGCAAATGCCGGCGGCGTAAAACGGCGAGAAGCCCAGTCCCACCAGCATGGTGGCGGCCACCGCGACCGGTGTGCCGAAGCCCGCCGCTCCTTCCACAAACGCGCCGAAGGCAAATGCGATGAGCAGCACCTGCAGGCGTTTGTCATCGGCAAGGTGCGCGATGGAATCCTTGAGCAGCTCGAATTTGCCGCTCTCCAGCGTTACGTTGTAGAGCAGGACTGCCGTGAACACCACCCAGCCGATCGGCCACAGTCCAAAGGCCGCGCCCATCGCTACCGAGGAAACGAGCGGACCGCTCGGCATCCCATAGACTAGTCCGGCCACCAGGATCGCGGCGGCGAGTCCCACCAGGGAGGAAATCCAGGCCGGTTTGCGCTTCACCCCCAGCAGGAAGAGCAGCACAAAAATCGGGATGGCGGCCACCAGGGCGGAAAGCGGCAGACTGCCAGCGACGGGGGTGTAGTTCTGTTGCCACATGAGGATCTCCGATTGTATAACAAGAACCGCAAGCTCCCCGCGGGTTGCGGTTCAGTGGCGTAGCCTCTTTGTAACAGAACGTCGGCCCGGGCCGAATCAGCTGTTGCTGCTCTCGATGCGCATGCCGTAGAAGCTGCGATAGACGAAGATCAAGGCCACGACGAAGAAAATGGCCGCCAACGTGAGGCTGAAGCCGACGCCTTGCTGCCTGGTGACGGAAACCGCCAGCGACACCGCCAGCAGTCCGAACAGCGTGGTGAATTTGATGATCGGGTTGAGCGCTACCGAACTGGTGTCCTTGAAGGGATCGCCCACCGTGTCGCCCACCACCGTGGCGGCGTGCAGCTCGGTGCCCTTGGCGTGCAATTCGGTCTCGACTACTTTCTTGGCGTTGTCCCAGGCGCCGCCGGCGTTCGCCATAAAAATCGCCTGATACAGGCCGAACAGCGCGATCGAGATCAGGTAGCCGACAAAGAAGAACGGCTCGATAAACGCGAAGGCCAGCGTCATGAAGAACACCGTCAGGAAGATGTTGAGCATTCCCTTCTGCGCGTATTGCGTGCAGATCTCCACCACTTTTTTCGAATCCGCCACCGAAGCTTTCTCCACGCTGTCCAGCTTGATGTTCTTCTTGATGAACTCGACCGCGCGGTAGGCGCCCGTCGTGACGGCCTGAGCGCTCGCGCCGGTGAACCAGTAGATGACGGCGCCGCCGGCGATTAAGCCCAGCAGGAACGGCGCATGCAGCAGGGAGAGCTTGTCGAGATTGGTGGTCAGTTTGTCGGTGAGGAGCACGATGGTGGAGAAGATCATGGTCGTGGCGCCCACCACGGCCGTCCCGATCAGCACCGGCTTGGACGTCGCCTTGAAGGTGTTGCCGGCGCCGTCGTTTTCTTCCAGGTTCTCCTTGGCCCGCTCGAATTCGGGCTTGAAGCCGAAATTCTTCTCGAGATCCTTCGCAATGCCCGGGATAGTTTCAATCGTGGACAGTTCGTAGACGGACTGGGCATTGTCGGTGACGGGGCCATAGCTATCCACCGCAATCGTCACCGGCCCCATGCCCAGGAAGCCAAAGGCCACCAGACCGAAGGCGAAGACCGCCGGGGCCAGCATGATCTCGGCGAATCCCGTGGTGCTCACGGCGAAGCCGACGGTCATCAGCAGGAGCATGGTAAAGCCCAGCCAGAAAGCGCTGAAGTTGCCGGCCACGAAGCCGGAGAGGATGTTGAGCGAAGCGCCGCCTTCCTTGGAACTGGTGACGATCTCGCGCACGTGACGTGACTTGGTGGAGGTAAAGACCTTGACGAATTCCGGAATCACGGCGCCGGCCAGCGTTCCGCAACTGATGACAGTGGCCAGCTTCCACCACAGCGTGCTGTCTCCCGCCAGGGTCGGGATCATGAAATTGCTGACACCGTAAGTGAGCGCGATGGAGAGAATCGAGGTCAGCCAGACCAGGGTGGTGAGGGGCGCCTCGAAGTTCATCTTGGCGTGGTTGGCATACCGCGCCTTGGCAATGATGCCGTTGATGAAGTAGCCCAAGCCCGAGGAGATCACCATCATGACGCGCATCGAGAAGATCCAGACCAGCAACTGCACCTGAACCACCGGATCTTTGACCGCCAGAATGATGAAGGTGATGAGCGCGACGCCGGTGACGCCGTAAGTTTCGAAACCGTCGGCGGAGGGTCCGACCGAGTCGCCCGCGTTGTCGCCGGTGCAGTCGGCGATGACGCCCGGGTTGCGCACGTCGTCTTCCTTGATCTTGAAGACGATCTTCATGAGGTCCGAGCCGATGTCGGCGATCTTGGTGAAAATGCCGCCCGCCACGCGCAAGGCCGCCGCGCCCAGCGATTCGCCGATCGCGAATCCGATGAAGCAGGAGCCCGCCAGGGGACCGGGGACGAACAGCAGAATGCAGAGCATGATCAGCAGTTCGACGCACACCAGTAGCATCCCGATGCTCATGCCGGCCTGCAAGGGAATTTCGTAGCAGGGGAAGGCTTTGCCCGTGAGCGCGCCGAAGGCCGCGCGCGAGTTGGCGAAGGTATTGACGCGCATGCCGAAGGCCGCCACCGAGAAGCTGCCGGCGATCCCGATCACGCTGAACACCAGGATGATCGCTACCTTGTACGCTTCAAAGCCCTGCAGGAAGCCGAAGTAGAAGATGATGATCACCGCGATAAAAGCTTCCAGAATGACGAGGAACTTGCCCTGCGTGATCAGGTAGGTCTTGCAGGTTTCGTAGATCAGCTCGGAGACTTCTCGCATCGACGAATGGACCGGCAGATTGCGCAGCCGGGTGTAGATCATGAGAGCCAGCACGAAACCCAGCGCGCTCACCACCAGCCCGCCCATCAACAGGGACCGTCCGCCAATACCGCCAAGAAACGTGGCCGAATCGAGGTTGGGAATGACGAGGTTGGCTTCGCCGCCCCCTTGCTCCTGCGCCATCAGCGGCGCCGCGAGCAGGACCAGCGTCAGAACGGCAAAAAGAGCGCGCCACAGCGTCTGGGTGCGCGCGCGTACGGCCGCGGGCAGACGAGGCGCGCGCGGCCCGACACAAAAAGTGTCCGTGACGGAAAGCATGTACGAAAATCCTCCTGGTTTTGGAACCCCTCGGTCCCGCAGCGACCGAGACAAGCGAGAGTATTCACCCGAAGCCACAGTATAGAAGAACGACACGCCGGATTACAACGAGATTACCTTTAGGAACGGAGGCGAGGCAAAAGTCGGGTTGCGGACGGCGAGGCCGGCGGATTTACTCCCGGCAGATGCCGCGTTCGCTGCAGCGAATGAAGTTCACCAGGTGGAGCGTCTCCGGGGTCGGAATCTCGGCTTCGATCCGGCCCAGGGCATCCTGCAGCTTCAGGCCGGACCGGTACAGAGTCTGGTAGGCCTTCTTCAACACCGCGACGTCGCTGGCTTTGTAGCCGGCGCGCTTCAGTCCCACCACGTTGAGCCCCTTCGCCTCCACGTTGAAGCCGGTGTAGAGAAAGAAGGGCGGGACGTCGCTGTTGACCCGGGTGTTGCCGCCGATCATGGCCAGGCGCCCGATTTTGGAAAACTGGTGCACCACCACGCCGCCGGAAATGAAAGCCTGGTCTTCCACTTCGACGTAACCGGCCAGGAGCGCGCAACTGGCAATCACGGTTTGATTTCCAATCCGGCAGTTATGGGCGATGTGGCCGGAGGTCATAATGTAATTGTCATCACCGATTTCCGTGGCGGATTCGGGGGCCGTGCCCCGCGAAATGGTGTAGTGTTCGCGGATCTTGTTGCCGTTTCCGATGCGGAGATAGCTGCGGGCGCCGCCAAAGCCCTTGTCGAGAGGATCGGTGCCGAGCACGGTTCCGGCGGAGATTTCATTCCGTTCCCCGAGCGTGGTCCAGCGCTTCACGTAGACATAGGGCTCCAGCCGGCATCCCGGCCCCACCGTGACATCGCTTTCGATCACGCAAAACTCCCCGATGCGCGCGCCGGGGCCGATGGCGGCGCTGGGATCCACGCGGGCGGTGGGAGCGACCGTGGCCGAAGGATCGATGGGCATGAATTTGTATGATAAGGCATGCGAGTTCGTGAATTGGCGGAATGGCTGGGCGCCACTTACGAGGGCGACGGAGAGAAAGAGCTCACGGGCGTCGCGCCGGTGGAAACCGCCGGCGCTTCCGAAGTCTCGTTTGTCGGCACGCGCAAGGCCGAGGCCCAGGCGGAGAGTTCGGCGGCCGGGTGTCTGCTGGTCCCGCTGGAATGGCCGAGCAGCAGCCACCGTACGGTCATCCGGGTGCCGCAGCCGCGAACTGCGTTTGCGCGCGCCATGAGCCGTTTCTATCCCACCGCCGAGCTCCAGCCCGGGATCCATCCCACCGCGGTGGTGGGCGCCAATGTCGAAATGGGGGCGCTGGTGTACATCGGGGCGCACGCGGTGGTGGGAGATGGGGCGCGCATCGGCGTGGCCACCAGCATCGGAGCCGGCTGCTCGGTCGGGAAGCGCGTGGTGCTGGGCGAAGGGTGCGTCCTTCATCCCAACGTCACCGTGTACGACAACGTGGACATTGGGCGTGGCTCGATTCTGCATTCCGGCTCCGTGATCGGCGCGGATGGCTTCGGCTATGTGATGGAGCATGATCGCTGGCACAAGTTTCCCCAGGTGGGGCGGGTGGAGATCGGCGATTTCGTGGAAATTGGGGCGAATTCCTGCGTGGACCGGGCCGCGCTCGGGGTGACCTCGATCGGCGAGGGTACGAAACTCGATAACATGGTTCATGTGGGGCACAACTGCCGCATCGGACGACACGTCGTGGTGGCCGCGCAAACCGGGTTTTCCGGCGGCGTGGTGGTGGAGGACTATGCCGTCATCGGCGGGCAAGTGGGGATCGGCGACAAGGCGCGCATTGAAACTCGGGCCACCCTGGGCTCCGGTTGCGGCGTGCTGAGTTCCAAGATTGTGCACTCCGGCGAAACCGTCTGGGGCACGCCGGCGCGGCCGCTCAAACAACACCTGGAAACCTTGGCCAACTTGAGTAAGCTGCCGGATCTGCGCCGCGAGGTCGCCGAACTCAAGCGCCGCCTGGCCGAGCTGGAGAGGAGCGCGTGATGCTGGTGGTTGTGGGAGGGCACTCGCGCAATATCGGCAAGACCTCGGTGGTGGAAGGGTTGATCCGTAAGCTGCGCAGCCGGAAATGGACCGCGCTCAAGATCACCCAGTACGGACACGGCGTGTGTTCGCACGTGGGAGAGGCCTGCGGCTGCGAGACCGAACCGGACCATCCCTTCGCGCTGAGCGAGGAGTATGAGCCGAGCAAGACCGATTCCGGCCGGTTTCTGGCGGCGGGCGCGGAGCGCTCGTTCTGGCTGCGCACGCCGATGGGGGAACTGGCGCGGGCGAAGAAGACGCTGGCCAAGATCGTCGGCTCGGGCGCTAACGTGATCATCGAATCCAATAGCGTGCTCGAATTGGTGGAGCCGGACGTGTTCCTGATGGTGCTGGATTTTTCGTGCGAGGATTTCAAGCCCTCGAGCCTGCGGTACATGGATCGCGCCGATGCCTTCATCGTGATCGATCGCGGCATCAATGTGCCGTTATGGCAGGATGTCTCCCGCGGCCTCTGGGATCAAAAGCCGCAGTTCGTGGTAAAGCCGCCGGCCTACGTGACCGCCGCGATCTCCGATTTCGTGAGGTCGAGACTCTCGCCGGCCGCGGTGCGCTGAACGGGGCGCGCCACTCGGGCCGCGGCTTCGGTCAGCAGGCGGGCCGCAATGTCCAATTGCTGTTGGATGATCCGCAGCTGCTCCTGGACCGCTTCTCGAGGTTCACTCAGGAGCAGTTGCAGGTAGCAGGCGCTGTATTCGAGAGTGCCCAGTGGCTGGCGCAAATCGTGCACCAGTTCAGCGAGCACTTCATCGGAGTCAGGGAGAGGGAATGGGCGCATCGTCGGGCTCGAAGCACCTGAGTATAGCGCAAGCCGGCGCGTGCGGGAAGGGATTCCTGGAGAAGTGCAGGGCCAAGGGTGCGCCGGTTAACGCACGTCGACCGTTTCGATGCAGGCGCACACGACGCGGTTGCGGCCGTTCTCCTTGGCGGCATAGAGGCCGAGGTCGGCTTCGCGCACCAGGGTATCGGCATCGCAACGGGAGCCGGCGGCACGCCAGGTGACGCCGACGCTGCAGGTCACCGTCTGGCATTGCCCCCCGAACGAAAAGGGCTCACTGGCAACGGCCTGACGGAGGCGCTCGGCCTGCGAAAGCGCGCCCTCGCCGTTGCCGCCTGGCAGAACCATGAGGAACTCTTCACCGCCGTAGCGGCCCACGGAATCGTAGCGCCGCACGGAGGATTTCATGCGGTTCGCGGCGCCGCGCAGCACGGCATCGCCCGCCATATGTCCGTACCGGTCGTTGATGTCCTTGAAGTGATCCAGATCGGCCATGAGGACGGCGAGCGACAGTTTTTCCCGAGTCGCCCGTTCCAGTTCGACCTGTAGCAACCCGAGGATGGCGCGCCGGTTGAGCAGGCCGGTGAGGCCATCGTGAGTGGCTTCCTGGCGCAGGGCCTCGCGGGCTTCCAACAATTGCTCCTGCAATTCCAGGATGCGCTGACCGGCGCGCAACCGGGCGCGCAATTCCAGAGCGTTGAAGGGCTTGGTGAGGTAGTCATCGGCGCCTGCGTTGATGCCTTCCACCAGATCCTCGGATTCGGTGCGGGCCGTGAGCAGCAGGATGTAGATGTAAGGCTCGCGACCGACGGCGCGGACCCGGCGGCAGACATCCACGCCGTCGATCCCTGGCATCATCCAATCCAAGAGGGCCAGGCGGGGAGCATCCTCGGCTTCCAGCGCGCGCAGGGCCTCGTTGCCATCCTTGGCGATGATGACTTCGTATCCCCATTTGGTGAGGATGCCGCGCAGCACGGTTTGAAACACAGGGTTGTCCTCGGCGGCCAGGATCTTCACGGCAGCATCTCTCATCCCCCTTATCGGCCGGACCTGCTCGAACCGGAGAGGACTAAGGTACTACGGGAATCCGCTGCGGCGTCGTAAAATAGAAAGTTCGCGCCAGCCTGGGAATTGGGGTGGTTGGGAATACGGAGGATTTCGCATTGATTTCGAGTTTGGATACGTTCGTGTCGCCGGTGGAGCCGGTGAAAGCACCCTACGACCGGGATCGTCTGGAAGACATCGGGTACATGACCTGCATGACCCTGGTGCTGCTGGGCAATTACGCCCAGACCGGACACTTTGGCGGGCCGCTGGCCTATACGCCCTACAACGTGGCGGCGCACCTGGTGGGACCGCAGTTCGGCGGGCTGCGCTACGATTACCGCCGGCCGAAGCACCCGTATTCCGACAAGTTCATGCTGGCGGCGGGGCACTGCATCCCCACCTGCTATGCCTTGTGGATGATTCTGGGTCAGGCGCTGGCGCGGAAATTTGAAGCCACTGGCGATCGGCGCTTTTTCGCCGACCCGAAGGTGGCGATTCTGCCGATCGATGCGCTGGGATTCCGGCGCGGCGCCGGCGCCCTCAAGACCCTCCTGCAGGACCAGGGGCTGGCCGACCATCCGTTGTTCGCGCAGGCCCAAGCGCGGGGCATCAAGGCGCTTTCCGGCCACGCCGAGAGCATCGATTGCACCAACGACGTCAACGGCGGTCCCTCGGGGATCGGGATTGCCACGGCGGCGGGGAAGGCCGCATTCTGGGACCACTTCGGGGCGTCAAATTTGAATTCTCCGAAGATCATCGCCTTCGAAGGCGAGTTTGCCTTGACCGAAGGCCACGCCCAGGAACTGAAGACGCAAGCACTGGCGCTGCAGGTGGGCAAGCGGCTGCGCGTGCTGATGTCGGCGAACAACGCCGGCATCGACGATAGCCTGCTGGGCGGCGTAATCTCCACCAAGTACGACCGCTACCGTCTGGTGGATCAGTGGACCTCCTACGGCTGGAACGTGTTCACGCTGGACCGAGGGAACGACTACGGCGAGGTGGTGGCGGCGCTCCAGACCATGGAGGATTGGGACGGCAAGGACCGCCGTCCGATGATCGTGATCGGGCAGACCACCAAGGGTTACTGGCCGGCCGCCCTGGGCGGCAAGATTCCGGGGTATGGCGACCAGGTGGTGGGCTATCCCAGCCACCCCTACGCCATGAAGATGAACGCGCCGTATTTCGTGGCGCTGGCCGAGACCTTCGAGAAGCACTACGGGGTGGAATTCGCGGGCATTCGCCAGGGAGCCGTGACGGATCCGCGCGAACGGCTGATCCAGTTCAAGACAAACCTCGACGTGGTGATGTCGCTGCTCGACCGCAACGGGCTGGGCGACTGGCTGGCGGATCGCCTGGTGGAGCTGGGCGATTCGGTGAAGGACGATTTCCCGCTGCGTATCGACGTGAAGCAGGATCCGTTCCTGGACGACCGCCTGCAGGTGGCCAATCTGCCGGTGGAGCCGCAGAAGGTGAAGGCCAAGAACCGGGTGTCCGGGGCCGAGAAAGAAGTCGGCATCACGCTGTTCCGCAAGCCGGGTGAAGTGGCCGGTACGCGGCGGGGCATCTCGGAAATTCTCAAGTGGATGAATTACGTCACCGACAACCGCTTCTTTACGATCGCGGCCGATCTTTCGGAATCGATCAATCTGGAGCACGGCAACCTGTGGGGCCACTACGATCCGGAGACCAATCCGATGGGGACGCGGCTCAAGGCCCCGATCGAGGAAGCCGGGAACGTGTCGACGGCCATCGGGCTGGTGAGCCAGAACGCGTCGGTGGACCCGAAGAAGTTTGCCGGCGTCTGGGCGATCAGCGGCACCTATGGCGCGTTCACGCCGCTCATGTACACGCCGGCGCGGGTGTGGAGCCAGCAGAACCAGGACAGCCCGTTCCGGGTGGGCGTGCTGCATATTCTGTCGGGGCATTCGGGGCCGGAGACAGCCGCCGACGCGCGCACCCACTTCGGTATTTTTGCGCCGCAGGTGTGGAAGCTGTTTCCGCGCGGCCAGGCCATCAACCTGAACTTCTGGGACTACAACGACGTGGCGCCCGGCTACTTCGCGGCAGCCGAGATTGCCGCGCGCGATCCCAAAGTGGGGCTGATCACGATTGAAGTGGCGCGTCCGGATTTCGCAGTGGCGGATCGCAGCACCTTTGCCGATACCGATCTGAAGGCCGCGGCTAAAGGGTTCTACGTGATCCGCGACTTCGCGCCCGGCAAACCGAAGCATGGCTATGTGATCGCCCAGGGTTCCAGTTCGACAGTCAACGTAGTGAAGGTGCTGCCGCAACTGGAGCAGGCGGGGATCAACGTGAAAGTCATCGCGGCCATCAGTGAAGAGCTGTTCGACCGGCAGCCGGAAGCCTATCGCAATTCGGTGCTGCCGCGGGAAGCACTCTACGACCTGATGGTGGTGACCACCGGCACGCGGCGGGTGTGGCCGGTGCGCAACGTGGGGCCGCTGACCGACGCCTACTCTCTGACCTCGGACTGGGACAACCAGTGGCTGACCGGCGGGCTGGAACCGGAAGTCATTCAGGAAGCGCACCTCGACGCCGAGTCGATCCGAACGGGGATTCAGCGTTTCGCGCGGGAGCGCGACCAGCGGCTGGCGCAGCAGCGGGAGCTGCTGGGCGCGAAGTAGACCGCGCGGTTACCGCTCAAGCGCCGGTTGGCGAACGACCAGTGCCCGGTCGAGTTCCAGCGCATGGCCAACCTTTGGAGCGAAAGCGAACAGATACACGGCGCGGGCTCCGCGTGTGCCATTCCAGTGGCCTTTTGATTGCACCATCCGGCGTGGCGATCAACCGGGACGTCAGAGTACACACATGCCCCTAGAGGATGCGCTGCGAAAGCGCCGGGAAGAGCTTCGGGCGTGGCTGGAGGACAACGGCCGGGAATGCTGGCAGGAACAGGCGCATTTGCGCGATGGCAGCGCCGAGCAGATTTACTGGCACTTCGGGTACCTTGCCGCGCTGCAGGATGTTCTGGCGCAATTCGGCAAGGAGTGAGCTACGGAGCCAGCAGGGTCCTGCACCAGGGGCAGAGCAGATTCATACCAGACGGCGGGCACGGGTGGCACTGGTTGTCGAGGCCGACATACTCGTGATAAAGCTCGCACTGCCTTTCAAACGCGTCTTTGGCTGAAAGAGCATAAGCGAACTTAAACTGCTGGTAAGCTCCCGCCAGGTGAGTCTTCAATCCGGTTCTCAGATCCACGTCTGCCCGGCCGACATAACCGATGAGGAACCGATCGTTCCGTATGGAGCCGAGAGTATAAACGCCGGGAGAGTTGGATTGAACATGGGCATCGATGCCCGGTTCGGTAAACTGAAAGGGCCCGTACAATCGGGGTCCGGTCATAGGGAGATCCCCACTACAGTTTCTGGCACCTGCCGTGAGTATAGCGGCCAACGGCGCCGGCCAATCGACATTGGTTCCGTGATTCCGTAAGAAACGTTACCGAGGAAGAGTCTGAAGGAGGTAAGGATGATCTTCCGCCCAGTGGGGCGTTCTTTCTCTGGAGCGCCGAAGGTGTAAAATAATCCCGGTTCCGCGTGGAGCAGGAGCCTGGCACGGAGGCGATTGCGATGAGCAGAAAGATGGATCGGCGCTCGTTTTTCAGCGGGGCCACCTTCGGCGGTGTGTCGCTGGGGACAGCGCTCAAAGGGTTTGCCCCACAAATCCTCCAGAGGCGTGACACGGTCAGTCAACTCGCACGCAGGTACGTGCGCGAACGACGGGATTCGCCCTGCGCGGAAGTAGACGCCGACCATCTCCTGGCGCTCTCCAGACGATGAAGAGCCGACGCGATTCATGGCTCCGATCAGATCCGCCCGCGGCGGGGGTCGGCGGCGGGCGGAACGCCGAAAGAAAAGAAGGCGCGCACGTGCTCGCGCAGGGCGTCGCATGGGGCAAACTCGCGATAGTGCGCGAGGGGGCCAGACATCCTCCCCGATTTATACCAGAAACTCTGCGCGCATGTTAGTTACTCGGCGCGGATGACGGTGATCGGGTCGACGCGCAGAGCGCGCAGGGCGGGCAGGAGACTTCCGGCCAGCGTCATCGCCAGGGATAGTGCGGCGGCCGACAGGAAGGTTCTGGCGTCGCCGGGCTCGATGCCGGCGAGCAGGGTCTGCATGGTCCGAGCGGCCAGATAAGCCAAGACCAAACCGGGGATCACGCCAGCCCCCGCCAGAACCGCGCCATGGCGGAGGACCATGCCGAGAATATCGCCCGAGCGCGCGCCCAACGCCCTCCGCACTCCGATTTCGCGGGCGCGCTGCGAGACCGCAAACGACAGCACGCCGTGCAGGCCGATGGCGGCCAGCAGGAAGGCCAATGCGGCGAAGGCGCTGAGAGTGAGCGCCTGCACGGAGCGCGCTTCGGTCTGCTCACCGATGATGTCCTCCATGGTTGCGACGTCGGAGACGGGCTGCGCGGGATCGGCCTGAGC
This sequence comes from Terriglobia bacterium, assembly GCA_020073145.1. Lineage (GTDB taxonomy): Bacteria > Acidobacteriota > Terriglobia > Bryobacterales > Bryobacteraceae > PSRJ01. The sequence continues at coordinate 124,994 of JAIQFS010000023.1, forward strand.
GACCAGGCGGCGGATGGTGGGGACGAGGCTTGCGGGGCTGGCTGCGGTACGCACCACCAAGTCTTTGGGGGAATACCACGGCAGTTCCTGATCAGGTTGCTGCCGGTAGGGCAGGTAGACCTGAGGCTCGCTCTGGCGCTCAAGGCCGCGCACGCGGATGTCGCCGACAACGCCGATCACGGTGCGGTCGTGAAACGCCACTTGGAAGTGCCGGCCGAGGGGATCCTGGTTGGGCCAGTAGCGGCGGGCGAAGGATTCGCTGACCACGGCGGCGAAGGGCTGCTGGAGGGAGTCCGATTCGCGAACGTCGCGGCCTTGGCGTACCGGGATGCGCAGAGTGGAGAAGAATTCCGGAGTCACGAATCGCAGGCTGGCATTGTCGGGTGAGGCGGGCCGCGGAAGCCGGCCGTTGACCCCGACCGGCCAGATGCCGCCGGTCATCCGCATGGGAATGAAGCTGATGTAAGCCGCGCCGGAAACGCCGGGCAACGCGCGAACCGCGGGGAGAATGCGCTCATAGATTGCCAGGCGCGAGGCCAGGGTTTGGAATTTGGGCATGGGCAGAACGGTGCGGAGCGTGAGCACTCCGGCGGAACGGAAACCGGGATCGGAGGCCTGCAGTTTCCAGAGGGCGCGGACCAGGAGGCCGGAGGAGACCAGGAGCACGACGGTGGCGGCGATCTCGGCGACGGCAAGAAGGGAGCGCAGGCGTTCCTTGCGGTCCCCGGTGCGAGCGCCTTCGCGCAGGCTGCTGAGGTCGGCACGGCGACAGACCCACCACGCGGGCAGGAGTCCAAAGGCCACGCCGGTGAGACCGGAGAGGAAGGCGGCGAAGCCCAGCACGCGCAGGTCGATGGAGGGCCGTTCGGCGATCGGCAGGCCGTTGGGAACCAGCCGGACCAACAGCGGAATGAGGCTGAAGGCGAGGAGTACGCCGAGAGCGCCGCCCAGCAGGGAAAGCACCAGGCTTTCGGTGAGCAACTGGCGGACCAGGCGTTCGCTTCCCGCTCCCAGCGCGGCACGGACGGCCAGTTCCTTACGGCGGGCGATAGCGCGGGCCAGTAGCAGATTACCGAGATTGGTGCAGGCGATCAGCAGCACGCACAACGCGGCGCCGCACAAACCCAGAAGCAGCAGGCGGGTGTTCTCCGAAAGCTCGTCACGCAGGCCGATGACCGTGGCGCCGGTGTCCTTGTTCTCTTTCGGGTACGCTTGTTCGAGGCGCGCGGCCACCAGGCGCATTTCCGCGCGGGCCGTCTCCAGAGAGACTTCGGGTTTGAGACGGGCGATGGCCTGGAGGAAGTAGTTGGTGCGGTCTTCGAAATCATGGACGGAGAAACGCATGGGGGTCCAGATCTCGGCATCGCGGCTGGGAAACAAAAAGCCGGGCGGCATAACGCCGATGATGGTGGAGGGCACGTCATCGAGGCGGATGGTTCGGCCGAGCACCGCGGGATCAGCGGCGAACTCGGTCTGCCAGAGATGATGGCTGATGAGGACGGTGGCGGGCGCGTTTTCCTGGTCATCGGCCGCGGAGAAGGGGCGGCCGATCTCCGGCTGGACACCGAGGGTGGCGAACAGATCGGCGGTGGCGGAAGCGCCGGTGAGCAACTGGGGATCGCCTACGCCCACCATGGTGGCGGCGAGGCCCCGGATGGCCGTCATGCTCTCGAAGACTGTGCTTTTGCCTTTCCAATCCCGGAAATTCGGCGGCGAGAGTTCCAGGCGGTTGTAACTGGGAACCCTCTCCCACAGTTTCACCAAGCGGTCCGGGTCACGGAAGGGCAGGGCGCGAACGAGGACGTGGTCGGCGATGGAGAAGGCCGCCGTGTTGGCCCCGATGCCGAGAGCCAGAATAAGGATGGCGGTCAGAGTGAAGCCGGGCGAAGCCCGCAAGGTGCGGGCGACGTAGCGGAGGTCCTGGCGGAGGATATCGGCGTGGACGGCGGCGGCGTTGACGAGCGTTTCGAAAAAGGTTTCGACGCACAAGGCCAGGCGTGCTGGAGGTCCTTCGGCGTCGCGCTGCCTGCGAGCGAAAACGGCGCACATTTCCTCACCGTATTCGGCGCGGAAGGAGGCTGGATACCAGTGCAGCCAGGCGCGATAGAGCCCCATCACGCCCTCCCCGGAGCCAGGCCGCGGGCACGGGCCAATTTGACCAACTGCGTGAGCCGGCGCGCTTCGGCGCGGGCCACGGCCTCGCCGAGAGGCGTGATGCGGTAGTAGCGGCGGCGTTCGTCATCGAGTTCGGGATCGGGGCGGTCGCTGGTTTCCAGCAGCAGGCCTTGTTCGAGCATGCGCTGGATGGAGCGATAGAGAGTTCCAGCGCTCAGCTTCAGTTCACCGCCGGTCCGGGCGGCCACGTCCTGCATGATGGCGTAGCCGTGGCGGTCCTCGTGGGCCACGGCCATCAGAATATGGAACGTGGCGGAGGGCAGGGGAAGGAAGGAGGCGGGCTGGGGATCGCGGGCGTCGGTCATGGGTCGATTATATCCATATTGGCTATATTGTCAATGGCTATATCCGGACTGGTTAGAGATGGTGAGCCCGCCCGGGTAGGTGTAGAATGGTGCCGATTGTGGCGGTAGGCGCCAGCCGCAGGGAGAGGACAGGGATGAGCAAGAAGATGGATCGGCGATCGTTTTTCAGCGGGGCTACCTTCGGCGGAGTGTCGCTGGGGACAGCGCTCAAAGGGTTTGCGGCGGGCGTGTCGGCGGGGCCGACGGTGGACACGAGGGCGGGCAAGATCCGCGGCATGACGGTCGACAAGGTCAACGCGTTCAGGGGCATTTCGTACGGAGCGCCGACCGAGGGCGCGCGGCGGTTCCAACCGCCGGCCAAGCCGGAGCCGTGGGCCGGGGTGAAGGACGCGCTGGAGTGGGGGCCGGAAGCGCCGCAAGTGCATCCACATACCGAAATTCCGGAAGTGGCGGCGACCATCCCGCAGCAGCCGATCAGCGAAGACTGCCTGCACTTGAACGTGTGGACCAACAGCCAGAGCGGGAAGCGGCCGGTGATGGTGTGGCTGCACGGCGGCGGATTCACCAGCGGCTCGGGCAGCTACACCATGTATGACGGCGCCAACATGGCGCGCAAGCACGATGTGGTGATGGTGACGGTGAATCACCGGCTGAACTCGTTCGGCTACCTGTACCTGGCCGATCTGGGCGGGGCGCCGTTCGCCCATGCCAGCAACGCCGGGATGATGGACCTTGTGGCGGCGCTCGAATGGGTGCGGGAGAACATCGCCAATTTCGGCGGCGATCCCAAGAACGTGACGATTTTTGGACAGTCGGGCGGGGCGGGGAAGGTGAGCACGCTGCTGGCGATGCCGTCGGCGAAGGGGTTGTTCCACCGGGCGATTGTGCAGAGCGGCGCCAACCTGCGCGGCGTGTCGCGCGCCGATGCCACGAAGACGGCCGAGACCCTGATGGCGAAGCTGGGAGTGAAGAGCGCGGAGGAATTGCAGAAGGTTCCGATGGACCGTCTGGTGGCGGCGACTACGGGCACGCCTGGTTTGCAACTCGCGCCGGTGCTGGACGGGCAGACTCTTCCGGCTGGGCCGTTCGATCCGACGGCGCCGGAGATGGCGGACGACATTCCGTTGTTGATCGGATCCACGGAATTCGAAGTGGCGTTCTTCCCGACGACCAAGTTCGATCCTCTGGACGATGGAGGGCTGCATGAGGCGTTCCGACAGGCGACTCGGGCGAGCGATGCGGCCGTGGACCAGCTGATTGCGGTGTACCGCAAAGGGCGGCCGATGGCAAGCAACCGGGACCTGGCGCTGATCGTGGCATCGGACAATTTCGCAGCGCGTGTGGGGACGGAAGCCGAGCGGAAGTCGGTGCAAAGGGCTCCGGTCTTCAAGTACTACTTCACCTGGCAGTCGCCGGTGCGGGACGGCAAATTGAAGTCGTTCCACACGCTGGAAATTCCGTTTGTGATGGAGAATGTCGACGAGGCCAAGTCGATGACCGGGACTGGGCAAGACCGCTATGCGCTGCAAGACAAGATGAGCGGCGCGTGGGCGGCGTTCGCCAGGACCGGCAATCCGAACCATAAAGGTCTCCCCAACTGGCCCAGGTTCGATTTGGCGGATCGGGGGACCATGGTCTTCAACAATCAGTGCGAGGTGGTGAAGGACCCGCACGGGGCGGAACGCCGGGCGCTGGCCGAGCTGCGGAACGGGTAGCGACGGAACAAACCCAATTTCAGTTTGGGGAAGCCGGGCGGCCGGAGGCCGGGCTGCGTCTGGGGCGGTGGGAAGCCTGAGGGCGGTTTGCGAAACGAAGCCATTTCCGGGCTGGGCAGCGGAGTCCCAGAGACTCTGGCGCGGGGATCCGTCGGGCTGAATTTGGCGAAACGAACCCAATTGGTCTTTTGTTTTCAACATCGGGATATTGGTTCGAAGGCCATTTTCTAAACAAGGTCTGGAGGATCGCCCGGCCAGCGCTCGTTGGATCGGGAACGAAACGAACCCATCACGGACTGAAGATCGGCGGCAGAAGTTGCTCGCAGGTTCCGCCAGCTTTGATCCCAGGGTAGCGCGGGCGACCGGGGGTGGATCCGTAACTGGTTGAGGGGACTGAGGCGATCGGCGGTGACCGGCTGAACGGTTACATACAGTCGGTGTGGCACGAGGCGCTGGGGCAGGCGAAGTAGCGGGCTTCGCGCTTAGGAGGGCGAGGCGGCTTCGGCGGGGGCGGCGAGGACGCGGTCGGCCATGGCGTATTTCAGTTTCTCGATGCCCTGGCCCGTGGCGCTGGAGATTTCGAAAAAGGGCATGTCGACCTTGGCGGCGTGAACTCGTAACGCCTCGACTCTTGCGGGGTCTTGCGCGACGTCCATTTTGGACGCGACCACGATCATCGGTTTCTGGAGCAGGCCATCGCTGAAGCTGGCGAGTTCGGCCATGATGATCTCGAAGTCTTCCACAGGGTCACGGCCGGAGTCGGACATGTCCACCAGGTGGACGAGCAGGCGGGTGCGTTCGATGTGGCGCAAAAACTGAATCCCCAGTCCATGGCCGAGGTGCGCGCCTTCGATCAGTCCGGGGATGTCGGCGACCACGAAGCTGCGGTAGTCGGGGAATTCGACGACGCCGAGGTTGGGCTCGAGGGTGGTGAAGGGATAGTCGGCGATCTTGGGGCGCGCGGCGGAGATGCGGGAGATGAGGGTGGACTTGCCGGCGTTGGGGAAGCCGACCAGGCCGACGTCGGCCAGCAGCTTCAACTCGAGGCGGAGGCGCTTCTCTTCGCCGGGGCGTCCGGGTTCGTGTTCGGTGGGGGCCTGGTGGGTGGAGGTGGCGAACCGGGCATTGCCTTTGCCGCCGCGGCCGCCGCGAGCGACTGTGAAACGCTCTCCATCGTGCGTGAAATCGTAGAGGCGGGCGCCAGTCGACTCGTCGTAGACAATGGTGCCGACGGGGACCCGGACTTCGAGCGTATGGCCTTCCGCGCCGGTTCGGTTGCTGCCTTCGCCGTGACGGCCGCGCTCGGCTTTGTGCTCGGGGTTGAAGCGGAACTGGAGGAGCGTGTTCTGATGCTCAGTGGCGACGAAGATGACGTCGCCGCCGCGGCCGCCATCGCCGCCGCTGGGGCCGCCGCGGGGAACGAACTTTTCGCGGCGAAAGGCCAGACAGCCATTGCCGCCGTCGCCGGCCTTTACCAGGATTCGGACTTCATCGATAAACATGGGTTCGGCCGCTCCCTGACGGTCGCGGTTCTGGGCGGAGTTCCGTGATCGAGCAGTGACTTGGGAAGACTACGCGACCTGTTCGGATGGTTTGATGCTGACGAACTTGCCCAGGCGGCCGCGGTCTCTGAATTCGACCACGCCGGTGACTTTGGCGAACAGAGAATCGTCTTTGGACCAGCCCACGTTGAGGCCGGGTTTGAGCTTGGTGCCGCGCTGGCGGACGATGATGGAACCGCCCGGAACCAACTGGCCGCCGAAGACCTTCACGCCGAGCCGCTGGGCATTGGAGTCGCGCCCGTTTTTGGAACTGCCTAATCCCTTTTTATGCGCCATACGTCACCTAGACGGAGATGTCGCCGACCTTCACGTCGGTGAAAGACTGGCGATGCCCGATGGTTTTCTTGTACTGCTTCTTGCGTTTGAACTTGAAGACGATGATTTTGTTGCCGCGGCCGTTGCCGACGATGGTGCCTTTCACGGTGGCCGCACCGACGATCTCACCCGCATCACCGAAGGCGGCTTTCGCGGCCAGCTGGACTTCAGCGCCGACGTCGCCGTCGATCTTTTCCACACGAATCACGTCGCCGGGAGCGACCCGGTACTGTTTTCCGCCAGTTTCCACAATAGCGTGCATCTGATACCTCATTTGGGAGCCGGGCACACGAAGTGTGTCGGAACCACTGGAGTAAACTCTAAGTTTACTACAAAAAGAGCAGCACGCCAAAACGGAGGAAATCGGGTGGCGAACATGAAGGCAGTCCGGATCCATGCGTACGGGGGGCCGGAGGTATTGAAATATGAGGACGCGCCGCGGCCGGAGCCGGCGGCGGGAGAGGTGCTGGTGCGGGTCCACGCGGCAGCGATCAACCCGGTGGATTGGAAGATTCGGGCCGGCTACCTGAAGGGTTTCATGGATTACCAAATGCCGCTGATCCTGGGCTGGGATCTTTCGGGGGTGGTGGAATCGACCGGTGCGGGGGTGACGGACTGGAAGAAGGGCGACGCGGTCTACGCCCGGCCCGATATCCGCCGGGATGGGTCGTACGCGGAGTACATCGCGGTAAAGGGATCGGAACTGGGGCATAAGCCAAAATCGCTCAGCCACGTTCAGGCCGCGGCTATTCCGCTAGCGGCGCTCACGGCGTGGCAGGCTCTGTTCGACGCCGCGGGGTTGCAGGCCGGCCAGAAGGTATTGATTCACGCGGCGGCGGGCGGCGTGGGCACGTTCGCGGTGCAACTGGCGCGGTGGAAAGGAGCGCACGTGATTGGGACGGCGTCGGCACGCAACCACGCGTTTCTGAAGGAACTGGGCGCGGATGAGACGATCGACTACAACCTGGTGAAGTTTGAAGATGTGGTGCGGAATGTGGACGTGGTGCTGGACACCATGGCGGGGGAAACGCGGGACCGCTCGTGGCAAGTGCTGAAGAAGGGCGGTGTTCTGGTGACCATCCTCGGGCAGCCGTCGCAGGAAGACGCCGCCCGGCATGGCGTGCGCGGGGTGGGAGTGTTTGTGCAACCCAACCAGGGGCAGTTGGAGGAACTGGCCAAGCTGGCCGACGCCGGGAAACTGCATCCGGTGATCGAAGCGGAATTGCCGCTGGCGGCCGCAGTGCGGGCGCATGAAATGAACCAAACGCTGCACACGCGCGGGAAGATTGTGCTGCGGGTGGTCTGAAGGAGGGGCGATGCACAAGGTGCGGCTGGCCGACAAATTTGCCGGGTTCACGGAGCACTGGAGTCCGAAGATCGTCGGCGAGCTCAACGGCCAGCACGTGAAGCTGGTGAAGTTCCAAGGCGACTTCGTGTGGCATCATCACGATCACGAAGACGAGATGTTCCTGGTGGTGCAAGGCGGGTTTCGCATGGACTATCGGGACGAGGGCGGCGGGGAGCGAAGTATGGAACTGAGCGAGGGGGAGTTCGTGATTGTGCCGCGCGGGAGGGAGCATCGGCCTTCGGCGGCGCGCGAAGTGCAGGTGCTTCTGTTCGAGCCTGCCACCACCCTGAATACCGGCAACGTGCGCAACGAACGGACGGTGGATGTCCTCGAAACCCTCTGAGGCGTTCGTCGTCCGGGCGGGCACGCCGGCGGACGTGGAAACCATCATGGCGCACCGGCGGGCCATGTTTTTCGACATGGGGTACCGGGATGCGGGCTGGCTGGACGAGATGAGTGCTGCGTTCTTGCCGTGGCTGCGACGGAAGATGGAGTCCGGCGAGTATCTGGCGTGGTTCGCGATGACGCCGGAGGGCTCGGTGGCAGCGGGCGCGGGGTTATGGCTGATGGACTGGCCGGGCGGACTTCACGGTTGCGGCGCCCTGCGCGGGAACGTGCTGAATGTGTACACGGAGGCGGCGTACCGCCGCCAGGGGTTGGCCCGGCGGCTGATGGCGGTCATCCTCGATTGGTGCCGGAGTCACGACGTGCCGACGGTAGTGCTGCATGCAAGCGACGAAGGCCGGCCCCTTTACGTATCGCTGGGATTCCAGGCGACCAACGAGATGCGGATCGACCTGGGAAAGTAAATCCGGCCCGTGGGTCTGGCACGGGCCGGGAGGTTAGGCTGACGTTTCGCGCGGCCCGGGGGGCGTGCAGAAATACCACTGGTGTCCCGCGGGATCGGTGACGCCGGAACTCCGGCCGTACGGCAGATCGGCGGGCTCGGCGAGCGACGTGGCTCCGGCGACCAGGGCCTGCCGGTAGAGCGCATCGCTGTCGGGGACGTACATCATGATCATGGTGGCCGGCGCCCACCCGGCGCGCGCGTCGCCGATCTCCAGGACGCACTCGGCGACTCGAAGTTTGGCGTGGACGATGCCGCCCTCTGGTGAGTCGTAACGCACGAGGGTCTCGGCATCGAACGCCCGCTTCAGGAAGTCAATGAATTGGGGCCCGCCCACCGGATTGAAAAAGAGGTTCACATCCTGCCGTCCCTCCGGCCGGTAGGATGGCGTGTCGAGGCTACGGGCGATGATCCAAGTGTTTCCAGATGGATCCTGAATCCCGGCGAAGCGCTCACCGTAATCCTCCAGCGGTTCGAACAACGAAGTGCCGCCGAGACGCAGGCAGCGGTGGTAGACTTCGTCGGGGTTCTGCACGAAGTAGTGGAGCGTGGCTAGAGAGAGCGGCCGGGTGCTCGGCGCGCTGCCGATCATCAGCATGGAATCACCGATCCGGACTTCGGCATGGAAGCCGCCGGGCGTGGATGAGCGGAAGGTCTCCTCCGCGCCGAAGGCCTGTTTCATAAACTCGATCAACTCAGCGCCCTGGTGAACCACCAGGTACGGCGTGATGGTGTGGAAGCCCTCGCGGACGGGACTGACGGCGGTGGTGCTCATAGATGCTCTCCTTTTCAAATCTTCTCTGAGACGTTGTTTGAACCCGTCGCTGGGCAGGTCGCGCAGATCCATCGCGAGGCGCGCCAGCGAGGCCAGTTCGGGATCGGCGGCCGGCGCAGAATCGGAACGGGAGAGAATGGCGTCGATCAGCTTATTCATCAGATCAAAACGCTCAGCCATTGGTCCCTCCCATCTGCGCCCGCAAGGTCTCCAGGGCGCGGAGTTGAAGCTGCTTGACGGCTCCTTCGCTGCGTTCCAGCCCCTGTGCGATCTCGCGAATACTTCTTTGTTCCACGAACCGTTCGTGGATGACCCGCTGCTGTGCGGCGGGAAGCCGGTCCACCAGCTGGAACAACATGGCACGCCGTTCGGTCTCTTCCAGGGCTGCCCCGGCCGACTCCTCCGGTGCAGCTTCACCGGCCTCCCGGGCCGCGCGCTGCCAGCGATCGGCGATGGTATTGGCGGCGATGCGGTACAGCCAGGCGGCAAACGGGACGCCGCGCCACTCGAACTGGGGCAGCTTGGCGAGAGCCTGATGGAAGACGTCGGAGGTGAGGTCTTCGGCGTCGGCGCGATCGCGAATCCGCCGCGCGATGAAGGCGTAGACGCGGTCCACGTGGGCCTCGTACAAGTCGGCGAAGCGGCGCGGATCTTTCTGTGCAGCCTCGATCAGAAGCCGCTCGTCGGTGTGCAGCCGGCTCTCCACAAGGTCCTCACCAGGGTAAACCAGTGGGAGGGGTAAAAGGTTACGGCGCGGAAACGACTTTTTGGAGGGAGGCCCACGAAGTATCGAGGAGTTCGCCGATGCGGGACCAGTCCTGCTCACTGACCATGCCGGCTTCCTGGCGCTGATCGCGCAGCAGCATGGCTTCGGCGCGGGTGCTGGCGTGACTGGCGAAGTAGGATTCGGGCTGGTGATAGGTCCCGCGGATGAGCCGGTAATAGCTGACGAGATGGGGCAGGGCGCGCTGGTACCCGGCGCGATTGTGACCGTCCTGAAAGACGGCGGCGGCGCGGGCGGCGTGATACGCGCCGGCGACCAAGCGCGAGAACGGCAGGCGGAACTGGTCGTGGAGCAACTCGACCAACTCCTGGGCGAGGCGGAGCCGGGTGTGTCCGTAGTAAGAGCGCCACATGGCAGTTTCCGCAGCCTAGAACCGCAGGCCAGTGCCGAAGACGTTGACGGCGAAGAAGTAGAGCTCGGCGTCCAGGGCGCGTTTGATGCTGTCGGCCTTGCGGAAGCCGTGTTGCTCGCCAGAGAAGAGGAGATAGCCAACGGGCGTGCCCTTCTGGCGGAGGGCGTCCACCATCAATTCGGTCTGGGCGGGCGGCACGACGCGGTCTTCGTCGCCCTGGAAAAAGATGACCGGCACCGACAGTTGAGAGGCATGGGCCAGAGGGGCGCGCGCGTCGTACAAGTCCTTGCGTTCGGGGTAGGGACCGATCAAGGAATCGAGGTAGCGAGACTCGAATTTATGGGTGTCTTGGGCGAGCGCGGCGAGGTCGCTGACGCCAAAGTGGCTGGCGCCGCCGCGGAAGTGGTTGCGGAACGTGAGGGCGGCCAGGGTGGTAAAGCCGCCGGCGCTGCCGCCGGTGATCACACTGCGGTTGCGATCGACGAGGCCTTGCTGAGCCAGGAAGTGCGCGCCGTGGACGCAGTCATCGACATCGACGATGCCCCAGTTGGCGTCGAGACGCTGGCGGTAAGCGCGGCCGTAGCCGGTGCTGCCGCCATAGTTGACATCGAGCACGGAGATGCCGCGGCTGGTCCAGTATTGCGTGCGGAGATCGAGCGTGCTGCTGGCTGCGGCGGTGGGACCGCCGTGGACCTTGACGAGGAGCGGCGGCTGGTCTCCGGCGGGCGCGGCATAGTCGGGATTGCAGGCGGGGTAGTAGAGGGCGAAAGCCGTGCGGCCGCCTTCGGTGGGAAACTCGACGGGTTCGACGCGGGTGAAGTACCGCGCCAGCGCGGGATCGTCGGCGACGGCGGTGGCTTTCTTCAGGACCTCGGTGGCGCCGGAAGCGAGATCGAGCCGCACGATGCTGGCGGGGGTGGAGGGCGAGCCGGCACGGAAGACCACGCGGTCGCCGTCGGCGCGAAGGGAAGAGAAGTCCGTATACGGAGTGTCGATGGGGGTGAGCTTGCCGGAAGCGAGGTCGATGACGGCCAGTTGTCCGAGGCCCTTCGACACGTAGGAACAGATCAGGCGGCGGGGGCCGGCGAAAGCGTATGTCGAGAGGCCGAAGACCCACTGCGGCTGCCCGAATTCGGCGTCCATGGGCACCACAGGGTGAGCGGCGGACAGGTCGATGCCGCGGCAATAGAGGTTCCACCAGCCGGTGCGGTCGGAGACGAAGAACAGGGCGGAGCCATCGGGGGCCCATTCCGGCTGGAAGACGGACTCCTCGGGGCCACCAGCAATCGCCACCGGCGCAGCGGAGGGTCGGCCGCTTTCGTCGAACGGCAGCGCATAGAGCGTGGTGCCTTGCCAAGGCATGCGCGGATGGTCCCAGGCGAGAAAAGCCAGCCAGCGGCCGTCGGGGGAGAGCTTGGGCGACGAGTAGAAGTCGTGGCCGGAGGCCAGCACGGTTCCGGCATCCGGAGCCGCGGCACGGGCATCGATGCTGACGAGGGTGTTCTCGGGTTCGCGGCCGGCAGCGGTGTGGTCTTCGCGAACGCCGATCCAGCGGTTGTGGCGCGCGTCGATCACGCCATCGGCGTAGCGGCAGGCGCCCTCGGCCGTGAGGGGAACGGGTTGGCCGGCTCCCTGGTCCAGGCGATAGAGGCGGCGGTCGGTATCGTGAGAGAAATAGAGCGCGCGACTGGAGACGGTCCAGGCGCCGCCGCCGTACTCGTGGACGCGCGTGCGGACGTTGAAGGGAGGGGGAGTGAGGTCGGCAGGGGCGCCTCCGGGGCTCTGGCGGACGACCACGCTGCGGCCGCCCTCCTGCGGTCGCGATTCCAGCCAATAGGTGGCATTGCCATCGAGGCGGACTTCGGAGAGTCCGATGGACTGGGCCACGATGAGGTCGGAGGTGATGGGGGATCTCCAGAAGCCGTACGGGGAGGTCTGCATATTCAACCTCAGTTTGACACGGCCAACGGGCTGGCCTGCTACGCTGGTAAACGGAATGAAGCGCAGAACCTTTTTTCAATCCGCGGCCGCGCTTCCGATGGCGGGGGCGCTGCATGCGGCGCCGGCGCCCGCGCTGGAAACCCGGATTGTGCGGCTCAACCTGCAACACACCTGGACCACCACGATGTCGTCCAGCGAGTATCGGGACGTTTTGTACACCTCGTATTCGCGGGAAGGCATTACCGGCCACGGCGAGGGCGCGCCCATCGTGCGGTACAAGGAAGACGCCAAGTCGGCGGAGAAGGCGGCGGCTTCGGTTCGGGCGCTATTGTTGTCGGCTCCTCCGTTGCAGTTCGCCAAGACGATGAACGAAATATTCCGGCGCGTGCCCGGCGAATGGGCCAGCAAAGCGGCGCTGGATATCGCCTTGATGGACTGGGTAGGACAGAAGCTGGGCGTACCGCTCTACTCGTATTTCGGGCTCGACGCGAAAGACGCGCCGCTCACCACGTTTTCCATCGGGATCGACACGCCCGAGATTACCAAGCAGAAGACTCGGGAGGCCGAGGCGTATCCAGTTCTGAAGGTGAAAGTGGGACTCGCTACGGATGAGCCGACCATCGAAGCCGTGCGCAGCGTCACCAAGAAGCCGCTGCGGGTGGACGCCAACGAGGGCTGGAAGGACAAAGAGGAAGCAGTCCGGAAGATTAACTGGCTGGAGACACAGGGCGTGGAGTTCATCGAACAACCCATGCCGGCGGAGATGATCGAAGAGACGCGGTGGGTGCGGAGCCGCGTGCACATCCCGGTGATCGCGGACGAGGCGTGTCAGCACGCCTCCGACATCCCCAAGCTGCGCGAAGCCTACGATGGGGTCAACGTCAAGCTGGACAAGAGCGGCGGCATGCTGGAAGCGTACCGCATGATTCAGATCGCCAAAGCCATGGGCATGAAAACCATGCTGGGCTGCATGATTTCGAGCTCGGTATCAGTGACGGCGGCGGCGCATCTTTCGCCGCTGGTGGATTACGCCGATCTGGATGGCAACCTGCTGATTGCCAACGATCCGTTCCGCGGCGTGCGCGTGGAAAAGGGCAGACTGGTTCTGCCAAACCGGCCGGGCCTGGGGCTGATTCCAGTCTAGAGCTTGTCCGCCGGAGAGCGCGGGAACGCAGGCGGTTCCCTAACGGGTTTTCTCCGAGGGCGCCACGCCGGCGGCGAGAAGCCGAGTACCCGAAGAATCTGAAGGCTTCCCAGCCTGGCGGAAGATCAGCGCGACTCCATCGTCATACACCTGGCGCCAGCGGGAGGATCCCTTCAACACGCCCGCCAGCGGCGCGCTGGGAGGCAGCAGGATGGTATCGACTCCGAAGCGGCTGAGGTTTTGCTGCCAATCCGATTTCACCGCCATCACGTCGAAGTATTGGAGCACGAAATCGTCGCCGTAGAAGTCGAATCGGCCGTCCACAAAGACGCGGTTTGCCGGATACAGGCGATAGATGAGATAGTCGCCCCAGTCGTCAATGGTGAAAATGCGCGCGGACGGAGTGGTTTTGAGGAAGCCGATGGCGCGGGCCGGGTAGGCTTGGGGATCGTACTCTGGGCGAAACCCGGGTGGGGGAGTCGGCGCGAACAAAAGAGCCGCGACGAGGCCGAGGCCGGCGAGGCTGGCGAGGTGCCAGCGCGGAATCGCGTCGGCGTGCCCAATTTCGCCGAGGATTGCGACCAGCTTCTCGGAGGCCGTTCGGGCCCACGCGGCCATCTGCAAATGCGGGAGCCGCTGCAGCCACGCGTCGACGGCGGACGCCACGAAGGGAGCGGCAATGATGACAAACAAGGGAATATTGCGCCCGGAGAGCAAGGCCGCGTGGCCCCACATCACCATCAGAACCGCTTCGGTGTAACTGCCGCGGGAGGCGTGCCAGATGGCGGCGGCAGTTCCGAGGAGCAGAAGGGCCTCGAAGAAGATCGCCACCGGATGATGAAAGCTGAGCGTCAGGTACTCGACAATGTGCTGGGCTTGGAACGAGTCCGTCAGGAAGGCATAGGTGTGGAGGTGGAGCCGGTAGAAGTAGGGGTTCACCAGACTCGCGGCCGCACAGGCTGCCGCGGTGAGGAAGTAATTCCGCGCGCGACGCAATGCATCGGGGCTGGGGGTCGGCAGCAAGAGGAGGTGCAGCACCTCTCCCGCGGCATATGCCCCGAGCATGAGGATCCCCACGAAGAAACCACCGTGCAGGTTGGTCCAGACGACCGTGGCCGCGGGCAGCAGCGCCAGGAGCGGAATGCCGTGAAAGCGTTCGCGGCCGGCGCGCACGTTCTCGATGGCGGAATAGAACAGCACCAGAAAGAGCATCGTGAACAGGTGAGGCCGGGCGAGCCAATGAATCGAGGACGCGGCCGCCGCCACCATCGTGATCACCACCGCAATGACGGGGTTGGCCTGGCGCCGGGCGAGCCGGAACAGCAAAACGAAAGTTCCGCAAATCACGAGGACGCTGAAAACCAGGAGGGTGGCCAGCCCGCCATGCCCGGCCAACCACGCGAATCCGACGTCGGAGAGCCACTCCCACGCATACCAGGGCTGTCCGGGTTTGGTGAACGAGAAAATGTCGTGGAACGGCACCTGGCGATGGCTGAGAATCCACTGGCCGGTGCGGATGTGCCAACCGGTATCCCCGTCGGCCAACAGCGTTTTCACGCCGTCCATGCGCGCGAACAGGAACAGGATGGGCATCAGAAACGCCATGTCCGTCATCGAGGGCATCAGGCGGAAGGCGAACGGCGTCGCGGATATGGAGGAGCGGGCGACGCTACTGGTTTTCAGGGTGTCCATCGCTCGGGTCTGCAACTGTGTGTTCCTCAAGCCGTCGCGTAATCCGCCGGGAGCAGGCTAGCCGGAGGCCGGAAGGCGTTTGCGGCGGGATGGCGCTGTGGCCGCCCGTCGGCACGGGGAGCGCCGCAACCGGAGTTGAATGACCCCGAGCAGGGCCTCGGCGATGATGTGAAAGTCAATTTTCGACCGGCCAAAATCGCGCTCGTAAAAGATGATGGGCACCTCGGCGATGCGGTATCCCATGCGGTGGGTACGATAGGTGGTCTCAATCTGGAACAGATAGCCGTTGGAGAGCAGGCGATCGAGATCCAGGGATTCCAACACTTCCCGGCGCCAGCATTTGAAGCCGGTGGTGGCATCGGTGAAGCGCATCCCGGTTACCAGGCGCACGTATTGGGTGGCGAGTTTGCTCAAGACCAGGCGCTTGAAATCCCAGTTCACCACGTTGACGCCGCGCACGTAGCGGGACCCGAGCACGAGGTCGTGATGGCTGATTTCGCGCAGGAGGTCGGGGAGATAGGACGGGCTATGCGAGAGGTCGGCGTCCATCTGAATGACGATGTCGTAATCGCATTCGAGGACGTGGCGGAGGGCGGCTACATAGGCTCGACCGAGGCCTTCCTTGCGGGCCCGGTGCAGAACGAAGACTTCGCCGGGAAAGTCCGCGGCCAGGCGGTCGGCGATCGCGCCTGTGCCGTCCGGCGATCGATCATCCACGATCAGAATGTGACAGGCGCAGGGCTGCTGGCGAATCTGGAGGACGAGGTTCTCCAGGTTGTCGCGCTCGTTGTAGGTGGGTACGACGACGACGGCCTTCATCCACGGGCCTCCGCCGGAAAAGGGGGAGCCGCGGCGCGCCGAGCGGCCCCCGCAAACCCATCGGCCGCTGGATCGCGGGGCGGATTCTGGTCCGGTGTGCGCAAACTGAGGGCGTCATTGCCGGTAGGCACGGTACTTTCATGTTCGGCGGTTCCTCGGCGCGTGCCTAGTCGCCCTTGGTGATGGTGCAGCTGTTATGCAAAGGAGTACGCCGTTGGTGAATCCCGCCGGCGCCGGATCGAGCGTATCAGGGCCCACGGATGCGGGAATCCTGGCGGTCCCGTGCCGCGGCGGCGTGCGCTACGCTGAAAACAAATGCTGTCGTGTCCGAGGGGTTCGATTACCGGATAAGTCCGTCATGGCCCCGCATCGTGTCATCATCCTCGGCGGCGGGTTTGGAGGGCTGTACGCGGCGCGGGCGCTGGGGAAGGCGCCCGTGGAGGTTACGCTCATCGACCGGCGCAATTTCCATCTTTTTCAGCCGCTGCTGTATCAAGTCGCGACGGGCTCTCTGTCTCCAGGCGAGGTGTGCGCGCCGCTGCGCAGCATTCTCAGCCGGCAGAAAAACACGCGAGTGCTGCTGGGAGAAGTGTCGGATCTCGATCCGCAGGCGCGGCAGGTGCATTTGCGCGACGGCGCTTTCTACGAATACGACTCACTGATCGTGGCCACGGGGTCGCAGAGCTTTTACTTCGGCCATGACCAATGGAGCGAATGGGCTCCCAGCCTCAAAACCGTGGAAGAAGCCACGGCGATCCGGCATAAGATTCTGTACGCGTTCGAAGCCGCGGAGCGAGAAGCCAATCCGGAGGCGCGGCGGGCGTGGCTGACGTTCGCGATTGTGGGCGGTGGGGCCACGGGTGTGGAGCTGGCGGGCGCGCTTGGCGAGATTGCGCTCGAGACGCTCAAACACGATTTCCGTTCCATTGATCCGAAGGACGCGCGGATCCTGATCCTCGACCTTGCGCCGCGCGTGCTGACGGCGTTTCCGGAGGATCTTTCCGCACAGGCGGAGAAGTCTCTGCTCCGGCTCGGCGTGCGGGTGCGCACCGGAGTGCAGGTGACCGAGGTCAGTGCGGACGGGATTTCGTTTCGCGGGCCGGGCGGGGATGTCGAGCACCTTCCGGCGAAGACGGTGCTTTGGGCGGGGGGCGTGCGGGTCGCCGGATTTGGCAAGGTTCTGGCGGAGCGGACGGGCATCGCGGCGGACCGGGCGGGGCGCTTGCGGGTGAATGCGGATCTGACTCTGCCCGGGTATCCCGAGATTTATGTCGTGGGCGATCTGGCAGAATGCGCCGGACCGGACGGCAAACAGTTGCCCGGTGTGGCCCAGGTCGCGATGCAAGGGGGCGCTTACGCGGCGAAAGCCATTGTGGCGCGCTTGAAGGGCCCACGCGAGCTGCCGCCGTTTCGCTACTTCGACAAAGGCGATTTGGCCGTGATTGGGCGCGCCGCAGCCGTGGCCCGTATCTTTGGACTCCATTTACACGGCCTCATCGCATGGCTGGTGTGGCTATTCGTCCACATCATGTATCTGGTGCAATTCCAAAGCCGACTGTTGGTATTCATACACTGGGGATTCCTCTATTTGACGTTTAGCCGGGGCGCCCGGCTGATTACAGGCACCGCGGCCACCGACTCGCCGGCATCGGGGCAACCGCATCGGGGCGACCCCTGAGGGCCGGCCCCAGCCCGGGCCGGAATGATCGGCGGCTGAGCGCAACTTTATGAGCTCGCGCGCGTTTAATTAGAAAGAGGGCAGGCATGCGCGGAAGAGCGGCTGTGGTTCTGGTCATCAGCTTGTTCGTGAGCGCGTTGACCGGGGCGGCGGCCTCGAAGACGAGACACGCCAGGCGCGACGCGCACCTCTTCCAGGAACAAATCCCCGCCGAGCAGAGAATCGACCAGGCCTTAAACCGCCTCACGTTCGGACCTCGACCGGGGGAGGCCGAACAGGTGAAATCGACGGGATTGAAGAAGTGGATCGATCTCCAGTTGCATCCAGACCGAATGCGCGAGAATCCGGTCGTGGCCGAAAAACTGAAGGCGCTCGATTCCCTCGCCATGAGCAGCCGGGATCTGGTCCAGAATTTTCCGGCGCCGCAAATGGCGCGGCAGATGGTGAATGGCACGCTTCCGTTTCCGGCTGATCCGAACCGGCGGATCCTGATCCGGAAGCTGGCAGCGCGTCCGCAGGGGGAGCAAACTCAACGGCCGGATCTGGCGCGCCTGTTCACGCCGCAACAACTACGCGAGTTGCGCACGGGGACTCCCGAGCAGCGGCTGGCCGCGCTCCAAGCGTTTCCGCCCGACCAGCAAGAGGAGCTGATCGCGGATCTTCCACCGAATGTCTTACAGGGACTCATTCCGCTTGCTCCGCCCGCACTGCGGCGTAAGCTGGAACTGGCTGCCGGCCCGCAACAGGTGGTGGTGCGAGACCTGGCCGAGGGGAAGCTGCTGCGCGCCATTTACTCGAACCGACAACTCGAGGAAGTGCTAGTGGACTTCTGGTACAACCACTTCAACGTTTTTCTGGATAAGGGTGCGGATCGCTACCTGGTGACGGCCTACGAGCGCGACGTGATCCGGCCACGCGTGTTGGGCAAGTTCCGCGACCTACTGGAAGCGACAGCCAAGAGCCCGGCGATGCTGTTTTATCTGGACAATTGGCAGTCCGTCGGCGTGAGCGCGCCGCAGGCAGGCCGGGGAGTTGCGGTACGCCGCGGGCTCAATGAGAACTACGGACGCGAACTGCTGGAGCTGCACACCCTGGGAGTGGACGGCGGCTACACTCAAAAAGACGTGACCGAGGTGGCGCGCTGCTTTACCGGATGGACCATCCGGCAGCCGCAACAAGGCGGCGAGTTTTTCTTCAACCCGCGCATGCACGACCGGGGCGCAAAAAAGGTGCTGGGGGTCACGATTCCAGCCGGCGGCGGCATGGAAGACGGGGAGAAGGTGCTGGACATTCTGGCGCGGAATCCCGCCACCGCGCATTTTATTTCACGGAAGCTCGCGATGCGCTTCGTGGCCGACGATCCGCCGCCCGCGCTGGTGGATCGGATGGCCAAGACGTTTCTCAAAACGAACGGAGATCTGCGCGCGGTCATGAAGACCATGACGGATTCGAAGGAATTCTGGTCGGTGGGGGCGTACCGCTCGAAGATGAAATCGCCGTTGGAGATGGTGGCGAGTGCGGTGCGCGCCGTGAACGGCGAGGTGAATTCGGCAATCGGTCTGGACAATCAGGTGGCTCAATTAGGGGAGCCGCTCTATCGCAAGCTGGAGCCGACCGGCTATTCCAACTCCGGGGAGGAGTGGATCAACTCGGCGGGACTGCTGGCACGCATGAACTTCGCGTTGAACCTGGCGAATAACCGGGTGGCGGGCGTGAAAATCGACGCCGCCCCAACGGCACAACCAGGCGCTCCCATCGCCGGCATTTCACTGGGCGCGCCGGAGTTTCAAAGGCACTGATGAGGACGACCAGACGCATTTTTCTGCGCAATTCCGCCGTGGCCATGGTGGGCGCCGGCACCGCCCCGGTCTGGCTGCAGCGGGCTCTCTATGCCAGCGCGGCGCCGCGCAAGAAGATTCTGGTTGCGATTTTTCAGCGCGGCGCGGCGGATGGGCTGAACATCGTGGTGCCGCACGGCGAAAAGGCCTACTACGCGCTGCGGCCCACGCTCGCGATTCCGCGGCCGGCCGTGACGGGCGACCGACGTGCGGACGCCACCATCGATCTGGATGGCTTCTTCGGGCTGCACCCGTGGTTGGCGCCGCTGGAGCCCCTGTTCCAGGAGCGGCATCTGGCGATTGTCGATGCGGTGGGTTCGCCCGACCCCTCGCGGTCTCATTTCGACGCGCAGGACTACATGGAATCGGGCACGCCGGGACTGAAGGCCACGGTGGACGGTTGGATGAACCGGGCCTTGCCGCAGGAGCAGGCCAAGGCGTCTCCCCTGAGGGCGCTCTCGCTGGGGCCGGTGCTACCCCGTTCCCTGCGCGGCCCGCGGCCGGCCGTCGCGTTGCAGAGCATCGGCGATTTCCAGATCCGCAATTCTCAGGCGGCCCAAGCCTTCCAGCAGTTGTACCTGGAGTCCAACGATCCGGTCCTGCAGGCCGCCGGCCGGGAGACCTTCGAAGCCGTCGCCATGCTGCAGGCCGTGCAAAAGCAGCCGTACCATCCGGCCGCGGGAGTGGAGTATCCGCGCGGCCGCTTCGGAGACAGCCTGCGCCAGATTGCGCAGTTGATCAAAGCCGGCGTCGGGGTTGAAATGGCGTTTGCCGATATCGGAGGATGGGACCACCATGTCAATGAACAGGGCACTCGCGCTTCCGAAGGCCAGCTCGCCACCTTGTTGCAGGAGTACGGTTCCGCGCTGAGCGCCTTCTGGCACGACATGGGCGACGGCATGGAAGACATTGTCCTGGTCACGATGTCCGAATTCGGCCGCACCGCTCACGAGAACGGCAACCGCGGCACCGACCACGGCCACGCCAACTGCATGTTTGTGCTGGGGGGCGCGGTCCGAGGGGGAAAAGTCTACGGCCGCTGGCCGGGGCTGGAGCGGGAACAACTCTACGAAGGGCGGGACCTGGCGCTAACGACCGATTTCCGCGATGTCCTGGGAGAACTAGTGGCGGATCACTTGGGCAATCCCGATCTCGGGGCGGTATTCCCGGGCTACAGCCCGAGGTCTCTCGGGCTGGTCGGCGTCTGACCGGACTCGCCGGAGGGTATTCGCGAAGGCGGCATCACCGGACCGTGCCTCGCCTCCGACGGCTGCGGCCAGGCGGGCCATGGTCAGCAGCGTGGCCTGCGGAAGCGGGCCCAAAGCCAAAGGGATGGGTGGATTTCCTCCCCCAATCGTCGGGGGTGTGAGCACGCGGGGGTCATACGCGAGACGACGGTCGTACCGGCGGATGGCGACTGCGTACAAGCGAATCTGAGCGGTGGAGAGCGCGCGCCGGAGGTCGTCGAACGCGGGCCGGGGGGAGTCGTCGTCGGTACCGAACACAGGCACGATGGCACGGCGCCGACCCGGATCGGCGGGCAGATCGCGGAAGAGCCCCACGGCATCCAGCAGGGCGCTGAACACGTGCGCTTGGGGCGGTTGTTCCGGCAGGGGGCTCCAGCGGGGACCGCCGACAGCCAGCCGCCGGACCGCCTTTTCGATAGCGGCGGGATCGCCGGTGAAGGGCTGGACGACGCGCGACTTCCGGGTGAACGCCATCACGGCTACGCGGTCTGCCGGCTGGATGGTACGGAAATCGTTGCGTGAGATGACGAGCAGCATTCCCGGGGTGTTCTCGAGGAGGAACACCAAGTCCAGCGGCGGTTGGGCCAGAAGGGGGGCGGCGACGATCGCCAGTCCGAAACGCCACATACGACTCTCCGTTTCGTTAGACTGGAACGGAAACCAGCGGGTTGCGATAGAAGCTGAGGCTTGGGCAGCGGCGGGGCGGATTGTCGATCCCGCTCAAATATTTTTAAGATAAATAACTATTTTACAATCAATGAGATAGATCGGATCAGGGGCGAATCCAGGGGCTTTCTTGGAATACCCCTTGCGCGAGGGGGTAGGGTTTGGTATTCTGATCAGGTCGCCGAAATTAAGAGGATCCTTGCGTTGCTCGGTTGTAAATCGAGTGCGCCGGTAGTAGGATCAAGAAGGAGATCCTCTTTGTAAGGAATGGTAACAAAACTCCGAGCGGGCCTCCGCTGGAGCGGAATACGACCTTCCTGTTTGGTTCTTTTAAACAGATCTCAGTTTTTGGTCCTGGGCGTGCGCTATGAAGGCGTGCGTATGGGCCGCAAGTTTCGAGGCCTGCAGTCGGTTCCGCCGGTCGAAAGAGGGCTGGTTCCGGCTGCGCAGATCTTTGACAATCTGGTTGGATGCAGTAAGGAAGAACTCGTCAGTATTTCTGAGTAAAGCTGGAGCAGTTTAAACTCTACATGTTCAAATGAGAGTTTGATCCCGGCTCAGAATCAACGCTGGCGGCGCGCCTAACACATGCAAGTCGCACGAGAAAGTGGAGCAATCCATGAGTACAGTGGCGTACGGGTGAGTAACACGTGGATCATCTACCTCTTAGTGGGGAATAACCCAGGGAAACCGGGGCTAATACCGCATAAGCTCGAGAGAGGAAAGCAGCAATGCGCTGAGAGAGGAGTCCGCGGCCGATTAGCTAGTTGGCAGGGTAAAAGCCTACCAAGGCATAGATCGGTAGCCGGCCTGAGAGGGCACACGGCCACACTGGCACTGAAACACGGGCCAGACTCCTACGGGAGGCAGCAGTGGGGAATCTTGCACAATGGGGGAAACCCTGATGCAGCGACGCCGCGTGAGCGATGAAGCC
>JAIQFS010000080.1 GCA_020073145.1 Terriglobia bacterium
GATGGTGATGCCGGGGGACAACGTGAACCTGAAGGTGGAGCTGATCACGCCGGTCGCCATGGACAAGGGATTGCGGTTTGCGATCCGTGAAGGCGGCCGCACGGTGGGCGCCGGCACGGTCACCGAGATTATAAAGTAGCGGCCGGTTAACGGACAGGCCGGATGGACGTCGTTCAGGAGTAGAGAAGATGCCTCGCGAAATCATCACGTTTCAATGCACCGAATGCAAGAACCGGAACTATTCTTCGACCAAGAACAAGAAAACCACAACGGAGCGCATCGAGCTGAAGAAGTTCTGCGGCCATTGCCGGAAACATCAGGTCCACCGGGAAATTAAGTAGAATGGAAGATGCCCCCCGGCTTCGGGGGGTGCGGACCCAGGGGCGTAGGTTTAACGGCAGACCAGCGGTCTCCAAAACCGCGAGTGGGGGTTCGAATCCCTCCGCCCCTGCCAACCACCCCGTCCAACAAAGTTGGGAGTCAGCGGAAGGAACGGAACATGGCCGAGGAGAAGAAAAGCAGGCTGGAGGCCACCAAGGACTACATTGGTGAGCTCCGCAACGAAATGCGCAAGGTCAGCTGGCCGAATCGCAAGCAGGTGGAAGGCACCACGGCCGTGGTCATCTTCTCGGTGTTCGCATTTGCAGCCTACTTTGAAGTGGTCGACACGGTTCTGACCCGAGGCGTCAAGGGAATTCTTTCGTATTTCACCAAGTAGGAAATATGGAAGACGAAAAGGATATTCACGTGGACGCGGAAGAGCGGCAGGAAGAAGTGGCGCCCGAGCCGGAAGCCGAGGCGCACACCGCGGAAGCCCCAGCGGCCGAGTCGGCTGAAGCGGTCGGAGCGTCCGCTCTGGCTTACGACGACTCATCGTCCAAGAAGTGGTTCATCATCCACACCTATTCCGGGTTCGAGCAGAAGGTCAAGGAATCGCTGCAGACCCGCGCCGAGGCCTTCGGATTCGCCGATAAGATCGGCAACATCCTGATCCCCACCGAAGAAGTAGTCGAAATGCGCGGCGGCAAAAAGGTGACCAGCAAGCGGCTCGTGTATCCGGGCTACGTGTTGGTGGAAATGGAAATGAACGACGAGCTGTGGCATGCGGTGAAGAACACGCCCCGCGTCACCGGCTTCGTGGGCGGCGGCAATTCCCCGGTTCCGCTGAGCGCGGATGAAGTGAATTCGATTTTGTACCGCCAGGCGTCCGCGGCGGAGCGCCCGCGCCCCAAGATGACGTTCGAGAAGAACGACTCGGTGCGGATTGTCGACGGTCCATTCGCCAACTTCTCCGGGAAAGTGGACGAGGTCAACCCCGAGCGCGGCACCCTGCGCGTCATGGTCACGATCTTCGGCCGCGCCACGCCGGTCGAGCTGGAATTTCTGCAAGTCGAGAAAGTGTAAGGATTTTTACCCATGGCAAAGAAAGTTACAGGTAACGTAAAGCTGCAGATTCCGGCCGGGAAGGCCACCCCGGCGCCTCCCGTCGGCACCGCGCTCGGGCCGCAGGGCGTCAACATCATGGATTTCTGCAAGGCGTTCAACGCCAAGACGTCCGGCAAAGACCAGGAAGGCCTGATCATCCCGGTGGTAATCACCATCTACTCCGACCGCTCATTCACCTTCATCACCAAGACGCCCCCGGTGCCGGTGCTGATCAAGCGCGCGGTAAACCTCGCGAAGGGCTCGGCCGAGCCGCATAAGACCAAGGTCGGCAAAATCACCAAGGAGCAGGTGAAAGAGATCGCTAAGATCAAGATGCCCGACTTGAACTGTTTCGAGCTCGAAAGCGCCATGCGTTCAGTCGAGGGCACGGCGCGGAGTATGGGCGTCGACGTAGTGCAATAATGAACTAATCCGCAACCGTTAGGGAGCGGTAGTTCTTATTTTCCAATCGTGCGGATGTGGCGGAATTGGCAGACGCGCATGGTTCAGGTCCATGTACCCGCAAGGGTGTGGAGGTTCAAGTCCTCTCATCCGCACCAAAGTTCCAACACCCTGGTGGTTCGGTAGCCAAGTGGCCCCTCGCCCCTGCGACCCGCCACGAAATGCGCGGCCCGCGGTGAAGTTCTCCCGCCCCAAGTCCTCTCATCCGCACCACCCCTGATTCCAGGGGTCATCATTTCCCGATCAGGTGCTGGACGTCCCGATTGTTCTCCTGGCAGATGTATTCGATCAACTCGCCCTTCAGGAGCGAAGGATGCGTAGTGAACTTCCAGGGCCTGGAGAACGTCTTGGGATCGTCAATGGTGTGCTCGATGGTCAGGTGGCCAAGGTCCGGGCGGGAGATGCGTTCGGTCACTTTCATGTCGCTCGAATGTGGGATGCCGGATTCGTCGATCCAGGTGATGTCATTCTGTCCGACCGTTTCCACCACCAGCGTGTCGCCTTCCCAATGCCCGATGGAATCGCCCAACCACGTATCCTCCACTTGGGGATTGTGCGGGCGGCCGTCCAGGAAGACCTTGCGCCAGATGTGCGCTCCGCCTTCGTAGACGATCACCAGCAGATCCTTGGTTTGGATGAAGCCCCAGGGATAGGGCGTGGTGCTCATGCGCGGCACGCCGGGAGGCAGGCAGCGCGCCTCGGGATCATCCTTGCTGAGACCGGCCCGGTGCTTTTCATACACGGCTTTGGCGGCGGGCAGCAGCGGTACATCCACGCCGGCGCCGATCATGTCGACGTTTTCGCGAATGGCGTTGGGCTGCCAGTTGCCGGTAAGATCCGGATGGCCGTCGGCGGTCCGCGGCGCGGTCCCCTTGGGAGGCCAGTTCGGGTCCTCTCGCGGAGCGGCGTTGGTCGCCTGGCGCGTCCTGCTCAATTGCAGATCTTGCGGCTCGCGCGGTTGCGCGGGCTGGCTTGAGCCCGCTGGCGCTTGCGCATAGGCCACGACGCAGACACAGAGAAAGAGTACCGGTTTCATACTTGCCTCAGTATAGCGCCGCGGCGCCGGAAGCTGCGACGCCGTACGGACTCGTACCAGCCGGGTTCGTACCGGCCGGATTCGTTCCAGCCGGATTCGTTCCAGCCAAGGGGCGTCTCTGTTATTCTGATCACCGAGGTTTTGACTGGCATGTCGATCCCAAATTCTGGCTGGCCTCTCGTGGTTTTGTTGGCTTGGGCAGCGAGCCCGGCGCACACCCAATGGTCGGATTTTCGCGAGCCCGGCGTGCCGCGCACTCGTGCCGGCAACGCCAATCTCACCGCGCCTGCGCCGAAGACGGCCGACGGCAAACCCGACCTCTCCGGCGTGTGGATGCACGAGACTACCACGGTCGCCGAAATGCGGCGGCTCTACGGCAGCAGAATCGATGAGGCCCTCAAGGTGGACGCACCCGGGATGGAGATCGGCACGCAGCACCGCTACAGCGGCAATATCCTTCTCGACTTCAAACCCGAAGAATCGATGATGCGTCCGCAGGCGGTGGAACAGATGCGCCGCAACCAGGCCGTGAATCACCTGGCGGACGCTTGCACCCCGGGCTTCTCGATGGGCTTTCCGCTCGCGGACCTGGTCTCGGAACCAATCCAGATCGTGCAGGCCCCGCGGATAACCATGATCTTGTACGAAGCCGGCAACTTCCACCGGCTGATCCATACCGATGGCCGCACGCTGCCGAAGGAGTTCGACCTGCCGGCCTTTAACGGCTACTCGGCCGGGCACTGGGAGGGCGACACTCTGGTAGTGGAAACCGCCGGGTTCAACGATAAGACCTGGCTCGATGCCATCCGGCACCCGCACAGCGACGCGCTCCGGACAGTGGAACGCTTCCGGCGCCGCGACTTCGGACACATGGACTACGAAATCCGCTTTGACGATCCGAAAATGTACACCAAGCCCTTCAGCGTGAAGGTCCCGCACGAGCTTCTGCCGGACACCGACATCTTCGAGAACTACTGCGAGAACGAAAAGGACTCCGCCCACCTACCCAAACGCTAGTGGGTCGCCGTAGTCGAATCCGTGACGAGACCGCGACCGTCCGGGAGCGGCGGTTCGTTTGCCGATCGCGTACCCGCAAACGTGTCGAGGCAAGCGTTCTTGCATTTTGGGGCCCGGGAGGCGGATACACTCATATTGAGGGTTCGCAATGCCGCCCACCAGACTTTCCGGATTCCGCCGCCTTGGCCGTCGGCGTGAGGGAATCGTGAGATCCGCCGTGCTCGCGGTTGCGTGGCTGACGGTTTCGGCTGCCCTGGCGCAACCGCTGACGCCTGTAGAACCCGCGCTTGCCGAAATCACGGCCACGCGAAGGTTCGCGGAGGCCGCGCTCTCTCCGGACGGGACGCGCCTGGACTATGTCGAATTGGGCGCGGCGCCGGCGAAGTCTTCGATTCTCCTGGTCTCGGTGACGGCCGGCGGCGCGCCGCCTCTCCGCATCACCGCTGGCGATGGCAAAGCCGTTTGCGACGAGCACGGCGTCGCCTGGTCAGCCGACGGAGCGCAGACCGCGTTTCTTTCCGATTGCCAAAAACCCGGCCAGTTGCAGCTCTATCTGGTTTCTCCGAACGGCCGAGCCGCACGGCAGTTGACGCATCTGAAGGGCCTGCTGGCCGACCCGCGCTGGTCTCCCGACGGCAAGCAGATCGCGATCCTGTTTACCGAGAACCTGCCCCGAAGCGCCGGACCGCTCGACGCGGTTCTGCATGAAACCGGCGTCGTCGAATCGAAGTTCTACGAACAGCGCCTGACCCTGGTGGACGCCGCCACCGGGATATTGCATCCGCTCTCTCCGCCCGATCTCTACGTCTACGAATACGACTGGTCGCCCGATGGCCAAAGTTTTGCGGCCACCGCGGCCCATGGGGACGGAGACAATAACTGGTGGATTGCGCAGCTCTACACCATCGCCGCGGCCAGCGGCGACACGCGGCCTCTCTACAAACCGCCGGCGCAGCAGCAGGTGGCGGCGCCGCGCTGGGCGCCCGATGGAAAATCAATCGTCTTCATCGGCGGGCTGATGAGCGATGAAGGTTCCACCGGAGGAGATGTGTTTCAGGTGAGCGCCGCGGGCGGCAACCCGCGCGATCTGACCTCCGGCCTCTCGTCATCGGCTAGCGGCCTCACCTGGCCTCGGCAATCCCAGCAGTTCTTTTTTACCGAACACTTCGATGGCGGTAGCGCGATCTCGCGCTTCGATCCCGTCACCGGCCGCACGGAACGGCTCTGGCAGGGCGATGAGACCATCACCCCGCCCAACGAAGACACCGGATTGTCGATGTCGCGGGACGCGAAAATCTCGGCCCTGATCCGCAACTCATTCGGAGCCCCACCCGAAGTCTGGGCCGGGCCGGTCGGCGCATGGCGTCCCGTTACGCATGAGAACCGCGGGCGCAAGGCGCCCTGGGGAGAGGCCAAGAGCCTCCACTGGTCGAGCGATGGCTTCCGCATTCAGGGATGGCTGCTCTATCCCACCCCATTCGACGCCGGCCGCAAATACCCCATGGTGGTGTCGGTCCATGGCGGGCCGGCCGCGTCCGCCAAACCGGCTTGGCCCCGACCCGGGTACAATCCAATGCTGCTCTCCCAGCAGGGTTATTTTGTGCTCATGCCCAACCCGCGCGGCAGCTATGGGCAAGGTGAAGCCTTCACGCTCGCCAACGTCAAAGACTTCGGCGGCGGCGATCTGCGCGACATCCTGGCAGGCGTGGACGAAGCCACCCGCGTCGCGCCTGTCGATCCGCAACGGGTCGGCATCACCGGCTGGAGTTACGGCGGCTTCATGACCATGTGGGCCGTCACGCAGACCAACCGCTTTCGGGCCGCGGTGGCCGGCGCCGGCATCGCCAACTGGCAGAGCTATTACGGCGAGAACGCCATCGATCAGTGGATGATTCCGTATTTCGGCGCCTCCGTCTACGCCGACCCAGCCGTCTATGCCAAAAGTTCGCCCATCGATTTCATCCGCCAGGCTAAGACGCCCGCCCTGGTTGTGGTCGGCGACAGCGACGGCGAGTGTCCGCCCGCGCAGTCGTATGAATTCTGGCACGCTCTCAAAACCCTGGACGTGAAAACCCAGTTGGTGGTGTATCCCAACGAGGGCCACCACTTCCGCGCTCCGGAGCACCAACGCGACGTGCTGCTGCGCATGATCCGTTGGTTCAATGAGAACCTGCGATAGAACCCAACCCTTCGCTTCACGCTGAACGTTATATACCTTGACAGGTATATTCTCGGTGGTGTATATCAGAAAAGTGGAATCTGTGTTCGAAGTCATTGCGGAGCCGAACCGCCGCGCGATCTTGAGCCTCCTGGTCTCGTCTCAACAATCGGTTGGAGAGATCGAGCGGGAACTTCGTATGTCGCAGCCGGCCGTGTCGAAGCACCTGCGAGTCCTGCGCGAGGCCGGTTTCGTGGAATCCACGGTGGACGCGCAGCGCCGTCTCTACCGGCTGAATCCGGAACCCTTGCAGGAACTGGATGCCTGGCTGGCTCCGTTCCGCCGGTTCTGGTCCGCTCACGTAGATGCTCTCGAACGCCATCTGGACCGCTTGGAACAAACCACACCCACGAAAAGGAAGACCAGGAAAAGAAGGCGCGGCCCAAACCGCGAAGGTAAAAACGGAGAAACGAAATGAAAATCAAAGTGACCAGCCTGTACGTCGAGGACCAGGAGAAAGCCGTGCGCTTCTATACCGAAGTGCTGGGCTTCGTGAAGAAAGCGGACTTCAGCCAGGGGCCGTTTCGATGGCTCACGGTCGCCTCGCCAGAGGATCCGGACGGTGTCGAACTGCAGCTATCGCCCAATAACAACCCGCCAGCCAAAGCCTATCAGCAGGCCCTGTTCCAGCAAGGCCAGCCCGCGGCCATGTTTTTCACCGACGACGTGCAGGCCGATTACGAGCGGATGACAGCGCGCGGCGCCGAGTTCACCATGCCGCCAAAAGACGTGACCGCATCCAAGATCGCCATGCTGAACGACACCTGCGGCAATCTCATTCAGGTCACGCAGTTGATGCGCTGGTAGGGCGGACGGAGACTCAGTAAAATGATGACCAACCGCGAGCAGTACACGCCTGGTCCGGCCGGCGGCGCGCAGGTACGCAAGGCCGGAGAGAAGTGGACGCTTATTCTCGTCAGAGAACTGCGCCATTCGCCGGAAAAAGTCTGGCGGGCGCTTACCGACCCGAACCATCTGCGCGAGTGGGCGCCCTTTGTGGCCGATGCGAGCCTGGGTACGGTTGGAGCCACGGTGAAACTCACCTGGGTGGAAACGTCCACGCCGCTGGAGACAACAGTGACGCGAGCCGACGCCCCCAAGGTCCTGGAGTACGGCGATATCCGGTGGGAACTCGATGCCCTTGGCGGCGGCACGCGCCTGACGCTGTGGCACAGCATCAATCGCCGCTTTGTCTCAATGGGTGCTGCCGGGTGGCACATTTGTTTCGATGTTCTGGATCACCTTCTCAACGAAACACCCATTAGCCGCATCGCTGGCGCCGATGCCATGAAGTTCGAGGGCTGGCAGCGGCTGAACGCGGAGTATGCCAAGCAGTTCGGTATCGAAGCGCCCAACTGGCCGCCTCAGAGGGCCCGAAAGGCGTGAATCGAGGCCGATTGCGAGGGTGCAGGTTCCGCGGGGCGCAGCTGAAATAGGTGCGAGAATTGGAGCGATTCATGAAAAAGCCCGTCGCGGTGGAATCTGCCTCTGCATTTATCGACGAGAAGATCAAGGAACTGGGTGACTGGCGCGGGAAAACGCTCTCGCAAGTGCGCGAGATCATACACGCGGCAGATCCCGAGATCGTCGAAGAGCGGAAGTGGGTCAAGGCTCATAGCCTGGGCACGCCGGTTTGGTCCCACGGCGGGATCGTCTGCACGGGAGAGACATACAAGAAGATCGTCAAGCTGACCTTTGCCAAGGGGGCTGCGCTGAAGGACCCGGCCCGTCTGTTCAACTCCAGCCTCGACGGGAATGTCCGGCGTGCCATCGACATCCATGAAAGCGACAAGGTCGATGCGGCGGCCTTGAACGGTCTCATCCGCGCTGCCGTGGCGCTCAACCTCAAGGGCAAGAGCCGGCCGAAGGCCCGGTAAAGCGAGCAGCCAGCCGGACCGGTCGGCTACCTGGCTTCGCCCCCGTTCGATGCAAATAACTCCTTGGTTTCGAATCGAACGAGCCGTCGAATTTCGGACTGCGCCTCTTGTCCGTGCTATCTCTAGGATGGGAAGACCGCTGAGTTACGGAAATCCCGGTCTTTCCAAAAAACCCGTGGCGGGGCGGAAATGGGTTCGTTTCGCATTTCCCCAAAGTGGCCTTATTTTCTTTAGGTTGCGTATTGAAATGGGTTCGTTTCGCACATTGCGGTCGCGGGGCTGACGACCAGTGTTCACCGGCTTGATCGGCGCTTCCCTGATATAATCCAGAGCTGGATTTTGAACGAATCCCGGCCAGCCGGTATCGTGCAAGCCGCGTACCGTACTGGGTTGCGGTTGGTCTGGTCCCCAGCCAACACACCGACGGATTCTTCAATAGGAGGATTTGCCAGCACCCATGAGTCACCGAAACCTGGAGGACGTGTTACAGGCAGCGGGGAGCCCGGTGAAGCTCCTGCGGAATTCACAGATCGGGCCCTATGCCTTTCCGGTGGTGCGTGCCGAGTTTACCAACTGGCGGGATGAACAACGCGCCTGGAAGGAGACCTGCGCTCTGTTCGACCAGTCCCACCACATGACTGATCTTTATGTGGAAGGCCCGGATGCTCTCCCATTGCTCTCCGGCCTTGGAGTCAATTCCTTCAAGAATTTCAAAGTCAATCAAGCCAAGCAGTTTGTCGCGTGTAACCACGATGGCTATGTCATCGGCGATGCGATTCTGTTTTATCTGGCCGAGAACAAGTTCAATCTCGTCGGCCGCCCTCCCGCCGCGAATTGGGTGCAATATAACCTGGAAACGCGAGGATCCAAAGCCACCGCCGAGCGCGACGAGCGATCCGCCGTCAATCAAGGCCGGCGCAAAACCTACCGCTATCAGGTGCAGGGCCCCCACGCCGTCAAGGTGATGGAGAAGGTGACGGGGAAACCCGCGCCCGACATCAAGTTCTTCCACATGGATGTGTTCAAGGTGGCCGGCCGCGACGTTCGCGCCTTGCGGCATGGCATGGTCGGCCAGCCCGGCTGGGAACTGTTTGGCCCGTGGGACGATGGCGATGCCGTTCGCGATGCGATCGTGCAGGCCGGTCAGGAATATGGCATTCGACAGGTGGGCGCTCGGGCCTACCCCACCACCTGCCTGGAATCGGGCTGGATTCCATCTCCCCTTCCGGCCGTCTATACGGGCGACGCAATGAAGGAATACCGGCAATGGCTGAGCTCCAAGAGCTACGAAGCCATCGCTTCGCTGGGAGGCAGCTTCTCCTCCGACCGGATCGCGGATTATTATCTGACTCCCTTCGACCTTGGTTACGGACCCTTTGTCAAATTCGACCACGAGTTTGTAGGACGGCAGGCCCTCGAGAAGATCGCCGCCAACCAGAAACGCAGAAAAGTGACGCTGGTCTGGAACGCGGAAGATTTCACACGGGTCTTCGGTTCCCTGGTTCACGGCGGCGGAGACATCACCAAGTACATCGACTTGCCGCTCGCCAACTATGCGACGCTGCCCTACGATCAGGTCATGAAGGATGGCAAGTCTGTCGGGCTGTCCACCTACACGGGCTACACTTATAACGAACGCGCGATGATCTCGCTGGGCGTCGTCGACAGCGAGTACGCGGATCCGGGTACCCAGGTCACCGTCGTGTGGGGTGAAGAAGGGCGCGGCACCTCAAAGCCGACGGTGGAGCGCCACCAGCAGGCTCACATCCGGGCGACGGTCGCCGCTGTTCCGTTCGCCGAAGTGGCTCGGGTCGC
The DNA here is from genome assembly GCA_020073145.1 of Terriglobia bacterium. Taxonomy (GTDB): domain Bacteria; phylum Acidobacteriota; class Terriglobia; order Bryobacterales; family Bryobacteraceae; genus PSRJ01. The sequence goes on from JAIQFS010000080.1 coordinate 9,851, forward strand.
CTACCGGCCGCACTGAGCCGGCCCTAGGTTGACCGCGCAGAGGAGAGATGAATGGCCTATATTTTCCATCAGGACGACTTACCGAGGCTGGAAGCGGTGGTGCCCGGACGCGTGCGCACCTTCTTCGTCAACAAGGAGCTGACCCACATTGACGACATGCTGGCGGGCGTCATGAACTACGCCGCCAACGCTTCCTCGCCCTACCACTTTCACGAGATTTGCGAGCACTTCTACTTCATCATGGAGGGCAAGGGGACGGTGGAAACACCCGAGGGCACGCGGCCCGTCGGACCGGGCGACCTGGTGTTTATTCCCGCCGAAGCCAAGCATCGCCTGCGGGCCAGCGACACGGGCCTGTTTTATTTCGAATTCCAGGCGCCCAACCGCTTCAAGACCCACATCCTCGACGGCACCCCCGACGACCTGCGCTGGAACCGCGTCGACGGTCGCGTGTGGGTGCAGACTTAGCAGGAGCGTTCCATGACAACTACCACCACGTTCATCGACACCAACAAACTCCCGCGCGTGAAGACGCCGCACGGCGAGGTCACGGAGATTCTGAACAACGCCCTGGTCGGCGCCAAGAACGTGCTCGGCATGCTCCGCTGGCTGCAATCCGGCGAAACCTTCCAGACCGAGACCATGGATCAGCACCAGTTGGTTTACCTGATGGAGGGGAAGGGCAAGATCCGGCTCGACGACAAGGATTACCACGTCGCCAAAGGCGCCGGCGTCTATCTCGGCCCCTCGGAGCGCGCCGATTTTCAAGCCGCCTCGGGAGCGTCGCTCAAACTCTTTCACCTGGTTGTGCCGCGGATCCCCAAGTAAACCGCGGGGCCATTCGGCGGGTCGGATCAGGCGTGCGCCACCAAGAAGGGCTGAGGCGCGTGAATGGAGGAATCGGACTCCCTTTGCGAAACGGCAGGGTATGCGTGGAGGGCGTGGCCTCGGGTTCGAAAATCGTACTTCTCCACGCTTACCGTGGTTTGTTTCCCTTCCACGCCGGCGGCGTGGCCGTCCACCACTAAGAGCAGCCGGACCCGGTGATCTAACAGGACCGGCCAGTTCAAGGAGACTTGCACTCGAGCGCCCTTGCGAATTGCACCATCGCCGGTGAATACCATCTGACGGCTGCCGATGAACTCAGTGAAGCCGTGTCCTGTGATTGTTTCTTGCTTGCCGTAAGACGCCCGGTATTGCAAGTCCAACCTGACGGGATACACGATGGCCTGATGGCCGTTGTGCCTAGGTTCCATACTTCCTCCGAGATTCCCATGACAGGGTAAATCCCTGGGCGCCCATGCAGAGACGCAGAGTGTCGACAACTTATCTCCGGCGGCCGTGGTATCGGGGATTCACCCCGTTGGCCGACGGGCTCCTGACGCGCGTCTGTCGCGGAGCGGCTTCGCGGCTTCGCCAGTCACGCAACGAAGCGGCCATCGGTTGAGATGGACTCTGGCGTCAAGTCGAACTCGAACGTTTCAATTAGGAGAAAAAGACCTCATTTTACTTTTCAACACTACCCCACGATTTTGGCTGTGTCAATGGAGTTGAACCCCTCACACTGGCTATTACTAGTTCTACTATTCTCCAGAACGTTCTAGAACCTTCCATCCATCGCCGCCATAGTAGAATGCGGTTCGACCTTTGGCTTCGCGCATCGAAATTCGGCTGAAACGGTTCGCCGTCTTCATTCACCGGTGGATGGGCGTTGCGTTCTGCCTGTTGTTTGCCTGGTGGTTCGCGACCGGGGTTTTCATGATGTATTGGGATTACCCGGACGTGAGCGCGGCAGACCGGCTGGCGCGCGCTCCGGCGCTCGATGGCTCCCTGGTTCGCCTCTTACCGCAGGAAGCCTTGGTACGGCTTCAAGCTGAGCGGCTTCCCATCGAGGCTCAGCTCGCCGCGTTCGACGGCCGTCCGGTTTACCGCTTCGAGTTTGGAGGCGGCGAGGAGCGGATGGTCTATGCCGACGACGGCGAAGAAGCCGCCGAGTTCTCCCCGGACCTGCTGCTCCGTGCGGCGGCCACCTGGACAGGCCGGCCGGCTCACGACGCCCGCTTCGAAGGAGTCCTCACTTCGGAAGACCAGTGGACCGTGTCCGGCGAATTCCGGCCGCTGCGGCCGCTCTGGAAATACTCGTGGCCGGACGGAGAAGAAGTCTATGTCTCCGAAGTCACCGGCGAAGTCGCGCAGTACACCACGCGCGCGTCGCGTCTTGGCGCGTATTTCGGCGCCATTCCGCACTGGCTCTATTTCACGCCGCTGCGCAAGAACGGGAAGCTGTGGAGCCGCATTGTGATCGGACTGTCGGCGGTCGCCACCGCCGTGGCCCTGTTCGGAGTGATCGTCGGTGTCTGGATGTACGTGCCCTCGGGCCGCGTTCCCTACACGGGGCAAAAGCGGCTGCATATGATCTTGGGCCTCTTCTTTGGAATCATCGCGGGCACTTGGGCTTTCAGCGGGATGCTCTCCATGGATCCATTTCCCACTGCGGTCCGCTCCGCTGAGCCTGACCCGGGCTTCAAAATCGAGCGTGCCTTGCGCGGTCGAATGCCCCCGCTGGAAGCGTTCGCGGCCAAGCCGCCGCGCGAAGCTCTGGCGGCGTCCCATCTCCGAGTCAAACAGCTGGACCTGCGTTCGTTTGACGGCAAGCCTGTGTATCTGGCCACCGAGTCCCCAGACCGTTCGATGATCGTTCCCGTCGCAGGCGCTCCGGTGGCGGCATTCCCTGAAAACCGCATCCAGGCTATAGCGACCGAAACCATTCGGCCAGATCGGATGGAGCAGAGCCGGCTCCTCACCGAATACGATGCCTACTACCGGGACCGCCGCCGCCAGAGCCCACTGCCGGTGCTGCTGATCCAGGTGGACGACCCTGAACATTCCCGGTACTATATCGATCCGCGCACCGCCCGGATCGTGGGCGGCTATTCCTCCAGTTCCTGGGTCACCCGGTGGCTGTACCACGGCCTGCACTCGATTGACCTACCCTGGCTCTACCTTCATCGGCCGGCATGGGACCTCGTGGTGCTGGCCCTGCTCGCCGGGGGCTGCGCGCTCTCGGTCACATCGGTTGTGATCGCCGGTCAGTTGCTTCGCCGCAAGCTGAGGCGGCGGTGATATAATCCCTGCTGACAGCCGGGGAGGTCCACCATGGGAAACGCGCGAGCGGTTTGGGTCGCAAGCGTGGGGTTGCTCCTGGCGGCGATGCCGGTCGCCGCGCATCATTCGTTCAAGGCTGAGTACGAATCGGACCATACCACCACGCTCAAAGGCACCGTTACCAAAATCAGTTGGGAGAATCCTCACGTCCTGTGTCACCTGGATGTGAAGGAGGAAAATGGCCAGCCCGTGAAGAAGGCCGCCAGCTGGGAACTCGAACTCGGCAGCCCCAACCTGCTGTTGAGCCAGGGATGGAAGCTGAGTTCGCTCAAAACCGGCGATGAAGTCGTCGTCGAGGGCTATCGCGCCCGCAACGGCGTCCTCATCCTGAATGCCCGCAAGATCACCTTGTCGGCGCACTGACAGGGTCCTTCCGTTTGGCCGGCTCTCATTGACAACAAGCGGTCACAAACCGGTCACTGACCGGCACATGACCGCTCTGCGTGCGGCCGCCAAGGGTGCCGTCTGTTAAGCTTTGGTTTCTACGATGCAACCCCCGACGAGAGTTGTCTCGCTTCTCGCCCTCCTGCTGCTGGGGTTGCCGATCCTCGAGGCAGCCACCACAGGAAGCATTTCCGGCCTGGCCTTGGACCCCAGCGGCGCGGTGATCCCGGGCGCCATCCTCACGGCGACCAACGTTGCCACGGGCGTCAAGAGCATGTCGACGACCAATGAAAAGGGTTTCTACTCGTTCCCCAGCCTGCCCGTAGGTACCTACGAGATCAGGGTGGAAACCGCGGGCTTCAACCCGCAAAAGCGAGCCGGGTTGGTGATCGACGCCGACAGCGCGCTCCAGGTCGACCTGACGCTCACCATGATCGAGAAAATCGAGGAGGTCACGGTCCTGGCCAATGAAGTTCACGTGGAAACCGCCAGCACGCAGGTGGGCGAGGTCGTGACGGGTAAGGCGATGACGGCGGTTGCGCTCAACGGGCGCAGCTTCACCGACCTGCTGGCCTTGCAGCCGGGGATTGTGCCGACCACCACGCAGCAACCCGAATCCATCGTCATGGCCGGCGCTTCCGTCGCCATCGCTCCGTCCGGCGCGCTGAACCCCGGCAACCAGTCGATCAGCGGGCAGCGCGAAGACGCCAACGGGTTCATGGTCAACGGTGGCGACGTCAAGGAGTTGATGAACGGCGGCACGACCATCGTGCCGAATCTCGATTCCCTGGCCGAGTTCCGGGTGCTGACCAACAACTTCGATGCCGAATACGGCAACTACGCCGGCGGCGTGGTCAACGTCATTACCAAGTCCGGCACCAACCAGGTGCATGGAAGCGCCTTCGAGTTTCTGCGGAATACCGATCTGGACGCGCGCAACTTCTTCTCGCCGGAGCGGAGCTTCTACCGCCAAAACCAGTTCGGCGGCACCGTCGGCGGGCCGGTCAAGAAGGACCAGGTGTTTTACTTTGCCGACTATCAGGGCACGCGGCAAAGCCAGGGCATCGACACCGGCCTGATTCCCGTTCCGACTCTCACCAACCGGACCGGCGACCTGTCCGACGATGCGAGTTCCCTTACCGGCGAGGTGGGCGGCCCCTATCTGGCCAATCTGCTGACCCAGAAACTCGGGTACGGAGTTTCGCCCAACGAGCGGTACTACGTCCCCGGCTGCACGACCACGGCCGTGTGTGTCTTTCCGAACGCAATCATTCCCCAGCGGGCCTGGTCCGCGCCGGCCCAGCACCTGTTGGCCTACATCCCCCCGCCCAACGCCGGCCCGGGCGCTTTTTCTACCGGGGCCGATGGGAAAGTGCTCAGGGATGACAAGGGCAGCGTCCGCGCCGATGGGACCAGCAAGCGCTGGGGCCTGCTCTCGGCCTACTACTACTTCGACGACTACGCGCTGAACAATCCCTATCCCACCGGACAGGGGGGCGCGGACGTACCCGGGTTCGCGGCCCTGAACCTCGGCCGCTCGCAGCTGATCAATTTCGGCCAGACCAAGACCTTCGGAGCGGCCACCGTCAATGAGCTTCGCCTCAGTTTCATGCGCAGCGCCAACAACGTCGGCCAGCCGGCCGGTGGCGTAGGGCCGAGCCTGGCTTCGCAGGGTTTTGCCAACGGGGCGGCGGGAGGCATCGTCCCGCTGGCGCCGCAGATCGAAGGCATCGAGAACGTGACGTTTAATTCCTTCGTGATCGGGACCCCGATCACCAACCTGACTCAGGCCAACAACACCTACGCCGTGTTGGACAATGCCACCAGAATCATGGGCAACCACACGCTCAAAGCCGGACTACAGTTGAGCCTTGAACAGGTCAACGTGAATCCCAACCCGACGTTCAATGGGGCCTTCACGTTTTACGGCACCGAAACCGGATCGGACTTCGCGGACTTCCTGATCGGCGTGGCCAGCAACTACAACCAGGCCGACTCGCAGACGTACTATGGGCGCCACAAGTATGCAGCCGGCTTTGCGCAGGATAGCTGGCGCGTCCGGCCGAACCTGACGTTGAACCTCGGGGTGCGTTGGGACCTGATGCAGTATTGGTCGGAGAAATACAACCAGATTCCCACTTTCAATCTGGGCCAGCAGTCCAAAGTCTACCCCACAGCGCCGGCCGGCCTGGTCTATCCGACGGACGCGGGCGTTCCGCCAACGCTGGTGCCACAGCGCAACGAATTTGCGCCGCGCCTGGGGCTGGCGTACTCTCCGGCGAAGGCGACCGGGTGGTTGGGCAAGATTCTCGGGGGACCCGGGAAGACCAGCCTGCGCGCGGGCTATGGGATCTTCTACTCGGTGATTCAAGGCAACACGATCGCGATCGACGAGCCTCAGCCGCCATACGGGTTGAGCTATACGAGCCCGGCGCCGCCGCTGTTCGCCACCCCCTTCATCACGGCGGCGGACGGCGCGACCCACGTCCAGCCGTTTCCCCTGACGTTTCCTCCGTTGAACGCATCCGTGAGCCATCCCACTCCGGGCATCGATTTCTCGCCGTTCCTGCCGCAGGCCGGGATGACCACGCCGTATTCGGGAAACACGTACCCGTACAATGAGAACTATTTTTTTTCGATGGAGCGGGAGCTAGGGGCGAACACGGTACTCGGCTTGAGCTTCGTTGGCTCGCAGGCCCATCATCTACTCCTGGTGTATTCCGCGAATCCCGGAAATCCGGCGCTGTGTCTGGCCTTGAGCAAACCGAGCGCGGTCGCCCCGGGATCGCCCACCTGCGGGCCGTACGCCGAAGACGCCACGTATATCACCGCGGCCGGCCAGGTGGTGAACGGGACCCGCGGCCCTTTCGGGTCGAACTTCAGCAACGACGATTTCCAAGGAAGCTTCGGCAACTCCAGCTACAATTCCTTTCAAGCCAGCGTGCGGCACTCGGGGAAGCGGCTGGATCTGATGCTGGCGTACACGTTCAGCAAGTCGCTCGACCAGGCATCCAGCATCTCCGATCCGGTCAATCCGTTCAACTATCGACTGACACGCGCGCTCTCGGCCTGGGATCTGACTCACAATTTCGTCGCCACGTATCAATATGAGATTCCGCTGGAGCGCCTCTCGAAGCGGGCCAAGGTTCTGACCCAGGGGTGGGCCCTGTCCGGGATCACGCGCGTCAGCACCGGCTTTCCCGTTGATATATCGTCTGATGGCGATAATTCGCTGATGGGAAGCGTCCCCAACGGCGTCAACAATCACAGCCTGGACTTGCCGGATTTTACTCCCGGGCCGATGGGCCTGAATTCCAATCCGCGGAATGGGCTGCCGTACTTCAATACGTCGCTCTTCAGTCCGAACGCGCTGGGCACTCCCGGCACGGCTTCCCGCCGCTCGTTCCACGGGCGAACTTCTCGTTGTCGGAATCCAAGGCCTTGCAGTTCCGGCTGGAAACGTTCAATACTTTTAACCACGCTCAGTTCTTTGGGCCCGTGGCCGTCAATGGCGATTTCGACAGCGCGCTCTTCGGCCGGGTGGTGAAGGCGGCTCCGCCGCGCCTGGTGCAGGTTGCGTTGAAGTTTACGTTTTGAAAAGAATTCGGAATGTTTCTGGCTGAGACCAATCCGCTGAACAGTTCGGCGCTGGTCTTCCCGGTCCTCGAATGCCTGCACATCGCGGGGTGGGCCTTGTCGGTCGGGACGATCGCGCTGGTGGATTTTCGACTGCTGGGCGTGGGTTTGCGCAAGCAGACGGCCGCGGAGATCGCTAAGGATCTGGCGCCCTGGACTCTGATTGGCCTTGCACTGATCCTGCTTTCGGGACCGCTGCTGTTTTCCTCGGATCCCGATATGTATTACCTGAACCGGTCGTTCCAGTTTAAGATGGTGTGCTTCGTGCTGGCCGTCCTGTTCAACTACACGATCCATCGCAAGGTGGTCCGGTCCGGCGCATCTGCGGGCGCGGGCGTTGCGGTGGCGTGCGTTTCCCTGCTGCTGTGGGTAGGGGTAGTGTTCGGCGGAATTTATATTGCCTTCGTGTGAGGCTGCCAGGTTTTGGATATGTCCCTGTTGACATTCGCGCAGTGGGTGCAAAGCAAGGACTGGGCGACCGCCATTCGCGGTTCCTGGTATGTTTACCCCACCATCCTGTCGCTTCATATGTGCGCCATTGCCCTGTTCGGCGCCATGATCATCACCACCGACCTGCGGCTGCTCGGGGTGGTGATGCGGAAGCGCCCGGTGGCGGACGTGGTGGATCAACTGCGGATTCCGAAGCGCATCGGGTTCCTGCTGGTAGCGACCTGCGGTCTTCTCCTCGCCAGTTCCAAGGCGGAAGAGTATTACTACAACGTGTTGTTCTGGACCAAGATGTCCCTGCTGGCGCTGGTGGCAGTGCATGCGCTGGTGTTTCGCGGCAGCGTCTACAGTAGGGCTGCGGAATTCGACCGCGCCGCCCGTGTTCCGGGCAGGGCCAAGCTGGCGGCCTGCCTGTCCTTATTGCTGTGGATCTCAATCGCTTGTGCCGGGCGCGGTATCGGCTATATCGAGCCGCCACTCGATAAATTGCACGCTTCACTGATCAAACCAGCGGCCGATGCGTCTGCGCCGGCCGGCCGGGTAGAAAGAAAGGTAGCCCTCGAATGATCGCGTACGATCCGACGACGAATCCGCTCAATAACAACGAGTGGTCGTTTCCGTTTCTGGAGTGCATTCACATTCTCGGCTTCACCCTGTCGATCGGGACCATCGCGCTTCTCGACCTGCGCATGCTGGGCCTGGCCTTGCAGCGCCACACCTCCCGGGAACTAGCCAAAGCCCTGGCCCCCTGGACGCTGGTCGGCCTCGCGGTGATGCTGATCTCCGGACCGCTGATCTTTTCTTCCGACCCCAACATGTATCTGCGCAACCTCTCGTTTCGATTCAAGATGGGGGCGCTGCTGCTGGCGATCGTGTACAACTACACGATTCATCGGTGGGCGGCGATGAAGGAACCCGCGCCCGCGGCCGGAAAGCTGGTGAGCGTGGTTTCGCTGGGGCTCTGGATTTCGGTGGTAGCGGGCGGCCTGTTTATCGCGTTCTTCTAGGGAGAAAAGTATGCTCTTATCGCTGAGTCAATGGATTCAGAGCATCGGGTTCCTGGCGGCCATCCGCGAGTCGGCGCTGGTCTACCCGGTCATCATGACCACGCACTTGTCCTGCATCGCCATATTCGGCGGCATGATCCTGATGACCGACATGCGGCTACTCGGGTTGGCGCTCACGAAATATACCGTAACCGAAGTGGTGACGGGGTTGCGGCCCTGGAAGCGGGTGGGATTCGTGATCATGGTGGCGATGGGCCTGCTGCTGGGCGGTGCGGAAGCCGAGAAGTATTATCACATCCCGTATTTCTGGATTAAGATGACGTTTCTGGCGCTGGTGGGCGTGCACGCACTGATCTTCCGGCCGGCGGTCTACAACAAGACCGAAGAAATCGACAAGGCGCCCATGATTCCGGCGCGCGCCAAAGCCGCGGCGGTTCTCTCGCTGGTCATCTGGACCGGCGTGCTGACCATGGGGCGGCTGATCGGATACTACGAGGGCAACAAGTCGGGAGACGCCCCCGTAGCGGAGTTGCGAGTTAAATAGTGCGCCTGGCGGGGGCGGCGCGCACGTTGCGCCGGATCTGCAGGGCCAGAACCACCGCGGCTGCCAGGGTCAGGGAACCCGTGGCGACGTGGGCCACGCTCGGAATCACCACCGCGAGCGAAGCCTCTTCGGCCATCAAGCGCGTGATGAATGCGGCCATACCGAGCATGACCTGGGTGAAGGTCAGCCCGATCAGCGCTTTCGCGGCGGGATGCAGCGTGGGGTGTTCGGGAAACTTTTGCGTCACCAGGATCGCCGCCAGCAGCAGGACAATGGTCACCACCAACGCGCCGGCGATATGCGGCACGGCACTCATGGCCCGGTGACGAACCGCCGCGCCGAGCCCGACCTGCACCACCATTAATGCGACCGCGACCGCGGATAAGGTGCGGAGGGAAAGCCGTCCGGAATCATCGACTGGCTCAGGATTTTGGATCCAACGGCGCCCCGTGACCACGGCCACCGCGACGGTGAGCGCGAAAAAGAGCTGCGCGAACCACGCGTGAAACACGGCCACGGCAGGGTTTTGGCTGCCTAGAGCGGCTTGCCCGAGGGCGCCAGCCACCACGATCCATCCCAGGCGCGGGAGCCAGGCGGGACCTCTTGCATTCCGCAGCCAGAGGGCCAGGCCCACCGACAAGAGGCCGACCGGCGCCGCGACGATGATATGGACTTGCCGGAGCGACCCAGAGGCCACCGCACCATGGCTGGTGACGATGGCTCCGGTGACGAGCAGGGCAAGGGTGCAGACGGCAAGGAGGATTGCGTAGCGATGCAGCCAGGGGCGGAAGAGTAGCGACTCGACGGGCGTCCGCATCTCCGCCTTCGCGGCGGCCAGGGAGGCGGCTTGGGTTTCATCCTGGGATTCCGGGAGCGCAGCCTGCGGTTCGGAACCGAGATCCCGGATCCACCGGTAGGCCGCCCCGCCGACCAGGATTAATCCGGCCAGGGAGATCAGCCATGAGGTGACCGCGCCCCAGAGCAGAGCCATCAGGCCGAGAGCCATCAGAGCCGGGGCGAAGCTCGGCTGGGGCAGGCGGGAGGGGCGCTCGTGGGTCATGCCGGATCGCTCGCGGCGCGCTCGGGCGCGGCATACCAGCGTCCGACGGTCGCCAGGATGGCGGTGAGATAGACCAGGCAGCCGGGCACCCACATCAACATGCCGCCCAATTGCTGGTCGCTGGCAGGGTCGACGCCCCAGCCGTTACGAATCAGCGGCAGGATGCCGAGCGGGTCTTCGGGATGGAGATAAGCCGGATACGCGCCGGGCGGGCTGAAGGTGAGCACCGCTCCCAGCAGGCTGCAGGCGGTGCAGGCGCTAAAGAGATAGACGATGGCGGGGAGGGCGGGCAAGCGGCGCTCGTTTACGGGGCACAGAATGGGCCACCAGAAAATCGTGCCCGTCACCAGAAAGCTGACGTGCTGGAAGAGATGGACGGGATCGCTCGCCAGGGCTGCGTTGAACAGCACCGGCACGTGCCAGACGAGCATCGCGCCCACGCCCAGAGGCCAGGCGACGGCCGGGCGCGCGAGAGTTCGCTCGATGGCGCGGAGGCGTGGGCGGCGCAGTGCGGCCTGGACCAGCCCTTGCGGCGTGCCCAGCAGCCACAGCGGCGGGATGATCAGCGCCAGCAGGAAATGCTGGAGGACGTGCATGCTGAACAAGTACGTGTCGCCCAGGGTATCGATGGGCGAGACGAGGTCGAGCAAGAGGAGCAGAGTCCCAAACAGGAATAGGATCGTCTGTCTGGCATTGCGCGGGCGCGCCGCGGCGAGGTAGGCGATCGCGAACGCGGCGCAACCGGCCACAACCGTCGGCTCCCAATCCCAGTCTGAGACGAGCAGGTCCGCGGTGGTCATAGGAAGGTCCAGATGTAGACAATCAGGAAGATGAAGATCCAGACGGCGGCCACGAAATACCAATAGAGGGCGATGGCTTCGAGGGCTGTGCGGTGGCTGGGTCTGAGGATCAAGAAGATGGCCAGCAACACGATCCCGATTAAGACATGCAGGGCGTGAACGCCGGTCAGGGTGAAGAAGGTGGTGCCGAACTGGGTGCGGCTGATGGTGATGTGCTGGCGGAACAAGCGCACGTATTCGCTGCCTTGTCCGTAGAGGAAGAGGCCGCCGAGCGCCAGGGTTCCGCCGAGCCAGGAGCGCGCGCCGGTCGCCGCGGCGCGCCACATGGTGAGACTGCTGGCGAGCAGGCACGCGGTGTAGACGGAGGCGGCCTGGAGGTGCAGGCTGCTGGCGGCGGTGGCCAGAGTGGAGCCGCGAAAATAGACGAAGGCCGCGATCAGCATGAAGAAGAGCACGGCCTCGTTCAGCAGGAACAACGCCATGCCCAAGCGGACGCGCTGGGGCATCAGTCGCCGCCTTCCGCGGCCCAATCGGGCAATTCGGGATGTTTCAGATCCCACAGGGGCCGCCGGCTACGCACGGCCGGGACTTGTGCAAAGTTCTCGGGCGGCGGAGGAGACGCGGCCGCCCACTCGAGGGTCCAGGCATCCCAAGGGTCGTTGCCGGCGCGCGCGCCGAAGGCCAGGCTGGCGAGGATATTGCAGATGAATACCAGGGAGCCGAAGCCCAGGATGACCGCGCCGAATGTCGAAATCAGGTTGAGCGGGGCCCATCCGGGCAGGTTGGGGTAAGTGTAGACGCGGCGCGGCATGCCCATCAGGCCTAAGAAGTGCTGCACGAAGAAAGTGAGGTTGAACCCTATCACCACCAACCAGAAATTCCATCGTCCCATGGTCTCGTTGAGCAGCCGGCCCGAGATTTTGGGGAACCAGTAGTAGGCGCCCGCGAACAGGGCGAACGCGGTGCCGCCGAAGAGGACGTAGTGAAAATGCGCCACCACGAAGTAGGTATCGGTGAGTTCCCAATCGATGGGAACGGTGGCGAAGGCCACGCCGCTCAGCCCGCCGATGGTGAATTCCAGGAGGAAAGCGACAGCGAACAGCATGGACGTGGTGAAGCGGATGGACCCGCCCACCAGGGTAGCGGCCCAGGCGAAGATCTTGACGCCAGTGGGGACCGCGATGAGCATGCTGAGGGCGGCGAACACCGAAATGAACACGCGGCCGAGCGCCACGGCGAACATGTGATGGACCCACACGCCGTAGCTCAGAAAAGCGATGGCCACGGTGGACGCCGCAACGAAGCCGTAACCGAAGATGGGTTTGCGCGAGAAAACCGGAATGATCTCCGAGATCATGCCGAAAGCCGGCAGGACCATGATGTAGACCTCCGGGTGCCCGAAGATCCAGAAATAATGCTGCCAAAGGACGGGCGAGCCGCCGTGCGCGGGGTCGAAGAAGTGCGCCTGCAGCAGGCGGTCGCTGAGCAGCATGACGAGCGCCGCGTTGAGCGCCGGCAGGGCGAACAGGATCAGCACGGAGTTGACCAGCGTCATCCACGCGAACAGGGGCAGGCGGCGAATGGTCATGCCGGGGGCTCGCTGGGCCGCGATGGTGACGATGAAGTTGACGGCGGCCAGCACCGTGCCGAAACCGAGCAACAGCAGTCCGAGGGCCCAGTAATCGAGTCCGGGGTGCGGCGAATAGGGCTTTTCGCTCAGGGGGGCGTAGCTGAACCATCCGGCATCCGGCGCGCCCCCGGCTAGAAAGCTGACGTACAGCAGAAACCCGCCGCAGACCTGCAGCCAAAACGTGAGCGCGTTGAGACGCGGGAACGCCATCTCACTGGCCCCGATCATGAGCGGCACCAGATAGACGCCGAAGCCGATTAAGACGGGCATCACCACCAGGAAAATCATGGTAGTGCCGTGCATGGTGAACACCTGGTTGTAGATTTCCGGGGCGAGGACGGTCAGATTGGGAAGGGAGAGCTGGGCCCGCATCATCATGGCCTCGATGCCGCCGACCAGGAAGAAGAACAGCGCGGTGACCATGTACATCACGCCGATCTGCTTGTGGTCGACGGTGGAAAGCCAGAGGCGCGGGCCCCTCATCGAAGCGACTCCAGGTAGGCGGTCAAGGCCTGGACGCCGGCAGGGGTGAGGTTGGGGTCCGGCATGAGGTTGCCTGGCTTGATGGACTGCGGGCTGGCGATCCAGCGGGCGAGATTCACCGATGTGTTCGGAAGCTCTCCGCCGAGGAGGTTTCGGGTGGCGATATGGGCCAGGGACGGGCCCTTTGCGGCCCGGACGTCCGCGGCGGAGACGGCGTGGCAGTCGCCGCACTTTTGCTCGCGGAAGACGCGTGTACCTTCGGCGGCCGCCCCGGTGGGCTCAGCCGGCAGTTCGGCCTGATGTCGCAGCCAGGCGGAGAACTCGGCCTCCGGCTCGGCCACGACTTGAAACCGCATCCAGGCATGCTGCTTGCCGCAAAACTCGGCGCAGGCCCCGGCAAAGGCTCCGGGCGCATCCGCCTCCAGCCAGATGTAACCGGGGCGCCCCGGTACGGCGTCCATCTTGCGCGCCAGTTGCGGGGTCCAGAAATCGTGGATGACGTCGACGGACTCGATGCGCGCCAGCAGCCGCCGGGAAACGGGAATGTGGATCTCATTGGCGGTGGCGGCGCCATTCGGGTAGCGGGCCTCCCACCACCACTGGTGGCCTGTAATCACCAGATCGGGAGGCTGGCCGGGTTCCCGAGGCGCGTCGACAAACGCCATGGTGCGGACGGTGAAAACGAAGATCACCGTGACCACCAACAAGGGGACGGCGGTCCAGGCGATTTCGATCCGGCGGGAGCCGAAGGTGGGGCGTGGGTCGGCGGCGCCCGCCCGCGCGCGGTAGCGCACCAGGCTAAAACCCACCAGGCCGGCCACGATCAGGAAGATGACCGCGGCCAGAATCAAGAACCCGTCGAAGAGGCCGGCGATCGCGTGAACTTGCGGCGACTGCGGACGGAAGGCGTCCCAGATCATCCAGGGCCAGTCTACTACCCGTGTTAAAGGGCGGTCAAGGAATCGGCTTCGGGGCCGGGTATTGGGAAAGTCAATGACCGGTCACAATCCAGCAGTTTACCGGCCCGGATGCCGATGGGAAAAGTAAGTGATACGCTCAAGGCTACAACCTTATGCGCACCTCTCTGTTGCTTCTATCCATGGCGTTGGCGGTTTCCGGGTTCAGCCAAACCAACCAGCTGGAGGCGGTAGCCAATCCATCGGCCCCGGGAAGCCTGCAGCCGAACTGGTCGGTGACTCCGGACGGCGGCGCTCTGCTGAGCTGGGTGGAACCCGCCAAGGACGGCTCGCTCACCCTGCGGTACGCCGTGCGCCATGGCGCGGCATGGTCGGAGCCCCGCACCGTCGCCGCCAACCGGCACTTCTTCCGCCATCCCGCGGAAGTGCCCGAAGTGATGCAACTGAACGACAAACAGTGGATGGCGCATTGGGTGGAGATGCCCAACGAGGCCAACGAGGCGGAATTTGTCAACGTCTCCTCCTCCACCGACGGCGTGCATTGGACGGCGCCCGTGATGGCCCACAAAGACCGCAGCCAGGTACAGCACGGGCTGGCCTCGATGGTGGCAGACGCTCAAGGGGAAGTCTCGGTGCTGTGGCTGGAAACGCCGAAAGGCGAGGATGGTCCGGGCTACCTCATGCGGACCCGATTGGATGCCACCGGCAAAGAGGTGAGTGAAGAACGCCTCGACCCGGATGTCTGCGACTGCTGCCCCACCGCCGTGGCGCGGACCGCCAAGGGCGTGCTGGTGGCTTATCGGTCCCGCACCCCGCAGGATATCCGGGACATTGCCATTCTGCGGCTGGAGAACGGGAAATGGACGCCCTCGAAAGTGATCCACGCCGACAATTGGCACATCAATGCCTGCCCGACCAATGCCGCGGCGGTCTCGGCCAAGGGAGACAAGGTGGCCGTGGCGTGGTATACCGGCGCGCAGAATAACCCGCGCGTGCAAATTGCGTTTTCCTCCGATAGCGGCGCCACGTTTGGGAAGACCGTGCAGGTGAGCACGGGACACGCCTTCGGCTATACTTCAGTGGCGCTGGATGACGACGGCGGCGCCCTGGTGTCGTGGCTCGAGGACGGCCCCAAGGAGACGCGAATTTTGACACGCACGGTGAGTGCGGCCGGGGTCGTCGGTCCCGTGGTCCAGGTGGCCGAAGCCGGGCGCTCGGCGCTGGGCTATCCGCGGGTCTTTCATTCGGCCAGCGGCAGTTTCATTGCCTGGGGCGGCGGACGGGCCGGGGCAAAGGTGCAGACGGCGCAATTGAAGAAGTGAGCCAGGCGGCCCGGTGACGCGATCGGAGGCAAATCCCACGCGTCGGCTCCTTGACTTTTGTCGCACGGGTAATTTATTCTAGCCATTCGACTTGGCCACGTGTTCTGGCCGTTCTGCGTATGTCCAACCAATCGCGGCACGAAGCCGAGACCGTGGAACGGCTTCTCGATTCGACTTTGGAAAGCGTCGATCACGCCGAAGAAATCTGCACCGGGTTGGCCCAGCGAGCGGGCTTTGAGGAAGACGATCTGATTAAGATCGGGATGGCCGTGCGCGAATCGATGGTCAACGCGGTGGTCCATGGAAACCGGTACAACGCGAATAAGAAGGTGCATTTCTCGGTGAGCAAGAATGCACAAGGGTTGACCGTGCGGATCGCCGACGAGGGCGAGGGGTTTGAGGTGGATTCGCTGCCCGATCCCCTAGCCGAGGAGAACCTGTTTCGGAGCTCCGGCCGGGGGATTTTCCTGATCCGGTCGTTTATGGACGAGTTTCAAATCCGGCGTCTGGAGCCCGGCGGGATGGAAGTAACTTTGGTCAAGCACATGGTGTCCAAATAGGGTTCAGCACTTTTCAGCCAGGAGGCATGTTCAGTGAGCGTAAAGTTGAATACTCGGCAGGTGGGTGACGTAAGCGTGGTGGATGTGGCGGGCCGGATCACGCTGGGCGAGGGCTCGAGCGCGCTGCGGGACGCCTTGCGCGATATGGTGGCCAAGAACCACAAGAAGATCCTGCTCAATCTTAGCGACGTTTCGTATATTGACAGTTCGGGGATCGGCGAGCTGGTTTCGGGATTCACTTCCGTTACCAACAGTGGCGGCCAGTTGAAGCTGCTGGGCCTCACCAAGCGGGTGAAGGACCTGCTGCAGATCACGAAGCTCTATACGGTTTTCGACGTGCACGAGGAAGAGTCGTCGGCCATCCGGAGCTTCTAGAGTAAGGAATGAAGGGGCCGCCCTAGCCGCCGCCGACGAATTGGACGATTTCGATTTGAGCGCCCGCGCGCAGCGTGGTCTCGCGCCAGGCGGGCTGCTTGAGGATGCGGCGGTCGAGTTCCACGGCGACTCGCGCCGGGTCCAGTTGGAGCTGTTCCAGCAGGCCCAGGACGGTCAAGCTTTCCGAAGCCGTCCAAGGTTCGCCGTTCACCGTGATCTCAAAGGGCATACGTTCGGTTGACACTCTAGTTTTGCAACCATTATAGTCGTATTTGCCCCGGATTCTCCCAGGAACACATGCCTAGCTCCATCACCGAAGTGTACTTCCCTGTCCTGGTGCAGGGCGTGATCGCCATCGTGTTGGCAGCAGCCCTGATTGTGCTTTCGTATGTGCTGGGGAAGCGTGTCAAGAACAAGATCAAGGACACGCCGTACGAGTCCGGCATCACGCCCACCGGCGACGCGCGCTCGCGGTTCAGCGTCAAGTTCTACCTGGTGGCGATGCTCTTCATTCTGTTCGATATCGAGGCCATCTTCCTGTACCCGTGGGCGGTGGTCTATCGCGAGTTGAAGATGTTCGGCTTCATCGAGATGCTGGTGTTCGTGGTGTTGATTCTTTCGGGATTCTTCTACATCTGGAGAAAGGGCGCGCTGGACTGGTCATACTCCGACCGCGCCCGGGGGAAGCGGTAGCGATTCGACATGATACCGGACAATTTGCGAGAACACGCGGTCGCGGTTGCCGTGGACGGGTTTGACGGCGAGGCGATCACGGGCGGCAAGCAGGACCGCGGCGAGTGGACCGTGGAGATTGCGCCCGGCAAGATCGTCAGCGTCTGCGGGTTTCTCAAGTACGACCAGCAGTTCATCCGGCTGAGCACGGTGACGGCGGTGGACCGGTATCCGGCGGAGCCGCGCTTCGAGGTGGTCTACCATCTCTACTCGATCGAACGCAACGAATGGCTGCGGCTGAAGTGCCGGCTACCGGGCGTCGATCCGGTGATCGAGTCGGTGACTTCGGTCTGGCGGTCGGCCAACTGGTACGAGCGGGAAGTCTTCGACCTGTTCGGCATCCAATTCATCAACCATCCCAACCCACGGCGGATTCTGATGCCCGAGGGGTGGGAGGGGCACCCGTTGCGGAAGGACTATCCGATCACGGGGTATAGGGTCTAGACGATGAGCGAATCGGGAACGCCGGGCCAGTTCATGGCGACGTTGGAGGAAGAGCAGACGCAGAGCGGGACGCGCCGCATGATCCTCAACATGGGGCCGCAGCATCCGTCCACCCACGGCGTGCTGCGCCTGCTGATCGAGCTCGACGGCGAAATCATCACGCGGTGCGATCCCGACATCGGCTACCTGCACACGGGCATCGAAAAGGAATTCGAAGTCAAGAACTACCAGCAGGCGGTGACGCTGACGGACCGGGTGGACTACCTGGCGCCGCTCTCCAATAACCTGGGCTACGTGCTGGCGGTGGAAAAGCTGCTGGGGTTGGACATTCCGCCGCAAGCGCAGTGGATGCGGGTGATGCTGGCGGAGCTCACGCGTCTGAACAGCCACCTGGTGTGGCTAGGGACGCACGCGCTGGATATCGGCGCGATGACCGTGTTCCTGTACTGCTTCCGCGAGCGCGAGGAGATCCTGCGGATTTTCGAAATGTTCTCCGGCCAGCGCATGATGACCAGCTATTTCCGCATCGGCGGGCTGGCGCTGGAACCGCCGCGCGGCTGGGCCAAACGCGTCAAGGCCTTCATCGACACTTTTCCCAGCAAAGTAGACGAGTACGAAGAGCTGCTGACCAACAACCGCATCTGGATCGGCCGGACCCGCGGCGTAGGTTTCATATCGCTCGAAGATATGCTCGACCTGGGCATCACCGGGCCCATGCTGCGCGCCGCTGGATTGAAAGTGGACGCGCGCAAGGACCGGCCCTATTCGAGCTACGAGAAATTCGACTTCGTGGTGCCGACGCGCCAGGAAAACGACGTATACGCTCGCTACCAGGTGCGCCTCGAAGAGATGCGGCAGAGCGCCCGCATCATCACGCAGGCGATGGAAGGCATGCCCTCCGGGCCCTGGAAGGCCGACGCGCCGCACGTGGTGCTTCCCGACCGTGAGAAGATGAAGACCCAGATGGAGGCCCTCATCTATCATTTCAAGATCGTCACCGAGGGCTTCCGAGTGCCGGAGGGCGAGGTTTATCACGTGATCGAATCGCCGCGCGGCGAGCTGGGCTACTACGTGGTGAGCGATGGGACCACGCATCCGGTTCGGGTGCACATGCGGACGCCGAGTTTCGGGAACCTGCAGGCAGTACCGAAAATGGTGGAAGGGATTCTGATCGCGGACGTGATTGCGTCGATCGGCAGCATGGATTTTGTGCTGGGGGATACGGACCGTTAAATGACTTTCTCTCCGCAGACTGAAGCCCGATTCGAAAAAATTCTGAAAAGTTATCCGCCGGGACGGCAGCGTTCGGCGATGATTCCGCTTCTGCTCTACGGGCAGGACGAAGTGGGCTGCGTTTCCGATGAGCTGATCGAGGAAGTGGCCCAGCGGGTCGGCGTGACGCCGCTGCAGGTGAATGAAGTTCTGTCCTACTACTCCATGCTGCACCGCAAGCCGCTGGGGAAGTACCACGTCCAGATCTGCACCAACATCAGCTGCCTGCTGAATAACGGCGACAAGCTCTGGGAGCAGGCCTGCCACAAACTGGGGATCGGCCACAAGGAAGTGACCGCGGTTGTCGAGCTGAAAGCGCGCTTCGACGAGGCGTCGAACATCCGCTGGGCGCGCGACCTGGAAGATGCCGGTGTGCAGGTCTTTCACGGGCTGGTGGGTTTGAAGACGCACTGCAAGCTCTCGCTGCTGGTGCGGCGCGATCCCGATGGCGTAACGCGCCAGTACGCGCACCTGGGAACCGGAAACTACAACGCGACCACGGCCCGTATCTATACCGATCTCAGCTTACTCACGGCTGACCCAGAGATTACCGGCGCGGTGCACAATGTTTTCAGTTTCCTGACGGCCTATGCCGAACATCCGGACTACGCTCCGATGCTGGTTGCGCCGCTGGATCTAGCCGAAAAATGCATGAGCCTGATTGAGCGCGAGGCCGAGCATGCGCGGATGGGGCGTCCGGCGCGGATGATTGTCAAGATCAACTCGCTGGTGGACAAGAATATTGTGCAAGCGCTGTACCGGGCATCCCAGGCGGGCGTGGATATTGAGATGCTAGTGCGCGGTATATGCTCGCTGCGGCCGGGGATTCGCGGCCTGAGTGACCGCATCCGGGTGCGCAGCATTGTGGGCCGGTTCCTCGAGCACAGCCGCATCTTTTATTTTGAGAATGGCGGCGAGCCGGAAGTGTACCTGGGCAGCGCCGATTGGATGCCGCGCAACCTGCACGAGCGTGTGGAAGTTCTGTTCCCGCTCAAGAACCCGCTGCTGCGCGACCGCGTGGTGCATGAGATTCTGGCTGCCTACCTCGCGGACAACGTGAAAGCACGGTTTCTGCAAAAGGACGGCCGCTACCTGCGCCCGTGGCAATCGCCGAAGGGACGCAGCAAGAGACCGCCTCGGGGTCCAGCCGCCTTCAGCGCGCAGGATTTTCTCATCGGTCTGGCGGAGGGTACG
>JAIQFS010000081.1 GCA_020073145.1 Terriglobia bacterium
ACTCTCCGCCGAGAAACGCGTGCCTGGAATCGGCGGATGAATCGCGAACGCGTCAAAATCAATTGGGAGTTCGATCGCAAAGCGGCTCGCCGAAAGTTCGGGTACAAAAGGAAATCTTTCACACGGTCAAAGAACTAGGCACGCGGGCTTAGCCCATTCGCCACGCGCACCACTTCCGCCATCCGTTCGCTCTCCGGAGTTCCCAGCGCCCGCAGGCCGGCGATGACGCCCACCCGGTCCGCCTCCGGCCGGTTCTGGCTGGCCTTCCACTTGCCCTCCAGCGTCTCGATGGTCATCTCGATTCCCACAATCGCGTTCGCCTGCCCGTCGATGAATGCTTCCGGCGCGTCTTCCACCCGCCACGGGTTGGCGAACCCCGCCTCCTGCGCCGCCGTCAGCTCGGTCACATTCCGGCGCAGCCAGTCCTTGTCTGGGATCACACGCACGGGACCCTGCGCGTGCACCACCACGTAGTTCCATGTCGGCACCACACGCCCGTGTTCCAACCGGGACGGATACCACGACGGGCTGATGTAATGCTGCGGCCCGTGAAAAATCGCCAGGGCGCGGACGCCCTCCGACATCTGCCGCCACTGCGGATTGGCCCGCGCCATGTGCCCGCGGAGCGTCCCGAACGGCCCCGCGCCGGCGTCGTGGAGCAGCGGAAGATGCGTCGCCTCCAGACCTTGCGGGGTCAACGTCACCAGCGTCGCCAGCGGATGCCGCGCCATCAGCTCGTGCAGAACCGGAAGCCGCTCTTCCTTGAATTGGACCGGACAGTACATGCGGTCTCCCTAGCGCGGCCCGTAGTGAAACGCCGGCCGTCCCACTTCGAACGCCCCCAGATCCGGCGCGCGCCCGGTAAACCCGTCGGTGATGGTGGGCAGGACGACGCCGGCATCCACCGCCGCCGAGCCGGCCCGCAGGCTGAAATCGAATCCGTCCGGGGTGTAGACGCGCTGCGGATCGCTCCTATCGGGCATTCCCACATGTGCGAACACGTCATAATCCACCAGCACGCTGTGGCGGTCCTGCCCCGCGGCTTCGCTATACTCGCGCAGAGTCCCATAGCGGCGCGCGGTAGTGTTCGCGCCAAAGGCCGCCGCCGTTCCGAATGCCGGCGAGTTCCACTCGAACGAATCCGCCGTGTTGGGATTGGGGCGGAAGCCGTTGTAATCCGAGCTCGAATAATTCGTGTACGTGGTCACCGCGAATACCGGGTCGAACGCGCCTTGCGCCAGGATCAGGTTGTTGCGGTACTGCTGGTTCGACGCCGGACCCGCGCGCCCCTCGCCGATGATGGTGTTGTTGTACGTCAGAATCCCCGAGGAGCCTTCGATGTACTTCAGCGACCCGGTCGGGGTGTTGTACACCAGGTTCTGGTAGAAGTACACCGGCCCGCCGAACACCGGCTGCACGCTCAGCGCCCCGGAGGCCGAGTCGAAGCAGCGGTTGCGGAACACCCGGATGTTGCGCGCTCCGCCATCGGTCTCGAAGCAGTTGTCCCCCATGTTGAGAATGTCGTTACCGTAGAAATCGATCGCTAACGGCACCCGGTCCGGAATGTCGTTGGGCGCGCCGTCCGGTGTCCCGTAGGTGGCGACATCCACTCCGTCGTGCCAGTTGGCGATGTGGTTGTACGCCACCACGTGCCCTTGCCCGTAGACTTTGATGGCGTACTCGGACGTCAGCAATTCGGGAAAGCCCGGAAACTTCTCCCAGATCGCGCCGATCCACCCCATCATCTTATTCGGATCGTGCCGCCCGACGAGCGTGTTATCGGCGATGTAAAAGTTCTTCGAGCCCGACCAATCGTCCTGCACCGCCCGCCCCACGTCGTACACCTTTGAGTGCTTCAGCGTGAACCCGCTCGCGCCGGCGATCCCTTTGATGCCCAACAAAAACGCCACGTTGGTGTTGCGCACCGTGATGCCTTCGAAGTATTGATAGTTGCCGCCCATCAGGTTGAACAGGTTTTGGCAGCCCGCCCCATCGAAGATCGCTTCGCCGTCGCCCGCGCCCTTGATCGCGATCGGCTTCTCCGCGGTGCCGCTCTGCGTCAAATAATAGGTCCCGTCGAAGACGTTCCCCATCGCCAGGTAACCCGGACGCGGCGCACCGTTCATGTAATGAGCGCGATCCCCCACATACACTCCGGCGTGGACCAGGATGGTGTCGCCCGGCTGCACGCGCGGCGGAAACGCATTTTCGTAATCGAAGTGCGCCAAGCCCATGTAGTAGGCCGCCATCAGGCCGGTGAAGGCGGGTTCCTGCTTCGGCCCGGTCCATCCCACCGGATAGACGTGATACACGTGCCCGCCCTCGGCCGGCTGCGGTTCCTTGCGCGTGTGCACCGTCGCCATCTTCTCGGCCGCGCCCGTCACGCCGTCCGGGTCCGAGAGCCGGAAGCGGCATTCGTATTCGGTATCGGGATCGAGATTCAGAATGCTCCCCGCGAACATATTGGCGGCCGTGTATCGGAACAGCGGATAGCGCCCCGCGCCGGTGGCGGCGCCCGGTCCGGGCGTGGTCCCGATTTCCTCCCGCTGCACTCGCATCAACGGCAGCGCGTCCCGCCACTGCGATTCACCCTTCTTGCGATAAGCGGCTTCCACCGTGGCGTTGCGGTTATCGTCGCCCGCGATGCGCCATTCGAACCCCAACGACACCAGTGTTGGCGGCTCCGTAGTGAAGTCGCCGGATACGGTCGGATTCTGCGCCCCCGCCCAGCCCGCGCACCAAGCCGCCACAATCAGTACCCTGCGCTGCATTCTCATTCTCACATTCTAAGACTGCGGAGAAGCTTGTGGCGTGAGGAAGGAGGGAGGAACCCGCAGCGCTTCGGGATTCCCGCGGTTACGGCTTCCGCAATTGTTGCGTCGCGCGGTCGTACGCCAGGATTTGTTTGCCTCGCATGACCGGCGTCACCAGGTCTCGCCAACCCGCGGGCAGGGCTTCGACGCGCGCGCCGTCGACAATGACCAGATCCGATTCGCGGCAGCCCGCGGCCAGCATCCCGGCGGTACTGCCGTCGAAGATCCACACCGCATGACCGATCGTCGCGAAGCCCATCAGCATGCCGAAGAAGGGAATGGCGCTTCCGGCATCGCGCAGGTTCGGCTTCTCTGCCATGGTCCAGGCCGTGTCCCCAATCACCGCGACGTTGCGCTGCACCGACGGAGGCAGCAACTTTTCCACCGCGGCCACGGCAGAGGGAGGCGCGGTCTCCCGGGCCAACGCCGGCAGCAGGACCTGCCGCCCGTCTGGCCGCAGAATCGCCAACTGCCGCTGTGCGGCGCGCTGCCGCATCGATGCGAACGTCTGCGCCAGCGGGGACGCCGTCTCCGGCGTGACCGTGTCTGAGAAATCAGACTTGGCGGAGAGCCGTACGGGCAGGCGCCGTTCCGTGATGAGCTTCATCACGCGCATGGCGGCCGGCGGCGCTTCCCCACCGGCATTCTCCCGGTAATACCAGATGGCGGTGCCCTCTTTCGGTCCCGCGTCCATGGCTTCCGCGAGTCCGGACAGAGTCACTGGATCGCCGTCCAAAAGCACATCGCCGTTGGTGAGGACGCTCACCTTCAAGATCGTTGCGGCCATCCCACCTATGATTTCACGTTCTCCGGCCGGTTTCCCGGGTATTCGCGCACTCGTGCCCGTCCGGAGCCGTCCGCACCCATTCCGCTTGGCTGTGAGTTATACTTCAAGCGCTTGGGAGACGCGCCATGACTCATCGAAAGCTCTCGTCCATCGCTTTGATGGTCTCCGCGCTGCTGGCAGCGCCGTCATTGCAGGCCTGGAATAACTTTGGACACATGGCCGTGGCGTATGTGGCCTATATGAAACTGGATGCGGCCACACGCGCCAAGGTCGACCATCTGCTGTCGCTCAATCCGTACTTCATGACGGTGTGGCAGCAGCAGTTGCCCGCCGGAACCGCGGCGGCCGATCGCGGCGCGTTCCTGTTTATGCTGGCGGCCACCTGGCCGGATGCCATCAAGCGCGACAACCAATACCATAACGACGGCGCCGGGGGGGGAGACCGCCCGACCGGTCCCGAGGCCGCCCGCAACACCGGGTATGACGATTTCAACCGGCACAAGTATTGGCACTTCGTGGATCACCCGTTCTCCAAGGATGGCACCCCGCTACCCGCGATTCCCGTCCCCAACGCCGAAACCCAGATCGCGGTTTTCCGCCAGGTGCTGAATTCCACTCAGGCCGAGGCTCTCAAGTCCTATGACCTGGTGTGGCTGCTTCACCTGGTAGGCGATGTTCATCAACCGCTGCATGCCACCGCGCGCGTCTCTCAAGCCCATCCGAATGGCGATGCGGGAGGCAACGACGTGGGCTTCTGCAGCGCGACGGCCCCGAAATGCACCGGCGAACTGCATGCGTATTGGGATGACATCCTGGGGACCAGCAACGACCCCGCCGCGGTCAAGACGTTTGCCGCCGCGCTAAAGATTCCATCGGTCACCAAAACTTCGGTTGGCAGCGGAAGCAAGTGGATAGGCGAAAGTTTCAAGCTGGCCAAGGCCGATGTCTATGCCGCGCCGGTGGGCGCCGGCGACGGTCCCTATCATGCGAATCAGAAATACGCGGACCGGGCACACCGTGTGGCGGCCCAGCGAGTCGCGCTGGCAGGCGCTCGCCTTGCCGCCATCTTGAAGGCGGAGTTGCAGTAAGCCGGATCACCGGCGGCGGAGTTCGCGAGGCAGGCGGCGACAGGCAATCGCCGCCCGCCGTGCGAGGGCTATAGGGCGTTGAGGAAGGCGACCAGATCCGCCTTCTCACGCGCGGTGAAGCCAATGTTGAATCGCTGGTTATAGAAATCGAGGACGTCGTCCAGCGTGTCCGCCGAACCGTTGTGGAAGTACGGGGCCCGGCTCGCGAGGCCGCGCAGCACGGGTCCTTTCAGCCGTCCCACGTCTTTCCACAGCCCCGTAATCAACGCGCGGCCCGGATCGGTAGTGGTCTTGATCTCATGCGTGGTCTTGTTCTGCAGCGTGAAGACCGGGAGATAGCCGACGTTGAGCGAGCTATTCACGTCGCCGACTCCGATGTTCAGCGGCGCGGACACCGAATGGTTGCCGATGTTGGGGGAATCGTGACAGGTGCCGCAGGTGCCCGGTATCGAGGCCATATTCAAATCGTCATTGAGGCCGGCGACGCCGGTGATGGCGATGGGTTTGGAATTAAACAGGGCCTGCCCTCGCGCGATGCTGGCCCGCCGGCTCTCGGAGCCGCCGTCACGGTCGTCGTGGTGGGAGTGTGTATTCGTCCAGGCGTCAAACAGGTTGAAGATGACGGGGGTGAACGCCGTGCCCTGCGGGTTGCCGCCCAGTGGGTCGTTGATGCCGACGAAGAAGGCGGGCAATCCATGGGACCCCAGAAAAACCGGGCCGCCCGTGGCGCCATCCTGATTGAGCGCGCCCGCGCGGTAGTCGAATGCCTGCGCGGTGGCCGTCGCCATCTCAAATTCCGCGATGGCTTGTTGCTGCTGCGGCGTCAGCGGCGTGGCGCCTTGCGCGTGGCCATTGGTGGCGTCCAGGGCCTGGTGCTCCAGGTCGGCCAGCAGATCGGCCGGGTT
The DNA here is from genome assembly GCA_020073145.1 of Terriglobia bacterium. GTDB lineage: Bacteria > Acidobacteriota > Terriglobia > Bryobacterales > Bryobacteraceae > PSRJ01. Next base: position 5,594 of record JAIQFS010000081.1, read on the forward strand.
GGTGGCGAAGGTAATTTTTTGCGTCCCGGTCTGAGGAGAGGACTCGCGTCCGTCCCACATGACGGTGCTCAAGGAGCGCAGGTTGGTGGCCGGTAGAGGGCGCCGGTACATGGACAGGGTGGCCGGGTCGCTGCACCCGTACGGGTTCACCACGCTCATCACCGTGAACTCCGCGTCATCCGGCACCCCCACCGTGACGCGGATCAGCCCTTTGTTCAGCAACAGACTGGACGCCTTCTGGCGGCCTTGCAGTGTGGACGTGTCAATGTTGTGGTCGCAGTTGGTGCCGTCGTTCGAGCTGAAGATCGGATCCCGCCCTTGCGTCAGCAGAAAACGGACCTTCACTTCGTTGGGCGAGATCGACCAGCCTTGAGCCGGCCGGTGGCACGTCCCGCAACTCCGTCCATTGGTGCCGAGAGACTGAAAGAATGGACCCGACAGATCGATGGGGCCTCCGGCCGTGTTGAAGGTTTCCAGAAGACCGCTGCCGTTCGGGAACGGAAACAGGTTGGGCAGCGACTGCGCTTGTGCGGCCATCCCGAAACAGCCGCTGAGCGCCAATACGAGCGCCGTTCTTGTCTGCGTTGACATAAAAATCCCCTCTAATGAAAGAAAGCGGGATCGGCGGGGGAAAATTAGCGAAAAAAATGTCAGGGAAGACGGGCCGCGGCTAACTGGCGGCTGACAAATGGGTTATTGGGGAGTTTCCCGTCCCACTCGTGCCACAGTTCCAGCCGGCGGGAGGCCATGTCGCCGGCCCCCGCCGTATTGCCAGTCCGGCGGTAGAGTCCGGCCAGGGTCTGATAGAGCCGTGACATTTTCGGCGCATCCCGGAGGTCGGAAAGGGGGTCCGGCTTGGCGGCCATCACCCCATCGAGCAGTTGCCGGTCAAGCTCCACGGCGTGTCGCGGGTCGCCGGCGCTGTCTTCGTAGTCTGCCAGGGCGCAAACAGCCGTAAAGACTTCGCTGTCGAGGGGAATCCGCTGGGCGGGATAGTCCTTGGTGTCTTTGAGAATCGCCAAGGCCCGGTCGATTCGCTGTTTAGCTTCGGCATTTCGGTGCAGGGCGCGAAGGGCATAGGAGGAGTCGGCCAGCGCCAATGCCTGGTCGCGCCGCGCCTTCAGGTTATTCGGAATCTCTCCGAGCCGCCGGAGGGCCAGATCGTAGGCGGCCAGCGCCCCCTGCGGGTCGCTGTGCCGCAGGATGTCCCCGAGATCCCGGCCTACCGTACCCACGCGACTGCGGCTGGCGGAGTCCCGCGGATCTTGGCGGGCAGCCTCCTCGGTCAGAGCGAAGGCCTTCTGCAGAGGTTCGATGGCGTCCGCCGGGCGGTCCAGGTTGATCCCGCCGTCCTCGCCCAGGATCTGACCTTCCCTCAGGAGAATTCCGTAGAGGTTGAACATGCGCAGAGTCGTTGTCCGATAGACCGTCCGGTCCGCAACCTTCCGCGCTTCCTGAATGGACTGCAGGGCGCCGTCCAAGTCGCCCTGATACCGAAGGGCATTGGCCAGCAGGCTGAGGGCCTGGGCGAGGAGGTAGTCCCCGGAGGGAACTGTCCGAGACAACTCCACAGCCCGTCGCGCATCGGCGATCGCGTCCGCGTACCGATGCAGGTTGACCTGTGCCAGGGCAATGTTGCCATAGATCAAAGAAGCGTCTGTGCGGTCGTCCTTCGACACTTCGGGCAGGTGCATCAGAGACTCGAGCCGCAAGGCCGCCTTGCCGGCGTGGGCGAGAGCCTCGGCGTTGCGGCGTTCGGACTGTGCCACGATCATGCGATCGTGCGCAATATACGCGGACCGAATCAGGGCGCGCCGGTCTTGCGGGCGCGATGCCAGCACCGTGTCGGCCAGCGCATCCGCCTTTTTCAAATTGACCTCGGCATTCGAGAATTCTCCGAGGTTGAGCACCGCGGGGACGCCTTGAACGCGGGCTACGCTCCAATAGCCATCCGCCAATTCCTGCGCCAGGCCCAGGTCCCCGCGAGAATCAGCCGCCAGTCCTTCGAGGTACTTCAAGGAGACTGAGACCAGACGCTGGCGCGCCTGCATCGAGCCGGGCAGATTGCGGATGGCCTGATCGAGGTCGAACACGTTATTGGAGAGTTGGCGGAGCTGCTGAAACCGGCGCTCTGCCGTTGCGCGCGCGCGGTTCGCCACAAACAGGCCTGTCGAGAGGCTCACGATCACGAGCGCGCCGGCCGCCACCGGCACCCAATAGCGGCGCAGAAACTTGCGGGTTCGATACCAGGCGTCACCCGAACGCGCTTGTACGGGCCTGGATTCCAGGCAGGCATGCACATCCGCGGCTAACGCCTCCACCGAGGCGTAGCGTTCCTCGGGTTCCTTACGCAGGGCCTTGCGCAGAATGTAATCGAGGTCGGCGGGCAGCTTCGGGTTGACTCGGCTCACAGCCGGGATCTGCCGGATTCCGGCAACCACCTCGAGGGCTTGGGACGCGCCCGTATCTGACTCGTGGGGTGAGCGCCCCGCGAGCATCTTGTATAAAACCGCGCCGAGCGAATAGACATCGGTGGCGGTGGTCTGGACGGCGCCGGCGAGCTGTTCGGGGCTCGCATAATTGGGCGTGAGCAGCCGTTCCACGGTTTGGGTGGTCTCTCCGGCATCATCCAGCAATTTGGCAATTCCGAAATCCAGCAACTTCGGTTGTCCGGCGCTATCCACCAGGATGTTCGAGGGCTTCAGGTCGCGGTGGATGATGAGGTGCCGGTGCGCGTGCGTGACGCCGTCGCACACGCGCAGAAACAACGCCAGCCGCTCCCGTAGATCGATGGCCGCGGCGGCAACGTCGATGGGGCTGCCCTCTACATATTCCATGACGAGGTAGGGACGGCCATCCCCGGTGTGGCCGGCGTCCAGCACGCGGACGATGGAAGGGTGCTGGAGCGAGGCGAGAAGCTGGCGTTCCCGGAGGAATCGGTCTTGCCAGGAGGGACGGCTGCTGTCGGCGCGAAGCAGCTTGACGGCTACCTGTTGCTGCAGTTCGCCATCAGTGCGGTCGGCCAGGTAGACCGAGCCCATCCCGCCGGAACCCAAAAGCCGGGCCAGGCGATACGGTCCGCAGACGGCCGATTCCCGCCCCACCGCGGAACGCAGCATGTCGTCGGCGGCCTGCGACACGCACTCGGCCAATGGCGGCGCATCCGGTGAATCGAAACTCAACAGGGACTCGACTTCCGCGCGGAGGTCCGTGTCGAGGGGCCGTTCGCGCAAAATCCGTTGGCGCTCATCCGGCGAGAGGTCGGCGAGCTCGTGAAACAATCGGCGAACGTCAGCGTTCATTTCCGTACCAATTGTTGGCCATTATAGTGTAATCATACCGTTAGAAGAAGTACGCTGGCATAGGTGACTCAGCACGTGCCCCAACTGCTTGAGCGGCTGCGCGCGGGAGATGAGACCGCGCTCAACCCCTTGGTGACTGCGCTCTATGATGAGCTGCACCGCATGGCGTCCCGGCAGTTGCGCGGCGAGCGGTCTGACCACACGCTGCAGACCACGGCGCTGGTTCACGAAGCCTACCTGAAACTGGTGGGCGCCGGGCAGCGCCAATTCGCGGACCGGGTTCATTTCCTGGCGGTCGCCTCGCGGGTGATGCGGCAGGTGCTGGTGGATTACGCGCGCGCGCGGGCCTCGCAAAAACGTTCCGGCGATGGGCAGGCCGAGTGGAACACCAGCGTTGCCCCGGGGGGCGGCGCGGGCCTCGATCCGGTCCAGTTGCTGGATCTGGATGCCGCTCTGGATGCTCTGGCGAGCGAAGATCCGTCTCTGGTCAAGGTGATCGAGATGCGGCACTTCGGAGGGATGACGGCCGAGGAGATTGCCGACGCGACGGAGCAGTCGGTTCACGTCGTGCGGCATGACTTGCGCCTGGCACAGGCGTGGCTGCAGCGCAAGCTCCACCGGTAACGGCGGCGCTCCAAAAACAATCGGGGCTCGCCAGTTTCGCACTGACGAGCCCCGATGGGTGTTTCGCGCGGCTGCCGGGCTTAGGCCCAGCTAAAGCCGGACTTCGAGATCGGCAGCGAGCGGACGCGTTTGCCGGTGGCCGAGAAGATGGCGTTGGCGATGGCGGGCAGAATCGGCGGCAGCGAGGGTTCGCCCAGGCCGGTCGGATTGTTATCCGATTTCAGCCAATGGATTTCGATCGCGGGCGGGGCCTGGGCCATGCGCACCAGCTTGTGCTGATGGTAGTTGGATTGGACCACGTGGCCTTTGTCGACCGTAATCTCCTGGTCCATCAACTCGCTCATGCCGTCAATGATGGCGCCCTGCGCCAGGTTTTCCGCGGCGCCGGGATTGATGATCTGGCGGCCGATATCCGCGGCCACCCAGACCTTGTTGACCTTCACCTTGGTGCCGGATTCGACCTTGACCTCGGCCACCTCGGCGAAATAGCCCTGATGGCTGAAGTGGAAGGCCACGCCCATGGCGGTGCCTTTGGGGAGTTTGGTTTTGCCCCAGCCGGACTTCTCCGCGACCAATTGGACCACTCCCTTCATGCGGTCCGCATTCATTCCGGGAGCAGCGAAGCCGCCCCTTCCGCCGCGTCCCGCGGGTGCTGCGGCGGGGGCCGGAGGCGGAGGCGCGCTCAGCAGTTCCAGCCGGAATGCGACCGGGTCCTTGCCCGCGGCGTGAGCCAGCTCATCGATGAAGGACTGGATGACGAACGCGAACGCATTGCTGCTGGGAGCGCGCAGCGAACCGGTACGGATACCCAGGGGCTGGACGGAAGTGACCAGCGCATAATTCTGGATGAAGCGCTGTGGAAACTCCGTGGGCCCCATGGCAGCGGCGGACGCAAAACGTTCGCCCTCGCCGTAGCTGATGAAGTGGTTGCGCCAGGCGACGATCTTGCCGGAGTTATCCAAGCCCGCTTTGAGGTATTGGAAGCCGCCGGGCCGATAGTAGTCGTGCGCCATGTCGTCTTCGCGCGACCAGAGCAGCTTCACGGGCGCGCCGACCTGCTTGGAGATGTAAGCCGCTTCGACGGCGTAATCGTTGGTCAGTCGCCGGCCGAAGCCGCCGCCGCCGTGGATCATGTGGACCGTGACATCCGACTGCTGAATCCCCAGCGCCTCGGCTGCCAGCCGGCGCGCGTTGCCGGGAATCTGGCTGTTGGTCCACATTTCGCACTTGCCGTTTTTGTATTCGGCGGTGCAGTTCTGGGGCTCGAGCGGGGCGTGCGAGATGTGCGGGTACGAGTACGCCCCTTCGACCACCTTGGCGGCGGTTTTGAGGGCGCCTTCGGCGTCGCCATCAGCGCGGATGGTGCGCTGTGGCGCCTGCTTGCTCATCTCATCGGCCTTCTGGGCGTGCTCCACGCTGCTCTGGCTGGCGCGCGGGCCTTCGTCCCACGTGACCTGAAGCTTCTTGCGGGCGGTCTGCGCCTGCCACCAGGTGTCGGCCACGATGGCGATTCCGTTTTCGAGGCCGGGGTCGCCGGGGAGCACGGCATCGGTGATGTCGGGCCGCGTCACGATGAAGGCATCACGGACGCCCGGCATCTTCTTGATGTCGTCGAGATTGGCGCTCTTCACTTTGCCGCCGAACACGCCGCACTTCTCAAAGCAGGCATAGAGCATGCCCGGACGCACGATGTCGATGGCGAAGATCGGCTTGGCGGTCACGATGTCATGGACATCGCGGCCGGGTTGGGTGGTGCCGATGATCTTGTACTCGCTGGGATCTTTGAGCTTCAGGCTATTCAGGTCGGGCAGCTTGACGGAAGCGAACTTGGAAGCGAGCTCTCCGTAACCGAGCGACCGGTTGGACGACTTGTGAAATACCTTCCCGGCCGCGGTGGAGCATTCGGATTCCGGCACGTTCCAGGTCTGGGCGGCGGCGGTAATGAGCATGGCCCGGCCGGCTGCGCCGACCTGGCGCATGGGCGTCCAGTTGGTGGGAGTGGCGGTGCTGCCGCCGGCGATCTGTCCGGCGTACTTGGTGTCGTCGAAATCAGCCTGTTCGACCTTTACCGTCTTCCAGTCGGCGTCCAGTTCGTCGGCGATGATCATGGGAAGCATGGTCTTGACGCCCTGGCCGAGGTCGGGGTTCTTGGCCATGATGGTGACGACGCCGTCGGAGGCAATCTTAATATAGTTGGTGGCGACGGGCGGGGCAGCCGGCCCGAACTGCGCCATGGCGGGCTTTACGTAGAGGGCGAGGACCGCTCCTCCGCCGCCGAGCGCGCTGACTTTCAAGAAGGAACGACGATCGATGCGCATGGTTTTCATGTCTGTGCCTCCCTATTTCACTGCCGCGGTCTGCACGGTCTTAGCCGATGCGTTGGCGGTGATTTCGGCTGCCTTGTGAATCGCCTGACGGATGCGGAGATAAGTTCCGCAACGGCAGAGATTGCCGTTCATGGCGGAATCGATATCCTTATCCGAGGGACGAGGAGTCTTGGCGAGCAGGGCCGCGGCCGACATCATCTGGCCGGCCTGGCAATAGCCGCATTGCGGGACGTCGATCTCCTGCCACGCGAGTTGGACGGGATGGGTTCCGTCGGCCGAGAGGCCCTCGAGCGTGGTGATGTTCTGGTTAGCCGCCGCCGAGATGGGGGTCTGGCACGAGGGGACCGCGCGACCATTCAAGTGCACGGTGCAAGCGCGGCACTGGCCGATGCCGCAACCGTACTTGGTGCCGTGGAGGTTGAGGACGTCGCGGAGAACCCACAACAGCGGGGTATCCGCGGCCACGTCTACCGTGGTGGACCGCCCGTTCACGTTGAGTTTGAAAGCCATGGCATTAACTCCTGGAACAAAAAGTGGGGAGAGCGCGAAGGCAGAGAGCGAACGCGCCAATACAATGTTTGCCGTAGACCGAATGCATCCTGACCTGTTGACGGGAAGAGTATCAAAGGCCGCTACGCGGTGTCAAGCCAGTAAACGTTGGAGAAGATGGGGAGAAGAAGAGGGCAAAGGGCAAAAATCAAAAGGCAAAAGGCAAAAGTAGGGAGGTGGCGCTGCGCGCGTTTTTCTTTTTGCCTCGTCAGAGGAATCTGTGGGTCACTGATAGGGTCGAATCGTGCCGCGAAGATCGACTCTCGTAGCCGGCGCAACCCGCTGGCGCTGCCACCAGCGCGCAGCCGGTCACTCCTGGCGGAGCGCGCGAATCGGGTCAACCCTGGTGGCTCGCAGCGCTGGGATCAGGCTCGCGAGTCCCGCCACCACAATCAGGAACAGCGCTGCCCCCGCTATGCTCACGGGGTCGGCTGGACTGACATGGTAAAGCACAGGCGCGATCTGCGGGGTCGCTGCCAGGGCGAGGACGAGTCCGGCGGCAATCCCCAATAAAGCCCGCAGCAAGCCTTCTCTCATGACAATCCGAAGCACGCCCCCAGGGTCGGCCCCCAGCGCCATGCGGATACCGATTTCCCGAGTCCGTTGGCTTACCGAGTAAGCCATCACTCCATAAAGACCTACCCCGGCGAGCAGCATGGAAATGGCGCCGAGCACTGCGAGGAACGACGAGGCGATCCGCGGCCCAAACCAGGCAGCCGAGATGTAATCCGACAAAGGCATGGCCGTGAGGCCGGCGGACTTTGGATCGATAGCCGACATCTCGCGACGGAGTACGGGGACGAGATCGCGCGCGTCACGGTCGGTCCGAACATAGAGGGCCACTCCGCTTTCGCCACTGCCGAAGCTCGCCTGATCGAAGGACATGTAGAAGTATGGCTGGAGCGCTTCCGACAGATTGTAGTACTTGCTGTCCTTGACCATTCCTACGATCTGGAACGGTTTGCCGAAAACCTGTACCCGGCGCCCCACGGGGTCGCGCCCGTCGAAAAAGCGCCGTGCGAAAGACTCGTTGACGATCATGACGGGCGGCGCCGTTGGGTTATCCTCGGCCCGGAAATCGCGGCCGGCGCGAAGCGGGATGCGCAGCAAGTCGAAGTAGCCGGGCGACACCGAGGCGTGATGCACATCCAGGCTCTCGCCAGGCCGCGACGCATACCCTTCCACCACGATGCTGTTCCACTTCCCCAGCCCGAAGCCGAGCGGGATGGAGTCGGAATAGGCGGCGCTGGTCACCCCTGGTGCGGCAAGCAAGTGTTCGCGGAGCCGCCTCGAGAACTCCCGCTCCTCGCCGGGCGTGTAGTTGTTCGTCGACAGAAAAAGCCGGCCCACCGTCACGTTGCGGTGATCGAAACCGGCCGGAGTGTTCTCTAACCCGTAAAGGCTCCGGACAAACAGTCCGAGCGTCACCAGAGCCGCGAGCGCCAGCCCGGTTTCGGCTACCACCAGCACCCCGGAGATGCGCTGCGCGTGCCCGCTCCGTGTACCGCCTCTTCCACCTTGCTTCAGTGCATTCACCAGGCTGCGCTGTGCCAACTGAAACGCGGGCGGAATGCCGGAAATCAGCGCGGAAGCCAGGCAGACCAGAGCGGCAAACAGGAACACCCGGGCGCTCGGATGCACGTTGATACTCACCGGCACTCCTGTGGGCGGCGCGAAATAGATCAGCACATTCTCAAGCCACAGAGCCAGCGGCAACCCGGCAAGCGTTGCCAGTGCCGCCAAGAGCAGGCTTTCAAAAATCAACTGGCGGCTCAAACGAGCCGGACTGGCGCCCAGGGCAGCGCGGATGCCGAACTCCGTCTGCCGGGCTGCGGAACGAGCCAGCAAAAGATTGGCGACGTTGGCGCATGCAATCAGCAGCACGAGTCCACACGCCGCGCCGAGGATGGCCAGCGGCCATGCCACAATGCTCGACGCCCCCTCCTGCGCCTTCCAGATCGGTACGATCCGGGCGCCGATACCCTGGTTGGTCTTCGGAAAGTCACGGGCAAGGCGTGCGGCAACCGTGGCCGCCTCGGCGTTTGCCTCCGAGATGCTGACGCCGGGTTTGAGCCTGACGATGGCCAGGAAGTGCCGTTGCCTGCGGTCGCGTTCTTGGGCCAGCGACACTGGAATCCAGACGTCGAGCGCCGTTCCCGGGAAATCGCCGCCAAATTCCGGAGGCGCTACCCCGACGATGGTGACCGGGTACCGGTTGATCTGCACGGTGCGGCCGAGGACGGACTGGTCGGCATGAAAATAGTTCTTCCACACCCGATAGCTGATGACTGCCGTGAATGCTTTGGCCCGGTCGCCGTATTCGTCGCGTGTGAACGCGCGACCCAGGACCGGCTTTACGCCCAGGACGTCGAAGTAGTTTCCGGACACCCCTTCGAACCACGCGGAATAGGCCTTTTCTCCCTCGCCGATGGAGGCGGGGCCCTTTTGGTTCAGCAACAATCCGGAAACACTGCGGAGGCTGTCCTGGAAGTCCTGGGAGTCGGCGTACGAAACGTGAGGATCCTCGATGCCGCTGGCACGGACGGACTCCAGCACGGCGAGTTGTCCGTCGTCCCTGGCGCCGTGGAACGGGTGCAGGACTATCCCGTCGATCCAGCCAAAGACGGTCGTGGTAGCGGCAATACCTAGTGCCAGAGTAAGCACCGCGACCGCGGTCAGGGTTGGGGTCCGGCGGAGGACACGCATCGCATACCGGAGATCTTCAAGGACGTTTCGCATGTGGTTTCCTGCCCGTTGGATGCAGGTTGGCTTCCTAAGTAGGTGCTTGATTCTATTGAAACGGCAAGGTCAGTCGGTGGTCGATTTTCGGTTCAAGTGTCCGAAAATGGGACCCGCCCTTCACGATTTCTAGCTGACTGCAACGGTGTGGCCGCAGACCGAATCGGTCGAGTCGCATCTCGGGAATCGTTCCGGGGGAATTAACTCCTGCCTGGTCGCCCAGCGTCTATCGATCCCGCGGCTCACGGGGCTGGAGCGATCACGATTCTGAACCGCTGCCATCGTTTCCGAGGTTTTGTCTACCAGCACGCCCACTTCAGTGCCGACAAGAAGAGTATCGAAGTGGCCGTGCGACCGCGGAAGGGTTCGTCCGCGGTCTGCTCGCGCTGCCATTTGCCGGCTCCTGGTTACGACCAGCTCGCCGAACGGCGCTTTGAGTTCATTCCTCTGTGGGGCTTTTTCGTCTTCCTTCTGTACACCATGCGGCGCGTCAACTGTCGCCACTGCGGCATTGTGGCTGTCGAAGAGGTTCCCTGGGGCGATGGCAAAACGCACACTGACCAAAGCCTACATGCTCTTCTTAGCCCGTTGGGCGCGGCGACTGTCATGGAAAGAGACGGCGGCGGTCTTTCATACATCCTGGGGCAAGGTTTTCGACGCGGTAGAACACGTCGTCACCTTCGGGCTGGAGCACCGGGCGCTGGGCAAAATCGATGCGATCGGCGTCGATGAGATCCAATACGCTAAAGGCCACAAGTAATTAACCTTGGTTTATCAGATCGATCTCGACGTCACGCGCCTGCTTTGGGTGGGTCGCGAAAGAACCATCGAGTCCTTTCGGGGATTCTTCGCTGTCATCGGCGACGAACTGGCTTCAAGGATCGTGTTCGTCTGCTCTGATATGTGGGAGCCCTATCTGAAAGTCATTCGCGAGAAGTGCTCTGAGGCGCTTCACATCCTCGATCGTTTTCACATCGTGGCGAAAATGAACAAGGCGCTAGACGAAGTCCGTGCCGGAGAATCGCGCCGCGTGGCGGCCGAGGGTCGCGTGCCGTTGCTGAGGAAGTCGCGCTGGCTGCTCCTCAAACGCGAAGAGAATCTGAAGACGGAACAGCGCTTTCGGTTGCGTGATCTGCTTCGTTACAACCTGAAGACCGTACGTGCTTACCTTCTTAAGGAAGCCTTTCAGCAGCTCTGGGATTACAACTCGCCCGCATGGGCCAGAAAGTTCCTCGATGACTGGTGTCGGCAAGTGATGCGCTCGCGCATCGAGCCCATGAAGAAGATCGCTAGGTCACTCCGCCAGCATCGCGAACTGATCCTCAACTATTTCCGAGCCCAGAAGCTGCTTTCCAGCGGAGTTGTCGAGGGTCTGAACAACAAGGCTAAAGTCACCATGAGAAAATCCTACGGTTTCCGCACCTTCCGCTGCCTCGAACTTGCACTCTATCACTCACTTGGCAAGTTGCCTGAGCCGGAGCCCACCCACGATTTCTTCTGACGAACCTTCTTTAGAGACACTACGGCTGCGCGGAGAGGGAGAGAACTGTGGCGTTGCGGGGCGGCCCGGCTACGAGACCAGGTCTCGCGGACTTATCGCCGTGCGTTGTGGACCGCCCGATGGATTAAATCGCATCTTCAGGGAGCATTGGAA
>JAIQFS010000005.1 GCA_020073145.1 Terriglobia bacterium
AGTCAGGCATCGAAACGAGAGTTTAAACGTAGCGCCACAAAGCGATTCCAATGGCCTCGTAGATGCGATTCAATCCATTGGGCGGCCGATACGCACGGCGATAAGTCCGCGAAGCCCGGCCGCCCCGCAACGCCAATTTCCCGCGCAGCCGAACTGTCTTCAAAAACGATGCGCGCAGCGCCACCTTCCCACTTTTGCCCTTTGCCTTTTGACTTTTTCTTCCCTCACGGCTCCGCCGTCACCGAAACCACTTCCTCAAACGGAACCCAAAACACCATATCGTCCTTCGTCGCCAGGTCGTGGATGAACCCTTCCTTGTCGACGGTCAGCGGCGTGATCCGCACGCCGATCCCATCCGTGAATTCCACATGGACGGGTTTGTTCAGATTCGCCTTGAGCGCGGCGATCACTTCCTCGCGGGTCATGATCTGGAAAGCCCGGCCTTCCGGGCGCCATCCCACTCAATAGCACGATTCGAGCAGTGCCAGGACTTCCGCTTCCGTCATCGGCCGGTCCACCACCCCGTTGTGCTCCAGTTCGTGCACGATCGGCCCCACGATCTGTCCCAGTTCTGCGCGCGGTACCTTCGCGTCCCGCAGCCTCTTGGGAACGTCGAATTGCGCGATGAACTGCTCCGTGCGGTCGGCGCACGCCAAAGCCGCCGCCTTGGGGTTCGCCCGGTCGAACGGAATTCCGAAGCCTTCCGCCACCGGCCCGAACCGCTCGGGCGCAATCCCCGTCATGAACCGCATCGCGTTTGGCAGCGTGATGCACGAAGTCACCCCGTGCGGCACGTCCCACTTCGGCCCGATCTGGTGCCCCAGCAGGTGCGACAGCCCGAACCTCGTATTCATCGCCCCATAGATCGAAAACCAAGAGGCCGCCTGGCACTGCCCCCGGTGCGCCAGTCGCTCCGCCCCTTCGGTCCGAATCGATGCCGGCAGGTGCTCCCTGAACAGCGCAATCGATTTCGACGCCAGCGCGTCCGAGATCGGCTGGTGCCGGATGGCGTACGCGCACTCGATGGCGTGGTCCAGCGCCCGCATCCCCGTGGTCACCCACAGCCAGTCCGGCGTGGCCAGCGTCAGCGCTGGATCGGCAATCACCGTCCGCGGCAGGACGCGCGGATCGTACACCCCGCTTTTGACCTTTGTGGTCTCGTCCGTTACCCCGCCGGCATGCGTATATTCCGCCGCCGACAGCGTGGTCGGCACCGCGATGTGAATCAGCTCCCGCGTGCCCAGCAAGCCGTATAAGGCGACCTTGGTCGAATCGATCGGGCTCCCGCCGCCGAAGCTCACAGCGCAATCGGCATTCAGCCGCTCCAGTTCCTTGCCCAGCGCGTTCACCGTGCCGCGCGGCACGTGCTGCACCACGCCCGAAAACACTCCCGCGCAGCGCGACCCCAGCGCCCCGGTCACTTCCTGGAGGATCGGCAGCCCGGCCACCACGTCGGTGGTCACCACCACGGCTCGTTCCAGCTTCCGCCGCTCCATCTCGTCCCGCAAAGCGGCGATCTTGCCCGGCCCGTAGATCACTCGTTCGAGGCGGGTCAAATTGAATTCGCCCGATGGCGCTTCCCAGCGCGTGAAGTCAGCCTGCGGAGTTCCCATCGCGCCATCCTATCAGACTCCAGGTGATGGGGTCCTCGAAACGCTAGCGCCGTGCTGGGGCGACCTCCACCCCGGCGAGTTGGGCCCGTTCCATGACGGACTGCAGGAAGCCCGAGGTCCGCAGGTCGTCGATGAGGCGATTGAGCGCCTCGAGCCTGGCGGGGTCTCCTTGATCGATCGCGATCGATTGCTCCACCGCGAAGAAATTGTCGGGCAGTACGCGGACACCCGGCAGCCGCGCGGCGGCCTCCACCAGGCGCTGGCGGTTCGCCGCGAACGCGTCGATCTCGGAAGCGGCCAGCATCTTCTGTGCGGCATCCACCGTCAGTCCCGCGATACTGTTCAGCTGCGCTTGTTGGAGCATGCGGCTCAGGTAGAGCTCGCCCGAGTCGCCTTTTACGGCCCCCACGCGGACGCCCGTCCGATCGATATCAGCCACCGAGCGGATCGGCGAGTCGGCGCGGACCAGATAGCTGTTCCAGCCCAGCGCATACGGCTGGGAGAATCCAACCTCGGCGGCGCGCGTGGCGTCGAATGCCAGGAAGCCGATGTCGGCCGTGTGGCCCGTGACGGCATCCAGAACGCTGCGCGCATTGGGTGCGGGCGTGATCTGGAACGGGACACCGAGCCGGCGCGCCAGCTCCCGGGTGATGTCCGCGATGGGGCCCGTGATGGCGCCCGTCTTGGCGTCCACCCTGCCTTGCGTCGGATTGTTTCCGAGAAAAGTCGCCCGCAGCGTTCCGCTGGGAGCCAGGTCGGCCGCCCGGCCCCACAGAGCGGCGGCCACCAGAACGCAAGTCGCCCGTACCTTCATAGGCTTCAGCGTACTCCGCTTCGCATCGGCCCGGGGTCCTGACGCCGGTCAACCTGATTCCGGGTAGCTCCCCAAGAGTTAGCGCACTACCGATATCCACCAACCCTCGGCGGTTCGGGTAAGATCTTAAGGATGATCAAAGCTGCGGCATGGGCGAATCTGGTCGCGGGGCTGGCGCTCGTCGCCCTCCCGGCAGCCGGAGACACTCTCCTACTGCGCGGCAAGGTCGTCATGGAAGACGGCTCGCCTCCGGATAAAGCCATCGGGATCGAGGAGTTTTGCCAGAACGGCGTCCGGCAGGTGGCTGTCGCCGATCGCAAGGGCTTATTCCAATGGTCGATGGACATCGACCCGCTCCGGGCCCTGACCTGCCTCGTGCGGGCCCAACTCAACGGGTACGACTCGACGGCGATCGACATCTCGGGCTTCGGTTGGTCCAGCGATCCCAACCTGCCTCCTCTGGTGCTCCGCCGCCACGGCCCAGGGGGCGCCAGTACCGACGCGGCCTTCTTCCAGCAATCCAGTGTGCCGGTGTCTGCCCGCACCGCGTGGAACGGCGCAGCCAAGGCGGCCCAGGCCAAGAACTGGGCGCAGGCCGAGCGCCAGCTCCGCTCCGTCGTTCAGACAGCGCCCGAGTTCGTCGAAGGCTGGTACGGTCTCGGATTCGCCCGCTCCCAACTCCACAAACCCGTCGACGCGCAGGAGGCCCTCCGGCAAGCCATTGCCAGGAATCCCAAGATGCTGGCCGCCTATCTGCTGCTGACTGGCGTGAGCTTGGAAGCGCACGACTGGCAGACCGCCCGGGAGGCCGCCGACAACCTGATCCGGCAGGACACGAAGGTGCGCTATCCGGAGGCCTATACCCAACTGGCCATCGCACAGTATCAGCTGAATGACCTGGAGGGCGCCGAAGCCAGCGCCACCGATGCCGCCCGACTCGACAAGAAAAGCGCGTTTCCGGAGAACGAATACGTCCTGGGGGTGATCCTCGAGTCCAAGAAGGACTACGATGCCGCCCGCGCGCACCTCTCCAAGTACCTCGACCTGGATCCGAAAGGGCCCGAAGCGGACGACGTCAGAGCCCGGCTTCCCAATCTCGGCAAGCCGGGAGCCGCCGCGCCCGCGCTCGCCCTGCGGACCGCGGATCCGGTTGCGGACGGAGGAGAGGCTTGGGTCCCGGGAGGGATGAAAGCGCTGGCCGCCGTGGCCCACTTGGACGGAGTGCCGTCATATCCGGACTTCTTTGCCAAGTATTGCCGCTCGATCGCCAATGAGCTGACGGTCGGGGCCTCGCGGGGCATTCCGGACTACACGGCTACGGTGCGCGCCTACTTGGCTTCGATCGTCAGCCTGACCCGCCTCGGGGAACGCCGCGGCGACAGCACGGCGATCACGGTCTCGGTGGCGACCGATGCCGGACGCAAGCAGACCGAACAAATCTTGGAGCTCCTGGGCTGGAGGCTGACGCAATCCAAGGACGGTTCCCTCAGCGCGGAACCCGGCACTCAGGCAATCGACGCCATGCGCCAGCAGATCCCGGCCGCCTTGGGGATCGACGAGATCAGCCTGCAGGCGGCCATCGAGTCACGCCGGGAATTCCAGTTCGAAATCCCCTCCGAGAACGCCCGGTTCATCGGAGGCGACACCTGGAGCCGGCTCTTGCGAGAGAACACCTCACTTCCCCCCGGAGGCATCGCGGGAGCGCTCACGCTGGACGTTCAGCTGGCGAAATCCTGCGCCGGGCTGGGAAGCATGGGGTCCGAGACGGCGGCCGCGGTCATGTCCGCGGTAGGCCTTCGCACTCTGGCGACACGCCACGCGGACGTGCTCGCGCACTACGGCGGCTCGTTCGCTCTCGGCAAGGACGGAGTCACCGCGCCCGGCGGCCCGGACGCGGAGCCGGCCTGGCGAAGACTCGCGGGAGTGAGCCCACGCGACCCGCCGGCGTTTTTCCGCGCCCTCGTCGACAAGGATCAGGGCAAGCTGGCCGCATTCTATTCCGCTCTGGGGCAAGCCGACGCAGCGCACCAGCGCTTCTTCACCCTGTCGCCGCGCCGCGCCGCGCAGTTCTTCGACTGGTATCGCGATGGGGATGAGTTTCGCTACGGCATCGTCCGGCAGGTGGAGGGCTGGCAGACCGAGCTCTTCCGGCAGTTGCCTCTCGATGAAGCCGGCAACGTCCGGTTCCCGGGCGGGAAGCGCGCCTGGGGATCTCCCGCCAAGCCGGACGATGAGGTTCTTCTGGCTTCCGACGACCTTGAAGCGTTGGTCCCGCTGGCCCGGCTCGAGCAGCAGCGCCAGGCGAAGCTGGATGAAGCTTCCGCCAAACTGCTCGCGCAACATTACACCGAATGGCGTCCGTTGTTTCCTTATTTCGCAAGCCTACCCAGCCTGGGAGCTGCGGAGTTTGAAGCCTTGGCCGCCTTCGCCGATGCCGTCCGCCAGGATCCGCCGCTGGCGCAGAATGCGGTCTTGGGCGAATGGTATTCGCTGGTGGAGTTGATCGCCCGGGGTGTCAAGGCCGGTGCGTTGGATGGGCCCGCGGCCGCCCGTGCGTTTCGCCGCGTCTCGGTCGATCTCGCGGCGGACAATCATTCCGCGAAGGCGCTCGGCATGCTGCGCGCATTAGCCGGGGGTGGGAACCTGGCCGAAGCCGTCCCCAGCACCCTGCTCCGCCTGACGGGTGAGCGCCGCTCCGCCTTCGATCGCGTCCTGTTCATGCAGAACGTGCCTCGTCTGGAAGCTTCCGGCACCCGCGATACCGCCGACGTCCTCGCGGCCCTCACCGGGTACGTGTACGCAGCCGCGTTCCAACCCGATGCGCTGCTGCTGCAAGAGAATCCACAACTGTCCAGCAGCCACCAGTTTCTGGTTTCGACGCCCACCCAGAAACGGCCCGTCCTTTTCGCGGCCTCGGCGCTGGTTCGCCCGGAGGAGTCCGGCGCTGTCCACCTGAGCGGCGGGTTCGCCAACTTCGAGGAGATCGCGACCGGATTGGCCCGGGCCGGACAGCCCAGTTTGCCCGATCCCGCGCCGGGGTCCGCGCCGTCACAACCTCCTCGAACCTCTCCTGTAGAGAGCGAAGCGGAGCCCATCCATGTCGATTTCCAGGCCAGCGGGCGACTGGTGCAAGTCTATGCCACGGTCACCGACAGCCGCGGCAGGTACATTGACGGCCTGACGGCCGATCAATTCACGCTCTTGGAGCAGGACAAGCCGCGGAAGATGACCGGGTTTGAACCACAATCCGCCGAGGTTTCCTGCGTGCTTCTGCTCGACACCACCGCCAGCATGGAACTGGCCCTGCCGTTGCTGAAGAACGCCGCCCTGAAGCTGATCGGTGAGCTGCGCCCCGACGACTCCGTGGCGGTCTACAGCTTCAACGAGTCGGTGACAGCACTGCAGCCCATGACCACCGATAAGGCCTCCGCCAAGCGCGCGGTCCTGCGCACGCGAGCCATCGGGCAAACCGCTCTCTACGACGCCATGGTGCGCGTGAGTCAGGATCTGGCCGCCCGGCCCGGTAAGAAAGTGATTGTGGTCTTCTCCGATGGCCGGGATAACGCCAGCACCGTGACCTCGGGAAGCGCCATTGCCCGGGCCAAGGCCGGCGGCGTGCCGGTGTACACCATCGCCGAAGGCGAGGCGCTCACCAAGCCTGCCCTGATCGCGCAACTTGCCGAGATCTCCAAAGCCACTGGCGGGCAGGCATTCGTGATTCGCAACCCCGGCGAGATTGGCAAGGTCTTCGAGATGGTGTCGCAAGATTTGACTCACGGGTATCTCTTGTCATTCCCCCCGCCTCCCGCCGAGGGCATCGCGTACCGCACCATCGAGGTGTCGGTGCGGCCGAAGGGTTCCAAGGTCCGCGCACGTAAAGGGTACTTTCCGCAATAGAGAGGCGAGTTCTCATTAAAGAGGATCCTCCGCAGAGCATATAATTGATTTCGGCATTGCCGCAGATTCGCTCAACAGGAGATGAGATGCCTTCCAGATCATTCGGCTTGCTTCTAGCTCTCGCGGTGGCCGCGGCCATGGGGGCGCAGCAGCGCAGCGCTCCGCCCCCGCCCCTGATGGCATGCGGTACGCACGGGGATATCGAGGTCTTGTGCGGCACGCGCCAGCCCGAAGATCTGGAAATCGCGCCCGACGGGAAGTACCTGATTGCCACGCAGTTCCTCAATGCCGGGCGCGGCGCTCAGACCGGCGGCGGCATGGCGCTGTTCGATCTGAAAAAGAAAACGTTCAGCAAAATGGCGGAGACCGCGGCGCCCGATCGGTCCTGGGGCGATCCCGCCTGCCCCGGCCCCATCGGCGACGCGCTCGTCTCGCACGGCTCCTCCCTCGCCAAGCGGAAAGACGGCGTCTGGGCACTCTACGTGGTCAATCACGGCGGCCGTCAATCCATCGAGATGTTCGAGCTCAAGCGGGCCTCGGCCAGTTGGGCTTTGGTCTGGCACGGCTGCGTGGTGGGAGCGCACGACTACAACGATCTGGCCATCCTGCCGGACGGCGGCTATGTCGGTACCTATCCCACCGGACTTCCGTCCACCGGAGGCGCGGCGGCGCAGTTCGGCGGCGGCGTGACCGGATACGTTGCGCGGTGGACCCCAGGCAAGGGCGAGTCCGAAGTCCCGGGCACGCGCGTCGCCTATCCCAACGGCGTCGTGGTCAGCGCCAATGGGCGCGACATGTTCCTGAATGTGTTTGCCGGCAAAGAAGTGCGCAAGTACGACCTCACCACGGGCGCGGTCACCGGATCGGTGAAGGTCGACTTCCTGCCCGATAACCTGACCTGGACCAAACAAGGCCGCCTGCTGGTGGCCGGCGTGAAAGGCGCGCGGGGGGATTGTCCCGAAGGAAGCGGCCGGCCCTGCATCCAGGGCTTCGGGGTCGCCGAAATCGACCCCGCCACCATGCAGGCCCGCACCATTTTCGATTCCGCGGAACACGAACCGCTGATCACCGGCGTATCCGTGGCCTTCGCGGTGGGCGATTCGATTTACCTCGGCGCGTTTCAGGGCGACCGTCTGGTCAAGATCCCCTACAAGAAGTAAGGAGCACAAGATGCCACACACCGGAGAGACTCTCAGCCGAACCCTATTGTCCGTAGGGACCGCCGCCCTGGTGTGGGCCGCGGCGGCGATGCCGGGCCGGGCGCAGGATTTCGCCGACCTCAAGAGCGCGCTGGTGGACTATTCGAAGGCGGATCTCGAGCCGCGCAAGGCCTGTGAGGCGCTGGCGCAATTCAAGTCCAAAGATATCGTGCGGATTTTGGCCAACCCGATGCCCGCCGGGGAGGCGCCGGCGCATTGCCGCGTTACCGGTCTGCTCTCGCCCGAAATCGCCTTCGAGGTAAGTCTGCCGGCCCGGTGGAATGGCCGCTTTTACATGATCGGCAACGGCGGCTTCGCGGGTGAGGCTATGGACGCCGCCAATCGCGTCGAGCAGCGCAACGCGGCCTTGCGCGTGGGGTTCGCGTTCGCCCAGACCAACACCGGCCACGATGCCATCAAAGAGCCCGGCGGCAGTTTCGTGATGAGCAATCCCGAGAAGGCCATCGACTACGCCTACCGGGCCGTGCACCTCACGGCCACCACCACCAAGGAGATCGCCAGGCAATACTATGGCAGGGCCATCTCCCACTCCTATTGGAATTCCTGTTCCAACGGCGGCCGCCAGGGACTGATCGAGGCACAGCGCTTCCCCGGCGACTTCGACGGCATCATCGCCGCGTCTCCTTGGGTGGACCAGACGGGCTTCACCGTGGGCGCGATGTGGAATCAGAAGGCGCTCACGCAAGCGCCCGTCACCCCGGCCAAGCTGGCGTTGGTGGCCGGCAAGGTGATGGAAAAGTGCGATGCCCTCGACGGCCTCAAGGATGGACTGATCGACGACCCGAGAAAGTGCGACTTCGACCCGGCGCGCGACGTCCCCGCGTGCAGCGCGGGCGCGGATCGTCCCGACTGCCTGACCGCCGCACAAGCCGACGCCATCGCCAAGGTCTATAGTGGCCCCCTCAGCAACGGTAAGCCGTTCTTCCCCGGGTTCATGCCGGGCAGCGAAGCCGTGACCTCCAACCTGTTTGGAGGCGGCTCCGGCAGCGGTTGGCTGAACGTGATGGTCGCCACCCAACCGAGCGCCAAGCCGGCGGACTTCAACCTGGCCGAGGGAACCATGCGCTATCTCGTCCCTCGCCCGCCCCAGCCGGATTACGATTACCAGACCTTCGACTTCGACCGCGATCTGCACCTTCTGAACTACTGGAGCACGCAGGCCGACGCCAAGAATCCCAGCCTCTCGAAGTTCCGGAAGCGCGGAGGCAAGCTGATCATTACGTATGGCTGGGCCGACACCATCTTGCAGCCCATGATGGGTGTGAATTACTACGAGGCGGCCGTCGCCAAGAACGGTGAGGATACGCCGGAGTTCTTTCGCCTCTTCATGGCGCCAGGCATGGCGCACTGCGGCGGCGGCATCGGACCGGACCGTCACGATTCCGTGACCGCAGTGGTCGACTGGGTGGAAAAAGGCAAAGCACCGGATTCGATGGTGGCGAGCCGCGTGGTCAACAATCAGGTGGTCCGCACGCGGCCCCTGTGCCCCTTCCCGCAAGTGGCGCGCTACTCCGGCCAGGGCACCATTGACGAGGCGGCCAACTTCCGTTGCGTAGAGCCCTAACGACGCGGCCGGTTGTGCCTCGGCCCGCGCGTCATTGCGCGCGGTGGGGAATCATCCCGCATCGTGAACAACGTTGCCGTTCACGATGGTCAGAACGGATCGAATCTTCTTGAGGTCGGCATCCGGCACGGTGAAATAGTCGCGGTCCAGAACCGCGAGATCGGCCAGCTTGCCCGGCTCAATGGTGCCGATCGTGTCTTCCATCCGCAAGAACCAGGAGTTGCTGTGAGTGAACAGCCGGAGCGCCTCGGCGCGCGTGAGATGCTGGCCGGGGTTGACCTGGTCGCCGAAGGAGTTGATGCCCGTGGTCGCGTAATAGATGTGCAGCCACGGATTCAAGGGCGCGATGTGGACTCCATCGCCGTGCATGCCCACCTGAATTCCATGGTCGACAATCGTTCGGAACGGTGGACCGGCGACCACCTTTGGATCCGACGAAGTGACCCAGCGGAAAGCGCCCATTTCCACCCCGCAGCCTAGCGCCTTTAGCCGGTTGAGCAGATCGGCGTTGACTTCCGGCACGTGGTGCACCACCCAGCGCAGCTTGGTGATGTCATTGTCGCGGTTGACGGTCTCATATTCCTCCACCACCTGCCGCAACCCCGCGAGGTTTTGCACCGCATTTTCATTCCGCCAGCCGGCCTGCGCCACCAGGCGCTGCGCCTCGCGCCACACCGCGCCGCTCGCCAGGGGCGCGGCCCATTCGCCGATGGCGCCGGTCCGCATCATGTCATCGCCAAAGAACGGAAATTGATTGCGAAGGCGTTCTTTCAACTCCGGCAGTTGCGGGTCGGCCTGATTCTGCAAAAAATTCATCTGCAGCCGGACGATCGTTTTGCCTTCGCGATGGAGTTCCAGCCACGCGTCGTACATCCGGTATTGGTCGAGGTTGGAAAGAATCTGGCTCGGGTGCAGCGGCCCCGGAGTCGGAAACAGCACTTGATCCAGATGCGAGGTCAGTCCCACGCTCGCCGCGTATTGCATCGCGTCCATCGTGCTGCGCTTCTTGTCGGCAAACGACTGCATGCGGCGGAGGTAGTACAAGGCGGACGCGGAGGGGCCGCCGCCGGCGAAACCCGCCGCGGCAATCGCGCCATTGGCGGCGACTTTCACTGGGACAATGTCGGGATGCACTTTCGGGCCGGCGTCGGCGGCGTCGAAGAATTTCTTGCCCAGACTGTTGGTGGCGGCGGGACCGGTGAATCGTTCGTACAGCAGGACCGGCCGGTCGGGAACCGCCTGGTCGAGTTCCGCCAGCGTGGGATGCCGGTGTTCCGCCCACTGGTTGGGATGCCAGCCGCCCATGGAGGTGATCCAGGCGCCTTCCGGAACGTTTTTCCGCCGGGCGGCGAGAGCTTCCTGCACGTCACGGAGGGAGGCGGTGTTTTCCAGGATGGTGTGATACCCGGGCCGGTTGGCGAGGCTCACGATGTGGATATGGGGCTCGACCAAACCCGGTACCACCGTACGGCCGCGCAGATCGATGACCCGGACGCCGGCACTGGCCTTGGGCGGGCGGCCGCCCACCGCCAGAAACCGGCCGTTGCGGATGGTCACCGTGTTGACCACGGTGTCTTTCGCGTCGATGGTGTGAATTCTGCCGTTGACCAGCGCGAGCGTCGTGTCGCCGCCAACGCCCGCGCCGGGAGTCTGGCCGGACAGGCTGCCGGCCGCCGGCCCCGCTTCGAGCGCAACGCCGAGGAGCGCCGACGCTCCGGTGCTGGTCGCGAGAAATCGGCGGCGCGAGGGCCGCTTGGTGCGGGAGTCGGGTTTTTCGGGCATGAGTGGCCTCCGTTGGATCAGAGACTCGGATTATATCTTTGCCGGCTGCGCGGGTGCCAGTAGGGTGGGGCTCGTGCGACTCGGGGGGCGGAAGAGCGCCGGGGCCCTACTGCAAGCTCTTCTTGTCGGAAAGATTGCGCGGCGACTTCCGCCGGAGCACCGAGACGAGCTTCTGGCCCGAGGCAGGAGTCCCGGCTCTTCCGCCACGGACAATCTCTTGCGCGGTCAGTTTTCTGCCGAACAGTTTCTCATTCGCGCCATTATCCTGCCGCAAGGTTGAGCCTTCCAGGGACACGCCGGCGAACAGCCCGCGGGATCTCGAATACGTCAGGATCTCGGCCTTCATCACGATATCGGTGTCCGCCGCCGCGGTTCTGCCCTTGGGGCCGGCCGCCGCGGAAGCGTCCCCTCCCAGCTTCACCTTGCTCTTCAGGACCGACTCAGCGCCCTTGGGATTCATGACCAGAAGGACAAAGTCCGTGGCTTCGCCGCCCAGTTGAAACCCGATATTGGCGCCTTCCAAGGCAAACATGGCGGGCGTGCCCCAAGCGCCGGTAAAGTGCGCGCCGGAGCGGCACACGATCGCGCCGCGTCCGTAGCTGGCTCCGACTCCGAACGCCAGCTTCTTGACGGAAGGAAAGACGATCACGCATTCGGCGCGGTCGAGTAAGTCGCCCGGAAGGTTATCCGGAATATTGAGGATCTCCTCCAGAACCTGGCCGCACTGCTCGAGGCGTTCGGCCTCTTTGACATTCTTTTCGGCGCCCGACGCGCACGCCAGACCGGCCATGACCACCAGACCAATCCCATTCTTCATTCGCATACTTCGCATCATAGCTGCTTCCCATTTTGAGGAGGCGCCTCGAAAAGAGAGTATTCTCTTTGGATACTGGGGTCTCCCCGCTGACAACCCCCGGGGGCCATGACTCCATGTGGATGGGCCGCCTGGACGGGCATTGACAACCAAAGCCAGTATTGAGACGGCTGCGGAACTGAAGCATGATGGGCTGTGGCCTCGAGTTTCATGACGTTGACGCAAGGCGAACGCCAGCTCTTTCGCCTCGAAACCGCGACTGGCAAATTGCTTCTGACCAACCTCAGGGTTTGGCACGGCAGCGAATCCGAGTTCACGAGTATCCGGCTGGAAGATGCGGGTTCCGTATCCGTAGTCCAATTGACGCACCGTTGGCTCCTCTGGGCGACCGGCGTGTGCATCATGCTGGCCGCCTGCCTGGTGTGGATGGCTTCGCAGGGCGTCGCGTATATCGGAATCGAGAATTACCGGAGGCTGGCCAGCCTTCTTCTGTTCGCCAGTGCTCTTCTGGTGATGGCGTTCGGCACCAAGCGCTTCACGCAGGTGCGGATTGCGTCGAACCAGGCCGCGATTGAGGTTCGGATCCGGAGCATGGTCCGCGGGGAGATCATTCAGTTTGTCCGCGCCATGGAAGATGCGAAGAATGCCCGCTTCCGGCAGAGCGATGACGCTATCCCACCACAGAGCGTGGGCAAGCCTGCCTTGGGTGTGTCCGCGCCGTACCGGCAGCAATTGAGCTAGGCCCGCGCGGTCATTCCACTCCGAACGCCAGCAGGACGTTGCCAGGTGTGCCGCGCAGCGCCCTCGTCCGTTACGAGCAGGCTCGTGACGGCTCCTCCCCAAAACACGAGATCGCCGAGCATGGGACGCAGTAGCGCGGCAGTCGCGATCAACTCCTCAAGATTGGAATTCGGCATGGACCTTTCGCAGCCGCCGGTGCAACTCCGTCTCGGCGATCTTGCGCTCTCTCGCGTCCCTCACGCAGCGCGTCGGCATCCGCATACGGCCAGACGGGGATCGGATCATCCGTATCCACGTCACAAGATCGCCTATACCGCAATGCGGTATACTGTGGAGTGGTGGATGAGGCGCCCGAAATCACGGTCCTGCAACTGCCGAAGTTCAAGGCCGAGGCCACCGAGCTGATCGGGGCAGATGGCATCGAAGCGGTTGCCGTTTCATCTGATTGACCATCCGGACGCTGGCGACGTGATACCGGGATCGGGCGGAATCCGGAAACTGCGATGGGCAGCGAAGGGCAAAGGAAAGCGCGGCGGTGCCCGGATGATCTACCTGTACGTTGTGATCGCCGCCCGCGTTTCCCTGATTCGGTGTTACGCCAAGAACGTCAAGACGGATCTGACCTCGAACGAGAAGAAATAGCTGCGGCAAATCGCGGCCCATCTGAAAGGAGCGCAATAGATGCCCAAGAAAACCGGCACTAAGAAGACGCCATTCGGCACGGGCTTGATCGAGGGAATGAAGCTCGTCCTGGCTCACCAGCGGGGCAAGGTCGAACTGGAGCAAGTCTGGCCGAAGCCGATCGATGTCAAAGCGATTCGCAAGCGCGTGAAGATGTCCCAGGCCGAATTCTCGCGAACCTATGGCATCAGCAAGCGCGCTTTGCAGGAGTGGGAACAGGGCGGCCGCCAGCCCGATTCGGCCGCACGGGCCTATCTGACCGTCATCGCGAAGGAGCCGGCAGTCGTGCGCCGGGCGCTGGCGAGCGAATGAACAAAAAGTCCAATTCGAAGCAACTGGCTCGCACGTTCCGTCTGTCACCGCTTTTTTCAGTGCCCCCATGTTGGGACGGTTCTCCAAATCCGGCCCGTGAAGCAGCCACTCGTGTGCGCGCGTTTTACGCTTGCGTGCACCTTGGATGGACTCATTACCAATTCCGTTGCGAGGTGGGAATACGGAGCCCGACGAGCCCCAGTTTCCCCTGCTTTTCGTCCCGACTGCAGGCTATGTCGGGAGACTGAGTTGGGACGGCGTTATCGCTGCCGGCTGGCGGATCTCTGCAAGTTTCTTGAGCAAAATGCGGACGATTCTTTCGACCTCCTGATTCATCGGGAGTGACACGTCGATTGTAAGACCACCCACTCTCCGCGACTCGTCGAACATGCCCGCTGGTGTGTCAGAAAACCACACGGGCACTGCATCTCCCGTCTTAAAACGCTCCTTGAATTGATCCGATTCAATTTTTGTCCAGATCTTCTTAGGATACATTTGACTCAGTAGCGCAATTACGAATCGGGCTTCCGATTGGTAAATTGGGCGCAAGTACTCCTCGATATCGACGGCGAGAATTCGGTGTTGTTCGTTCTTGTCGTAGAAGACTTCACTCTCGGCATCCTGCAGCTGCCGAAAAAGCTCCTCGGCGATCGCGCGATCCTCGCCGGCGAAAGACAAAGCAAAGTCGTAGCGGTTTTCAAATTCGATACCTAAGAAACCGAGGTCGAGGGCAAATTGCTTCCATGGGATATTACGGATGAAGAAAATAAATTGTGGATCCTCGACCGTGATCTGTTCGGAGGTCCCATCGTAATGAATAACGTCCGAGATGTCGGAATCGGACTCAATTAGATCCTTCAGATACTGCTTGTCGACGACCTGGCTGACGCTCCCTCGCATCTCCACGTGCTGGCGTGTCGCTTCGCGCAAGGAAAGCGTCCACTCCTTGCCGTCCGCTAGCCATCGAAGGATATGGAGGTAAGGGGCGCGCCCCTCCTTTCTAATCTTCGTACCTCTGCAGAACTTTTCACAGCGTGCGCGGAAGACCTGAGCCAATCGCTCCCAGACATCCGCGCTGACCGATTCAAAGCTGACCTCGACGCGCTTGCGTGAATCCTGCCGTTCCAGCACTCCAGCGCGCTGGCAAACCTCCCGCGCTAGCATCTGGGCGAGATAGAAGCTGCCTTGAGCTGCGGTCACAATTTCGTCTTCGACGTTGATGTCAACGTTGAGCGCGTCGGCGCCTCTCGTAACAACCTGACGAACATTGTCATTCGGATTGGTCTCAAAGGGAATTACGTCAATCCGGTTAACTAAATCATGCGCAAAGCTGATCAAATTCTCACCGGCCTTGTTAATCCCTACCACAACAACTTTTGTTCCTTTGGACTCGTCGTCGGCCAACGTCTTCATATAGTCAGCCAGGGAAGCCCTGGTCGCGTTCGGAAGCTTGTGAAAATCGTCGATGATGACGAGCCCAACGCCGCCGAGAGATGGGAGAGCCTCGATGTATTCGACGTCCGTTGGTCGCCGGGCCGACAATTTCGTGACGACTCCGCCCACGCTGAGTCGCTTTAGTGCTGTCTCGACCGCCGAGGTCTTTCCGATCCCAGACGGACCCTCGATCACTACTCCACGTCCCGGTGTGCGGAGACCGACGAGGAGCCTTGTGTATTCCGAGGGCTCCACGAACGTGAACGTGGGCACACCGCTGGTCTTGAAAACCTCTTCCAGCAACGGAGTACTCATAACGCTAGTATGGCCGATTCTGAGCCTCCGCTGGATGAGCGCGGTCCGGCGTCCGCCTTGTAGCGCGGCGCCCTATGCATGAATTGGTGCCATTTGAAATTCAGGGGTTGGTCCCGAGAAATGCGGCAGGAGAAACCCAGGGAGGGACGGAACGCATTCGCTTGCTCTCGCACGGGAGTGTGAGCCGATCTGTACCGGGAGTGCCCAGGACAGGCGTAAGTCCACGACGACGTTCCGTCTAGCCCCGAGTTCTCCTGTGCTATCACTCCACTCCGAACGCCAGCAGGACGTTGCCCGGCGTCCCGCGTAGCGTGCCGGGGTATCCGGACGCGGCGAAGACCATGCCGCCCACGACCACCGGGCCCGCCGAGCCGAACGAGCCTCCCTTGGCGGGCACGTGGTTGACGGTGTCGAAGTCGCGCACGGCATTGAAACTCCAGATCACCTTTCCGTTGGCATCCACGGCGCGCAGGATGCCATCCCATCCGCCGGTGAAGACGACTCCCGGAATGGCACTGGCCGGACCTGCCTGTCCGCGCCGGTCCGCGTTGATGGCGGCATTCCAATCCACCTTGCCGGTTAGGATGTCCAGCGCCTTCAAGCCACCGCCGGGCTGCTGCAATGGATAGTACACGCGGGTTCCATCGGCCGCGCCGCCCCAAACGACTAGACCAGACGCGGAAGGCGCCTGAGTCTCCCACAATTGGGTCCGCCAGAGGAGCTTGCCTTGGTTGTCGGGATCGAGCGCGACGGCCACGCCGCCCTTTCCCGCGGCCAACAGAATGTCCTTGCCGTTGACGGTTTCGAGAATTGCGGACGAACCGCCGAAGTCGTAGTCCGGCCCCAGCTTCTCCGGGCAATTGGTGTCGGCAGCATTGGCCGCCTGGCAGCGGGCCATGAACGTGTCGTCCTGAAACTCCTGGTGATGCCACATCATCTTGCCGTCGCTCATGCGCAGGGCGAGAATGGAATCGCTGGTGGCGGCGGCCAGCCGTCCGAAGTTGTTGCCGGTGCCGGCGTAGACCAGGCCGCGCTTGGCATCGACGGTGGGGGTGTTCCATACGGATGCACCCGCGGGTCCCCAGCGCTCGACTCCATTCGAGTTCTCGCCGAGCTGGCGCAGCGGCTCGGCAATGCTCTCGGTGCGCCACAGCACTTTGCCGGTGTTGGCGTCCACCGCGGCCACGGCCCCGCGGGATTTGCAGCACTCATATTTCAGATCGGCCCCGACCAGGGTCTCGGTGCCCGACATCGGCACATAGAGCCGTCCGTCATGCCAGGCCGCGGTGGCGCTCAGGTTATTCAGTCCGGTCCGGATCTGCGATTTCCAGAGCAGTTTGCCATCGTGCGCATCGAGGGCGTAGGCGGTGGTGGAGCGGGTGACGAAGAAGATGGCGTAGCGGCTCCCCGGGTGGCCGGAGATCGGCGCGGCGATGGGAGCGAACCGGCCAAACATATCGGCCTGGTAGGCCCAGTAAACGCAGCCCGTTTTGGCGTCGAGCGAAACCACGACGCCGTTGTCATTGCCCACGAAGACTCTGCCGAAGGCCACCGAGGGCTGGGAGTACATGCTCTTGGCATCGGGAAATCCAAAAGCCCACTTCAGCTGCAGTTTGGGCACATCGGCGGGCGTGAGACCGGCGGCGGCTTTGGTTTGAAAGCGCGTGTTGCCCGCTCCGCCCCAGCCTGACCAAGCCGGTGCCGCGTCCAGACCGGCGAGTTCGGGATTCCCCGGGCAAGCGTTTGCCGATTCCTTCAGGACGCCCTCCGCAACTCCGGCCGGCGGCTGGGCAAGCTGCGCCCCTGCGGAGCTTGCGAACACTGCCAGTACGGTGGGAAGCAAGATTGCGTATCTCATGAGTCGGTCCTCGGAATGTATTGTAGTCCACCAGGGGAGCGGCGGGCAGCGGCGCTGCGTGCCGCCACCGCCAGTCGAGAGCTCTCAGTTCTCTTGACTGCAAGTCGACTTGAAGTGGCACAATACAACTTCCTGCTTCCGGAAGGCAGGGAACCGGAGGCGATCATGGATGGCAAACACCCCGCCGATGACCCGCAGGCGACGCCGTGGAACGGCCTCAGCGGACGCGCCTGGGTTGAGGCGCAGGAGGTACTCGACCGGATTTTCAAGCCGTTCGAGGACCTGCTCGTCGAAGCGGTGCTGGCCGGAGGCGCCGGAGGCCGGGTGCTCGACGTCGGCTGCGGCACGGGCGGCACCACGCTCGCGGTGGCGCGCGGGCTCGGCGCGGAGGGCCGCTTGACCGGCATCGACATTTCGGAACAGATGCTCGCCGCCGCCCGGGCTCGCGCGGAACGCGAAAGCCTGCCGGCCCGTTTCATCCGTGCCGACGCGCAGAGCCACGCCTTCGAGCCGGCAAGCTTCGACATGATCCTTTCGCGCTTCGGCGTCATGTTTTTCGACGACTTCGTCCGGGCCTTTGAGAACTTACGGCGCGCCGCCCGGGAAGGCGCCGGACTCCGGGTCATCACCTGGCGGACTGACTCGGAAAACCCCTTCATGACGACGGCCGAGCGCGCCGCCCGGCCGCTGTTGCCGAACCTTCCCGTCCGAAAGCCGGACGGGCCCGGGCAGTTCGCCTTCGGGGACAAGGGACGCGTGCACCGCATTCTCAAGGAGAGCGGCTGGGCCGAGGCCGACATCCGGCCGATCGATGTTGCCTGCACCCTGCCCGAGAAGGAGTTGGTCCGTTACTTCACCCGGCTCGGTCCTCTGGGCCTGATCCTTCCGGAGGCGGACGAGGGGACGCGACGGCAGGTCATCGAAACGGTCCGCACCGCATTTGATCCCTATGTGCACGGAGCGGAAGTCCGCTTTACGGCGGCGTGCTGGATGATCGGCGCCCGTGCGCCGGCCGCGCGGCAGCCGTGCTAAGTTGTGAAGAGTGGTGCGACGCTTCCCTGTACTGAAAATGGGCCTCCGGATGGGTGTCGTTCTGGCGGCGGTCCTCGGCGTGTGTGCCCAGGAGCCAGCCACGCAGAACAAAGAGGCGGCTCAGGGGCTTCCGCCGCGAGTGGCGCCCACCGAGTATTACGCTCAAGCCAAGGCGGGCGTTGTGACGATTGCGGCTGAGTTCGTGAGACACTCGGTCCCCACCGCGCAAGGGACGCTCTCGACCGAAGACTTTGTGGTGGTGGAAGCCGGATTGTACGGCCCGCCGGACGCGCGGATCCAGATCTCCCTGGACGACTTTTCCCTCCGCATCAACGGGAAGAAGACGCCGTTGCGCAGCCAGCCCTACGGGCTGGTGCTGGCCTCCCTCAAAGATCCCGAATGGGTGCCGCCGGAACCGCCCGCCTCCTCGAAATCGAAGACCAGCATCGGTGGTGGTGGCGGCGGTCAGGCCGATTCCAATAGCCCGCCCCCGGTGGTGCATGTCCCCATCGAGGTGCAGCGCGCCATGGCACAGCATACGCAAAAGGCCTCGCTGCCTCTGGGAGACCGCGTTCTTCCCCAGGCCGGATTGCTGTTCTTCGAATACCGGGGCAACCTTCAAAAGATCAGTTCAATCGAGCTGATTTACAGCGGCCCGGCCGGCAAAGCCACTCTCCCGCTGCGGCCGTGACCACCGCGGGATTGCGGGCACGCGTCTGAGCGGCGCGAGGACCCGATCCAGACAATTTTCTATCGTCTTCCGCGCCCGACGAACCCCGGGGTGGTTGACACCCTTGAGCGACTTGTTTCAATCTATTGGTATTCCCGCGAGCGCACTTTCGTCATCCAGACCATAACACTATGAGTCCAAAAGCTACCGGTGCAAAGAAGAGGCCTTCGGGAGCCGGGCTGTTCGCCCTGCTCCAACCGTATCGGGGGTTGGTCGTCATCCTCGTCGCGCTGACGATCGTCGGGAACGCCCTGACGCTCGTGGTGCCCAAACTCATCTCGCGCGCCATCGACGCCTACACGCAGCGGACCTTTGTTCTCTCGACCGTCGTCCTCGAGTTCTTCATCGTCTCGTTCCTGGTGTTCGCTTTGAACTATCTGCAGAACATCACCCAGACCTACACCTCCGAGCGCGTCGCGCGGGACCTGCGCACGCGTCTGGCCGCCAAGATCGCGACCCAGTCCTACAGCAGCGTGGAGACCCTCACCCCCGCCAAACTGCTGACCAATCTGACTTCCGACGTGGACGGCGTCAAGATGTTTGTTTCGATGGCGGTGGCCACCATCATCGCCTCGCTGTTCCTGATCGTCGGCGCGAGCGTGATGCTGCTGACCATCAACTGGCGGCTGGGGCTGAGCGTCCTGGGGGTGGTGCCGGTGGTCGGCGGCACCTTTTTCTTCGCGCTGCGGAAGGTCCGGGTTCTGTTCAGGCGCGGTCAGGAAGCCATCGACTGGCTGAACCGGGTGATCAATGAGAGCATCCTCGGGGCCACCCTCATCCGCATCCTGAATTCGCAGCGCT
Source organism: Terriglobia bacterium (assembly GCA_020073145.1). Lineage (GTDB taxonomy): Bacteria > Acidobacteriota > Terriglobia > Bryobacterales > Bryobacteraceae > PSRJ01. The sequence continues at coordinate 19,609 of JAIQFS010000005.1, forward strand.
TTGAGGCGGAAAAATTCGCCGCCGCCAACCAGGAATCGCGGGATATCGGACTGGCCATCCTCCGCATCATGTCCGCCATGATCCCGGCCATCACTCTGGCCGTCAATTTGGCCACCATCATCATTCTTCTGCTGGGCGGCCGCTTTGTGATTTTCGGCGGCATGACGCTTGGCGATTTCACCGCCTTCAACAGCTATCTCGCGCTGCTCATCTTTCCCATCATCCTGCTGGGGTTCATGAGTAACATCATGGCGCAGGCGGGCGCTTCCTACATGCGTCTGGGCCTGGTTCTGACGGCGCCGGAGGTCAAGCAATCCGGCCCGCTCCGGCCCGCTCTTCGCGGCGACCTCGCCATCGATAACGTCTCGCTCGCCTTTGGCGACAAGCAAGCCCTCAAGAATGTTTCTCTCTCGGTCAAGGGCGGCACCAAAACCGCGGTCATCGGCCCCACCGCCGCCGGAAAGACGCAATTGCTGTACGTGCTGATCGGGCTGCTGCAGCCGACCTCCGGAACCGTCACCTACGATGGCGAGCGGCTCGACGCCTACGATAAAGAAGCCCTGCACCGCCAGGTCGGATTCGTGTTTCAAGACAGTATTCTGTTCAACTTGACGCTCCGCGAGAACATCGCTTTCAGCTCGGACATCCCGGACCAGGATCTGGAAAAAGCGATTGCGGCCGCGGAGTTGCGCGATTTCATCAAAACGCTGCCGCAGGGCCTCGACACGGTGGTCTCCGAGCGCGGGACCAGCCTTTCCGGCGGCCAGAAGCAGCGCGTGATGCTGGCCCGCGCGCTGGCGCTCAATCCCAAAGTATTGCTGCTCGACGATTTCACCGCGCGCGTCGATACCACGACCGAGCGCGCGATTCTGCGGAACATCCACGAACAGTACCCCGGGATCACCCTGATTTCGGTGACGCAAAAGATCGCATCCGTCGAGAACTACGACCAGATCATCCTTCTGATGGAGGGCGAGATGCTGGCCACCGGAACCCACGCGAAGCTGATGGAAACTTCGCCCGAATACGTGCAGATCTACGACTCGCAGCGGAGCACCAATGTCTATGAAGTACAAGCTTGAAACCGCCAAGGCGTTCGGCGCCAAGCGCTCTCTGCGCGCCGGCGTCAAGCGCTTCGTCCCGTTGATCGTTCCGGAGCGCGCGTACATTGCCGTGGCGGTGGCCGCCATGCTGGTCAGTTCCGGCGCTACCCTGGTCGGCCCGATGATCGTCGGCCGTGCGGTGGATACCTATATCCGCCTGAAAGACAGCCACGGCCTGCTGCTGTCCGCGCTGTTGTTGCTGGCGGTGTACCTGGTGGGCATTGTCGGCAGCTATACCCAGATCCTCACCATGGGCGGCGTGGGCCGGCGCGTGCTCTACAGCGTGCGCAACGTCCTCTTCGCGAAACTGCTGGATCTGCCCCTGGCCTTCTTCACCGAAAACAAGGCGGGCGACTTGATCTCGCGCGTCAACAGCGACACCGATAAACTGAACCAGTTTGTGGCCCAGGCCCTGATGCAGTTCGTCAGCAGCCTGTTTCTGATGACGGGCGTGGCGGTGTTTGTGCTCTCGCTCAACTTCCGGCTGGGAATCGCGGCGCTTCTGCCGGCCATCGGCGTGTTCGCGGTCACCAAGGCCAGCTCGGCCTGGGTGAAACGCCGGAACATGCGCAGCATGCAGACCCTCGGCGGATTAAGCGCCGAGGTTCAGGAGAGCCTGCAGAATTTCAAAGTGATTGTGGCGTTCAACCGCCTGGATTATTTCCAGCGCAAATTCAAGACCGCCAACGACACCAATTACACCGCCTCGGTATCGGCCGGCTATGCCAACAACATTTTCATGCCGATGTATGGGTTTGCGCACAATCTGGCGATGCTGCTGGTGCTGGCCTACGGCATCACGCTGATTGGAGCGTCGGAAACCACGGCCGGCCTGCTCATTGGATTCCTCCTCTACGTCAACAATTTCTACGGGCCAATGCGGCAACTGGCCACTGTGTGGTCCTCTTACCAGCTCGCGCTGGCGGCGCTCGACCGCATTTCCGAGGTGCTCGCGCTCGAGTCGGATATGCCGGTGCTGGCCGCGGGGCCGCCCGAAAACAGCGATGTCCTCGAATTCCGGAAAGTGCACTTCCAATATCCCGGCGGCAAGGAAGTTTTGCACGACATCACGCTCGAGTTGCAGAAAGGCAGCGTGTACGCCTTGGTCGGCCCGACGGGAGGCGGCAAGACGACCACGGCTTCGCTCATGGCCCGGCTCTATGATCCCACCGCGGGATCGATTCTCCTCGATGGCCGCGACATCCGGTCGGTGCCACCGGCCGAGCGCGCGCGCAAGATCGGCGTAATTCCGCAGGAGCCCTTCCTCTTCACCGGGACCGTTCGTGACAACATCGTCTACGGCAACGAAGACCACGCGAACTGCACGGCCGCGCAGCTCGCCGAAATTTTGGAAGAATCCAATCTCTCGAGCCTGCTCACGCGTTTCTCCGAAGGCCTGGAGACGAAAGTAACCAGTAGCGGCAGCAGCATCAGCCTGGGCCAAAAGCAGCTGATTGCCTTCATGCGCGCCACCCTGCGAAGCCCCGAGCTGCTGATCCTCGATGAAGCCACGGCCAACATCGACACCGTGACCGAGCAGCTGCTCGAAGAGATTCTAGCCAAGCTCCCCCCGGAAACCACGAAGGTCATCATCGCGCACCGCCTGAACACGATCGACAAGGTAGACCAGATCTTCTTCGTGAACTCAGGCGCGATCGCGCTCGCCGGCTCCATGGAACACGCGCTCGAAATGCTGCTGCACGAGAAGAGGGCGAGCTAGCGGGAGCGGCCGGGTCCGGCAGCGGCTTACTTGACCGCCGACAACCCTTCGCTCAATTCGATCAGAGTGCCGTAGGGGTCCTGGAACACCGCGAAGGCGGCGTTCATCGGCTCCGACTTGCGGTAGGGGTTGTCGAATCGGATTCCCGCGTCTTCGAGCTTTTTGGAGAACGCCTCGAGTCCCACCACTTCGAGGCCGATGCGGTCGAAGGCCCGTCCCTTGGTGGGAGCCACCGGCCCCTTGGCCTGTTCGAACACAATGCTCGAACCCGGGATATTCGCCACCATCTCGCCGCCGCGCTTCACCATCTCCGCGCCGAGATACCTGGCGTACCACGCCTGCGCCTCCGCCACGTTCGGAACCACCATCTTGATGGTGTCGGCCACGATGGGCGCCGCCAAAGCCGGATCTTCGGTGATCCGTACCTTGATCTTATCGGGGGACAGCAGGTACACCTGCGTCCGGGAGCCGCCGGGCAGCGGTTGGATTCCCGCCTCCGCCCAGCGGGCGAGCGATCCCTTCAGATCCTTCACGGAAAACCCAATCCAATCGAGCGACGATCCTTCCGATCCCGCCAGTTCCGCCGGCGGGGCCGGAGCCGGTGTCCCTCTCCCGCGTCCCTGCGCGCCACCGACTGTGAGCAGCAGCACGCCCGGGAACTTGATCAGGTTGAGCCGGCCGGCGAATTGCACCGGTTGTCCGCCGAGCGCTTGCCAGAACTTGTTGGCGGCGTCCACATCTTTGGCGCGCAACACATCGTGACCGGCGGAAACGCCGGCTGGATTGGGAGGGGGGAGTTGTGCCATCATGGGCAGCGCAAGGAGAAACAGGGCGGTGAGGAATCGTAGTTTCATAAGCTCCGCCGATCATATCATTTCGGCCCGGCGCACCATTCCGGCGATACGGCCTGGTGTTGCCGGCCGCCTTCTCCATTCCACTGGAGACGGGAGAGCTGCTTCATGAAACGCCACTGGAACGTTCCCATTTGGGCGGGCTTTGCCCTCGTGATTGCCGCGGTCGCCAGTTACGTACCCGTCTTCGCCGTCTTTCCGGTGACGCGGGATGTTCCTTGGGTCAATTACCTGCTGTTTCTGGCGGGCGGCTGGTTGCTGGCAGCCGGGCTCAGGCGCGCCTTTCGCGATCCGGAGCACTACCGGGGCAAGATCGCAGGGTCCATCCTCGGCGGGCTGAGCATCGTGCTGTGCGGGGTCTTCGTCGTCGGCATTCTCTACTTTGGAAAACAAATACCCTCATCGTTGAACGCGCTGCGGACGGGACAGTCCGCGCCATCGTTCACGCTACGGGACACCGCTGGAAAACCGGTGGCCTCCTCCGAACTCCTGAAGAGCCATCGCGCGCTTCTGCTGGTCTTCTACCGCGGCTATTGGTGACCGTTCTGCAACTCCGAGTTACGGGGTTTCGAGCAGCACGTTCGCGAATTCCACAACCAGGGCGTCGAAATTGTAGCGATCAGCGTCGATTCGCCAGAAGAGTCGCAACGCCTCTGCAAGGAACGGGGGTACAGCTTCCCGTTCCTCTCCGATCCCAAAGCCGAGGTGATTCGTGAGTATGGCGTCTTGCACCCAAAGGGCGGCGAAAACGGAGAAGACATCGCGCGGCCGGCCGAGTTCCTGGTGGATGCCACGGGAGTGATCCGTTGGGTGAATTTGACCGAAGATCTGCGAGTGCGCGCCAGGCCGGAATCGGTACTGGAGGCTATCCAGCGCCTGGGGGCCGGGTGACGTCAGCCGGCGAAAAAGCCGAACGGGGGTCGTGTTCGAAACGGCATCCAGTGCCGGAAGCTCGCTGCGCTCCGCTTCCGGTTTCGCGGAAAACCAGGAGCAGAGGAGCGCCTCATTTCTTCAGGCCCGCCTGCCAGTTCAGCACCACGGTGATCGGCGGAGCCTTGCCGCCGGTATTCGTTTCCGGATTCATCGAGTTAATCAGGAAGCGTTTGCCGTCGGCGGTGACATCGTAGTGGGTGGAGCCCGTGCTGCCTGGGCCACCTAAGATGGGCGCCGGAAACAGAGCCTTCGGGATGCCAGCCTTAAAGGTCGGGGTCAAGCTTACGTCCACCGACATCATTTGGGAGCCGGCGGAGATGTAGAACAACTCCTTGCCATCGGACCGCCAACGCGGGTGCGCGCCGCCACCCCTCGAAACCATCCATTGGCCGCCCGAGGCATCGGGAAACGTGCGGACGTAGATCTCTCGATTGCCCGAGGCAATGGAGCTGAACGCAACAAAACGGGTATCCGGCGAGAAGCGCCCTTCGGCGGCACCGAACCCGCTCTTCAGATAGGCCACCGGCTTCCGTTCGCCTTGCAGAGGAAGCGCCCACAGGTCGATGCCCCCCGCGCCTTGCTGCATATACATCAGGAAACGGCCGTCGCGCGACCAGTCCGAAAGGAACTTGTCGTCCTTCGATCGGAACAGGACTTCCTCGTTTCCCGCGCCGTCGGCCGGTTTTTGATAGAGGTCGGCGACGACGCGTTGGGCGGTAAAGGCGAGACGCTTGCCATCCGGCGACCAGGCGGCAAGCCGTTCCGGGGCGGGATCGAAAGTGAGGCGGGTGGTGGTGGACCGCGCGAATTCGTGCAGCCAGATGTCGGAATTGGACGAGTCAATCCTCGTGGCCGCCGCCCGGGTCCCGTCGGGCGAGAGCGTCACTTCCTGGTAGGCTCCGGGTTCTCCGGCGGCGCCCAGGCTCTTCCCGCTCCGGTCGAACCAGGTGAGCTGACTCCCGCCAGACGCGGTGCCCGCACCCGTGCGATAGACCAAGACTCCGTTGGTCGACGCCGAAAACCACGAGTTCTGAAAATTAGTCCCGACGCTTTCCGCAATCGGAAAGGCGCTTCCGGCAAGTTCCAGCCGTTTGGCATCGAAGGGTTGGGCCATCAAGGCGCCCTCGCGCAGGAAGAGCACGTATCCGGCGCGCCGGTCCGCCGAAGGCGTATAGACGGCGATGCCGTCGGCCACCAATAGTCTTTTGGTGGTCTGCTGCCCCGGACTCACATCCAGCGAACCGAGATAGATGCCTTGCACCTCCGGCGAGCCCCCGCGGATGTAAAAGAAGTGGCGGCCGTCGGGCAAGAAGGACGGCCGGCTATGGAAGGTCTCGCCGCGTTTGGCGTCAGACTGCGTCAGCGGGACCGGTGCGCCACCGGCTTCCGAAACCCGCAGCAGGCCGCCTGCAGCGATACCAAAAATAATCTCACCGCCCAACCCCCATGCGCTTCCCCGATCGCCTGCCGGACTATCGCAGACCGTCTGCGGCGGGCCCCCGGTGACGTCGACCTGTCTCAGCTTGCTCCCTTGGAAATACGCAATGGACCGGCTGTCCGGCGACCAGGCGAACGTGTTGCCACCGACTCCATCTGTGCCGGTGAGAGGCCGGGCGTCGAGCACATCCAGCGATCGGACCCACAACCGGTTGACTCCGCCCTCACTAGCAACGAAGGCCAGCGTGCGGCCATCCGGCGAGACGATCGGCGGCGCGGCGACTAGGGTCGTTTTTTCCAGCGGCTCAATCTGGAAGCGGGTCACTTCCTGCACCGGCGGCCGCTCCCGGAAATGCACGAAGGCGAGCGCGGCGAGCGCCGCCGTCATCACGCCTGCTGCGATCCACGCAACCGCGCCGAACTGCCGCTGCGCCGGAACCGCCATGGCTTCGGCGGCCAGCAGCAAACCGATGTCGCCGACGTGACGCAGCCGCTTTTTCGGATCCTTTTCCAGGCAGCGTTCGAGCAGCGGGCGGGCCTGGCGGGGAACCGGGCTGAAGTCCGGCGCTTCTTTGATGACCGCCGCCAGGATTTCCGAAACGTCATCGCCTTGAAACAAGTGCTGGCCGGCAAGCAGCTCGTAGAGAACCACGCCGAAGGCCCAGATATCGGCCCGCTGATCGACGGCCTTCCCTTTGGCCTGTTCCGGCGACATATAGGCGGCGGTTCCCAGAATCACGCCCACTTGCGTGGCGCCGATGGTCAAGGTCGGCGAGTTCTCCGGCGCGGCGGATTGCACGGCCGGTCCGGTGAACGCCTTCGCCAGCCCGAAATCCAGCAGCTTGACCACACCCTCGGGTGTCACCTTGATGTTGGCCGGCTTCAAGTCGCGGTGGACGATGCCTTTCTCGTGGGCGTACTCCAGCGCATCGGCAATTTGAGCGCCGATCTTCCAGGCGTCGTCGAACGACATGGGGCCTTTGGGCGACTCGCCTTCCACCAGTTCCATGACCAGCGCGCGTTCTTCGACGCCGTAGATGTGCGCAATATTGGGATGATTGAGCGAGGCCAGGACTTTGGCTTCGCGCTCGAAACGGGCGAGGCGTTCCGGGTCCTGAGCCACCGAGTCCGGCAGCACTTTGATCGCGACGTCGCGTTCCAGCTTGGCATCGCGCGCGCGGTAGACCTCGCCCATGCCGCCTGCGCCGATGGGCGCAAGGATTTCATACGGGCCGAGTTTGTCCCTTGGCTGGAGCGGCATGTGAAAGAATCAGCTAAGTTTATCCCATCAGGAAGAGGATTGGGAGTGGATCGCGCGCGATACGGACATAGGGAATCCTTTCCCGTCCAAACATGGTCGCAAGGCCATCATTGGGATTAATAAACGCTGCAGGCCGCGGGTGTGCGTGCAAAGGCGGCCATCCCCGAGGCCGAACCAACCCGATCGGTGGCACCGGTGGTATCGCGAACGAGAAAAATGAGGGGTTCAGCCTCGCGAATCGGTGTGAAAATCAGGAAGCTCGAGTCCGCAGTGACTGGAGAACGTCAACGGAGGCTGCCGGCGTGACGATCAGGCGAAAATTGATGGAGTCAACGGAGTAGCGGTTCAGACTCGGGGGTTTGCGAGTCCTTGAAAAATGGAGCGGGAGACGGGGATCGAACCCGCGACCAACAGCTTGGAAGGCTGTGACTCTACCACTGAGTTACTCCCGCCCGGTTCACTCCCCATTCTAGCAGCGCCTGCCGCCCGGCCGCAGCGCATATGCTACCCTCGATTGGTATGCTGTTTGAGTCCGATAAGGTGATGTTCGAGATCTACCGCGAGACCGAGTACACGGGCAAATACCGGGTCGTCTACTTTACCGAGCTCCAGGACCACAACAAGGAAACCGAGATCAATCACGCCATGGCGGGCGAGCACTTCTTCGACGGGTTCATCAAGAACTACGGCAAGGACGAGGCCAAGTCGATCATCGACACCATCCTTGGCCGCCTGAACGAAGGCGAGCGGATGGCCCCGGAAGACGTGGAGCGGGCCCTCGGCGAGCACATGGCCTGAGGCCGCATTGCGCATCACCCGGTATCCCAGCCTTTCCGAGTTCCAATTCCTGGGCTGCACGGCCGCGTTTGTCGATTCGCTGACCGGCGAGTTGAACGCGGCGGCCCTGGCGTTGCGCCGTCTGGAAGGGCAGGCCAAAGGCTCGGCCTTCGCCTATGAAATGACCCTGGACACGCACCGTTATGGGGCGCTCATCGTGCTCGACCGCTTTGCGACGTTCGTGCGCGCCTTCGGGCCGCATGTGCATCTCTCCAGGCGGCGGGAGATGGTGGACAGCGCCCCCGCGCGGGTGGCGACGGCGGAAGACATTCTGGGGCGCGCCAACCAGCTCATCGACGCCGCGCCGGCCTATGCCTCGGACCTGGTGGAGGCCTGCGTTCTGGCCTTTCAATCGCTCGATACGACCTTTGCGGCGGAGCGCGAGGCCGCGGCCCAGAACGCCACGCTGGGGCCGATGCTGCCCGAGGAGTATTCGGAAGCGCGGCGCATCTTTCTGGAAGATCTGGCCGCTCGGTAAGGCCGCCCCAGGGGCCAGGCGGTACGCCTGCCCGGCATTTACTGGGCCAGTTCCTTCAACTTTTGGTCGAACGCCTGGTAGGGTAGCGCGCCGATCACGAGTTCGCCGTCCACGCCATCCTTGGTGCTTTTGCCGAGGACGAACGAGGGCGTTCCGTTGGCGCCGATGGCCATGGCGACCTCAACGTCCTTCTGGATGGCCGCTTTGTACTTGCCGCTCTCCATGCAGGTGCGAAAGGTATCCATGTTGAGCTTGAACTCCTGGGCGTACGCCAACAGGTGAGTCATATCCAACTGCTCGGGATTCGCGCCCATTTTGTCGCGCATGGGCCAGAACTGGTTCTGTTCGCCAGCGCAGCGGCCGGCCTGCGCGGCCTGCATGGCATTGGGGTGGATATCGAGGGGCAAGTCGCGGCTGACGAACCGCACTTTGCCGGTATCGATGAAGTTCTTCTTGATCTCCGGGTAGGTGCTCATGTGGAAGCGCTGGCAGAATGGGCACTGGAAATCGGTGAACTCCACCATCGTGATGGGGGCGCCTTGGGCGCCAATGGAGGGAGCGCCCTCCACCGAGACCATGGCCTTGATCACCGGTTCGGCCTGCGGCGGTGTGGCGGCGGATTGCTGCTTCTCGAGCAGTTGGCGGATTTGCCGCAGCTCATTGAGAATGTCGTCGGCCTGCTTGCGGGTGATGCCGGGTTCGGCCGCGCCCAGCGGCAGCAGCAAGGCCAGCGGCAGCGCCATCCATTTCGCGTATCGAAGGAGATTCTTCATCTTTCACCTATGTCCGCTGCAGAGGCCTATCACAACGCCGTCTCCATGGGTAGCGCGAGGGGCGCTTCCCGCAAGAAATCGAGGCGCGCCATTTCATCCACGGCGTCGCGCACGGACTGTTCGCTGGTCGGCTCGACCGTAATCACGAACGGCAGGTCGTGCTTGGTGTTGCAGGGTTCCTGCAGGACCGAATCCAGGCTGATGTGCTTGCTGGCCAGAATGCCAGCCAGTTTGGCGATGATCCCCGGCCGGTCGTCCACGCGAAAGCGCAGGTAGTAAGCGCGCTTCTGCACAGTCACCGAAACCGGCTGATATTCGCCCAGCCGTTCGTGGGCGAAGGGGGAAACGCGCTCGGGGCTGCCGCCGCGAATCTCGCGGGCCACGCGCATGAGGTCACTGACGACGGCCACTCCCGTCGGCTGAGGTCCCGCGCCCCGTCCATAATAAAACGTGTCCGCGCCATACGCGCCCTTGACCCACACGGCGTTGTAGGCGCCCTGCACGCCCGCCAGGATGGTGGACTGCGGAATCAGCGCCGGGCGCACGGAAAGGATCAGCCCTTCCTGGGTTTGCCGCGCCGCGCCCACCAGGCGGATGGTGTGCTTCAAGGTGTGGGCGTATTGAAAATCCATGGGAGAGATGCGCCGGATCCCGTCGACGAAAATATCGGCGGGGGTGATTTTCTCTCCGAATGCCAGGGCGGCCAGCAGCGCCAGCTTCGAGCGTGCGTCGAAGCCGTCGATGTCGGCGCTGGGGTCCGCCTCGGCGTAGCCCAGGGCTTGGGCCTCCGTCAGAATGGCGGCCAGGGGCTCGCCGCGCTTCTCCATCTCGGTCAGAATGTAATTGCTGGTGCCGTTCAGAATGCCGTAGAGCGCGGTGATCCGGTCTCCCGAGATTCCCTCGCGCAGCACGGCGTGAATTGGAATGCCGCCGCAAACGCTGGCTTCCATGGCCAGGTTGATTCCGGCCTGGATGGCGCGGTCCCAGATTTCCGGTCCGCACGCCGCCATCAGCTCCTTGTTGGCGGTGACGACGGATTTGCCGTGCGCGATGGCGGAGTCAATGATCTCCCGCGCGACGCCGGTTCCGCCCACCAGTTCGGCCACGATCTGCACGTCCGGATGGGCCACGACTTCCCGCCAGTCGGCGGTCTTCAGCACCACGCCCAGCGAGGGAGGCATCGTCTTGGCCTCGACCGAGCGGCTGCACACCGCCACCACCTTCAGCCGAAACCCCAGTTTGAGCGTGATCTGGGCGGCGTTTTCGGCCAGAATGCCCAGCGTTCCCGAACCCACGTTGCCCAGCCCGACGATGCCGACGCGCACTTCCTGCATACTCGCTCCATGATAGCAAGGGCGCTTCCGCGGACTTTCACTCGGGCTATCGAAGATGCCCGCCGGGGGATATGATACGGATAGGATTTGCATGAAGAAAACATTGCGATGGGCCCCTGTGTTTGTTGCGGTAGCGCTGGCGGCGGCCCTCGCCCAGGCGCCCGAGGATCAGCCGCCGGTGACGACGACGTCGTCGGGCCCGCCGGACGTGCGCCTGCCCAGCGGCAAGTTGCAGCGCGACGAGATCGCCAAGGCGGAGCACGCGGCCAATCTGAAGGACGCCTCCAAGCTGGCCGATCTGGCGCAGGATTTGAAAGAGAGCATCGAGAAAGACGACCGGTACGTGCTCTCGCTGACGACCATGAAGAAGGCCGAAGAAATTGAGAAGCTGGCCCGGAAGATTCGCGATCGCATGCGGCACGATTAGCCTGCTGGTCCCGCGGACGGCGGCGGCGCAGGCAGCGCCCGCTCCAAGGCCGGTGCTCGCGGCGCTCAATGCCGGCGATCTCGCGCAGTGGCAATCCTGGACCGAGGCGCTCGGCTGGCAGGTGCTCGCGCCTTCGGTCGCGGCCGAGGCCGGCATCGATGCGCGGGTCCAAGCTCTCGAGAAGCAGGTTTCCGCAGCCGTTCAGAACGGTTCGGCGGATCCGGCGCGGATTTATCTAGGAGGCCGCGGAGGAGACAGCGCGGCGGTCTTCTATGCGATCTCGCGCGTGCCCGACCTCTGGGCAGCCGCTGTGGCGTTGGGCGGATCGGCCCAACCGGCAATCGATAGCGACCGCCTCTACGCCGCCAATTTCGCCCATGTTCCGGTGCTCTGGATCGGATCCGGCGGCAACGATGAGACGGTTGCCGAACAGCTGCGGTCGGCAGGCATTCCTCTGGAGTGGCGTTCCAGCGCCGGCGCCAACATTAGCGAAGTTCTGGAGTGGCTGGGGAATCATACGCGGGAACCGTATCCGGCCGCCATCGATTGCGAAACCAACTCGCCGGCGTTCGCCGGCTGCTACTGGATCCGCATGACCCGGCTCGATCCGGCCGAGCGCAATGACGTGCTGCCGTCGACGCGGGTGGCGGCGAGCCTGCGCGCTTCACTCGATTTAGGCGGCTTCGGTTACAAGCCGGACAGCACCGGCCCCGGCGTGCTGATCGGCTTCCTCCCCGAGAAATACAGCGGGCCGCTGAAAATGGGGGATCGTATCGTGGCGCTTGACGGACGAGACATTCCGGATGCCCGGCGTTATGCGGATCTGATGGCGCAGATCTCGGAAGAGAGGCCGGCGGCGGTGGTGGTGCAGCGGGGCAAAGAGCGGATCCGGATCGAAACCCGGATTGTGCTTCCCCGGCGCGTGCCCGTGACCACGGCGCGGGTGCAGGCCCACTATCTTCCAGCGGAGAAACAAGTCCAGATTATCAGCCGCACTGTGGCCGCGATGCGGGTGACCATTCCTCCGCAGTGGGTCCCCTCGGTTCTGAACTGGAACGGAGTTCCGCTCGAACAGATGGAAGAGCCCGGCTGCCGGTTGCTGACCATGGACCGGGAGTTGGAGAAGGTGGCCCCGTGCCCGTAGGTTGAATCGTCTGCCCCAGTCGTGTTACTTGCGGTTGCCGGCGTCGAAGCCGGCGCGCAGGTCGGCGCGAGAGGCGGCTTCGTCCTTCAATGGGGTTACTTTGTCGGGGTCGACCCGCACCATCAGGTAACGGATGTGGTTGTCGATTCTGGTGAACAGGTGGCCGACGCCGGCGGGAATGACCACGACGTCGCCGGGTTTCAGCTCAAAGGTTGCGCCGTTGCGAATGGCGGCGCCGTTGCCGCCCGGGCCGTTCAGCAGCCGGACCGCACGGTCATCCGGCGGCCGCCGCTTCAAGCCGGTGATGTCGGAGCCGGTCACGAGGGTCGCGGAGCCGTCGATGATGTGGTAGACCTCGCTCACCAGGTCGTGCTCGGCCACCACGGGAGTGCCGGTCAGTTTGCCGCGGTACACCACCCCGATATCCACGTGGGTCTTCCCCACGTCGAAGGCGCGGACCTGCTGATCGCTGACGCCCATGCCGGCGGGCACGCGCTTCAGGTAGGCCGCAATCTCGCTTTTGGCGATATAGGCGCCGGAACAGTGATTGCAGCTCGGCTGCGTCTCTTGCGCCGAAAGCGCGAAGAGCACGGTGATCGTGCCTAGAATAATTTTGCGCATGCGGTCCTCCTTTTATTTGCTGTTCGCTCTCGGCCACGCCACGCCCTGATCCTTCGCGGTGACGGGCGCCAGGCCTTTATAGAGGAACCGCTGCACGCGCTGACCGCGGTACGTCTCGGTCACGTAGATGTTGCCTTTGGAATCGGTGGCGATGCTGTGATTGCCGTAAAATTCGCCGGGCTGGTGGCCGCCTTCCCCGAAACTGGTCAGCACCTCGAGCGAGCTCCGGTCCAGAATGCGGATCTTGCGGTTCTCCCCATCGGTCATGTAGAGGTACTTCTGCTGCGGATCGGCGGAGAAGGTGAGGTCCCACGCCGACCCGGAACCCATGGTTTCCTTTTCGTAGAACTGCTCCTTCACGAAGGTGCCATCGGGTTTGAAGACCTGAATGCGGTCGTTGGCGCGGTCGCAGACATAGAGCAGGTCGTCATGCGAGAGCATGGCGCAATGCACCGGGTTGCGGAACTGCTGGGCCGGCGGATCGCCGGGCTTGTAGGGGCCGAGATCCTTGTCGTCGGGTCTGTGGCCATAGGCGCCCCAGTGGCGCTTGTACTTGCCGGTCTCGGTGTCGAACACGATCACGCGATGATTTCCGTAGCCATCGGCGACATAGAGTTCATTGTTCTTGGAGTCGACAAACGTCTTGGCGGGGAGGCGCAGGTTCTCCGTGTCGTTGCTACCCTTGCTCTGGTTGGGCTTGCCGATCTGCATCAGAAACTTTCCATCGATGGTGAACTTCAGAATCATGGTGTCGTGGAAGCTGGCGAAGGCGCCGGTGGTCTCTTCATCCTGGCCGTTGCGGGCGCCCCGGGCGCTCTCGGCTCCTCGGCCGTTGCTGCCGATCCAGACGTTGTTTTTGGAATCGACAGTGATGCCGTGGTTGGAGAGCGGCCAGTCGTAGCCTTCTCCGGGGCCGCCCCAGTGGCGGAGAAGGTTGCCGGCTTGATCAAATTCGAGCACCGGAGGGGCCGCCACGCAGCAGGTGGCGCTGGGCGGATTGGCGGAGGCATGCTGCTCGCCGGCTTCGAGCGACCCGGGGCGATGGATGATCCAGATATTGTCGTGGGAATCGGCGGCCACCCCGATAGTCTGGCCGAGAACCCAGTGATTGGGCAACGGTTTGGGCCAGAACGGATCCACCTCAAACCGCGGCGCCATGACGCTGGCCGCGTGCACCACGGCGCGCCCGGCGAACACGGCGTAGCCTGCCGCCAAGGCGACGGCGGTGGCCAATAAGGCCGCCCCGCCCGCATAGAGTTTTTGTCGCATAGGGGTCACCCTCCTGGGGATCTACGCTATCACAGGCGGAGCCGGGGAACGGTGCGCATTTCGCGCGGGAGATCTACTCGGCCTTGCGGGCTTCCACCTGGGTGTAGATTTCCTCGGTGTGGGCCAGGGTGGCGAAGCGCATACCGGGCAGGCGGGCGGAAGCGGTACCGGCGGCGACGCCCCAGCGCAAGGCATCGGCCGGCTTGGCCTCGCGGGTCATGGCCCAGGCGTAGGCGGCGGCCAGGGCATCGCCCGAGCCGATGGGGCAGACCGAATCGACGGGCGGCGCGGTGGCCAACAGCAGCGCGCCCGGGAACGCGCCGACGGCGCCGCGGCTTCCGAGCGAAAGGACCACCGATTCGGCGCCCATGCCGCGCACCTGTTCGGCGGCCTCCAGAAACTGGCTTCGCGTGAGCAACGTGCGGCCGAGCAGACGCTCGGCTTCCTGTTGGTTGGGGGTGACCACGGTGGGGCGCGCCTCAATGCCTTCGCGCAGCGCTTCCCCGCTGGTGTGCAGCAGGGACTTCACCTTCTTCTTCCGAGCCAGCGCAATGAGGTTGCCGTAAAAGGAGGCAGGGACGCCTGGCGGGAGGCTGCCGCACAGCATCAGCCACGCTGCACCATCGAGGCGCTCGCGCACGGCCTTCTCGACGCTGGCCACCTCGCTCGCGCTTAAGTCGGGACCGGATTCATTCAGGTGGATGGTCAGGCCATGCTTGTCGGTGATGGTGAGGTCGGTGCGGATCTCGTTGCGGATCGGCACCACGGTCACCGGATAGCCGCTCTGCTTGAGAAGCCCTTCGAGGCGTTTGCCCTTCTCGCCGCCCGAGGTCAGTACCGCGTGGGTGGGGCTTCCGAAGGAATGAATCACGCTGGAGGCATTGATGCCGCGGCCTCCGGCCGACTCGCGGCTGGAAATGATACGCGCGCGGTCTTCAAAGGCAAGGCGATCGACGCTGATGGTGCGGTCGATGGCCGGGTTGATGGTGAGTGTGACGATCAACCCACCATTATGTGGTATCAGGGCGCTGCCTTGTGCGCGCGAAGCGAGCGGTCTTTCGGCTGCGGGGAAGTAGGGCGCTTCGCGCCCGCGCAAGCCAGAGGCATAGGCCACGAGGCTGGTCTAGCGCATCTTCAACCTTGTCTTCATTCACGAATATGAAATCTTGACTTCAATCCTGCTGACAAGTACACTACCCCCAACCATAATCAAACCCACGGAGGCTAAACATTGAGGAAAATGTTTCTGGCCGCGCTATCGGCTGCCCCCGTAATCGCTGCGTTGGTACCGGTTCTGTTGGAAGGGCAAACCCAAACACCTCGATTCGAAGTAGCGTCCATCAGGCCGCATGTCCTTCAATCTCCCGGCACTTTACACATGCCTTGGTCACCCACATTTCAGTGCGACCCGACACGTCATTGTGGAGTGATCGGTAACCGATTTCGTGAGGTGTCTGTAAGTCTGGCAGAGTTGATTGTCGACGCGTATAAGGTCAAGAAGTTTCAGATCATCGGACTGCCCGGTTGGGGCGATTCAGGACGCGACCTGTACGATGTGGATGCCAAGATTGCAGACGGTGCTGCCCTGACGCCCGACGAGGCGCGCCTCATGCTCCGGACTCTGTTGGCCGAGCGGTTTCAACTCCGGATCCACAACGAAACCCGGCTGCTCCCGGTATATGGGCTGGTTTTGTCGAAAAAGGGCTTCAAACTGATACCTGATCAAAAGGCTTGCGGAGGGGGCCGTGGTGCCGGGAAGGGCAGCAGCACAAGGAGACCCTCGGACGACCCGTCGGAGGCTCTGCGCCCCTGGGCGTTCTATGCGCAAGCGCTCTCGATCTTCACCGACCGCCCAATCGTTGACGAGAGCGGAATCGACGGAGCGGATTACTGCACAGCCGACGGACTAGATCCATTAGCGTCCATCGGACTGGAAGTTCTTCCTAAAGATGGTGTCGGCTTCTCCATCTACATAGCAGTCGAAGACAAGTGGGGAGTGAAGCTCGAACCAAAGAAGGAGCAAGTGGATGTGTTGGTGGTCGACAAGGTGGACAGGCCGTCCGGGAACTGATCTTCAGAGCAACTGATTCCAGACCATAGCGAGTGCTTTTCTGGCGAGGGCTTCGGTCAACCCTGACGTCGGATCAATTGCTCTTCGGCGTCAGGGTTGTATGAACTCGGTTACGCCTTCTGCATCTGCTACCGGGTCTTTAACTGCTCGGGCAGGACGGCGTAGCCGTCGGGGGGCGGGTAGAGGGACATCAGCAGCTCCAGGCGGCGGCGCAGGTAGCGGCTGGGCATCTGGCGGGGGCCGGTCTCCACATCGATGTCGCAGCAGGTGCCGTGCAGGTAGAGCGTGAGCGTGTCTTCGAAGGCCTGCCGGGCGTATTCACGGAAGAGCTTGGTCTCTTTGCGGACATTGGTCTGGCGGCGCACCAGCGCCTGCTTCAGGTGCCAGCTTTTTTCATCCACCTCGCCGTGGACTTCGGAGCTCAGCTCCTCGCGAATGGTGCGGTGGAACCGTTCCTGCACGTCTTGCGGCCAGCGGTCGGCCAGCATGGTGGCCAGGGCGTTGTAAAACTGGTAATGGTAGTCGGCGACCTCGATGTCCTTGACTCCCAAAGCCAGCACCACGGCGTTGTCCAAGGCCCGGCGCGAAACGGGAATGTAGCGGGCCTCGGAGGGACGGTCGAAACTCACGGCGTCGCCGGTTTTGCCGTTGCCCTTCTCCAGAAAGGGGGCCAGGATGATGTGGGTGCAGGGCAAAGCGGCGATGACGGCGGGCGAGAGGGCTCCGATGGGGTCGTGGAGGTACTGGTGGAGATCCTCCTCGGGCATCGGCAGGGTGCAGAAGTACGAGAATTTGCTGGTGAGGGGAATCATCTCGCCGCGGAAGCGGGCGGCAAGTTCTTCCACGGTCATTTTCGAGAGCTCGGCTTCGCTGGACATCCCCGTGGTCGATTGTAACAGGCAGGCACGCTAAACTTTTAGTCAGGTGCACCCGAAGATCCTGGTTTCGGCGGGCGAAGCCTCCGGCGACCTCTACGCGGCGCTGGTGGTGGAGGAGTTGCGCCGCCTGTGGCCGGAGGCGGAGTTCTTCGGCTGCACGGGGCCCCGGCTGCGAGCGGCGGGGGTGCGCACGGTGGTGGACGCCGCCAGCCTGGCGGTGGTGGGGCTGCTGGAAGTGGTGGCGCACATTCCGCGGATCTATGGCGAATACCGGAAGCTGCTGGCCGCGGCCCGACGGGAACGGCCGGATGTGGCCATTTTGACCGATTCCCCGGATTTTCATCTCCGGGTGGCGCGGCGTTTACACGCGGCCGGTGTGCCGGTGATTTACCTGGTGGCGCCCCAGGTGTGGGCGTGGCGCAAGGGGCGACTGGCTGGGATGCGGCGCAGCCTGCGGCGTCTGCTGTGCATCTTTCCCTTTGAAGAAGAGTACTTTACGCGGGAAGGCCTGGCTGCCACGTATATCGGACACCCGCTGGCGGGGCTGGTCCGGCCGGCTCTCAGCCGCGAGGAGTTTTTCCGGAAACATGGATTGGCCGCGGACCGTCCATTGATAGTAGTACTGCCCGGGAGCCGCCGGGGCGAAGCGGCGCGTCATCTGCCTGCGCTGCGGGATGCCGTGGAGCGGCTGTTTCGGGAGGAGGCCTCCAATTTTGTTTTGCCTGCGTCGGTGACGACGGGGGTGGAGTTTTTTCGGGAGCGGCTAGGCGGCACGCCGGTGCGGGTGATTGACGGGGAAAGCTGGGACGCGATGGCGCACGCCGACCTGGCGCTGGCGGCCAGCGGGACGGTCACGGTGGAGGCGGCTCTGCTGGGGACCCCGATGGTGACATTTTACAAAGTGACGACTCCCAGTTGGGTCGCGGGGAAGATGCTGGTCCGGGTACCGTATTATTCAATGGTGAATCTGATTGCCGGGCGGGCGGTCGTGCCCGAATTGATGCAGGGCCGGATGACCGGGCCAAGGCTTGCCGCCGAAGCGCGGCGGCTGCTGACGGACGAACGCGCGCGTGCGGAGATGCGCGAGGGGCTGGCGGAAGTGCGGGGCCGGCTGACGAGCGGCGGGAGCGCCCCGCATCGCGCCGCGGCCATCATTCAAGAGATTCTGGAAGGACAGGTTGCCCATGTTTCGTGATCTTCGCCGCCTTACCGCGGCTACTGTGGTGGCGGGCCTGCTGCTGCTGGCCGGCGCGCTGACGGCTCCTGCCCAGGAACGCCGCAACCGGATCCGGGTGGTGGCGTACGCGATCGACGCGGAAGTTTCGCCCGACACTCAGACCCTGAATGCCAAGGTGACGGCGCAGTTTGTGCCGCTGGATGACAACACGATTGCGCCGACTTTCGAGCTGAACAACGCGCTCAATGTGTCGCGCGTGGTGGACGCGCAGGGGAAGCAGATTCCGGCGACGCGCAACCAGCAGGATTTCACGGTGCGGCTGAACTTCGACACACCGCTGGCCAAAGGGCAGCCGACGGCGGTGACGTTCTATTACGACGGCCGGCTGACGGGGCAGGAGGACTCGCCGGTGTACGGGATCAAGTTCGCGGCGATCCATCCTGATTTCGCCTACCTGATGTACCCGGCGCGCTGGTTTCCGGTGAGCGGATACACTACGGACCGGTTCGCGGCCAACATCCGGATCACGGTGCCCGCGGGGTTCGCGGCGGTGGGGAGCGGGTTGGACAGTCACGCGCCAGCGGGGGACAAGACCGCGTACGAATTCAAATTCGAGCGGACGTCATTCCCCGGCAGCATCGCGGTGGTGAAAGGCGATCCGGCGAAAGTGCAATCGGAAGGCGTGACCACGTCGCTGTATTTCCGCGGCACGGAAGCCGACATGACGCAGCCGTATGGGCAGGAGATCGGCAAGGTGATGGCGTATTTCACGGGTCTATACGGTCTGCCGCCTTACGCCAATCTGACCGTGGTAGAGACCGAAGACGGCGCGCCCAACGGATATGCGGCTCCGGGCCTTCTGTTCCTGAATCCGAAAGGGATCGGCCGCGACGCCAACGACAAGCTGCTGGCCAACGAGATTTCGCGGCAGTGGTTCGAGGATCTGGTGTCGCCGGCGTCGCGCAATCACCTGTGGCTGACCAACGGGCCGGCGGCCTACTCGGAGCTGCTGTGGGCGGAGCACACCGGCGGGGCCGGCGCGCTGAGCACGCAGTTGCACGACGTGATGGTGGAAGCGCTGACCATCGACAATGTGCCGATCATCCAGGCGGCCCGCCTGGATGACTATTCTCCGGAGTTGTGGGCGCTGACGGGCAGTAAGGGCGCCACTGTGCTGAACATGCTGCGGTACCTGATGGGCGATGACAAGTTTTTCCAGGCGCTGAAGGCGTACGCGCAGGACAACGCCTGGAAATCGACGATCACCGACGATTTCCGCAAAGCAGCGGAGGCGGCCTCAGGCCAGGACCTGGGGTACTTCTTCATCCAGTGGATTGAATCGAGCGGCGCGCCGGAGTTCAAACTCGACTACACGATTTACCGGACACAGAAGGGTTTTCGCGTGATGGGGAAGGTGGCGCAGGACCTGGACACGTTCCGCATGCCGGTGGATTTGAAGATCGAGACGGAAGGCAATCCGGAGGAGAAGCGCATCGAGGTGGTGGGGACGTCGTCGGAGTTCTCGGTGGACACGTTCGGCAAGCCGAAGACGGTGACCATCGACCCGATGGACCAGGTGCTGCGGTATAGCAACGACGTGCGGGTGGCGGTGGCCATCCGGCGCGGTGAGCAGTTCGCCGAGCTGAGCGAATTCGGGGAAGCGCTGAAGGAGTATCAGAAGGCGCTGGAAACCAACCGGACGAGCTCGCTGGCTCACTACCGGATCGCCGAAGTCTTCTTTCTGCAGAACAACTATCAATCGGCGGCCAACGAATTCCGCGAAGCGCTGAATGGCGACCTGACGCCGAAGTGGACCGAGGTGTGGTCGCACATCAACCTGGGGAAGATCTTCGACATCACGGGGCAGCGGGAGCGCGGGGTGAACGAATACAACCTGGCGGTGCGGACCAAGGACAACACCCAGAACGCGCAGGAAGAAGCCGGGAAATATCTGAAGACGCCGTACGAGCGGAAGCGGCGGACGGAGCAATAGGGCGGCTGTGGAGCGTGTGACCGCCGGAGGGGAAAAGACCAAGATCCCCAACCGCCCGCCCGAGCCGTTGGGGTAAAAGGGTTTTCCAGGCCCCGTCCCTTCCCCTCAACCCCACTATGTCACCCAGGGTGCCGGAGAGCGGGTTTCGGGAACCGCCGAGCCGGCGCGTAACCTGTTCAGCACAGGGGAATAAAGAAAATTTCAAAAGCCGGTGACCGGGTTTCGGAGCCGGTCCAAAATCCGGCCTATGGGGCGAAATAGCCGTTGACGTCGATGATCAAGTCGGTCGGGTTGCTGCCATACACATTGATGGCGCCGCTGGTTCCGGCCGGGACAATGGCGGCGTTGGCGGCCACGCGGCCGTCCAGGGCGTTCAAGGTGGAGACCACGGGCTGCGACTGGCCGGCGGGCCAGGTGGAGAGGAAGGTGAAGGTTCCAGGCGGCACGACGGTCATATTGAGGGAATAGGCTTGCGCCAAGGCCGACACGCCGCAGGAGCTGCTGGGAATCGGGAAGGAGCGGGTTACGCCGGCAACTAAACTGGGCCCGCCGAAGGAACCGACGGCGCCGCGGGTGTCGGCAATGCGGCAGGGAGTCGCGGTATAGAAGTAGAGGGCTCCCGCGCCTCCGGGCGGTCCGAAGTAACCGTTGATATCGATCAGAACATTGCTGGCGTCGGAGGTATAGACGTTGATGGCGCCACCGGTCCCAGCGGGGACGATGGCGGCATTGGCGACAATCCGGCCATCGAGAGCGTTCAGGGTGGAGACCACGGGCTGGGCCTTGCCGGCCGGCCAGGTCGACAGGTACGTGAGCCTAGCGGGAGGCACCGCGGTCATGTTCAACGAATAGGCCTGGGCGGAAGCGGGAACGGCGCAGGGGCCCGACGGCACCGCGAAGCTGCGGGTCTGGCCGGCGCTGAGGGCAGGTCCGCCGAAGGATCCGGCCGCATTGCGAGTATCCACCACGCGGCACGGCGTGACCGGATAGAAGGCCAGGGCGTTGGCGTCGGCAGTAGCGAAGTAGCCGTTGACATCGATGATGACGTCGGTGTTGCTGCTGACGAAGACGCTGATGGAACCGGCCGTACCGGCGGGGACGATGGCGGCGTTGGCGGTAATGGCGCCATCCTGGGCGTTCAAGGTCGAGACGACGGGCAGGGTCTGGCCGGTGGGCCAGGTGGAAAGGTACCCGAGCGGGCCGGAGGGAACCACCGTGATGTTCAGAGAGTAGGCTTTTGCCGTGACGGGGATGCTGCAGCCGCTGGTCGGAATGGGGAAATCCCGGGTCTGGCCTCCGATCATGGAGGGCGCGCCGAAGACGCCAGGGGCGTTGCGGGTGTCGGCCACGCGGCAGGGCGTGACGGGATAGAAACCGAGGCCGCTGGTGGGCGGCGGGGGGCCGGAAGATACTGGCTGGTTGACGGTCACGGTGACGCCGGCAATCGTCAGATTGCCAATGCGCGAGAAATTGGTGGTGTTGGCGTCCACGGAGAAAGTGACGGTGCCGTTGGCGGAGCCGGAGGCGCCGGAGAGGACGTGAAGCCAGGAGGTCGTGGTCGTTGCGGTCCAGGGGCAACCGACGGGAGCGGTGACATTGACCGTCTCCTGAGCCGCCGAAGCGGATTCGGAGAACGTCTGAGTGGACAAGGTGTAGGTGCAGGAGCCGCCGGCGAGGGGCAAGATGACGAGGCCGCCGCTATAGACCGCGGCGTCGGTGCCCTTGACGACGGCGATGGAAGCGGCAGCCGTGCCCAAGGCCGTGGCGATGTCCACGGTGAAGCGGAGCGGGAACAACCCGTTGACCTGCATATCCGGTGTGGTATCGACGTGGACGGTGCTGGGGCGGAGGGTCAATCCGGGGCCGAGGAGGAGGATCTGGTTGGCAGTGATGGTATTGTCGAGGCCGGTGCCCCAGAGCAGCAGATCGGTGGTGCCACTGGGACCGGAGGGCTTGGCCTGCGCGCCGCCATTGTAGGCATAGTCGCCGGCGCCGCCAGCAGAGCCGGTTCCCATAATTGCGACGTGCAATACGGGGGCCGTAGGATCGACGGAAATATTGGCCGTGGTGGTGCCGCCCGCGGTCACCGAAAGGATGGATGGGGACGCGTTGCCGCCGGCGAAGGTGGTGCGGAAGCTGGTATTGGCGTTGCCGATATTGGGGACCCCGCTCAGATTCCCGGTCTGCACCGGGCCGTTGAGGGGCTGAGCGTACACCACGTAATTCCCCAGGGGTAGATCATCCAGGCGGTAGGCGCCGGTCTGCAAATTGGAAAGGCCGCCGATGATGGTGCCTTGGGAGGAATTGACCGCTACGACGAGCGCCCCCACCACGGCTGCGCCGGTGGTGAAAGAAACGGTCCCGGTGATGGAACCCAACTGCGAGGCGGCTGCCGCGGGATAGGCATTGGTGGCGAAGGCAACGTCATCGGGGGAGAGTTTCTGATGGAGGATGCAATTGGCGGTGGGGAAACCCGTCTGGCAGGACGGCTGCGACTGAAACATGGTGGCGCTGAGGACGGGGGAGTGGTTGGCGCCGAGAGAGTGTCCCATCTCATGAACCAGGACCGATTGCAGATCGGTGGTGTTGGGGGTTTGGTCGGTCGAGAAAATGTAGTTGGATCCTCCCGTGGGGTTAAAGAGGATATCGGAGTCGGTGATGACGCCGCTGCCGTTAAACGAATAGAGAGTCACTGCCAGAGCCGATCCCACCTGGCTGCGGTTCGCCGGGGTGTCTTGAATGGTGACGACATACTGGCCGTCATTGGGATTGTTGGTGGCGGTGGTGGGCTGGGGCGGAGCGAACGTGACCAAAGCCGTGCTGACGGCGGACCATTCCGCCGCGGCTGCGGTGACGGCCTGCATGGGATTGCTGGAAGCCGTGATGACGGCAGTGCCTGACGAATTGGTTTCGCCGGCCATCATGCTGCCGTTGACCAGGACCTGGATCCCGGAGGAGTCGCTCCGGGTCAGGGGGGTTCCGGAAGAGGTGGCGTTTCGGATGAAGGCGCTGGCCGGAACCAAGGACAGCGCACCGATCGCGACAAAGAGGGAAAGACGCCGGTGTAGAGTCACGGTTATTGTTCCTGAAAGGGATGGGCAACCGCGAGTTGCCGTACGCGATTCTTGAAATCCGAGAGGGTCAGGCCGTCCAGGGAGGTGAGAGCGGTCCCGGACGGGGCACGCCCAGCGCGTTCGGCGTAGACCGCAGTGGAAGCGCCGCCGCGCACGCGGCCTCCCGACTCGACCGCGAACTTACCCTGGGGGCCGCCCGCGGTTCTCCAGTACCCATTGGGCACCTGGAACAGGAAGAGAATGTCGGATTCTCCGGGTGTATAGGAGATGGCGCCCGTATTCACCTGGGTGATGCCATCGAGGCTGCCACCGGGCTCGCTGACCGTCAGGGAGGCCGCGTTGGCACCACGGATCACGTCGCTGAGGTTGACCTGGTAATGAGTCCAGATGTATTGGTGATCCGAATCCCAGGCGGCCCAGGAGCGCACGACGGTTCCCTGAACGATCAGTTGGGAGCGCGCGGTCAACTCCTCGGCGGTGAAGCGCGGAAAAACGGCCGCGGGGAGGAAACCGGATAATCCGAGGACGAGCCCGACGATGCGGGCAGATGAACCGGTACGGAGAAACATGGCGGCGCCTCTCAGAACACAGGATGATGATGTAGGAGTTCCAGCTTACCGCAGGGTGGCTGCGAACTCCAGTCAACCTTAGGTTAACAAGGAAGGTCCGGAGAGGGGCAGGCGGCGGCTTATGGTTTGGCCAGCAGGAGCGTCGGATGCTTTCGACGGCGGATTTGGCCAATAACCCCCCCGGTCCGTCAGAAGCAACGTGAGGACGCGACCTTTGGCGTCACGGACCTCAATGACGGGCGATCCATGGGTCTCGATTCCGAAGACGGCGCGAGCCGTGCCGGTTTCATCGACCAGGACGAACTTCTGGGCGCGGATCTCTGACGGCGCCAAGGTCTGGGCGTGGACCGGCGCAGGGCCTAGATAGCGGGAAGCGAGACCGCCGAGGAAACCAGCGGCCAAGGCCAGCGTGATGACGAACCTCGAGTTCGGGGGGCATTGGCCAGAGCTTCCTCAGCGCAGGTTGGTGCCGAAGACCGGCGTGCCGCCGGTGCGAACAATCTCGCTCCACTGGTCGAGCTGCCGGCCGCCCATTTTCCAGAAACTGCGGCATAGCTGGAAGTAGTCGAGCACGGCATCGCGCTGGCCCTGGCGCAGAAGCTCAAGCGCCAGCGCCATGTTCGGTCCGAAGGAGTTGAGCTGTGGCGATCCGGTAGTCCGGCCGGCTTCGAGAAGCTGCTCCCGGGCCTTGGCCGCATCGCCTTCCCCGGCGGCGAGCAAACCCAGATACATGTGGCCGTCGTGAATCGCATTGCCATAATTCCAATCGTTGGGATAGCGCGCGGCCGCGCGCAGCATCTCTTGCGCGTAGGCCTCGGTTTGGCCGGCGTCGCCTGCCCTCCAGGCAGCCTGAGCCAGATCGCCCAAACGATAGAAGCGTTGCCGGGGGCCGGAGCCGGCGGCGGGTGGGTTGGCGGCGGCCGGCATGTGGAGGCTTGCGGTCGCGGCACGGGAACGCTCTTGGAGGGAAGAGTTCATGACCTCGCCGAAGGGCGCGGCCTGGAAATCGGCGGGGATCTGAAACACCGAATCGTCAATCGCGGCTGTGGAGAGATCGGTTACTTCGGATCGCATCCGCATGAAGGGCGAGGCGGCCTCGGTCGAGTCTTGCAGCGACGGCGCGAGAGCGGCCAGGGAGGGCAAGTACATCTCCATATCCATCCGAAGCATCAGCGATGGATCGTTCGCCAGCTCTTCTGCCAGAGAGGTCGCGGCATTGCCCGGGGCCAGCTCTTTCACGACGTCGACCGGGTTCATAAAGTAGGTTTGCCAGCGCTGGAACCCGCTGAGCTCGCGGACGGCGGGAATCCGCAGGACCGCTTCGGGCCGGGCGGTCCAGATCCGGATCACCAGTCGCAGGGAGAGGCTGGATTGCGGCAATCCCGGGGGCATGGGCGTCTCGATCGCGGTGGTGATCTCACGCTCGGCGGCGGGGACGCCCTGAATCGTCTCGGTACGGCCCGTCATGGGAGACTCGAGGTGGCTCGTCTTCGGCCCGTTGGGTCCGGAGTCCAGCCGGGGAACGGCGCCGGCGGTCCGCGCGGCATACTGAGCGGCGGGGATGGTGGCATATTTCCGGCTGGCGGCATCGATCACGGTGATTTCCTGGCGCGCGAAATCCATCAGGGTCGTGGTGTTCTGGTCCGTGAGGGCGCCGTGGTTGCCTTTCATGCGGATGGTGTGCGACATGTCCGGCAGGGTGATGGACGAGGCCGCAGCCATGGGCGGCGCCGCAGTTTTGAACGTGGTGAGGTAACGGATGGTGACGTCGGCGCGGACGGACGGCGCGGTGAAGGCCATCACCAAGGCGGCAGCAACGATCAAGAAATTCTTGTTCGACATGGGCAATCTCCTGTTCACTGGGCGTTTCCGGCACGAGGCAGGAACCGCACATTCACAAAAATCTGGCGTTGGGTTCCCAAAGCGGGGAGGGGATTCGACCGAACAGCTTCCAGAGCGGGCGCGGCGAGCGACGGATCGGCGGCGGCCAAGACTTCCTGTTCGAGAATGTGCCCATCGACGCCCACCTCGGCCTCCACCATCACGGGTTGGATGGCACCGGAGGACGACGGCGACGGCAGGTTGAGTGGAAATCGCTCCGGTCCCCCAAGGACGGTGGCGGGCGCCATGCCGGCGGTTGGCTGAAACAGGCTGGGGTCGACGCTGCCAGCCTCGGCGACGGTGATTTGGGCATCGAGCACGCCGGAGGCGCCGGTATAGATGGTCAGGCGGTCAGGAATCGTCCGTCCATGGAGCTGGACGTTCCGGCTGTAGCCGAAGACCGCAAACACTCCGGGCGCGTTGGAGAGGATCTGGAGCAGGCCGGAAGCGTTATCGACACAGTATTCGGTTTCTTCCCAAAGGCGGGAGCGTTCAGCTGCGCGGGCGTCGGTGACGCGAGACTGCAGCAGGCAAGTAGCCGGCTGGCCGTTCCAGAGAATGGAGGCGATCCGAATGATGTCTTGATTATTCTGACCGACAGGCCCGAAGAGGGCGTTGCGCACCATGTGGACGGCCATGGGGGTGGCTCCGTGGAGATCCGAGTAGGTGGCTCCCGCGGTGCGGAGCTGCGTTTGCGAATAGCCGCCGAGCGCGGCCGTCCACAGCCAACTGTTCGGAGAGAGCCAGGTCTCGGTCAGGGTGCCGGAGCCGGAATATCCGGAGGTCCCGCTGGTCACGAACGAGACGTCCAGCCGATAGGGCGGGCCGCCGGCGCGGTGCATGGCGCTATTGAAGCGGGCGCGTGCGAGCAGAGCCAGC
The DNA here is from genome assembly GCA_020073145.1 of Terriglobia bacterium. Taxonomy (GTDB): domain Bacteria; phylum Acidobacteriota; class Terriglobia; order Bryobacterales; family Bryobacteraceae; genus PSRJ01. The sequence goes on from JAIQFS010000005.1 coordinate 46,319, forward strand.
GCGGCAGCGCGGTCCTGCGGGGTGGCGGCGACCTGGGGCGGAACCACTGCGGGTTCATGGGAATCCGGAGGAACGGGCGCCTCGTTCTCAAAGCGGGGGAAGACGACGTCCGGGCGCGGCTGAGCCCTCGGAGTTTCAGGAGTCTGCGTCACCCGCGTCTCGGCGGGTTGCGGCGGACCGGCCGGCGCCGATGACGCGGCGGCGGCGGCCACGTCCTGTCGCGCCGGTTGGACGAGCGGGCTTCCGATGAGGGGGAACGCAAGAACCGACCACCACCCGGCCGTAGCCAGCGCGGCGGTGATCGCCAGGTACGAAGTGCACAGACGGATTCGCGACATGGAAACCTCATGGAGCAGCAAATGCAGTCGCTGGGTCAAATGACGGCGCCGCAGGAACAGGGGAGCGGCGGCGGGAGCGAGATCGGCCACAGGACGTTCGCGGGCAATGGCGAGCAGGGCCTCGAGATAGGGCTCGGGCGCGGCGGTGAGCCGGATGGTCTCGGCGTCGACCACTTGTTCGCGGGCCAGACGGGTCTGGGCCAGCAGAAACCAGACGGCGGGATTGAACCACAGCAGGCAACCGGCGGTTTCTTCCAGGAGAGTGACGAGCCAATCCTGGCGGCGGACGTGGAGCAGCTCGTGGCAGACGATGCCGCACTGGGCTTCTTCGTCGAGAGCCAGAAAGGACTCCGGGAGCAGGACAACGGGAGCCAGCCAGCCCAGCATGACCGGGCCGGGGCTGCCGGAGGAGATGCAGAACACGGCCTGGGCGTGGGTGATGGAGCAGGCGGCCTCGACGGACGGCGGGAGCGGATAGAGCGGCGTGGCCGCGATGCGGTGTTTGCGGGTCTCCCACAGACCGGCCAGCAGCCATAAGAACCGGAGGGCTGCGCCGGCGCCGAGAATCGCGAGCAGGAGGGAACGGATATGGGTCTGGGTCCAGGTGGAGATGCGGGTTGCGAAGGGGGCTGGCGGGGCAACGGCGCTGGCGCGGGACTCGGGCGCATCGATCGGCGGACGGGCCTGGGGCGTGGGAGGCGCGACCGGTAAGCCGGAGCGGGTGTCCGGGGATGCCGACGCCGGCTGGGGAAGGAACACGACGGGATGGCTCCAGGGTTCGAGAACCGGGAGCAGCAAGGCCAGCACCAGCACGACGTGGCAGTAGGCCAACTGCGTTCGCGGATGGCGCAGGCGGAACAGAGCGGGCAGGAGCGCTGCGGCGGCGGTCAGCAGGATGGTCTGCTGCAGCCAGGGAACCAGGTTGGAGAGCGCGGCGTCAAGCATGGGGTTTCTTGCGCCTCTCGCGAACCAGCTTTTCGATCTCGGCCAGTTCCTTGGCGTTGATTTCGCGGTTCTCCACCATGTGCACCAGCAGGGGCGTGAACGACCCGTTGAACACGCGGCCGACGAATTCGCGGACCATGCCGTTGAGCACCTGGGATTCCGGCTGCACCGGAGTGTAGACGTAGGCGCGCTCGCCGGCCGTCTTCTTCAGATGGCCTTTGTGCTCCAGGATGCCCATCATGGTGAGCACGGTGGTGTAAGCGATTTTGCGCTGCTCGGCGAGGTCGCGATAGACCTCGCGAACGGTGGCCTGGCCGCGCCGCCAGATGACTTTGAGGATTTCGAGTTCCAGGTCGGTCGGGACGGATTTGACGGGTCTCATAATCTGACTAATAACTTAGTCAATAGTGAGGCAGGTTGTCAAGAGGAATTTTGGGGGGATGTCTGGAGCGATGGAGCGGAGTCGAAGGGCGGCGTCACCTTTCAGCGGCTCTGACCAGCGCGGATGGGCTGGCAGCCGGTTGGGCAGGTGGGGAACCGGCCCTACGCGCTACACTGTAGATTCGCTATGGGCGTGAGCAAGGAACTGTTGGAAATTCTGGTGTGTCCGGTGGATAAGGCGACGGTGGAGATGAAGTCTGATGGAAGCGGCTTGAAGTGCGTGCAGTGCCACCGCGTGTATCCGATCCGCGACGACATACCCGTGATGCTGATCGACGAGGCGAAAATCGAGGAATAGGAGCGGCGTGGGAAGCGTCCTCGAAGCGTTGCCGCGCGGCGGCCGCGTGGCCGTCATCCGGCTGCGATCGCTGGGCGATTGCGTCCTCACCACACCCGCGCTTACCATTCTTCGGCGGTTCCGGCCGGATCTATACCTTTCCGTGGTGGTGGAGCGCCGTTGGCGGGCAATCTTCGAAGGCAACACCGATATCGACGAGATTCTGCCTCCGGAGCTGGGCGCGCTGCGGCGTTTTCGGCCGGACTTGTGCCTCAACTTTCATGGCGGCACGCGCAGTGCGTGGATGACGGCGCTGTCGGGAGCGCGCCACCGGGTTGGGTTCGGACATTTTCGCGGGCAGGCTGGGTATAACGTGCGCATCCCGCGTGCGCAGGAGATTCTGGGGGTCGAGCGGACAGTCCACACAGCCGAGCACCTGGCCTCCGCCATCTTCTACCTGGGGGCGCCGGTGGGAGAGATTCCGCGGGCGCGGCTCACGGCGGCGGAAAAGCGGCCGGCATCGGCGGTGATCCACGCGGTGGCGGCCACGCCGGCGAAGACCTGGAGCGCCGAGGGATTTCTAGAAGTGGCGCGGCGGCTGCGGGAGTCGCACGGCGAGGTGGTATTCATCGGCGGGCCGGGCGACGATCTGGCGCCGTTCCGGGAATTCACCACGGTGGCTGGGGCGCCGCTCGGGGAAATCAAAAGCCGACTGGCGACGGCCACGTTGTTTGTGGGCAACGACTCGGGGCCGGCCCACATGGCGGCGGCCTTCGGGGTTCCGTCGGTGGTGATCTTCGGAGCGTCGGACCCGGCGATCTGGGGGCCGTGGCGGACGCCTTCGGAAGTGGTGACGGCGCCCGGCGGCATCGGGGCGGTTCGGGTGGAGCAGGTGCTGGCAGCGCTGACGCGATTGCGGGTGGCCGCATGAAGGAGTTGTTGCGGCTGCTGCGCTACGGACGCCGATACTGGCCGCACCTGGCGGGTTCGGTGGTGCTGATGGCGGTGGCGGGCGCGGCGCAAGGGATTCTGGCGCTGTTGATCAAGCCGATCTTCGATCGGGTGCTGAGCAATGCTCCGGCCACGGGGCTGACGCCGCTGCTGTCGAAGCCGATCCTCAACCACCAGATCTATCTGGAGCAAATTGTCCCGCTGGAGCACCGCACGATCTGGACGCTGGTGGCGGTGGCGATCCTGGGGGTGTATCTGATCAAGGGGATTTGCGACTACATCGGCAACTACCTGATCAGCTATGCGGGGTTCTCATCGGTGACGGACCTGCGCAATGCGGTGTTCGATAAAGTGCTGAAGCAAGGGGCGGAGTTTTTCGAAGCGCACTCGACCGGGCAGCTGATGTCGTCGATTATGAACGATGTCGACAAGGTGCAGGTGGCGACCTCGCAGATTCTGGCGGACTTGCTGCGGCAGTTTTTCGCGGCGGCGGCGCTGCTGCTGGTGCTGTTCAGCAACAACTGGACGCTGGCGCTGGTGAGCCTGGTGGTGCTGCCGGCGATCATGCTGCCGACCACGCGGATCGGGCGGCGCATCCGGCGGACGAGCCGGCGCACGCAGGAGCGGCAAGCGGACCTGAACCAGATTCTGCAGGAGACGTTGAGCGGCCACATGGTGGTGAAGGCCTTCGGGGCGGAGGGCTACGAATCGCAGCGGTTCCGGGAGGCGGCCCGGCGGCTGCTGAAGACCAACGTGCGCTACGTGCTGCAGCAGGCGCTGGCGTCGCCGTTGATCGACTTGTGCGCGGCAGTAACGATTGTGGCGCTGCTGACGTATGCCCGGGTGCAAATCCGGGCGGGCACGCTGACGGCCGGAGACTTCACGAGCTTCGTGATGGCGCTGATTCTGCTGCTGGAGCCGGTGAAGCGGCTGGTGGGTATCCACAATATCTTTCAGCAGGCGCTGGGGGCGTCGCAGAAGGTGTTCGAGCACCTGGCTCGGGCCGAAGACATTGCCGAGAAGCCGGGGGCTGTGCGGCCGGCGCGATTCGAGACCGGCGTGGTGTTCGAACGCGTGTCGTTCCGCTATCCGGGAGCGCCCAACGGATTCCAGATTCAGGGGCTGGATCTGGAAGTGAAAGCGGGCGAGGTGGTGGCGCTGGTGGGACCGTCGGGCGGCGGCAAGACCACGCTGGCCAACCTGGTGCCGCGTTTTTATGACGTCACCGAAGGGGCGGTGAAGGTGGACGGGCGGGACGTGCGCGATCTGGACCTGGCGGGGCTGCGGGCGCTGATCGGGATTGTGGCGCAGGATACGTTTCTGTTCAACGATACGGTGGCCCGGAACATCGGGTACGGACGGCCGGATCTGAAGCCGGGCGATCTCCAACGAGCGGCGCAGACGGCGCTGGCGCACGAGTTCATTCTGCGGCTGCCGGAGGGCTACGACACGGTGATCGGGGACCGCGGGGTGAAGCTGAGCGGCGGGCAGCGGCAACGGCTGGCGATTGCGCGGGCGCTGCTCAAGAACGCCCCGCTCCTGATTCTGGACGAAGCGACATCGCACTTGGACACGGAATCGGAAGTTCTGGTACAGAAAGCGCTGGCCAACCTGATGGAACACAGGACGGTGATCGTGATTGCGCACCGGCTATCCACCATCCGGCGCGCGGACAAGATTGTGGTGCTGGAGCGCGGGCGCATCCGCGAGACCGGCACGCACGACGAACTGGTGAATCACGGGGGCATTTACCAGCGCCTGCACGAACTGCAATTCGTAGACGCGGGGATGGCGGAACTGTGAGCGTGCGCAGCATGACCGGGTACGCGCGGGTGACCAAGGCCGTGCCGGAGGGCGAAATCGCGCTGACGCTCAAAAGCGTCAACCATCGCGGGCTGGACCTGCACTTTCACGTGCCGGGGGAGTTGGAAGCGCTGGAGGCGGACCTGCGGGGAATTCTCAAGAGCGGGGTGGTGCGCGGCCATCTGCAAGTCCACGTATTCCTGACGCGCACGGCGGCAGCGGCGCCGGCTCCGCTGAACCGGGGGCTGCTGGACACCTATTTTCGGGCGTACCGGGAGGCGGCGGAGCAATACCAGGTAGACGGCAAGCCGGATCTGAACGCGGCGCTGGCCCTTCCGGGAATGCTGGGCGGCGCTCCGGATGAGGAACTGGGAGAGGCTGTTCCGGAGGCCGTGCGGCAGGCGGCGCGCGAAGCGGTAGCGGTGCTCAATCAATTTCGGGAGCGGGAAGGCGCGGCTACGGCGGCGGAAATTCACCAGCGCTCGCAGGCGATTTTGGGGCTGGTGGACCGGATGCAGGAGATCCGGGCCGGCGCGGTTCCGGCGTTTCAGAAGCGTCTGCGGGAGAAGCTGGACGATTTACTGCGAGGGGTGGGCGTGGACCCGCAGCGGCTGGCGCAGGAAGCGGCGATCCTGGCCGACCGCAGCGATATCAGCGAAGAACTGCTGCGCCTGCGGACGCACTCCGCGCAACTGGACCAGATGATGGCGCAGGGCGGGGAAGTCGGAAAGCGCCTGGATTTTTTGCTGCAGGAAATGAACCGCGAATCCAATACCGTGCTTTCGAAGACGGGCGGTCTGGGAGATCTGGGGCTGACGATTACGGAGCTGGCTCTGGCAGCGAAGGCGGAAATTGATAAGATTCGGGAGCAGTCGTTGAATCTGGAGTGACATGAAGCCTACCGCCGAGACGCGAAGACGCCGAGGAAGGAGAGGGAAAGGGTGAGCACCGTCTTTATCATTTCGGCGCCTTCCGGATCGGGGAAATCGACGCTGGTGGCGCGCCTCATCCGGGCGGTGCCGGACCTGATGTTCTCGGTGTCGTATACCAGCCGGCGGCCGCGAGGGCATGAAGTGGACGGCCAAGATTACTACTTCGTGACCCGGGCGGACTTCCAGGCGATGATCGATCGCAACGAGTTTCTCGAATGGGCTGAGGTATTTGGCAACTATTACGGGACCCACCGGAACGTGCTCGAGAAGGCCGAGGGCGAGGGGAAGGACCTGGTACTCGACATCGATGTGCAAGGTGCGCGACAATTGAAGTGCAAGATTCCCGAGGCAGTTACCGTTTTCATTCTGGCGCCCTCGCGGCAAATTCTGGAGCAGCGGCTGCGGTCACGCGGCGAAGACCGGGAAGACGTGATCGACCGGCGGCTGCGGGAAGCGGCGGAAGAGATTCGCAATTATCAGTCGTACGATTATGTTTTAGTGAATCGGGATTTGGCGGAGTCGGACGCGGTTCTGGGCGCGATTGTACGCGCGGAGCGGGTCCGGCGGGCGCGGATTGAAGATCACATCCGGCCGATCCTGGAGACTTTTCAACGAGTGAATAAGGACTGACGCATGGCTGACAAAGCCCCACGAAACAACGCGCACTGCACCATCCCGGACGATCCGGAACTGAGCACTTATCGATTCATCATCGTTGCGGCCAAACGAGCCCGGCAATTGCAGGGCGGTTCGCGTCCGGTGCTTCCGACGGCGTCCAAAAAACCGACGGTGATTGCGATGGAAGAAGTGCGCCGCGGCCTGGTGAAGTACGAGCTCACGGGCCCGTTGGTGGATGCGCCGGCACCCGAACCGGCGGTGTAACCGGCGCGTAATTCCGGCATGAAAATACTGCTCGGCATCGGAGGCGGAATCGCAGCCTACAAGGCCGCGGAACTGGCACGCCTGCTGATGGAGCGCGGGCATGAGGTGCAGGCCATCATGACCGCGGGGGCCCAGGAGTTCGTGCGGCCGCTGACCTTCGCGGCGCTCACTGGGCGCAAGGTGCTGACGGACCTGTTCGCCATCGAGAGCGCGATTGAGCACATTTCGGTAGCGCAGGAGCACGACTTACTGGTGGTGGCGCCAGCCACCGCCGATCTCATCGCCAAGCTGGCGCACGGGCTGGCGGACGATTTTCTTTCCACGCTGTATCTGGCGTTCCGGGGGCCGGTGGTGGTGGCTCCGGCGATGAACGTGAACATGTGGGAGCATCCCGCCACGCAAAAGAACGTGGAGACGCTGCGGCAGCGCGGGCATCGGATCGCGGGGCCGGGCGAAGGATACCTGGCGTGCGGCATGACCGGGGCCGGGCGGCTGGTGGATCCCGAGGCCATCGCGAACGCCATCGCGCGCGAAACCGAGAGACGCCGCGACCTGGAGGGCGAGACGGTGCTGATCACCGCCGGCCCGACGCAGGAACCGCTCGATCCGGTGCGCTATATCTCGAACCGGTCGAGCGGCAAGATGGGATACGCGCTGGCCGAGGCGGCGGCGGCGCGCGGCGCGCAGGTGACTCTGATCTCGGGGCCGGTGCACCTGGCGCCTCCGCGCGGCGTCAAAGTGATCTCGGTGCGCACGGCCGTGGAAATGCGCGACCAGGTGTTCGCCAACCTGGGGGCGGCGGGCATTGTCATCAAGTCGGCGGCGGTGGCGGATTTTCATCTGGCTCGAGTGCCTGACCAGAAGGTGAAGAAGACGGCCGCCCGCATGTCGGTGGAGTTCGATCCCACGCCCGATATTCTTTTCGAGCTGGGCCGCAAAAAAGGGGACCGCCTGCTGATCGGCTTTGCCGCGGAAACCCAGAACCTGCAGCAGGAGGCCCGGCGCAAGATGGAGTCGAAGAACTGCGACATGGTGGTGGGGAATCTGGTGGGCGGCTCGGAATCCGGGTTTGAATCGGACGAGAACGAAGTGGTGTTGGTGCTGTGCACGGGCGAGACGATTCCGGTGCCGCGCTCCTCCAAACGCGAGATCGCCGAGCGCATTTTTGACGAAGTGCTGAAGCTGCGGCTCGCGCTGCACGCCGCCCATGGACGCTGACCGCCTCCGCCAATACCTGGAGTTCTACCAAGACCTGGGGATCCAGACTCTGTACCGGCCGGCGGCCGCGGCTCCCGAGCCTGCCGTTGCCGAAGTACTGCAAGTTCCGAAAATGCCGCCACCACCCGAACCCCTGCCTTCGATTCCCTTGCCGTCGTTAGCGCCGGCGAATGACACGCTGGTCCAAATCAGTGCCGATATCGGCGATTGCCGCCGCTGCCGGCTGCACGAAGGCCGCAACAAGATCGTGTTTGGCGTGGGCAACGGGCAATCGCCGCTGGTGTTCGTGGGCGAAGGCCCCGGCGCCGATGAAGACGAGCAGGGGATTCCGTTCGTGGGCCGCGCCGGGCAATTGCTGACGCAGATGATCGAGGGCACGGCCAAAAAAGAAGGCATGGAGATCAGGCGGGACGACGTCTATATCTGCAACGTGGTGAAGTGCCGGCCGCCAGGGAATCGCACTCCGGAGCCGGACGAGATGGAGATCTGCGGCCAGTTCCTCTACCGCCAGCTGTCGGTCATCAAACCGAAGGCGATTTGCGCGCTAGGAGGCACGGCGGCGCGCGCGGTGACGGGGCACAAAGAAGGGGTCACCAAGATGCGCGGGCGCTGGTTTCAGTGGCGCGACATCCCGGTGATGGTGACGTATCATCCGTCGTACCTGCTGCGGCCCTACAACCAGGACGCCAAACGTGAAGCGTGGCAGGATTTGAAGAAGCTGCTGCACTTTGTGTACGACTAGCAGGAGAAGCCTGCCCTCGTGACGCGCCACCAGGCGGGAGCCTCAGGGCCCTATTTGGTGGAGTCCTCACAGATGTATTCGAACATCTCGCCGCCGGGAATCCATTGGGATGCGGTTGCTCCGGAGATGGTCCATTTGCCGGACCAGGGTTTGGTGTAGGCGCCGGGATCATCGATGGTGGCTTCGTAGACGAGCGTCTTGAGGCTGGGACGCGAGATCCGCTCAGTGAGATGAAGTTGGCCGGTGGTGGGATAGGCACCCACCAGCCACTGCTTTTCATTGAAACCAACCGAGTCGATCATCAGCGTGTCGGCCTGCCAATGTCCGATGGAGTGGCCGAAATAGGTGGGCCGCAAGTCGTCCGGCTTGGGGTGCGGACGTCCGTCCATGTAGATGACCCGCCAGGAGTGCGGGCCGGCGATGTTGAGGAGGAAGATCTTCTTGAGGTCCGGCACGTCGACAATTTCGAAGCCCGGCGAGTTGAAAAAGGACGGGCCGCCGGCCGGCTTGCAGGCCACCAGGGGCGGATACAGCGTCGGCCGGGCCTGGCGGTAGTCGTAGAGGGCCTTGGCCCACGGTTGGAAAGGCACGGGGCCCTCGGCGCGGAAACCACCGCCGCCGGGCCGGACTTCCCAATAACCCTTTTCCTGCGGGGTCGAGCCCAAGTTGACGCGGCCGTCGGGCCAGCGGGGCGTGGGCTGCGCGGGTTCGGCGCTGGCGGGCTTGGCGCCGCGCTGGGCCGAGGCCGGTAGCGCCAGCGAAGACAGAAGCGCCAACGCCAGCGCTGCGGAATGGACGCGCGAACGCATTACCGCATGACCAACTTCTCGCCGCTCGGCAGGAGGAGCGAGGTGTCTCGCGTGGCTCCGGCGCGATTGGATCCGTCCTTGGAGAGGGCGGCCTTTTCGACGGTGATTTTATCGCCGATTTTGACGGTATCGCGCTTCCAACCGCCGCGAACCAGGGCATAGGGGGGGCCGAGTTCAATGGCGAACTCCTGCTCTTTGCCGTTCTTATCCTCGATGGTGAAGTGGATATACGCGTGCGGATTGGTCCAATCGACCTTGGTGACGATTCCGGTCAGGGTGGCGGTCCGGTTGGCATCGTACTCCGCGTCAAAGGAGTGGTGAGCGGCGGCCGGCGTGACCGACAGCAGCATCCCTCCGAACGCCGCCAGCAGACTCACCGCGGGGCCAAGCATGTTTCGTCTCATGGTCATTGCTCCTTCCAAGTCAGCGGATGAACGTCGATTCCGCATTCTCTTCGCAGAAGTATTCCTGGATGTCTTGATTCGGCACCCATTGCTGAGTCCAGCCACCGGTCCAGGGGCGGGTGTAGGTGCGCGGATCATCCACCGTCACCTGGTATTTCAGCGTATTGAGATCCGGCCGGGAAAAGCGCTCGGTCAGATGGAGGGCTTCGGTATGAGGAAGTCCGCCCTTGGAAAGCCAGAAGCTCTCGTTGAACCCGATGGAATCAACCACCAGGGTGTCTCCCTCCCAGCGGCCCACCGAATTTCCATAATAGCTGCGCACGACTTCATCGGGCTGACCCTGCGGGCGGCCGTCGGTAGAGATGACGCGCCAGTTGCGGTCGCCGCCGCCGAGGAGCACCAGGATGCGTCCGAGTTCGCGCTGCTCGACGAATTGAAATCCGTTGGCGGTTTGAAACTGGCGCGGCCCCCCGGGGGGAAGGCAGCGCGAGGCGGGATCGTCCCGCAGGAGGCTGCGCTGGCGGTATTCGTACAAGGCCTGGGCCCAGGGCAGGAAGGGCGCGACGCGGCCGGCGTCGGAGAGATTGCGTAAGAGGCCGTCGCTATTCATGGAAATGGGGGCGCCCTTGGTTTCGACCAGGCTGGGGACGTTGGCCGCGCCCCAATAGCCCGTCTGGCCGGGCGGAGGCCCGAGGCTCACGCGGCCATCGGGCCAGCGGGGGGCGGGCGGAGCGGGAGCGGAGGCGCGGGGCTTGTTCGAGGCCACGAACAATCGCTTGCCGGAGCCGGCCAAGACCACCGATTTGGCGAAGGCTTGTTTGGCGCGGCCTCGGGCGGGGAGGCCCTCGACCCGAATGCTGTCGCCGATGTGCAGTGCATTGCGTTTCCAGCCATCGCGCTCGAGGTCGAGCGGGTTGCCGATCTCGACGGCCCAATTCGAGACCGTGCCGGCGGCATCGCGCACATCGATCCGAACGAAAGCACGGGGATTGACCCATTCGATCTGGGTGACCACGCCGGCAAGGGTCACCTGGCGCTCCGTGTCGTAGGTGGCGGAGAAAGAACGATCGGCGGAAGCCGGAAAGGCCCCCAGGATCGCCCAGGTCATCGCCAGAAGGTAGACGAGCGCGCGTTTCATCGATCCAGCACCATTATTCCCTGGTGACCTTGAAGTCACCCTTGGCGGTTCCTTCGCTCCAGGTCCCGGTGAGGGTACGGTGATAAGAGCCCAGATCGTCCAACCGGCCTTGGGCGGCGATGTGAACCGGCTTGCCGGATGCGTCTTTGGCATCGGCCTCGATGCGCACGGTCCAGTTGGACACGTCGACAAAGACACTGGCGAGAGGAGTGGAATGCGGGCCGGGGTTGAGAATGCCAGTGACGTTCTTGCCGTCCCAACTCATGACCAGGGTGAGGTGAGTCCGCTGGGTAGCGGTAGCCCCCCAGTCGCCCGACCAGGTGCCGGTCAACGGATATCCCTCCTGGGCGAATCCGGACGCCGCCAGGGCCAAGCACGCCCACAGGCAACCCCGCCGAAACGCACGACTCTGCATGGATGCCCCTCCTGGCACGCACGGTCCGTCTCTCAAGATAGGACTACCGGCGTACGGAGCGCAAGGGCGGGGTGCCAGTTCGCAGGCTGTGGGGAAATTCGTCAGGGCAAGGGAGCACGCGCAATTGGGTGAAGTGCCCCACTGCGGCATCGCGATGCGGGAGGAGAAGTGTCCTATTTGGAGAATCAGGCCGTTTGGTCACTCAGTTGCTATGATGCATCCGCACTGATTTACAGGGAGGAACCCATGGGAGAGATCGTGGCCGCCATGGCCACCATGCACGCGCCGCAGCTGTTTACGCGGCCGCCGGAGGAAGACCCGCAACAACTGGATGCCGGCATTGCGGCCATGAGGCGACTGGGGCAAGTGCTGGATGACACGCGGCCGGATGCGCTGGTGATTTTCGCCAGCGATCACATGGAAACTTTCTTTCTGAAGACGGTGCCGACGTTCGCGGTGATGGCGAGCGACCGGGCCACGGCGGCGTTTGCGGGGAAAGCCTGGAGCCCGCCGATCCACCGGGTTCTGGCCGAAGGTCTGCTGGAACAACTGGTGCGGCGCGACTTCGACATGGCGTACTCGCAGGACGCCGAGCTGGGGCACTCGTTCGCGGCCATCTTCGAGTGGATTCTGGAAAGCCGGCAGATCCCGGTGGTGCCGATTTTCGTGAACACGTACCTGCCTCCGCTCCCCAGCGCGCGACGGTGCGCGGCCCTGGGCCGGGCGATCGCGGAGATTGTGGGAAGCCGGCCGGAGCGGGTGGCGGTGTTAGCCAGCGGAGGGATGTCGCACTATCCGGGAACGTGGAAGTACTACAAACCGGCCTATGACTTTGACCGCTGGTGCCTGTACGAGTTGGAGAACGGCCGCGCCGATTCCTTTCTGAACCTGAGCTCCGAGCAATTGGACGAGGTGGGGAACACGGAAATGCTACCGTGGGCGCTGGCGCTGGGGGCGGCCGGGGAGCAGCATCTGGAGTTGCTGTCGTATCAACCGACCAGCCATCACGGGCACGCGGTGGCGCGCTTTCTGCCGGGGGCCAAGGTCAACCCGGCGCCGCCCAAACCCTACGCCTTCCATAACCAGGCGTACCACTTCTACAACCATCCACCGCTGTGGGCTTACAAGCTGAACCAGCTGCTCTACGATTCGCGGTCGAAGCCGAGCCTGCGGGCGCGCCTGTTTGAGGACGCGGCAGCGGTGGCGGCTGAATACGAACTGAACGAGGTGCAGACCAAAGCGCTGCTGGCCGGTCTGGAGTTTCGCAACATCGACACGGACAAGCCGGGGAAGGACGCCGATCCACTGGTGGAGGCGGGAGCGCATCCGATTGGAGCGTTGATGGCGATGCATGGGCTGCAACAGGAGAAACGGAAGCTACGCGGCGCCGCGGCGCCCGCGGCGGAATTGATGGCGCACTGAGCGGCGCGCCGCCGGTTTCGGGAAAGGAGATACGCGTGGCCAAAATTCTGGGAGGGATCGCCAGCTCCCACTCACCAACCATCGGGTTTGCCCTGGACCGGCAAAAGCAGAACGATCCGGTGTGGGCGCCCATCTTCGAGGCCTTTGATCCGGTGCGGCGGTGGCTGGCGGAGAAGAAACCCGATGTCCTGTTTCTGATTTACAACGACCACGTCACCAGTTTTTTCTTCGACCATTACTCGCACTTTGCGCTAGGGATAGACGACCACTACGCGGTGGCGGATGAAGGCGGCGGCCCGCGCGCGCTGCCGCCGGTCAAAGGGCACACCGGCCTGGCGCATCACGTAGCGGCGGGCCTGGCGGCGGATGAGTTCGACCTGTCGGTCTTCCAGGACCGCGGACTCGACCACGGCTGCTTCTCTCCGCTTTCGATGTTGTGGCCGCATGAGCCGGCGTGGCCCGGGGCCATTGTGCCGCTGCAGGTGGGGGTGCTGCTGTTTCCGATTCCCACGGCGCGGCGCTGCTACAAGCTAGGCCAGTCGCTGCGGCGGGCGATTGAGAGCTATCCGGAGGATCTCGCGGTGGTCATCGTGGCCACGGGCGGCCTCTCGCACCAGGTGCACGGCGAGCGGGCCGGGTTTAACAACACCGAGTGGGACCAGCAGTTTCTGGAGCTGATCGAGAAGGACCCAGTGAGGCTGACCGAGTTGACCCATGCCGATTACGCGCGGCTGGGCGGGCTGGAAGGCGCGGAAGTGATCATGTGGCTGATCATGCGGGGCGCGCTGTCGGCGAACGTGAAGAAGGTCCATCAGACCTACTACCTGCCGACGATGACCGGCCTGGCGACGGCGATCTACGAAAATGAGGCGGTCCAGCCTCTGGCCGGGGAGACCCAGGCTTATTTGGAGCACATGCACCACCAACTGGCGGGCGTGGAGAAGTTGGAGGGCACGTACCCGTTTACCTACGCCACCAGCGTGAAGGCGTACCGGTTGAACCAGTTTCTGCACCGGCTGACCGAGCCCGCGCACCGGCAGCGGTTTCTGGCTGATCCGGAAGGGGCGTTTGCAGAGGCTCGTCTGACTGGGGAAGAGCGGGATCTGGTGCGACGCCGGGACTGGCGGGCGATGATTCACTACGGCGTGATCTTCTTCATGTTGGAGAAGCTAGGCGCGGTGGTGGGAGTTTCGAATTTGCACATCTACGCCGCCATGCGCGGCCAGACGCTGGAGGACTTCCAGAAGACCCGCAATGCGCCGGGCGCCCTCTATTCGGTGGCGGGAAGCGATGCGCCGGGACTGGGGTGGGACAAGGGCACGAAGCCTGCCGGGTAGAAACCGGTCCCGCCCGGCGGACGAGTACAAACGCGTGAGGAACCGGCTGGATCAGTGGGTCAGATCGTACATGAAGTAATTCACAGCGATCTGATAGGCGAGGGTGGCCCACTTTTCCGGATAGCGGGGATCGTCGGACCACTCCCAGGCGTCCCCCAGATCCATGTTGTGGCAGATGGCGACCATGACGCGGCCTTTGTCGTCGTAGATCGCCCGCCAGTGAGGAATCTTTCCCGTTTCGCCGGCCTCATACGTACGGCGGCTGCGATACCACTGCCAGCCGGGGACCTGGAAGCGATCGTCCAAATCGTATACGGTGTGAAAGATGGCGTCGGAGTTCTGGATGTCCACGATGGGCCGGTCGGGGAAGACCTTCGCCATGCTGGCGATAAAGACCTGCCACTCACTGGAGACATCATGGTAGGGCTGGTCGCCATGAAAGTCGTCGACCATCAGGAATCCGCCGCGCAAGAGGAACTCACGCAGTTGGGCCGCCTGAGAGTCGGGCAAGGCCCAGTGTCCCACCTCCACGGCGTACATCATCGGCCAGTTGTAGACGTCGCCAGAGTCGTCGAGGTCGACAACCTGTTCCACCGAGCGGGCGTCGATTCGCGTCAGCCGGCGGATACCCTGGAGCAGATGACGGTCGGAGCGCGGGTAGTCGATGGTCCAGTTCAGGTCCTCGCCGCGGAAGCCGCCGTAGACGCTGGGGTAGCGCAGGCGGGCGCGGGTCCACTCGGTTTTGGCGTTCCAATCCGGGGGAAGGGGAAAGTCGACGTATTCAGCGGCGTCGTATTGTTGGAAGGGCCGCTGCGCGCGCAGGATACCCCAGATGCCCAATGCCGCGGCGACGAGCACCAGTGCCGAACGGAATCGCATGGAGCCTCCGGCTGTAGTCAGAGTATCACGCGCCGATTGGGGCGAAGGCCGGTGAAGGCGGCGGCGCCAACGGCCTCGCCCGCAGCCAGCCCTTTTCCGAAGGCGTTGCTCTCAGGGATCGTCCCATACGTGCTACACTACGGCTTGCGCGTTTCGTAATGCTGCTGGCCAGAGAATTCGTCACCTACATTTCCAGACAACTCGTAAAACGGTTGACGCCGGGGATCATTGAAACCACGTCCCCGGATCTTGTTGCCGAAAAAGTCGGTGAGGTGATCTCCGAGGAACTGGCGGTAGAAGACCGGCTCAACGACGAAGTGCGCGACCTGCTCAGCCAATACAGCGAATACATGCGGCGCGAAGGCGTCAGCTATCAGGAAATGTTCCGCCGGATCAAAAACACGCTGATCTCTCAGCGGAAGGTGATCCGGGCATCGGGCCGTGATTCGGGCGACGCCATGAAGCTGTCGCGCGACAAGGTGACCGACATGTCGCACAAGATTGTCGATATGTTGCGCAAGAGCCACGAACTGCGGCTGCGGGATAAGGACCCCAACAACGTTCGCCTGGAAATCGTGCGCTTCATGACGGAGTTGCTGGTGGCGGAAGAGAAGGTGGACCGCACCGCGCGGCTGAAGATCCGCTCGCAGAAGCGGGAAATCCCCGAAGGCAGCGAGGAATGGGACCTGCTGCACCGGCGCTACTATTCCGAAGAGCTGAAGAAGTTCGGGATCGACCTGGCCAAGTAGCTCAGCGCTTGTAGCCGATCATTCTCAGAAAAGCCCGGCGCTTGTCGGCGTCCTCGGCCGTCTCCACTCCCTTTGGGGGGAAGCCGTCGATCACTCCCAGGACACCGCGTCCTTGTTCGCTCTCCGCGACAATAGCCTGCACGGGATTGGCGGTAGCGCAGAAAATCGAACAAACCTCCGGCACGTCTTTGATGCGGCCGAGGACGTTGATGGGGTAGCCTTCCTTCATCACCACCACGAAGACATGCCCGGCCGCGAGCGCCGACGCGTTCTTCTGCGCCAACGCTTTCAAGGTGTCATCGTTGCCATCGACGCGTGTCAGGCACGGCCCGGAGGCTTCATTGAAGGCCACGCCGAATTTCATCTGCGGCACGGTGTTGACGATGGCCTCGTAGACGTCTTCCACAGTCTTGATGAAGTGGGTCTGCCCGAGGATGAGGTTGCCGCCCTCGGGGACTTCCAGCGGCACCAGCTTGAGTTCCATTTGCCCCCCAGGATAGCAGTGGGCGCGAAGCCAGTCACGGCGTTTTGGAATTCTGTTAACTGGCGCGTTGGCCTGTGGTTAGGGCGATTCGGGCGATGCGGCACGGGAGCCGCGCCGGGGGCTGGGAACTACACTGAAAGCGGCAGGAGGGTTCGCTTTCTTGAAAACATTCTTCCGCACGGTTTCGGCGGCGTTGCTGCTGATGGAGGCCGGGTTGGCCGGTCCACCGCTCACCACGATTCAGGACGTGATCTACAAGGCGGATGGCACGCGCTTCACGGGCATGCTGACCATCTCATGGAACGGCTTTGAAGCCTCCGACAGGTCGGCGATCGCCACCCAGATGGTGACCGTCAAGGTGGTAGACGGCAATCTGCGCGTGAAGCTGGTGCCCAACACCAGCTCGAACCCGCCGGGTTTCTACTCGGTGGCGTACAACAGCGATGGCCGGGTTCAGTTCACCGAATCGTGGGCAGTCCCGGACAGCCCGCTCGCTTTGCGCCTGCGCGAAGTGCGGGTCACCACACCGCCGGTCAGCCCCCAACCCACTCCGATTCAGATGTCGGATGTGGCGGGGCTGACCGCCAGCCTGGACTTGCGACCGATGAAAGCTGCGGGGTACGCCGCCGGGCGAGTGCTGATGGTGAATCCACCGGGCACCGGTCTGGATTCGGTGACTGGCCAGGCCACAGATTGCGTGCGAGTGGATGGAACGTCAGCGCCCTGCGGCGGCGGAAAAACATGGTCTGAGCTGATGACGACAACATGGGACTCACTGAGGTAAACAGGATGAAAAGAGGATTGATCGTTTTTGGATTACTAGTTTGGTGCGCCTTAGGGCAAATTCAGGACATTCCGGGAACCGAGGCGATCGGGGTTTCGCGGCAGAAGATTGTAGACAATTTCAATCTTCTCTACTCCGGCAAGGCATCCCTCACGGCGGGGGAGTCGTTGCCGGCAAACTGCACCTACCAGGGGCTGGGACCGGTGGTCCTATTTATCCGAACCTCGGATGAAACGCTCCACGTCTGCGATCCAAGCGGGTGGCGCCAGATCGGGAATTCCAGTGGCGCCGGTAGCCCGGCGAAGTGGGGTGACATCCTAGGAGCGCTGACGGACCAGCCGGACTTGACGGCCGCGCTAAATGGTAAGGCGCCGGCGACGCATACACATACGCAGGCCGATGTGAGCGGGTTGAGCGCGGTACTTGCGGATAAACTGACATCGCTCCAAAACCTCGCGGACCTCAATAGCGCTGCGACTGCCCGACAGAACCTGGGGCTCGGCAATTCGGCGACCCAGAACATCGGCACGATTTCGGGGAGCGTGGCGGCAGGGGATCACCTCCATACGGGCATCTATGCCCCTACTTCTCATAACCATGCGGCTGGCGATGTCACCGCGGGAGTCTTTCCCATGTCTCGCCTTTCTTCCGGCGGGACGTGCGATGCCGCGGCCGTTCTCTGGGGTGACGGGCGATGCGCTCCGCCGCCGGCTGAAGAGTATACGGCCAGCAACCAGGGATCGGCTGGAGTGGGGCCCTACAAGGACATCCTGGGCAGCGAGATCCAGTTCTACAAGCTGAACGCCGCCAGTAATCAAGTGTCGGTTTCTTTAAATGGGAACGATCATATTGATTTCGATCTGGTGCCCGGCAACGTGTCTCACCAGTTACTTTCCGGCGCAGGGGTCAATACGCACGCGCAGATAGACTCTCACTTAGCGTCGGTCAGCAATCCTCACAGCACGACGGCGGCGCAGGTTGGCGCTGTTCCGGCGACAGACAAAGGCAGCGCGAGCGGAGTGGCGACGCTGGACGCCACCACCAAGGTTCCGCTCGCTCAGATTCCGACCGGCCAGACGGGATCCACCGTCGCTCTTGGAAACGACGCCCGGTTCACGAACGCCCGAACTCCCACGGCCCATGCCGCCACCCACGGGAGCGGACAGTCGGACGCGTTGTCGCTGGACGCCGCGCAGGTGGTTTCGGGAGCCTTCACGACGGCCCGAATCCCCGACTTGTCGGCCATGTACACCAAGGTTGCGGACAAGACGGGTGCGGGCTCCAAGGTCGTGAGCGCGACCAGCGTGCCCGCGGACGGGTGCGCCACGTGGTCCGGCGGTAATGTCTCGAGCACGGGCCTGGCGTGTGGCACAGGGAGCGGCGGCGAAGCCAACACTGCCAGCAACAGCGGAACCGTAGGCGTGGGGCTGTTCTACCAGAAGGCCGGCATTGATCTCTCCTTTTACAAGTTAAATTCCGCGAACAACAGGCTGGGGATAGCGCTCGTTGGGAGCGACCGGGTGGACCTGACGATCAACGAATCGAACTTGGTCCACCAGAACCTGTCAGGTGCGGGGACCAACACGCACGCGCAGATTGACACGCACCTGGCGGCGACGAACAACCCGCACTCCACGACGGCGGCGCAAGTAGGCGCGCCGGATCTCACGGTCCTGACGACGCGCGGCGATCTGCCAATCCGCGGCGCGGCGGCATGGGGACGGCTGGCGAAAGGCACGCAGTACCAGACGTTACAGGGCGGGGCGACGGACCCTCTGTACGACGCACTCCATCTGGATCAGGCATCGGCGGTGACCGGCATTCTGCCACGCGGAAATGGCGGCACGGGCAGCGCGTATTTCGCCATCGCGGGGCCAACGGCCGCGCGCACGTACACGGTTCCGGATGCGAACGCAACGCTGGAATACCAGGCGAACCGCGCCGCGGCGAACGGGTACGCCTCGCTGGACGGGACCACAAAGGTGCCCATCGGGCAAATTCCAACCGGCACCACGGGAACGACCGTGGCGCTGGGGAATCATGCGCACGCCGGGGTGTATGAGCCGGTGGACGCGACGATATTGCGGCAGGCAAACCTTGCAGGTAGCGGGACTGCTCTAACGCCTGCGAAGTCAGACCACGCACATAGCGGGGTCTATGAGCCGGTGGACGCGACCATTGAACGCCACGGATCGGGCGCACGGACGCAAGATACCATCGGGGTTTATGACGCCAACGGAAAGTTAATTGCTGGCGCCTGCCGGATCAGTGCCGGCGTGCTGTCCTGCGGGGATGGGACGGCGCCGGCCGGACTGGTTTTGCCGGAATTATCGGCCAATGGCACGAATGATACCCGGATCTACGGCGCTGCGAACCAGGCCGCGGACACTTGCATTGTCATGCCATCCGGGGGGAACCCGACCAATACCCAGGTACTTCAGGCCACGGCCTCCACAACGTCTCTGGGCGGCAAGACCTGCGCGGTGATGGCGTGGGGCGCCGCCTCCGGCGGAACCACTACGATCGCCAGCGGCGCTCTGGCCCTGGCGACGAGTTCAATCGCGTCCGCCGCCTGTCAGACCGTGACTCAGGGTTCGGTGAACAGCTCTGCAGCGGCGGGGGTGGCCACCACCGACATCGTGTCTTTTACTCCGAATGGAAGCATTAAGGCGGTCACCGGATACGTTCCGGCGACCACGGGCGGCTTGACGATCGCAGCCTATCCCACGGCCGGGTATGTAAACTTCGACGTCTGCAATTGGACGGCGGGCGCGATCACGCCGGGGGCGGTCACTCTAAATTGGAGAGTCACGAGATGAGGACGCTAGTAGCCGGTCTTCTGTTCGTAGGGGCTCTATTCGGCCAGTCGGTGCCGATGGGGCCGGTATTTCCGGTCAGTGCAGGCGGTAGGGTGTCAACCTTCGTGAGTGCCACGTCCTCTTCGGCGAACACTACAACTTATGCCAGTGCAGCCTTCAGTCCTGCTGTAGGCGATGTGTTATTGGGCATAGTGAGTGCTTCCGCCACGGTCGACATCTTCCCGACGATGACGGATTCCACGGGTGAAGCGGTGTTTACGTGTTGGATGCAAGCGGGCAGCAACACGGCCGCTAATAGTATTTATATTTGTGCTGGCGACACGAAGACCACCAGCACCACCAGCCGCACGCTCACTTTTGGTTGCCCAAACGATGCCGCAACAGGGGCCGTGATCAGTATCTATCGGCTTTCTGGTATGACTCACACCGGCACGGGGGCAATTAAACAGATCGCCTGGGAGCAAGCAAAGACCACGGGCGGTACACCTGCTCCGGTCTTTCCTTATGCGGTAACCAGCACCAATCCGGTTATTGCGTTTGCAAGTAACGCCACCAACCCGGCCGGGATCACGCAACCAACAGGGTTTGCTCTCGATGCAGGAGGGGGCACTAATGCCTACTTTGCGACTCCCACAATTGGCACGATCTCATCCAGTATCGATAGCGGAAGCACCAGCACTACTCTAACCTTTGGTTCAACCTCCGCCAGTGCGTACGGCGACGTAGCCTTGGAGATTGATGCAAGTGCAGCACCGAGCGGCGTCTATCTCGCGGGAACCTGCCAGCCAGCCAACCTGGCCAGCGGCACATCGTTTACCGTCCCGTGTCATGGGGTGGTTGCAGGCCAAATCATTTCGGTAGGCGGATGGATTCACGGGGGGACCGCATTGTCTCCAGCACCTGTCTGCACAGACGGATCGAGCACGTATAGCACAATCGTCTTCGGCACGGATGCGGCCGGAGGCCAGGCGTTCGAGTGTCACACGCTCAGTGCCGTCCCATCCGGCGACGTTACGATTACCGTCTCTTGGACCGTGACGGCTCAGTATGGGGTAGGCTTCGGTGCAGTGATTGCCGGAGCTAGTGCTTTAGATCAAGGGGCGGGTGGATTAATCAGTTCCACTGCCTCTTGGGTTTGGCCTTCCGTTGTCAACACGGCTACTGGTATCACACTCGGATTTGGCGGAAATGTCAGTGCATCGGGCACGTATATTCCAACGGGGGGATACCTACTAGTGGGCAGTTTTACTGACGACAACGGACAGGATGGCGTAATGGTTTATAAACTAACCTCCAGCGGTTCGCAAGCTCCGACTGCCACGCGCTCCGCTGCATCGGACGGCACGGTTTACACGGTGAGTTTCAAATGAGAAAACTACTCATAGGGTTGGCACTCGCGGCGGGAATCGGGTGGGCTCAAACCCAAGTAACTACACAGGCCGGGTTTAACACCTGTGCGGGCACAGCAGGCGCGGTCTGCAACGTCCACAGCAATGCGAGTGGGGGGCAGGCCAGTTACACCGCTCCGACCGTAGCCAGCGGCAGCGTGGGGGCGGTCACTACTCTTCAGGCGAACTCTGGCGAAACCGTAACGATCACGACCGGGTTCAGCGTAGCGGGCAAGTCCTATATCCGCATCACGGGATTCCAGGGCACAATCAGCGGAACTTGGATCTCCGCCGACGCCAGCACGAACCATGTCCTGATCGACAACAATCATGTTGTCAGCAGCAGCGGCGGCAGCCTATGGCGCAACAGCGATCCGGGCGGGGCGTCGGACAATGCGATTGTAAATAACTACTACCAGATCACGAGCGCCCCGGCGAACAATGTTGGGATCTATTTGGCCGGTAGTCGAAACCTGATGGATCACAACGAACTGATTAACACAGCAGGGGATTGCCACGACATTTTCGGCGACCATCTCGTGATCCGTAATACCTACTGTCACGAATTGAACGAATCCAGCGGCCAGCACATCGACTTCATTCAGGAGCAACCGTCGCCGCCAAACGATCAGTTCATCCTCACGGAAGGCAACATCGAGAAAAACTGCCACGGTGGGTTAAACTGTCATTTCATGGAAATGCGCGGTGACAGTTCCCTCCAGTATACGAACAACATCGTCCGATTCAACTACGTGAACATCACCGACAGCGGCGGAGTGGATAACGGGTCGGGGAGTGGCGATGTCGTTCTGAAAACGCAGGTTTACAACAACACACTGACCCAAATCGCCAGTCAGGTCCTAAGCTGCAATGGTTCAACTGCTGGTGGAATTTCGGTCAACAACGTGTCCTACCAATCGGCGGGAGGGGGCCAAGCCTATTCATGCAGCACAACTGGGGATGGCTTCCTGTATCTGGGAAATAACTTTACGGACGGAACTACCTCGTTTTGTGCGGATGGTAGCCATACTTGTCGCACCGGTAGTCCAGGGTTCGCCAATTACCCGACCGATGGCACATTGACATCAGGATCTCAGTTACGAGGTACGGGCTCCTCTCTCGCCACCACCAACGGAACAGGATCGAACAGCCAAACTCTGATTGTCAACAACGGAGCCCCGTTTCAACCGGGATCACTAGGGGGATGGGGGCCAAACTGGCCGACCTCTCCTGGCGGACTCGCCACGGTTCTTGGGGACTGTATCCGGGTCGGAGATACGGTCGGGTCGCCCACAACCTGCGTCACCGCGGTCAGCGGCAATACAATTACTGTTAGCCCAGCGATCTCGTGGAGCAATGGGGTAGGGGTCTATCTATATAAAAAATCAGATGGCGTTGTTGTGCTGGATCTAGCGAATGCCAAGCCAGACATTGGCGCTTTTCCGTATGGGATGTCCGCTCCATCGGCTTCCGTCTCCCCCACTAGTCTAGGACCCTGGACGAACGGACAAGTCATCACGTCGGGTTCGGCGGGCGGAACGCTCACGGCCAGCAATTTTGCGGGTACGGTCACCTGGTCAAAGTTGAGCGGTACTCAGCCAACCGGACTAGCCGGAACCTGTTTTACGGGCACCACTGGAACGTCCTGCACGCAGACAGGGACCCTGACTGCCGCGGGCACTTTCACGTTCACGATCAGAGCCACTGACGGAACGAGCACGGTCGATACGACGTTCTCTAACGTCGTAGTCAACGCAACGCCAGCGATCACGACCAGTTCGCTACCTGGCGGGACGGTTGGGACGCCGTACTCACAGGTGCTAGCCACCAGTGGCGGCACTGGGGCGGTGTCGTGTTCGCTGGCGTCCGGCTCCCTGCCGAACGGACTTTCGTTGACGGGAACGGGAAACTGCACCATCAGCGGCACTCCCACGGTGGCGAACCTGTTTGGTTTCTCCATTACGCCGACCGATAGCAATTCAGTTGCCGGCATCGCGGCGGCGCTACCGATTCTGATTTCCGGTGCAGGGGCCGGGCAGGGCGGCTCACTGACGGGAGCGGCCTTAGCCGGCGGCGCCCGAATGCAATAGAGGGCTGCGCTTGTTGACAAGCGCAGTGCAATTTACTGTGGCAACTGGGCGGGAGGCTGCGCCTGCTGCCAGCCTTCGCCACTGAGCGCCTTCAGAAACGCCACCAGATCTTTCTTTTCCTGCTCGGTGAGATTCAGCTTCTTGATGTTGGCATCGAGATTCTGGTTGGGAATGCCGCCCTTGTCGTAATAGTCCACCACCTCTTCGAGCGTTTTCAGGCGTCCATCATGCATGTAGGGCGCCGTGTGCTCGATGTCCCGCAGAGTTGGGACCTTGAAGACGCCCCAGTCGCGCGGGTCTTTCGTGATGACATAGCGTCCCAGGTCGGGATTGGGCTTATCCATGCCAATGCCGATGTTGTTATACGCGTTGAGCGTGAAATTGGTGTTCTCATGGCAGCGGTCGCACTTGGCCTTGTCGAAGAAGACGGACATGCCGCGGACCTGTTCGGGCGTCAGTGCCTTCTTGTCGCCCTTTTTGTAACGATCGTACGGCGAATCCCCGGAGAGGATGGTCCGTTCAAAGGTGGCGATGGCCAGGGCCACGCGGTCGATATCGATCTGGTCACTGCCAAAGGCGGTGGCAAACAGCGGAGGATATCCCGGAATCCTCCGTAGAGTGGCGACCACCGCATCATGCGTGTTGCCCATCTCGATGGGGTTGGCGATGGGGCCCTTGGCCTGTTCTTCCAGAGTGACGGCGCGGCCGTCCCAGAACTGGGCCAGCGAAAACGCGCGGTTGATCACGGTAGGCGCGCTCCGCCCGCCCTTCTGGCCGCGAATTCCGGTGGAGACCGGCGCACCGTCCGTGAACCCGAACTGGGGGGAGTGGCAGGTGGCGCAGGAGATGGTCTCGTCCGCGGAGAGGCGCTTATCGTAATACAGATCGCGGCCCAGTTCCGCCTTGGCAGCGGAGTAGCGATTATCCTTAGGCCACTCGATTTTCGGAAGTCCCAGCGGTTCGCGGGGCGCTTTGTCCGCGGCCCACGCCGCGCCGCAAAGGGCCGCGAGCGCAACCGCCGCAGCCCCTTGAGAGGAACCCATGCGCATCTATTTCTTGGCTAATCCTTGAACGAAGATCGCGTTGTACCCGCCGACGGACGCTTCGGTGCCGTTGACTTCGACGATGTGGCCCATGTGTTCGACTGCGGCGGTGCGAATATCGACACCGCCATCCCGCCTCGGGTCGTGCTCTTCTGCCATCAACACAAAGAGCGAGCCGTCCTTGGTCAACAAGCCGGCGGCATTGCCGTTCTGCACGCACTTCTGGCCGCACCCGCGGTGCTTCTCCCCGTGCTTGCCCACCTGGAGATAGCAGGAGAAGTCCACGATCTCGCCGACCATGCTGACGGGTTTGCCCGGTTGCGGCTTGCCGTCGACGCCGGCGGCGACTGTGGTTCCGGACCAAGGGTCGGTAGGCTTCGAGCCTAGCGTCGCTATGGGCTTATCGTAGCTTCCTTGCTCCACCTTCATCTCGGGATGCAGAATCCCCTTGGTAGCCGCCCAGGCCAGCGTGCCCAAACAGACCGCCGCGGCGAAACCGATCCACATCGTGCGTGTCACCCTCATGCCCTATCCTCCTGCAGAAAAGCCTAACACACTACCTGTGAAACTCGTCGCCGGGTTTCCAGTCGGGAAGCTGGTCCTGATTGGCGATGTCGGTGCCCAGCAGAAGGCCAAATTCGGCGGCCTGCTGGAGGGCGGTGAAATCCCAATCGGAATGAAATTCATCGGAAGGTTGGTGGTAGTGCTTCTGGTTGAACTCTTCCCAGGCCTTCTGATAAAAGTCGGCGGGCTTTCCGGCAAATTGGGTGGCGTGGTCGATGGAGAACGCCGGAATCCCCACCTGGGCGAAGGAGAAATGATCGGAGCGGAAATAGTGCCCCTGTTCGGGCTCGCTATCGGGTGAAATGGTGAGATGGAGGCGCCGGGCGACGGCCTGGGCCAGCGGCGCGACGGTGGTGCGCTCGGCTCCGTTGATGACCACGTCCTGGGCGCGGCCCCAGGGAAAGAGAGCGTCGTAGTTCAGATCGATGGCGGTTTTGGCCAGCGGAAACAGAGGATGGGCGGCGTAGAACTGGGAGCCGCGCGTACCGCCTTCTTCGCCGGTCACGGCCAGAAACAGGGCGGAGCGCCGCGGCTTTTGCGGGCGCGCGGCCCAGGCGCGGGCGAGTTCCAGCAGGACGGCGCAGCCAGTGGCGTTGTCGATGGCGCCATTGTAGATGGCGTCTCCATCGACCGGATCGCCGACTCCGTAATGATCCCAATGAGCGGAGTAGAGGACCACCTCGTCTTTGAGCTTGGGGTCGCTGCCGGGCACGACGGCGGCCACGTTGCGGGTTTCGATGCCGCGCACTTTCGACGGGATGCGGCCGCGGATGCGGATGCCGAGCGGGATGGGCCGGAAGTCGCGCGATTCGGAGGCCGCCAGCAGGTCGTCGACCTTCTTGCCCGCGAGGGCCAGCAGCCGGTCTCCCGCTTCGCGCGAGACCCAGCCGGCGAACGCCAGCGCTGGTTCGCCGGGCGCGAGTTGGACCTCCAGATCTTCGCCGCCCCAGGAACTGCGTACCACGTCCCAGCCGTACCCGGCGGTTGGCGTGGTGTGGATGAGGATAGCCGCCACCGCGCCGCGGCGCAATGCTTCCTCGTACTTATAGGTCCAGCGGCCGTAGTAGGTGAGTGCGCGGCCGTCGAAGAATTTGGGATCGGTGGACGCGGGCTCGTTGGTGAACAGCACCAGCACTTTGCCGCGGACGTCCAGGCCTTTGAAATCGTCCCAGTTCCATTCCTTGGCGGCGATGCCGTGGCCGACGAAGACGGCGTCGCCTTCGAATTGCGTATCCGGTATCTGCTGGAGGCTGGGACCGACGAACTCCGTCAGCCAGGCGAAGGACTCGGTGCGATTCCCGGCCGTCGCGGACAACTCCGCGCCGAGGCCCGGTTCCACGCCGATGAGCGGCACCTTCTGGAAATAGGTGCCGTTGTCGCCGGCGGGCTGTGCGCCCGCCAGCGCGAACTGGTTGGCGATGTACTCGGAGGCCAGATCGCCGCCGCGCTGGCCGACGCCGCGGCCTTCGAGCAGATCGCTGGACAGAAACCTGACGTGCTCGCGAATGCGCTCGGCCGAAGGTTGCCCAGATTGCGCCAGGAGGGGCAGGACCGCAATCACCACCATGCCGATAGACTTCATCGTGATTTGGCGGGAGATCATGTATAATGAGACAGAAGGACCGGCAAGGGCGGCCCAATCCCCGACCATAGCACACCGGCACCGCAGTGGAATCTAAGTCCCAATGACCGAACGGATCCTCACGCACTTGCGCGCTCTGGAAGCGGAGAGCATTCACATCCTGCGGGAAGTGGCGGCGGAATTCCAGAAGCCGGTGATGCTGTACTCGATCGGCAAAGATTCTTCGGTGATGGTGCGGTTGGCGCAGAAGGCGTTTTACCCGGGCAAGATTCCATTTCCGCTGCTGCACATCGATACCACTTATAAGTTTGGCGAGATGATCGAGTTCCGCGACCGGTTTTGCGCGGAGCTTGGGGTCCAGCTGATTGTGCACACCAATACCAAGGCAATCGAGGACGGGGCCAACCCGTTCCGGCTGGGCACGCAGAAATGCTGCGCGCTGCTGAAGACGCGGGCGTTGCTGGATGCGCTGGAACAGGGCGGATACGACGCCGCCTTCGGCGGGGCGCGCCGCGACGAGGAAAAGTCGCGCGCCAAGGAGCGGGTCTACTCGTTTCGCGATTCCTTCGGCCAGTGGGACCCGAAAAACCAGAGGCCGGAGTTGTGGAACCTGTTCAACAGCCGCCTGGATAAAGGCGAGACCATTCGCGTGTTTCCGCTCTCCAACTGGACCGAGCTGGATGTATGGCATTACATCTACCTGGAGAACATTCCGATTGTGCCGATGTATTTCGCCAAGGATCGGGAGATGCTGGTGCGGGGCGGATCGCTGATTCCGCTGGAGCACAACCTGCCGCTCCTGCCAGGGGAAAAGCCGCAGATGGTGATGAGCCGCATGCGCTCATTGGGCTGCACGTACTGCACGGGTGCGATTCACTCGGAGGCGGACACGCTGCCCAAGATCATCGGGGAGATGATTCAGTTCCGCCGGTCGGAGCGGGAGAACCGGGTAATCGACCACGACCAGGAGGGTTCGATGGAGCTGAAGAAGCGGGAGGGGTATTTCTAGTGGTCTCTCCCGAAGTGGATGTCGAGACGGCGGAATGGCTGGTCAAGACTGCTCAAACTGAACTGCTGCGCTTCACGACGGCGGGCAGCGTGGACGACGGCAAATCGACGCTCATCGGCCGCCTGCTCTACGATTCCAAGGGCGTGTATGAGGACCAGCTGGCCTCGGTGCGTAAAGCCACGCGCAACCTGACCACCAATGGGCTCGACCTTTCGCTGCTGACCGATGGGCTGCGGGCGGAGCGCGAGCAGGGCATCACCATCGACGTGGCCTACCGCTACTTTGCGACCGCCAAGCGAAAGTTCATCATCGCCGACACACCGGGGCACGAGCAGTACACGCGCAACATGGCGACCGGGGCCTCGACCGCCAACCTGGCGGTGATCCTGATCGACGCGCGCTACGGCGTGCTGCCGCAATCGCGCCGCCACGCGTTCCTCGCCACGCTGTTGGGGATTCCGCACCTGGTGGTGGCAGTAAACAAGATGGACCTGGTGGACTATCGGGAAGAAGTGTTCACCTCGATCCGCGCCGATTTCAAAGCCTTCGCGGATCAGTTGAAAGCCGGGGACATCCAGTTCATTCCGATCAGCGCGCTGCAGGGCGACAACGTGGTGGAACGGAGCGCGCGCACGCCGTGGTACCGCGGGCCGAGCCTGCTGGAACACCTGGAGACGGTGCCGATCGACCGCGATCTCAACCTGACCGACCTGCGTTTCCCGGTGCAGTACGTGATCCGGCCGGACCTGGATTTTCGCGGCTTCGCCGGGCAGATCGCGTCGGGCGTGATGCGCAAGGGGGACGCCGTTACGGTACTGCCTTCGGGCAGAACCAGCCGGGTCAAGTCGATTGTCACCTATGACGGCGAGCTGGAAGAGGCGTTTGCGCCGATGTCGGTGACGGTTTGCCTGGAGGACGAAATCGATATCAGCCGCGGGGACATGCTGGTGCGCGCCGACAATGCGCCGTACGCCGGGCGGCGCTTCGAAGCTACGGTAGTGTGGATGAACGAGAAGCCGATGGAACCGCACCGGCCGTACTTGTTGAAGCACAGCACGCAAATGGTGCAGGCGCGGGTGCGGGAGATCCGGCACCGGGTGGACATCAACACGCTGGGCCACGAGCGCGCCAGCCACCTGCAGCTCAACGAAATCGGCGTGGTGGCGGTGGAAGCGCAGCGGCCCGTGTTCTTCGACGCGTACCGCCAGAACCGCGCCACCGGCGCGTTTATCCTGATCGACCCCATCACCAATGAGACCCTGGGCGCGGGCATGATCGCGCGTCCGGACACGCACCACCATTCCGGCCCGGTGACGGAAGCGGAGCGACTGGCGCGGATCGGGCACCGGCCGTACGTGATCCGGCTGGGCAAGGGGACTCTGGAGACGGCGCAACTGGTCGAGCGGCATCTATTCGATCTGGGCTACCTGGTGCATGTGGCGGCGGGGCGGGAGCCCGGTGCGGAGGCGGTCCGCACTGCGTTTCAAGCCGGCCTGGTGTTGATTCAATTCGGCGCTCCGGCGGAAACCGCGCTGCCGGGTGGAATTCCGGTCGATCAGGTGGTCACACTCGACTGTGCGCAGTTCGCCGAAGACAGCGATCTGCTGGAGGCGGTGGTCGGGATCCTGGGCAGCGGCAACGCGGGCAATGTGCGGCTGACCGACGGCGCGGGGATCTAGCGCGGGACCGGTGCGTCGGAGCAGCGTCACTCCTCCGGTTCAATCCCGAGCGTTTCCAGAATGGCGTCCACGTCGGCGAGGCGCACGCAGACGTCCTGTTTTAGGAGCGCCGGCGTGGCGCGCTCGTCGAACGCCTGAAACAAGGCCATCTTGGCGATGGCGTAGCGCTCGGTGGCCGTGAGCGCGCGAGTATGGGCCTGCTCCCAGGCATGGACGGCGTCATCGGCCAGCAACACGCGAACCACGATGCCCGACTTGCGGCCGGCCCAGACGCGAAAGACGAATTCGGTCCCGGTTTCGGCTCGAGCCTTACGGTACGAACGATACCCTTCGTAGAAGTATTGATAGGCATAGCCGGTCTGCGCGGAGTAGGTCTTCAGGCGGCGGATGGAAGGCGCGCCGGATAAAGACCCGAGTCTTGTCGAGAAGAAGCTCCGAAACACGATTAACTGTTCCAGTAGTACGAAAAAGTACCGCTAAAACCATTGACAAGCATAGCAGGCTGGAGTAAGACTGAAGGTGGAATCGGAAGATTCCATGCTGGCTCTCCCAGGGTCGGCAGGAGGTGACATATAGAGCCGGGCCAGAAACAGGGCGGCCTCACCTCCAGTGAGTGACCATGCGGTAGAGGAAGTACTGAACGGTTGGATTCACCGGTGCTTGGCAGTACGAAGCACAGCGCTTGATGCGCAAAACGGATGACCGCCAACAGAAGCTTCCGAGGTCGCACACTGGATCGGTGACCGCCCTTTTCGTTTTTTCGGCGGCTCCTCACCGCCGCGCCCTCGGTTCTCTGATCCCCCCTGGTGTACACTGGAGTATTCCAACTTATGACCTCGGTAGCTCCCCAGGAAATTGTTGCCGCCCATAGTCCCGATTCCGATGACGCGTTCATGTTCTACGGGCTGGCAACGAAGAAGGTCCGTTCGGCCAGAATCTCGTTCCGCCACGTTCTTGAGGACATCGAGACCCTGAATCGAAAAGCGATCGAAGGCTGCTATGGGCTCAGCGCGATTTCCTACCACGCGTACCCGTATGTCGCCGATAAGTATGTGCTGATGGCCAGCGGCTCCAGCATTGGAGATGGCTACGGGCCGATGATCATTTCCACTCGCCCGATGGAACCCGACGATCTCAAAGGTAAACGCGTGGCCGTTCCGGGCAAGCTGACTACGGCGTATCTGGCCTGCAAGCTCTTCCAGCCGGATTTCGAGCCCGTGATCACGCGCTTCGATCAGATTACGAACGCCGTGAAGGAACGCACGGTGGATGCCGGGCTGATCATCCACGAAGCCCAGCTGACCTTTGATAAAGAGGGCTTCCACCGCGTGGTCGACCTGGGCCGGTGGTTCAAGACCGCCTACGGTTTGCCGCTGCCGTTGGGTGGCAATGTGCTGCTGCGCTCGTTGGATTCGGACGTTCAAAGCGAGTGCTGCCGGTTGATGCGCGACAGCATTCAGTACGCGCTGGACAACCACGACGAAGCCCTGCAGTACGCCATGCAGTTCGCGCGCGACATGGAGCCGCGGCTGGCGGAGAAGTTCGTGGGGATGTACGTCAACCACTTCACGGTGGACGGCGGCGACATCGTGCCCCAGGCCGCGCAGAAACTGCTCGACCTGGGTTTCGAAGCCGGGCTCATTCCCAAGCGCGTCCAAGTCGAGTTCGTCCGGTAGGACGAATGCGCCGCCGGGCGGGGAGCCGCCGGGAAAGGCGCTACCGACCGGACACGCCGATTCACCCGCCGGAGTACAGTAGAAATATGAACTTCTACCGAGCGGTCCTGGTGACTCTGGTTGCCCTGTTGCCTCTGGCGGCCGCCGACGTGACTCCCAAAGACGTTCGAGAGGCGGCCAAGGCGGGCTCCAACGCACTTCCGCAACTGCAAGAATTCTTGAAGAACTCGGACCTCGACGTGCGCATCGAGGCGGTCAAACAGATCACGCAAATTGGCACCCTGCGCAGTCTCGATCCGCTGATTGGGGCCACTCAGGACAACGACCCCGAAGTGCAGATCCGCGCCACCGACGGTCTGGTGAATTTTTATCTGCCGGGCTATGTGCAGACCGGCTTCGCCTCCTCGATCAAGCGCGTCGGCAGCAGCATTAAGGGGAAGTTCACCGACACCAACGACCAGGTGATCGATGCGTACATGATGGTGAGGCCGGAGGTGATCGCCGCGCTCGGGAAACTGGCGCGAGGCGGGGGCGACACGGAGGCGCGGGCGAATGCGGCGCGCGCCGTCGGGATTCTGCGCGGCAAGGCGGCCGTGCCCGATCTGCTGGAGGCGATCCACTCCAAGGACACCGACGTAATCTACGAGTCGCTCAGCGCGTTGCAGAAGATTCGCGATGAATCCGCCGCGCCGCGCATTAGCTTCCTGCTGCGCGATTTCAATCCGAAGGTGCAGGTGGCGGCGATCGAGACCACCGGCCTGCTGCAAAACAAGGACGCGGTTCCGGACCTGACGGATGCCTTGAACCGGGCGCGGAACGCCGCTGTACGCCGCGCCGCGCTCACCGCCATCGCCATGCTGCCCGTCCCCGCCAGCCGGCCGCTCTATGAGCGCTACCTGACGGATAAAGACGATAAGATGCGGGCGGCCGCGGCCGAGGGCTTCGCGCGGCTGCACGATCCGGCCGATCTGCCCATGCTCGAGAGAGCCTGGATGGACGAAGGCAAGACCCCACCGCGGCTGGCTCTGGCCTTTGCGCAGGCGATGCTGGGAAAGACCGAGATCAGTGAATTCAGCCCGCTGACCTCCCTGATCAACACGCTGAATTCGTCATCCTGGGAAGGCGTGGCCTTCGCCTACCTGGTGGAACTGGCGCGCGACGAGCGGGTGCGGACAGCGCTGTATGCGCCGCTCGACAGCGGCACCAAGGACGAGAAAATCGGACTGGCGCGCGTGCTGGGGCGGAGCGGCGATCAGCAGTCGATCGACCACCTCCAAAAACTGAGCACCGATCCGGACGCGGAGGTGGCGCAGGAAGGCACACGGGCGCTGCGCACGTTGAAAGCCCGGTTGTAGCGGGACTTCGGCGCGGGAAGCGTCTGAAAAACTACTTCGCCTTCTTCTGCTTCTGCTGGCCGACGCGGACCTTGAAGTGGAGGACCTTGGATTCCTGGAACGCCTTGTGATCGTGGCGCGCCACGGCGTCCGACAAGTACTTGTCGACGCTGGCGTCCTTGGGGAGGACGGCCATCAGGGTGAAATTGTCATTGCAGGTGGGGCAGAAGGGCCGGAATCGCTTTACATTCGGAATCGCCATAACTCCATTTATTCTACCAAAGAGCGGCGGCCGGCGGATCACTCCCGTCCGGCGTACAGTTCGTTGATGTGCTCCTGAAAGTTTTCCAGGGCGCGGGTGCGCCGTACTTTCATGGTGGCGGTCAGTTCGCCGCGCTCGATGGAAAAATCGCGCGGCAGCACGCGGTACTTGCGAACCTGCTCGAACGGGGCGAGTTGCCGGTTGACCCGCTGGACCGTCTTCTGAATCTCGGCCAGGACGGGCGGGGCTTGCGCCACTTCGTCGGCCGGGCGGTTCTTCCATTCCCCCATCCCTTTCAACCCCACCGCCGCGCCCGGGTTGACGGTGAACAGCGCCGTCAGGTACGGCAGGCGGTCGCCGATCAGCAGCACCTGGCTGATGAGCGGCTCCATCTTGAAGAGGTTCTCGACCCGCGCGGGAAAGACTTTCTTGCCGGTGGAGGAAACGATCAGCTCCTTCTTGCGGCCGGTGATGAAGACGTAGCCGCGGGCGTCGATGTGGCCCAGGTCGCCGGTATGCAGCCAGCCGTCGCGCAAGACTTCGGCGGTGGTGGCGGGATCGTGAAGGTAGCCGAGGAACAGGCAGGCGCTCCGGATGAGCAGTTCGCCATCCTCCGCCAGCCGCATCTCAACGCCGGGCAGAGGCTTTCCGATGCTGCCGGGTTGCGGGGCGTCGAGCGGATTGAGGGTGGCCACGCCGCCTTCGGTCAGCCCGTAGCCTTCGATGAGCGGCATGCCGATGGCTTCGTAGAATTCGGCCAGGTCTTTGCCCAGCGGGGCGGCGCCGGACGCGGCCACGCGGATGCGCCCGCCGAAGCGCGCCCGGATCTTTCGGAAGAGCAGCCGGTCCGCCAACGCCAGCGGCGCCCGAAGGCGTAGGGGAACGGGCTGGCCCTGGCGCCGGTGGCGCGCCGCCGCCAGCGATAATCCCAAGGCCGCGTAAAACACTTTGCGCACGGCGGCCGGGCGCTTGTTGAGCTCCGTGCAGATGCTGGAATAGATCCTCTCCCACATGCGCGGAGGGGCCAGCAGGATGGTGGGGCGAACGGCGCGGATCTCCTGCGGCAGTTTTAAGAGGCTCTCGGAAAACGTCACCGGCATGCCGCAGCGCAGCGGCAAAAACTCCATCACCACGCGCTGCGCGATGTGCGCCGAAGGAAGAAACGCGACGGTAGCGTCGGCGGGGCCGAGTGGCAGCACCGCCGGTCCCATATCGATGTTGGAAACCAGGGCGTGATGGGAGACCAGCGCCATTTTGGGTTCGCCGGTGGCGCCGGAGGTGAGATAGAGGATGGCGGGATCGGACGGCTGCACCGCGTCGCGCAGGCGTTCGCCGAGCCCCGGGTCTTGGGCCAGCGCCGCGCGCCCTTGCTCGCGCAGCGCATCGAGAGAGAGCGCTCCCTCGGCTTCCCCGGTGAGCAGAATCCAATGCCGCACGGCGGCGCCGCGCAGGGGTTGCCAGGTCTTGGGATCTTCGACAAACGCGGCGACAGCGCCGGCCGTCTGCAGCGTCGCAATCAGGTCGGCGGCGGGGTAGTTGGGATAGAGCGCGGCAGAGACCGAGCCGTTCGCCATGATGCCCAAATCGGCGAGGTAGAACTCCAGCCGGGTTTCTGAATTCAGGGCGACAATGTCGCCGTTGCCGACTCCCAACGCGCGGAGACCGGCGGCAATTTCTTCGGCGGCGCACCGGTATTGGTTCCAGGAAACCGTGACGTAAGCGCCGCGGGAAGCGGGCTGGCGCAAGGCGGGTGCATCGCCGTACTGGCGCGCGGTTTCTTCGAGAACCTGGCAGACGGTTCGCGGCGGCACACCCTGCACTGTAACATGACCCCCCGGGCGGGTCTGCCGGGCCGGGAGGGGAGGCTGGGCTCTAGAGGGCCTCGCGGGTCTCGGGTTTGGGGGGATGGGCGGTATCGGAGGCGTGCGACAGGTAGAGCAGGGCTTGGCGGGCCAGTTCCGGGACGGTGGGATCGGGATGACGGAGCAGGGTCACGAGCAGGCGGATCCAGGGCAATTCCTCAGTGCGCAGCCCGATCATTGGCACGCTATGGGCCATGGTGCGTTGGTCTCTAGGAGTGCTTATCGGCCGGTCCGTGCTCGGTTTGAGCCCAAGGTCGCGGGGGCGCTGGGAGCAGGGCAACCCGGTACCGGCGGCGACGCCAGCCGGGCAAGGGCGGCGGCGCGGTACAAGCTTTCGGGCGGCGAACCGATAAGCAAGGGTGAGGAAGAGGCCGTGGCGGGCAGCCCGTCGGGCTTCTCAAAGGAGCCGTTATGGATATCAGCTCGGTCGGCAACCTCATGCAGCCCGCGACGGCGCCGGTGGCGCCTG
The DNA here is from genome assembly GCA_020073145.1 of Terriglobia bacterium. Classification (GTDB taxonomy): domain Bacteria; phylum Acidobacteriota; class Terriglobia; order Bryobacterales; family Bryobacteraceae; genus PSRJ01. The sequence goes on from JAIQFS010000005.1 coordinate 81,046, forward strand.
TGGAGCTCCCCGCTGCCCAGCGTGAAATCGTTCAGGCTGTGAAAGCGGTGAATGCGACCGAAATGTTCGGCCAGGAAAATGAGCTCATGTTTCAAATGGACCGGCAGTCGCGCCGCATCGTCGTGCAGGTGGTGAACCGCAAGACCAAAGAAGTGGTGTCGCAGATTCCGCCGGAGTACGTGTTGCGCATGGCGGAGGATCTGCAGTCATCCAAGGACCAGTAGAGGCCGGCCGCGCCTGTTCCGCTGGGTGGCGCGGTCCGCAAATAGAGCCGAAGTGTGGAGCGAGGAGTCGGAGGGAATAGACGCATGTGGAACAGCGCTCATGATACCTATCTGGAAAGCCGGGTTCTTTCGGCGAGCCCGCTTGAGTTGATCCGCCTGCTGTATCAGGGGGCTCTGGGCGCGGTCCGCGAGGCGCGCCGCTTTCTGGCGGAAGGGAAGATTGCGGAGCGCTCCCGGTCGATTTCCAAAGCTTGCGAAATCGTCATCGAGCTCAACGCTTCGCTTCACCACGAGCAGGGAAGCGAAATTGCCACTCGACTGGCCGCCCTCTACGACTACATGTTGCGCCGGCTGCTCGAAGCCAACCAGCGGCAAAGCGATGAGCCTCTGGCCGACGTGTTGGGGCTGCTCTCGACGCTCTCGGAGGCGTGGGCGGCGGCAGTTCCCTTAGCCGAACCCGTGATCGCGGCTGAAAATCCCTGGTCGGTCCCGCCGGAAACCGCGACGGCCGTGGCTTCCCAGGCCTGGAGTCTCTAGCCCTCCGGTTCTGGTTTCGGCGCCAGCCCCTGCGAGATCAACGCCGCCAATCCCAGCCCGCCTTGCTCCGCCAGCAGGCGCGCAAACTGCTGTTCGGCGAAATCGGTGGCGCAATCTCCGGTCGCGTCTCCCCCCGAACCCAGCCAGCCGCCGCCGCTCTCGCGCACGCTGCGCAGAATCTGCCCCAACAACAAGGCTTCGAATTGCTGAGCGGCATCCCGCACTTGGGCCGGGTCGTCCTTCGCGGTTCCGCCCGGTCGGGGGACGGCCGCTTGTGTCGCATCCGGCAAGAGAACCGCCGGTACAGAAAGTCCGTTCATGCCTCAGATCACCTCCAGTTCGGCATTCAGCGCGCCGGCCCGGCGCAGGCTCTGGAGAATCGCGATGACGTCCCGCGGCGTAGAGCCGATGGCTGCCAGGCCGCGCACCAGCTCTTCCACCGTGGCGCCATCTTTCAGCACCAGGCTGCGCGCTTTCTCCTCTTTGGCCGCCACATCGGTCTGCGGCACCACTTGGGTAGTGCCCTGGGCCAGCGGCGCCGGCTGCGAGACTTCCAGACGCGTCTGGATCTCCACGCTCAGATTCCCATGCAAAATGGCGACCGGCGCGATGCGCACGTCTTTGCCCAGGACGATGGTTCCGGTGCGCTCGTTGATCACCACGCGCAGCGCATGGTCGGCCTCCACCGTGAGGCCTTCCAACTCGGCCACGAATTCGGTGGGGCGGGCGGCGTATTCGGCGGGAATCGGGACGCTGATCAGGCCGGGATTCTCGGCGCGCGCGGCCGCACCCGAAGAGCCGCCGAATTTCCGGTTGACCGCTTCCACAATCCGCGCCGAAGTGGTGAAGTCGGATTCCCGCACCTGCAGCCGGACCGTCGTGCGGGGCTCGACCGACGGCGCGGGACGTTCCACGATGCCGCCGTTGGGCGTTCGTCCCACCGTGGGATGGTTCACGCTCTGGCTGGCCCCGCCGCGGCCCGCAGTGAAGCCGCCGGTCATCACCGGCCCTTGCGCCACGGCGTAGACCTGGCCATCGGCGCCGCGCAGCGACGTCAGGACGAGAATGCCGCCCTGCAGGCTGGCCGCATCCCCAATGGCTGCCGCGGTGGTATCGATGCGCAGCCCGGGCTGCGCGAACGCCGGCAGCGTGGCCGTCACCATCACCGAAGCCGTGTTGCGCACCTGGATCGAACTCGGCGGCACCGAGACGCCCATGCGCTGCAGCAGGTTGGTTAAACTCTGCGCGGAGAACATGGTCTGCTTCCGGTCGCCGGTTCCGGCCAGCCCCACGACCAGCCCGTAACCCACCAGCTGATTCTCGCGGACGCCTTCCACCGAAACCAGGTCCTTCAAGCGCGCCGCCACCGCGTCCGCCGGCGGCAGGCACGCGATCAACAGCCAGGTCCACAAACGTCTCTTCATAGTTCAGAAAGGAAGTAATCCCAACAACAAGCGATAGAGGAAGAACGGCCGCCGGATGGCGTCGCCCACCACGCCCTTCCCGTTCACGCGCACTTCGAGGTCGGCCAGGCGGTCCGACGCCACGGTGTTGTCGGCGCCGATATCGGCCGGCCGCACCACCCCGCGCACCGAGATGGTCTGCCGTTCGGAGTTGATCTCGATGTCCTTGGTGGCCTCCACCAGCATGGCCCCATTGGGCAGTACGCGAGCCACCCGGGCCGACAGGTTGGTGCTCAAGGTCACGTCGCGGCTGGTGGTCCCTTGCCCCGCCACCTGGCTGTTTCCCGACACGCCGGCCAGGTTGGCCCAGGGCCCCGCCGTCCGGGTCACGCCCGCCAACGCGCTGACCGAATTCTGGGTGCTCGACTGGCGCTGCGTCTTGGTGACTCCCGACGCCACCGCCGAGGCTTTGTCCACCACCAGAATGGTCACCACGTCATCGATCTGGCTGGCCCGCAAGTCGCGCGCCGCGTCGGCCAGACGCGAGCCCGGCGACCACAGCGACCCCGGCGTGGCGGCCGCCGCGGCCGCCGATCCCGCGGTGGCCTCGGTCACATAGCGGTCGAGCGGAGACGCCGCACCCGGCTTGTCTTTCTTTTTGTCGCGCCCCGGCGCGCTCCCCGCCAGAGCCGCGCAGAGCAGTGCCGCGATCCACGGCTTCATGACTCCTCCTTGCCGACCGAAACCCGTCCTTTGGCCTCCACTCGCGCAAAAAAACGCTTCCCGGAAACCGGATTGCGCAGCGCCACCCGCTGCCCCACCCGAGCGGCCCCTTCCGCCCGCGCCTCGAATCGGAGGTAGGCCGCCCCGCTCCACACCTCGACCGTCACCGTGTCGCCCGGCGCCACATCGGGCGCGGCGTGCAGAATTTGCGCCGGCACCCGGGCGCCGGCCAGAATCGAACGCCACGGCAGCTTGCCCACCGCCTCTTCCAACGCCGTGACGAAGCCGGTCTGCGGGAAATCGTCGCGCGTTTCCAGGCGCACTTGCGCGGCCTCAATGGGACGGCCCGGCTTCAGCTCCTCGGCCGCCACCACCACCGGCGCGGACACCCGCACCTGCACCTTAGCCCACACCGCGAAGCGCCGGCCGCCGCCGTAGCGCACGAAGCCGTTCCAATAGGTGGCGCCGGCGCCGCGCCCGAATCCGCTCAACGGGAATTCCAGGACGCCTTCGGGCACGGGCTGCCGGCTGTAGTCGAGCACGGTGATTGCGCCTCCCGGCACCTGCGCTTGGAGCGCGGTCTGCACGCGCGCCGGATCGAGAGGCCCCACCGGCCGTTCCACGCACAGCCCCTCCTGCGGGGCTGGCGCCGTCCCGAAGCGGGCCGCGAGACGCCGCAATTCGGCCGGCGAGAAAACGCGCGCGATGCCCGGCGCCGGAGCCCAGCCGAGCGCGGTATCGGCGGGAAGCCCGGCGAAAGCGGGAACCGCCGCCGCCAGATCCCCCGCCCGCACCTGATCCGACGCCGCGCGGAGGGCCAGGCACGCGGCCAGGGCGACAGGAGGGAGCCCGATCATCGCACCAGATTGTTGACTTGCTGCGCCATATTGTCGGCGGCCGTCACCACCTTGGAGTTCGCCTCATAACCGCGCTGGGCCACGATCAGGTTGATGAACTCTTCCACCACCGAGACATTGGATTGCTCGACGTAGCCTTGCAGCACCGATCCCAGGCCTTCCTGCCCGCCCGGCGTCCCCAGCGTGGGGTCTCCGGAAGCGTCGGTGGGCGCGTACAGATTCCCGCCCAGGCTGTTCAGCCCGGCCGCGTTGGGAAACAGCGCCAGTTGAATCTGGCCGGCCTGCTGCGACGCGGTCTGGTTGGGCTGGGTGTAGCTCACGGTACCGTCCGTGGCGATGGTGATCTGCTGGGCCTGCGGCGGGAGCGTGATCTGCGGTTCCAGCGGATCGCCGTTGGCCGTCACGATGTTGCCGTCTTTGTCCATGTGGAACGACCCGTCGCGGGTGTAGGCGAGCTGGCCTGAAGGCTGCCGGATCTGAAAGAAGCCGTTGCCCTGAATCACCAGGTCGAGCGGATTGTTGGTCTGCGCGAAGTTCCCCTGGGTTTGGACGATCTCATTCGATGACGGCCGGGCTCCCAAACCTAGTTGCAGGCCTGTGGGAACCACCGTCTGCTGTCCGGCGGCGGCCCCCGGCTGCACCACGCTTTGGTAGAGCAGATCCTGGAATTGAGTGCGCCGCGCCTTGTAGCCGTTGGTGCTGCCATTGGCCAGGTTGTGCGCGATATTGTCCACGTTCATTTGTTGCGCCGTCATGCCGCTGGCGGCGCTATAGAGCGCTCGTGTCATTGCTTCCTCCCTCTCCTCTCGTTACGACCCCACCCGCGCCACCTCCTGGATGGCGTGCTGGTTCATGCCGTCGCCCAGGGCCGCGGCCTTTTGCAGCATCTCGAACTGGCGCATGATGCTGATCAGCCGCACCGCGGCTTCGGCGCTACCGGTGTTGGAATCCTCCAGATGCCCCTGCGCGACCGCCGTGGCCGCCGGTCGCGACGCCAGGCCCGCCGACCGGAAATAATTGCGACCCTGCTTCACCATCCCGGCGGTGCTGGTGAAATCCGCGATCTCGAGCTGCCCGATGACGGCGCCGTTCTGGCGGACAGTGCCGTCGTTTGAGATTTCGAGCGGGCCGGCAGCGCTCACCGTGAGGGCCGCGCCGCCCGTGCCCCGGACGGAGTAGCCGTCGCTCGTGACCAATGCCCCGTTGGCCGCGACCTGAAAGCTGCCGTTGCGCGTGTAGAGCGGCCCGGAGGGCCCGTTGACCGAAAAAAAGCCCTTGCCGGAAAGCGCCAGATCGAGCGGGTTTCCGGTGGCCCGCAGGGTTCCCTGGGAAAAATCGGTCCAGGGACGTTCGATGACCGGCATGACGGCATCCGTGTTGGCGGCTTCCGGGGCGGCGTACAGACTGTAGAACTCGCGGTCGGATTTGTAGCCGCCGGTGGTCGCGTTGGCCATGTTGTTGGCCAGCATGTCGAGCGACTCCATGCGGGAACGAAGCCCGCTGGCGGCGAGGGCGGTCAGAGGATCCATGGCACCCGGTCCCGTGCACGAGCGGTGCCGAAACCGGGTTCCGGAGCTAAATCTCTCAAATGGCAGCGGCGCGCGCCGAAAAGAGAGACAGCAGAGAGACTCCCCCGCGGCAAGGCTTTGCCGCGACGCCCGGCAGTGGCATTTTGCTGCCGCGCGCGCCGCGACTAACCCCTTGAAAAGGAGCTTCCTCTCGTTGGCCTCCCGCCTGCAATTGCCTCCGCGTGACCGCCCTCGCACCGCTTCCCGCCACGATCCCCGCCGCAGCCGATTCCGGCGAGGCGGCTCCGCCGTCCGGGAGTGCGGGCGCCGCGGCCCAGAATCCGGCCGGGGCCCCGGCCTCCGGAGCGCGCAGCGCATCGTTTCCGGAACTGCTGCAGGGCTTTTTGAAGGACGGCGCGGGGCAGAAGAAGGGCACGGAGAAGAAGGACGACGCTTCGTTTCCCGCGCTTGCCGGCGTGGGGTTGCCCCCGTCGGCCCTTCCGCCGCCCGTGCCGGAGGATCTGAGCGCCTGGATGGGAATCCGGCCGGCGTCTCCGGCTCCGGTCGCAGCGGAGGCCGCAGGGGCGACGCCGGCTTCGGAAGACGGGCCGGTGAGTGAGGGAAGCACCCGGGCCCGCATTCCCGGGAATCACGCGGATTCGTCCCGGTTGTCGGCCGGTCCCCCAGCGGCGCCAGTGCCGGCGGCGGGAGCGGCCCCGGTCGCCGAGCTCGAGGTCCCCACGGCTGCCCCCGAACTCCCGGTCGCATCGGACCGTTCCGCCGCTGCCGCCGTCCGGATCGAACGTCCGCCCGAGATCCGAACGGCCCCGGCGCCGGCCGCCGAATTCTTGCCCGAGTCCGCACCGGCGCCCCGGGCGACGGCGTCGGCCGCGGCTCCCAACCCGCCGACGGCCCCGCCGCTTCCTGACCCGCCGGTCGCGCCGGCTCGCGAGGCGGAGCCAGCCGCCCGTGTCCCCGAGCGACGTCCGCCAACATTGGCAGCGGCGGTGCCTTCCCCGGACGAGCCGAGCCGGCCGCGGACCACGTTGCGCCAGGCAAGCCGTATGATCCGGGACCTCGGGTCCAGACCGGACGAGGGGGAGACCAGCGGTGGTGTCAAATCAGTGTCTCTCGAAAGTACGCCTCCGGCGCCCGCTTCCGAAGACCGACCGGCCGGTCTCGCCTTTGGCGCGCGCCTGACTCCGCTGGCGCCTAAGCCGGCCGAGGCTCCCCGGCCTTCGGGCAAGGGTGGGACGCCGCCGGCCCTACCGCTGGCCTCTCCCGAGAGGCCCCCCGAGGCCCCCGCAGTTTTGCCGGACCCGCGCGCATCCCGGCGGCCCGCCGCCGGAAAGGGGGCCGCCGAACCGGCGCCCTCGGCCGGCGATCCTCCGCCAGCCGGAACGGGCTTGGCGGACAGCCGCCCCGCCACCACGGTGCCGGTCGCGGAAGCCGCCAGGCCGGGATCGAGGCCGGCTGAACCCGGCCCTGCCGCGTCTCCTGCGCCGTGCCAGCCGGCCGCCCCGGCGCCTCCGGCCGCGGCGCCCGCCGCGGCCCATGAAATCCGTCTCCAGGTTGCGGGCGAGGAGCGCCGCGTCGAGGTGCGGCTGACGGAGCGCGGCGGAGAAGTGCAGGTGGCCGTGCGCACTCCCGATTCCCGGCTGGCCGGTGCGCTGCGCGAGGACTTGCCCGCGCTTTCGGCCCGCCTCGAGCAAACCGGATTTCGCACCGAGACCTGGCTGGCCGCCGGAACCACGGCCGGACACCACGGACCGGCCGCCGCCGAAACCCGCTTCTCGGGGGCGACTCCCGATGGCCAGCAACCGGGAGGGCAAAGCGGCCGGCAGCAGCCGCAGGACTCTCCGGGCCGCGAACCCTCACCCGACGCCGAGCCGGGCGGCGAGTCTTCACCGGAGGAATTCTCATGGCTCTTGTCATCGCAGCGTTGACGCCTTCCCAGGATTGGAGGACCATCCCATGACCCCAGCGGTCTCTTCTTCGAATTCGTCGCCGACCGGCGCCAGCCCGGCCGCGACCGTGCCCGCCGCCGCCGCGGACAAGAACATGTTCCTGAAGCTCCTGGTGGCCCAGATCCGCAACCAGGATCCTCTCAACCCATCCGATCCCATGCAGTTTGTCACCCAGCTCGCGCAATTCACGCAGCTCGAACAGTCCATGGGAATGAGCGCCGACCTCGCAGCCATCCGTCAGGACATGGACCGGCTCGTGCCGAAAACCGGGTCGGGACAGACCTCGGACGGATCGTCCTCGTAGGAGGCAGTTTTTTTTAAGGAGAAACGAATATGCCAGGCTCATTTTCAACAGCACTTTCGGCGCTCAGCGCCATGGGGACCGCGGTGGACGTGGTCGGCAACAATCTGGCCAATCTGAACACCCCGGGCTTCAAGGCCAGCACGGTCAGCTTCCGCGATCTGGTGACCCAGTCGATGGGATCGGGCCTGGGAGAAACCCAGGTGGGGTTCGGCACGGCCCTGCCGCTCACCTTCCGCCAGTTCAACCAGGGCTCGGTGCAGACCAGCTCCGGGTTACTGGACGCGGCCATTCAGGGCGACGGATTCTTCATCATCAAGGACGACGCGGGCAAGACGATCTATACGCGCGCGGGCAATTTTCTGACGGACAAGAACGGAAATCTGCTGACCAACACCGGCCTGCACGTGCAGGGATGGTCGGCCATCAACCCGCTGACCAATGAAGTCGACACGGTCGGCGCGGTGGGCAACATCATCGTTCCGGTGGGGACGCTGAAGGCTCCGACCGTGACCACGAACTTCACCGTCGACATGAACCTGGACTCGACGGCGGCGGCCGACGCGACGTCCCAGTACTCCACGCCGATGATGGTGTACGACAGCCTGGGGACTTCCCATGTGCTGACCCTCCACTTCCAGAAGACCGCGGCCAATCAGTGGACCTATAACGTCACCATTCCCGGAGAAGAGGTGACGGGCGGAACGGCCGGGACCCCCTTTGACATCGTGGGAGCCAGCGGCACCCTGACGTTTGGCAGCAACGGAAAGCTGACCGATCCGGCGTGGGGCGCCCCCATCGCCTTCACCATTCCGGGGCTCGCCGACGGCGCCTCCGACATGAATCTGGCCTGGGATCCGTACACGGCGGCCGGGGTGGCCCGCATTACCCAATACGGGCAGCCGTCGGCTTCGTCCGCCAGTTCCCAGAACGGCTCGGCGGCGGCGCAACTGATCCGCGTCGGCCTGGCCAACGGCGGCGGGGTTCTGGCGCAGTATTCCAATGGGGACCAGGTGGTGGTGGCCCAGCTCGCTCTCGCCAGCATCCGCAACCCGGACAGCCTCCTGGCGGCCGGCGACAATAACTTCGCGCTGAGCGCGCGCACGGCGATTCCGGCCATCGGCACGCCCGGCACCGGAGGCCGCGGCACCATCGCCGGGGGTTCCATCGAAGCTTCGACGGTGGACATCGCCCAGGAATTCACCCACTTGATCGTGTACGAGCGCGGCTACCAGGCGAACTCGCGCGTGATCACCACCCAGGATCAATTAAGCCAGGAGACCATCAACCTGATCCACTAATCCGCCGATGACTCCCCAAGAAGAGATTGCCCCGCTGGCGGAAGTCCCGCTGGACATCGAGGTCGAACTCGACCGGCAGATCATGCCGACGCGCCAAATCCTCGAACTGGAGGAAGGCAGTGTCATCGGCACCCAACGCTCGGCCGGCGAGAACATCGACATCTATATCGGTGGCGTGCTGTGCGGATCGGGCGAGATCGTGGTGATCGAGAACGCGCTGGGCGTGCGGATCACGGACTTCCGCGATGACGGATGAATGAGGAGGCGAAACCGTGGAGATCCTGCGACAAGCGATGGCGGTGGCGGCGGTGCTGGCGCTCCTCGGAGGGAGTTTGTGGTGGCTGCGCCGGCGCGGGTTCGCTGCCGTGGTCCGGCCTCGCCGCGGAGGCCGTCTGTTGAAAACCCTGGAACGCCTGCCGCTCGGCCCGCAGCACGCACTGCACCTGGTGCGCGTGGGCGACCGGGTGCTGGTGGTGGGTTGCGCGCCGGGAGGGTGCACCTTGCTGGCCGATGTGGGTCACGAAGCGTCCGGCGAGCTTCTGCAATGAGAGGGGTTCTGCAATGAGAGCGGTTCTGCGATGAGAGGGGTTCTGCGATGAGAGAGGTTCTGCGATGAGACGATTCCTGCGCGTCGGCGGCCTGATCGGCCTGGCCGCGCCGCTGCCGGCGCTGGCGGCTCCGTCCTCGCTGCTCTCCTCGCTGGGCATCGGCCCCGCCGCGAATGGCGGCCTCAGCGTCCCCATGCAGATCGTCATCCTGCTCACCCTGCTGACGTTGTTACCGGCCGCGGTGATGTCGGTGACTCCCTTTCTGCGCATCATCGTGGTGCTGCACTTTCTGCGCCAGGCGCTGGGCACGCAGTCGACGCCCTCCAATCAGGTCTTAATCGGGCTGGCGTTGTTTCTGACCATCGTGATCGTGCAGCCGGTGGCGGCCGACATGTACCACCAGGGGTGGGAGCCGATGGAAGCGGGCAAGCTGTCGGCATCGCAGGCCCTGGACGCGGGGGCCCAACCGCTGCGGATGTTTCTGGCGCGGTTCGCGCGTGAGAAAGACATCGCGCTGTTCCTCGAAATCAGCCACCGGCCGGCCCCGCGGAACCGGGACGCCCTGGACCTGGTGGTTTTGATTCCCGCCTACGTTTTGTCGGAGCTGAAGACCGGGTTCCAGATCGGCGCGGTGCTGTTCCTGCCGTTTCTGGTGATCGACCTGGTCGTGGCCTCGGTGACCCTTTCGGTGGGAATGGTGCAGCTGCCGCCCATCATGATCTCCGCGCCCTTCAAGATCCTGCTGTTCGTGCTGGTGGACGGCTGGAATCTGGTAGTGGGTTCGCTGATGCGGAGTTTTTATTGAGCCCGAGGAAGCCATGACGCCCGATGCCGCCGTCGCGATCATCCGCCAGGCCCTGATGGCCACCTTCTGGCTGGGGGCGCCGCTGCTGGCCATCGGGTTCATCGCCAGCATCGTAGTCAGTCTGGTGCAGATCGCCACCTCCATGCAGGACACGGCCTTCAGCACCATTCCGCGGCTGGTGGCATTTTTGCTGGGCCTGCTGCTGCTGATGCCCTGGATGCTCGAGCGGAGCATGGCGTACACGGTCAGCCTGCTGGGAGACTTGAGCCGGTATGCCCGCTGAACTGACGCTGTCGGCGGGTAGTTTGTGCGGATTCGCGCTGGTGCTGGCGCGGGTGAGCGGAGCGCTGGTGTTTGTGCCGCTGCCGGGGATGCACACGGCGCCCGAGACGGCGCGGGTGGCGCTGGCGGGGTGTGTGACCCTGGCGCTCGCGTCCCGCTGGCCGGCGGTGGATGCCGCTTCGATTTCGGCGGCGCGGCTGGCGGGATGGGCGGCTGCCGAAGCGGCCGTCGGAATCGCGATCGGGGTGACGGTCGCGTTCGTGCTCGAAGCCTTCGTGCTGGCGGCGCAGGTGCTGGGCCTGCAGGCCGGGTACGCCTACGCGTCCACCATTGACCCCAACACCCAGGCCGATTCCGGCATCTTATTGATCTTCGCGCAACTGGCCGCCAGCCTGTTATTCTTCGCCGCGGGCCTCGATCGGGAGGTGGTGCGTCTGTTCGCGTGGAGTCTGGAGCACGTGCCGCCGGGCGCGTATGTCTTCGGCCCGTCCGCGACGCGGGCGCTCATTCGCCTGGGGGCCAGCGTGTTTACGGTCGGGTTGCGGCTGGCTCTTCCGGTGGTGGCGCTGCTGGTGATGGTGGACGTGGCGCTGGCCTTGCTGGGGCGGGTCAACGCCCAGTTGCAGCTGCTCTCTCTGGCCTTTCCGGTCAAGATGGCGCTGGCCCTGGTCGTGCTGGCCTGGGGCAGCGTGCTGTTTCCCCGCATTCTACGAGAACTTGCCGGCCAGGCGTGGAGCACCGCGCGCCAGTTGCTCGGGCCATGAGACGCCGTGGCGGACCGCTTTACCCAGACCGAGCAACCCACCCAGCGGCGCCTGGACAAGGCGCGGCGCGAAGGCCAGTTCCTGACCGCCCGGGAATTAGTGGGCGCCCTCCAATTCATGGTCTTCCTGGCCTTGCTGGGGGCCGGCGGGGCCCGCTGGTTTGCGACCTTCTGCCAGACGACGCGGCGCCTGCTCGAGCAGGCCTTCGCGGCGGAGCTGGCCCCGGCCGATCTATCGCGCCTGGGCTGGCAGCTGTTCTGGCGCAATCTGCTGCCGCTGGCGCTGGCCGGGGCGGCGGTGGCGGCGGCTACGCTGGCGTTCCGGCTGGGCACGACCCGGTTCGGGTTCAGCCTGAAGAAGCTGGCCCCCGATGTGAAGCGGCTCGACCCGGTGGCCCGGCTTCGCGAGCTGCCGCGCCAGAACCTGCCCGCGCTGGTGCAGGCCGTGGTGCTGCTCCCGGTGTTCCTGGCAGCCACCTACTGGGTGGCGCGCAGCCAGCTCGACCGCTTTCTGCTGCTCCCGCTGGGCACCGCGGAAAGCGGGGTGCGTCTGTTGGGAGCGTCCCTGATGGACCTGTTTTGGAAAGCCGCGGTGGCATTTCTGGCTTTCGGCGCGGCGGATCTGTTCCGCCAGGCGCGCCGCTACCGGCGGGATCTGCGGATGTCGAAGCAGGAGGTCCGGGAGGAGCTGAAGGACCTCGAAGGCAATCCTCAAATGAAGGCGCGGATCCGCCGCTTGCAGCGCGAGCGCCTGCGCCGCCAAATGATGAAGGAAGTGCCCCTGGCCACGGCGGTGGTGGTCAATCCCACGCACTTCGCGGTGGCGCTGCGCTACCACATGGACGGCATGGCGGCTCCGCTGGTGGTGGCCAAGGGCAAGAATTATCTGGCATTGCGCATCCGCCAGCGCGCGGTGGAGCACCAGGTCCCCATCATCGAAAACCCGCCCCTAGCGCAAGCCCTCTATCAGTCGGTGGACGTCGGCCAGGAGATTCCGCCGCATCTCTATCGCGCGGTGGCCGAGATCCTGGCCTATATCTTCAAGCTCATGAATGGCACGCTGCCAGGACCGGCGCCCGCCGGCCACGCCCAGACGGGAGCCGCGCCGAGGTAAGCTCATGACGCCGTCGAAAGCGCTGGCTCCCGTTCCGCCAAAATGGTTCGACGCTGTGCCGCTGGCCACACTGGGGGAGATGGTGCTCCCGCTGGCCGTGCTGGCCATCGTGATCGCGCTCATCACGCCGCTGCCGAAGTTTGTGCTCGACCTGCTGATCGTCAGCGACATCTTGATGTCAGTGACGGTGATGATGGTCTCCCTGTACATCATCCGGCCGGTGGAATTCACCTCGTTTCCCACCACCCTGCTGCTGCTCACGTTGTTCCGTCTGGCCTTGAACGTATCCTCGTCGCGGCTGATCCTGCTCAACGGGAACACCGGCGCCACCGCGGCCGGGGAAGTGATTGGGGCTTTCGGCAGTTTCGTGGTGGGCGGCAATTATGTGATCGGGGCGGTGATTTTCCTGGTGCTGATTGCCATCCAGTACGTGGTGATCAACCACGGCGCGGTGCGCATTTCCGAGGTTACCGCGCGCTTCACCCTGGATGCGCTGCCGGGCAAGCAGATGTCCATCGACTCGGATTTGAACGCCGGGTTGATCGACGAGCACGAAGCCAAGTTCCGCCGCAAGATGCTGGCCAAGGAAGCCGAGTTTTACGGGGCCATGGACGGGGCCTCGCGGTTCACCCAGCGCGACGCGGTGGCCAGCATCCTGATCACGGCCATCAACATCATGGCCGGGTTTCTCATCGGAGTGTTGCAGCACGGCATGGAATTTCGGAAGGCCCTGGAGACCTATACCGTGCTGACCATCGGGGACGGGCTGGTGACGGTCATTCCGGCGCTCATGATTTCGGTTTCGGGTGGCCTGATTGTCACCCGCGCCGGTTCGGACGCGCGGCTGGGGGAGGAATTCCGGCGCCAGATTCTGGGCAACGCGCAGCCGCTGCTGCTGGCGGCGGGAGTGCTGGTGGCGGTGGCCGCTCTTCCGGGGCTGCCCAAGCTGCCCTTCCTGCTGCTGGGTGGAGGAGCAGGGGCGGCGGCCTGGAGGATGCGCCAGAAGGAAATCCGAGCGGCGGCCGCGCCCGCCGAGCCCAAACCGGCGGCGGCGCGCGAAAATCTGGAGGCCTTGCTGCGGGTCGAGCCGCTGGCGCTCGAAGTCGGTCTCGGCCTGGTGGGTCTGGTGGACAACGGACAGGAGTCGCCGCTGCTGCGCCGCATCGCGTCCATCCGGCGGCAGTTGGCGAGCGAGCTGGGATACCTGCTGCCGGCGGTGCGCGTCACCGACAACCTGGCATTGAAGAGCCGGGAATACGTGATCTCGCTGAAGGGCGTCGAGATCTCGCACTACGAGCTGCCGCAGGGCTGCGAGCTGGCGATCCCCACGGTCCGGGGCGAGGCCGCTCTCGAAGGCCAGGCGACGCGCGATCCGGCTTTCGGCATGGCGGCGCTGTGGATTCCCGCCGAGCGCGCCGACGCGGCGCGGCAAGCCGGCTACACCGTGGTGGACGGGGTGAGCGTGATGGGAACCCATCTGGCGGAGGTCATCCGCCGACACGCCCACGAACTGTTTTCGCGCCAGGACGCCAAGAAGGTGCTCGATCGGGTGAGCGTGGAGCATCCCAAGGTGGTGGAAGACCTGGTGCCCAAGCTGCTGCCGCTGGCCACGGTGCAGAAGGTGCTGCAGAACCTGCTGCGCGAGCGGGTCTCGATCCGGGACGCGGTTTCCGTGCTGGAGGCGCTGGGCGAGGCCGCCGCCATCACCCGCAACCCGGTGTTGCTGACGGAGTATGTGCGTCAGGCCATCCGCCGCGCGGTGGTCAAGCCGTACCTGAACCGGGCGGGCGACCTGCCGGCCTGGTTCCTCGATCCAGCGATCGAACAGACGGTGGAGTCGGCGGTGGAGCACGGCGAGCAAAGCAGCCACATCAACCTAGCGCCGCAGATCATCCGCGACATCGTCAACCGCCTCTCCGGCCCGATTGCCGCGCTCGAGACGCCGGTGGTGGTGATCACCGCCTCCGGGGCGCGGTATTTCCTCCGGCAGATGGCGGAGCCGGCGCTCCCCAACCTGGTTTTCCTGGCGCACAACGAAGTGCCGCCGGGGCAGAAGGTGCAATCGCTGGGGAATATCGCATGAGGCCGCGTGTGCAGTCCCGCCGCCGGTCCGCCGATAGAGGGAACGAGGCCGCGGGCGGAGAGCGCTGCCAGCGGCCGCCACGCCAATGAGAATCAAATCGTATTTCGCGCGCACGGTCGAAGACGCGATGGGCCAGGCGCGGCAGGAGTTGGGGGCGGAGGCGATGCTGGTGCAGAGCCGCCGGGCGCCTCCCGAAGCCCGGCACCTGGGGGAATACGAAGTGGTATTCGCCGCGGGGATGGCGGGCGAGTCGCTGCCGGCCGCATCCGGGGGCGATGCTCCCGCGCCCGGGCGTCTGGCCGAAGAAGTCGGGGAACTCAAGAAGCAGTTGGAGGGGATGCGGCGCGCGCTCACCAAATCGGCCTTCGCGCCGGCGCAATGGTTGGGCGGGGCGCCCGAGGTCGCGGAATCCTACGCCCAGTTAGCCGCGCACGATGTGGCCCCGGAGTTGGCGCGGGACATCGTGCAAGCGGCGGCCTCGCGCGCCGGGCGGGAGAGCCGGCCGGCGGACGCCGGCGAGGCGCGAGGTCTGTGGCAGGCGGCACTGGCCGAGGAGATCGAAACCCGGTTTCGAGTAGAGGCCGTGCTCGGGGTGGGGGAGAACCGGCCGCGGGTGGTGGCTCTGGTAGGGCCGCCCGGCGCCGGCAAGACTTCAAGTCTGGTCAAGCTGGCGGTGACGTACGGACTGGCCTGCCGGCGGCCGGTGCTGCTGGCTTCCATGGACACGTACCGGGTGGCGGCCGCCGATCAGTTGCGTTCCTATGCGGCCATCCTGGGGGTCGGGTTCCAGGTGGTGGAGACGGCCGGCGCGCTCGCCCAGACTCTGGAAGAAAACCAGGGAAAGGAATTGATTCTCATCGATACGCCGGGGTGCGGCTTTGCCGAGTTGGACCGGGGTTCGGAGCTGGCGCGGTTTCTCGCCGCCCGCCACGAGATCGACACCCAATTGGTCCTATCGTCTTCCATGAAATCCGCCGATCTATCCCGTGTGATCGATGGTTACGAGATTTTCCGGCCGGGACGGCTGTTGTTTACCAAGCTGGATGAAACGACAGCACCGGGTCCGATCCTCAACGAGACCGTGCGCACCGGAAAGCCGCTCTCGTTTTTTGCCGCTGGGCAGCGAATTCCCGAGGATCTGGAGGCGGCCACGCCGGCCCGGCTGATTGAGCTGATTCTTGGCAACGGCCTCGCGCAGGTGCTGGCGGCCTAAGGGAACCCGTGAACTCGTATGGGGTGTCTGAAGTGATCGGAGACGCAGAACGGGAGCGGCTCATTTTGGAGCATCTGCCGCAAGTGCGGCTGATTGCCCGGAAGATCCAAGAGCGCTTGCCGGAGAATATCAGCCTGGAAGACCTGGTGTCGACGGGCGTGCTGGGGCTGATCTCGGCCATCGACAATTTCGATCCTGCCCACAACGTCAAACTGAAGACGTACGCCGAGTACAAGATCCGGGGCGCGATTCTCGACAGTCTGCGCGGTCTGGATTGGGCGCCCCGCCAAAAGCGGCGCAAAGCCAAGCAGATTGAGGCGGCCATCGCCCGCGCCGAGCAGCGCCTGCAGCGGGCTCCGGTGGAAGACGAAATCGCGGCCCAGCTCTCCATCACGCTGGAGGAGTATCACCAGTGGCTGGTGGAAATCCGCGGGTTGAACATCGCCAGCCTGGAGTACGTCGGCCAAGAACAGGGCCGCGACCTGCTGCACTATATTCCCGACACGGAAGAGAGTCTTCCGTCCACCTTGCTCGAGCAGTCGGAGCTGCAGCGCCTGGTGGCGGAGAGTATCGATGAGATCCCGGAGATCGAGCGCACCGTGCTTAGCCTGTACTACCACGAGGAACTGACGCTTCGCGAGATCGCGCAGGTGGTGAAGCTGCACGAGTCGAGGATTTCGCAGCTGAAGTCGCAAGCCATCCTGCGGCTGCGCGCCCGTCTGGCCTCGCAGTGGCCGGCCTCGCGCGGCGTGGTGACGGCATGAGTCCCCCTGGCCCCGAAGGTCCGCTCCCGCTCGACTCCCATGAGAACCTGCGCGCGGTGATGGACGAATTCGCGGCTGGCTTGGTGCAGGTGCTCGAAACCATGACCGATCAGCGGCCGGAGGTCCACTGGCAAGCGGTCAGCGGCACGCCGGCGGACGCCGGCGCCGGCGCCGAGGCGGACGTCCTGTGGTGGGAACAGCCCTTTCAGTTCGCCCCGGACGCCGAGGTGTGGGTGGCCTCGCCGCGCGCCAGCTGGGAGTATGCCGGGACACTGACGCTGAAAGCGTCGGGCCTCGAAACCGTCCCGGACGGTGAGGTGCAAAAGACCTGGCTGGAAATTCTCGGCCAATGGCTTTCGGGGCTGGCGCGGTCCGTCGGGTCGGTGCTCGGCCGCGAGGTGACCTGCGCCGCGGGGGCCGAGAGAGCTCCGGCCGAAGACCGCGCCGCGTGGGCCGCAGTGTCGGTAGCTTTCGGCGAGACCGTACTGGCGCCCCTCGCGGTGACGTTCAGCGCTCCGTTGGTGGCCCTGCTCACGGCGAAGTCCCCGCCGGACGTCCCCGAGGTTCAGCCGGGGCCCGAGGGCCGGTCGGAGCCCATGGACGAACCCTTACTCCAAAAGACACCCCGACCGTCGCGCACCATGGACCTGCTCCTCGACGTGGACCTGCCGGTGAGCATCTCATTCGGGAAAACGCAACTCCCTCTGAAGGACGTCTTGAAACTGACCACCGGGTCCATCGTCGAATTGAATCGCGGCGTGAACGAGCCGGTTGAAGTGTTGGTCAACCATTGCCTGGTGGCGCGCGGAGAAGTCGTGGTGGTGGACGGCAATTACGGCATCCGCATCCAGCAGATCGTCAGCCGCCAGGACCGCCTGCGCAGCCTCCGCTAGACTCCTGGAGCCACCAGACTAGATGCCAAGGCGTTCAGTTTGGACCGCCGGGACGTCGAGACCCAGAGGAATCCAGAATCGGGTTGGCTCGGCGCACCGGCGGTTTCGACAGGTGCCAGTCTGAGCCGCAGCCTCCGCTCAACTGCGCCCGTTCGCCGCTCGTCTCCCCGCAGTGCCCCATAATAGGATCTGGAAATAAGGAGTCGGATAGGAAGACCATGACTGTCGAGATCGAAGGCGTTCCCTTGCACCTGGCCCACCCCGATGAGCTCACCATTCAGTGGGTGGGGCAGGAAGAGCTCATGCGGCAGTTGCTGGCGGCCTGGATGGTGGTGCATGAGCTGGATGTTCCTATGAATCCCCGGCTGCTGGGCAAGCCGGGCGTGGGGAAGACCACGCTAGCCTACGCCGCGGGCAAACGCATGGGCCGCGATGTCTACATTCTCCAGGCCACTTTGGATACGCGCCCGGATGACCTGCTGGTCACTCCGGTGCTCCAAGGCGAAGGCAGCTTGCGCTACGTCGCCTCACCGCTGGTGACGGCCATGATCCGCGGCGGCATCGCCATTCTCGACGAGGGCAACCGCATGAGCGAGAAAAGCTGGGCCAGCCTGGCGCCGCTGCTCGACAACCGGCGCTACGTGGAATCCATCGTGGCCGGCATCAAGATTAAAGCCCATCCGCAGTTCCGGCTGGTGGCCACCATGAATGACGACGCCTCCACGTTCGAGCTGCCCGAGTACATTCACTCGCGCCTGCAGCCGCAGATCTTGATCGACTTCCCCGAACGCGATGAGGAGTATCACATCCTGCGCGAGAATCTGCCCTTTGCCGAAGACCGCATCCTTCACTACGTGACCGACTTTCTGCAACTGGCGCACGCCGCCGACGAGCGGTACACCGTGCGCGACGGCATCAACGTGGCGCGCTTCGCCATCAAGCTCAAAAGCCTCGCCACCGAGAAGAGCCACGAAACCGAAGCCCTCGAAACGGCCATCACCGAGGTGCTGGGAGAGGAGGCGTTGCGGTATGCCCGAAGAAACCGGCCTGCCGCTTCCTGACGCCGGTGCGCCGGGCCCGGACGCCGGCGGCCTCCAGCGCGGGCGCTTCACCTATTTCCCGGTAGCGCCCGGCCGCCTGGAGTTCGCGGCCGAAGTCCGCCAGGCGATTCTTCGCGAGAGGCCGCAGGTGGTGGCGGTCGAGTTGCCGGTCACCTTGCAGGAGGCGTGGCTGCGCGCGGTGGCGCGGCTGCCCGAGATCTCGGCGATCGTGTATCCGGACGAACCGGCAAAAGCAAACCCCGAAGAAGAGCGCGCCGTCTACGTGCTGGTCGATCCCGCCGACCCCTTTACCGAAGCCGTGCGCACGGCGCGCGAGATCGGCGCGGAGGTGCTGTTCGCCGATCCGGACTCCGGGCGCCGTCCGCACCTCGAGGATACCTATCCGGATCCCTACGCCATTCGCCACATCGGTCTGGCGCGCTATATCGAGGCGTACCGGGTCTACCCGCAGCCGCGGTCGGACGAAATCGCGCGCCACGCCGCCGGCATCGCCTGGAAGTTGCAGGGCGCCGATCCCGAGGCGCGCGTGCTGGTGGTGGTGGGGCTCAACCTGCTCGACCCGGTGCTCGACGCCATGGAGGAGCCGCAGGCGCAGCCGCTGGCGCACACCCGCCGGGAAGGCATCGAACTGCTCAACCCGCACCCCGAGTGTTTGGCAGAGATCACCGTCGAGTATCCCGCGCTCCAGTGGCGGTATGAGACCTTCCGCGCCGCGATGAACGAGGAGCGTCTCATCGACCGCCGCCATGCGCAGCTGGCATTGTTCCGCGAGGCCGAAAAGGAGCACGAAATTCATACCGGCGAGCGCATCGCCCACTGGCAGCGCCGCCTGCTCGCCCGCTACACCCGCAACCTGGCGCTGGCCGACCGGAATCTGGCCGCCGGGATCTTCGACCTGACGGTGGCCGCGCGCGCCCTGGCGGACGACAACTATGCCTGGGAGGTCTGGGAAGCAGCCGGCCGCTATCCGGCGCAGAGAACTGAGTCGGATCTGCCCACCGTCCGCATATCGGGCGAAGAGGTCTGGATGGACACCCGCCGCATCCGCTTGCGCCGCCGCCTGCCCGGCACCAAGCGCCGTCTGCGCCCCTACGGGTTGAAGCCTCGCAAGAAAGAGAAAGTCCCGGGTGAATGGGCCAGCCAGTTGAACGGCACCAGCATCTGCTCCTATCCTCCCGAAGATCTGGTCATCGAGGACTACGGCCGATTTTTGAAAAAGAAGGGCAAAAGCCTTCTTTCCGAAGAGCGCTCGCGGGTGGAGCCGTTCACCACCTCCATCCTGGATGGCGTCGATATGCGCGAGACCATCCGCCGCTGGCATGAAGGTCGGATTTACGTGCGCCAGTTTCAAAAGATTCACGGCGAGGTGGGTTCGGTCGTAGTGATCTTCGACGAAGACCGCGACAACCGCTACTCGTACATGACCACCTGGCTGGGCGAGAACCAGAACGAGTCGGATATGGCCTTCTACTCCACGTTCCCGTTCGACAACCTGGCGGGCCCCGGCATCGGACGCGCCGAGTACGGCGGCTTCCTCATGAGTTTGCCGCCGCGCCGCATGTACGATGTGTGGCAGGACGCGGATTACGAATTTGCCGAGAGCAAGCCGGAGCGCCTGCTGCTGGCGGCCATCGACTACTCCATCCACCACTACGTGGTTTACGTTGCCGCGCGGCCGCCGCGCTCCATTTTCAAGACCATTGCCGCCCGCGCCAGCCGGACCATTCTCTATATCCCGTTGGGGCAGTTGTCGCCCGTCTCGCTCAAGAAAATCCGGGTCGTGCACGTGCTCGACGGCTATGACAAGCGCGAAACCGCCAAGGACTACCTCTGGTAGCGCGGGGAGGCGGAGCGCCGGTCCGGCGGTTCCGGGCGGCATACCGGTCGTCCAGGCCGTGGACGTTCTTAAGCCGCCGAGGCATCCAGGCTGCGTACCTTGGCGGAAAGAGTGGTGCGTTTGAGGCGGAGCATGAGCGCCGCCGCCTTTTTGTTTCCCCCAGTCTTGCGCAGCGCCTGCTCGAGGATGCTGCGCTCGATGCACGCCAGAGTCCGTTCGTAATCGAGGCCGGCGTCCGGCACCGGGACCAGCGGCCGGTCCTGGGAAAGCGGGGCGGGGACGGCGGCGGATGCCGGCAGCGGAAAATCGGCGGCGGTCAGCTCCACGCGATCGCCGCTCAGCACCACCGCCATTTCCACGGCGTTCTCCAGCTGCCGCACGTTGCCCGGCCAGGGGTATGCGCACAGGCGATCGAGCGACGTCCGATCGAGCCGTCGCCGCGCGATTCCCTCGGCCCGGCAGACTTTCTCCACGAAATGTTCGGCCAGCAGCGGAATGTCGCCGGCGTGCTGGCGTAAGGACGGCATGGCCAGAGGCACCACGTTGAGCCGGTAGTACAGATCCTGGCGGAATCGTCCGCAGTCGATTCGTTCGGCCAAGTCGCAGTTGGTGGCGGCCACCACCCGAACGTCGACCGGAATGCTCTCGGAACTGCCCAGCCGCTGCAATTCCCGCTCCTGTAATACCCGCAGCAGCTTGCTCTGCAGTTCCAGAGGAAGGTCGCCGATTTCATCCAGTAGCAGCGTGCCGCCCTGGGCCTGCTCGAAGCGGCCCAGGCGGGTTTGCACCGCGCCGGTGAAGGCGCCGCGAACGTGGCCGAACAGCTCCGCCTCCAGCAGGTTCTCCGGGAGAGCGCTGCAATTCACCGCCACCAGGGGCGCGCGCCGCCGCGGGCCGGCCTGGTGTAACGCCCGCGCCGCCAGTTCCTTGCCCGTTCCCGTCTCCCCGGTGATCAGCACGGTGGCGCGGCGCGGTCCGATCAGGCGGATGACCTCGCAGACGTGCTGGATTGCGAGGCTGGTCCCGACCAGCAACGATCCCTGCGGGTTCGACGGGTCAGCCGCGGCGGGAGCAGGGCCCTCGAGAGCCTCCCGAAGGACTTCGGTATCTCCCGGATCACCGGTCAGCAGGGCGGTCAGGCCCAGGTGTGCCAATTGGACCGCTTCGGGGACGGTGACTGCGGGGTTGCGCATCAGCACCGGAAGATGGGGGGCCAGTTGCCGCACCTGCCCAAGCAAGGCCCGAGGCGTCCACGAGGGCAGCGGGAACTGCAGGACGACCGCATGAAACTCATGATTCTTCAGCTCGTTAAGGGCAACGGCAGGAGGTTGGCGCAAGGTTTGCCAGGAAGGGCCGGAGAGGCCCGGTTCGAGAGCGGTGGCAGCGGAAACCCAGAGAACCCGTCGAGAGAGCATGGCGGCGATACACCCAGCCATCGGCGCGTTTGGTGAGAACTTTAACCAAAGTCGACGGAATTGGGTCTCGGTTTTCGTAAAGACCGGGGGGCCCGCCGCCGATAAGAGTAATAGCCAGTGATGGCGGGTTATGAGAGTCCAAGATCGAATCTCGATGGGGCCGTCCGCTGCCGAAACCGGGCGGACGGCGGAGAGCCAGCAGGCGCGCCAGCAGGCGGCCGGACGAAGCGGGGCGGCAGGGTCGGCGGATGGGGACCGCGTCGAACTCTCCAGCACCCTGGGACAGCTGTCCCAGGCCATCGCCGCCTATGGATCGCAGCGCGCCCAGCGCGTGCAATCCCTGGCCACGGAGTATCAGGCCGGGCGGTATCGGCCCAATTCGGCGGCCACCAGCCGGGCCCTGATCGCCGACGCACGCAGTGCAGAAAGCCGGTAGCAGGATGGCGCCGCTGAGCGAGCGGCTGGCCGCCGCCCGAACGGAAGTGGAGCGCGCCTGTCACCTGCTGCTCTCTCCCACCCCGGAACAGTTGGACCAGAGTGCGCGCCGGCTCAGCGACGCCGTTGCGGCCGTCACCGCGTGCCGCGAGGCAGCCCGCGGCAGCTCCCAGCCCCCCGGCCCGTCGGTGGCGGCCGAAGCCCGGAGTCTCCAGCAGTCGATCGGCCGGGCGCGGCGCCTGCTCGAAGCGGCTGCGGCCTTTCATGCGAACTGGGTCCAGTATCTGGGCGCACTGTGTGCCGGATACACCGATCGCGGCGAGGCGGCCGCGGTCGAACGCGCTTCCCGCCTCTGTGCTCGAGGGTAACCGGCATGGCGAATCTCCTCTCCACCTTGTACAACTCGTCCAATGCGCTCAGCGCCTACGACCGGGTTCTCGAGGTGACCCAGACCAACGTGGCCAACGCCTCCACGCCCGGTTACGCCAAACAAAGCCTGCGCATGGAAGCTCTGCCGTTCGATCCGTCCCTGGGACTGACGGGCGGCGTCACCACCGGGCAGATGGAGAGCGCGCGCAACGAGTATGCCGAACGGGCGGTCCGCCGGCAAAGCAGCGGGCTGGGACGCCAACAACAGGCGGCCTCGAGTCTCACCGATCTCCAGTCCATCTTCGACATCTCCGGAAACACCGGAATCCCGGCCGCCTTGAACAAGTTCTACCAGGCGGTCTCCTCCTGGGGCCAGACTCCCGGCAGCACGCCCGCGCGTCAGGCGGTGATCGACCGGGCCTCCGATGTGGCACAGACCTTCCAGAGCGCGGCCACCCAACTGGTCACGCTGGCCAACGACACCGCCACGCAGATCAACGACACGGTGACCCAGGTGAATAAACTGGTGGGCCAGATCGGGGTCTATAACCGGACCATCCTCGAGACCGGCTCGGCGACGCGGGATATGGGGATGGATGCCCAAGTGCACGCCACCCTGGAAGATCTGTCCCGCCTGGTCGATTTCACCTCCACCCAACAAGCCGACGGGACCACCACCATCCTGCTCGGCGGCTCGGCGCCCCTGTTGATCGGAGACCACCAATATGCGCTCCGCGCCGATCTGCTGACGCCGGACGATCCGCCGCCCGTCAATGCCAATGCTCCGGGCGCCGTGCGACTGCTGACGCCGGACGGTACCGATGTCACCGCCCGGGTCGCCGATGGCCAGTTGCGGGCGTTGCTGGACATGCGCAACACCATCCTCCCGTCATATACCGGTGACTCCTATCAGGCCGGCAGTCTGAATCAAATGGCGAAGCAATTCGCCGATCGCGTCAACGACGTGCTGACCTCGGGCTATAGTTCCGATGGGCCGCCGCCGGTCGCCGGCGTTCCGCTGTTCGTCTACGATGCCGCCAACGCCACCAACATGGCCCGTACGACGGCGGTCGATCCGAACGTGACTCCGGATCAGCTGCCGGCCATCGATCCCGGCCCGCCGTACGTGTCGAACGGGATCCCGCTGGCTTTGTCCCAGCTGGCGCTACCGAGCGATGACGCCGACCGCATCAACGGCGTCAGCTACAGCGAGTTCTACGGCCAGATGGCGGCCAACGCAGGCAGCAGCCTCCAGTCCGCCAAGAACGGAGTCCAGGTGCAGCAGTCCCTGCTCGCGCAGGCCCAAAACCAGCGCTCTCAATTGTCGGGTGTCTCGCTCGATGAGGAAGCGCTCACCCTGGTCGAATTCCAGCGCGCGTACCAAGCCAACTCGCGCGTCATCACTGTGCTCAATGACCTGACCCAGGAGGTCATCAACATTCTCAGGTAACCACTCAGGAGGCCCCCGTGATCACCAACCTCGATTCTCAGTCGCAGCTTTTCCTGGCGGATATGAACCGCGTGCAACAGCGGCTGGCCGATTCCGAACGGCAGCTCACGTCGGGCAAGAAAGTGAGCGTTGCCTCCGATGCCCCCGACGTGGTCAGCCAGTTGCTCCGCCTGCGCTCGGCGCTGCAAAAGAATACGCAGATCGGAACCAATCTGAGCGTGGCTCAAACCACGGTCAACGTGTCCGATACGGCCCTCGCGTCCTCCATCCAGTTGCTCGACCGCGCCCTCACCATCGGCGCCCAGGGCGCCAGCGACACCCAGAGTGCCACCAGCCGGCTCGGCCTTGCCGCCGACGTGCAGGCAGTGCAGGAACAGATGATCAGTTTTAGCCGGACCCAGTCCGGTGGCATCTACGTCTTCAGCGGGGATCAGGAAAGCCTTCCCAGCTATCAGCTCAACCTCGCCAACGATAACGGCGTCGACCGGCTCCTCACCACGTCCGCCACGCATGCGGTGGAGAACCCGGCCGGCGGCTCGTTTCCGCAGTCCATGACCGCCCAGGATATCTTTGACCACCGCAATCTGGACGATTCGCTGGCCTCCGATAACGTCTTTGCGGCTCTCAACAACCTGCGCCTGGGGCTCGAGAACAACGACGCCGCCCGCATCAACTCGGCCGTGGGGTCCCTCAAGCAGGCTGCCGATCACCTCAACATCTGCCAGTCCTTCTATGGCTCGGTCGAGAACCGGATCCAGGATGCCACCGATTTCACCAATCGATACGACGTCCAGCTCAAGACCGAGATCAGCCAGAAAGAAGACGCGGATGTGGCGGCGGCTTCGCTCGAATTCAGCCAGGGCACCGTCCAGTTGCAGGCCGCCTTCCAGATGCAGGGACGGATTCCGCGCACCACCCTGTTCGACTACCTCACCTAAGCCGCTACTGCGGCTTGAACACCGATTCTGCCCCGAACCGCCGGTAGTTGCTGTTCGGCTCGCCGGCGATGGCTTCTGTGCCAGCGGCCCTTCAGCACCGACGACATCGCCTGCTGGTTCCTCGACACGGCCTACAACGGCGAGAGCTTCTTCGTCCGCGAAGAGACGCCCGATCTCTCTCGCTCCGTGCAACACGCGGACGACTTCCACTCTGCCTGGCCGGGTGAGGTAGAAGATCAGGTACTTGTCAAAGCCCTTCACAGGGAAGTGGCGCAAACCTGCCAGAGCCGCAACACCCGATTCATAGAGAACCCCACTCCGGGGCTGAGCAGCGAGAAGTTGGCAGGTTTCTTCCACCGCGTCGAGGTAGCGTTCTGCCAACTCCACGCCGGATCTTTCTCCGAAATAGACGAATTGATCGAGCAGATCGAGACGCGCCCGCGGCCGTTACGTCACCTGCCGCGTCATTTGCGGCGGACCTTTTTGCGATTCCGCAGCCGGGCCAGGGCCTCTTGCTTCAATTCCGACCAGAACCGCGCATCCGCCCCAACCGGCTCGCCGGAGCCCAACCCTTCCAGCAGCAACGCGTCGAGCTTCTCCTTGGCTCGGCGCTTCTGATCTTCGCGGATCAACTCGCGGACGTACTCGCTCGGCGTGCTATAGCCAGTCTTGGCCTGCGTTTCGACATACTGCTTGAGCTCTTCCGGGAGAGAAACATTCATCGAGGTCTTTGGCATAAGCAAGGGCAAAATCTGCCAATTATTGCCAGTTTATCATTACTGCGGCTTAAACGTCGATTCTGCCCCGAACCGCCGGTAGTTGCTGTAGGCGATGCGCAGACGGATGCGCTGCGGGCCGGTGCGGAACGGCAGCGCGTCATCGGCGTAGGTGTAGATGGGAAACCAGTGCTGCCCGTCCACGGGTTTACGGATGGTGGTGAAGTGCGGAAACAGATTCTCGTTCTTCGTCGTCAGGATCTGGGGCACCGCCTGGCCGGCCATGCGCACGATGTTGTAGCCCTTCTTGTCCACCCAGAGCAGGCCGTCGAAGTAGCGCTGGCTGCCGAGCATCTGGCGCGGCCGCACTTGCAGCACCCAGCAGTCCACGTCGTCCACGGTCTCGTCCCCGCGCGGCTTGGTCTCGTAGTTCCACAGCCGGTCTTCGGTGAGTACCAGCGGCTGGATGTCGCGGATGTCCTGGAAATCTTCGGCGGTCAAGTGCAGGAACTGCAGAGAATTGGCCGGTTTGCCGATCGCCTCCTCGGTGCGTTCGTGGGTGGGAGAGAAAATGATGTCGCGGACTTCCCGATACTCGCCGCGCGCGCCGCCGCGCGAGTCCAACTCTTGCAGCGTGACGGTCTGGCGGTACATGTACTCGTTGCGCTCGGCCTCGGTCTCACTCTCGCGGTGCGCTACCAGTTTGGCCAGATTGGGCGGCGGATCCTCGGCCCAGGCCGGACGCACGAGCCAGGCGGGCGACAAAAGCGCGGATGCTAGAATGAGGCCAATGACCCTATGGCTCAGGGGATTCCGTGGGGCTCTGCTGTTCGGCTGGGTACCGCTCGCGGCGGCGGGCCTGTTGTACGCTCGGTTCAAAGACATTCCCGCTTGGGCGGCTTTGCCCGTTCTGGCCGCCTTCCTCGTGGAGTATCCATTCTATCTGGTTCCGAGTTCGCCCATTCTCCGCAAGCACGTGAGCGGTAGAATTCTACCTCTGTTCCTGGTAGCGTCGGTCTTGCTGCCGTACCTGATTTGCTACGCGCCCCTGGGCCAGGTGCATTGGAACGCTGTGGTGCGGTTGGCGGTGCTGGCTCTGGCCCTCGGCCTCTGGTATCTGGTGCTGCCCGTGACGGCGGTGACCGATATCCTCTTCCTGGTCTTGCTCGCGGCGGTCCTGCTGGGGAAATACTTCGATGCGATTTATCCCGCGCCTTACCCCGGTTTGAAAATTGCGATCCTCGGTCAGATTGCGCTGATCCACATGTCCGTTCTGGTGCTGCTCGGGCAGCGCCGCGTCCACCCCGTGGGCTACGGATTTGTGCCGAACTTGCGGGACTGCCGCATCGGCGTTCTGCACTACCTCGGCTTTCTGCCCGTGGGCGCGGCCGTGGCGCTGCCCCTGCGGGCCGTCCGGCTGGCGCAGCAGCCTGCGCCGCTGTGGAAAGCCGCCGGCACCTTCCTGGGATTCCTCCTGGTGATCGCGCTGTTCGAGGAGTTCCTCTTCCGCGGCGTGATTCAGCAGTGGATGGAGGAATGGACCTTCAGCCGGACGGCCGCGCTGCTGTTGACCTCGACGATCTTCGGCCTAGCCCATCTGTGGTTCCGCGATTTTCCCAACTGGCGATGGGCACTCATCGCCGCCATCCTCGGCTGGTTCTGCGGCCACGCGCGCAACCAGGCCGGCAGCATCCGGGCCGGAGTGCTGACGCACGCGCTGGTGGTGACCACGTGGCGCGCTTTCTTTATCTGAGCGTGGAGATCGCGCCTTTCCCGGCGCCGGCTGGAGTGTTGTGGGATGGCGGAGCGCGGGCTCTTTCGGCAGCCCACTCCGCGCCCTACTTTGGGGCGGCGGTTTCGGCGCCGGCCTTCTTGAGCTTCAGCTGATATTCGGGGTACATGGTTTCCGCTCCGCCTAAGGCCGCGGCGAGCGGGATATGGTACTTGTCGGCGAACTCGCGCAGAAACGGGTTCTGGCCCGGCAGGTAATTCGGCACGTCGCCGGGCGGACGATCGGCGATCTCGACCACGGATTCGCAGGGATACAGCCAGTTGAGTCCTTCCGGCAGGACCAGTTCGAAGACCTGGCTTCGCACGAAAGGCTCGGTGAGATACACCGGATCGGTGACAATGGCGACGTGACTAAGGTAGTCCCCATGCCGCGTGAAGTGCTCCACCAGCGTGGCCTGATCGCTCTCCGGCAGTCCGTTACGCCGCACCTCGCCCTGTTTGATGTGGGTGGTGTAGACGGTGAGCGTATCGCCTTCCCACTTGCCGGTCGAGAATCCCATCCATGTGTGCGGGGCATTGGGAGAAGGATGCGGACGGCCATCCATCCAGATCGTGCGGTTCTGCTCGTAGGTGCTGATGTATTGACGGATGGCGATCACGCGCTGCGATTGCGGATCCTTTTCTTCCCAGCTGCGGAAATTGAGCGGCCCGCCGTAGATATAGGAAGACACATGGACCTGGCATTGATGTTCGGGAAGAGTCACCCGCGAAGCGCTCCAGGCCAGCCCCCAGGCCCGCGCCCCTTCGGTAATCGGCACACCGAAGTACTCGCCGATGGCGGGGTTCCCGGTCAGCTCGTCATGAAAGCGCGCGGGGGACCAACTACCGCTAATGTCGAAACCCGGCGAGGCATTGAACGAGCCGGCGAATTGGCCGAAGGCCGGCGCGCACAACAGGCCTGAGAACAGCACCATCCACTTGGTTCGCGCTCTTGGGCCCATGTGACTTCTTGAGGCGATTATGCCACGTTTTCCGAGTGATCGGGCACTCCGGCAAAACAAGCCGTCAGCTCGATCAGTTCTGACCTCGTCGGACTGCTGAAGGATTGTATCAGACGCGCAAGGTCGGCTCCTTGCCCGATTAGCTCCGACATGCGCGAATAGCGCAGCGTGGCTGCCGGTTCGAACCAGGATCCGCGCCTTCCCGGTGATCCGAGCGGCGCCGTGAGACTCGATATAACCGTCCCCCTGCGTCGCCCGCCCGAATCGGTGGAGGCCCTCTCCGCCGAAAACCGCGCGTCCGCCGGCAAGAAATAGCATGGACCGATACCCGTGTCAATCCCCTTGTGTGACTACCGGAGTGGGCTTAAGTCCTGTTTTATCTGTGACTCCGATTGACCGCGCGTAACCAGAGTGATAAACTCAGCGCCAGGATTATCAGAGGTGCGATGCCCCACGTGCGCGCAGTCCCAGGCGGCTGTCGGTCGGTGTTTTCCCGGACAGGAATCGGATGGACGGTAGCCGGTTGCGCCGCGGCACTGATGGTCAGTGCCGGATCTCTCCGGGCGGAGCGCCCCCCGCAAAAGCCAGCGGCTTCTGCCGCAGCCGCGCCGGATCGGGCTCTTTTGGACCAGTACTGCCTCACCTGTCATAACCAAAAGCTCAAGACGGCCGGTCTGATGTTCGACCGGATGGATCTGCACCAGATTGGCGACCATGCCGACGTCTGGGAAAAAGTGGTGCGCAAGCTTCGCGGCGGCATGATGCCCCCTCAGGGCATGCCTCGCCCCGATGCCGCTGCGACGGACGCATTCCTCGCGAGCCTGGAGACATCGCTCGACCGCGCGGCCAAGGCCGATCCGAATCCCGGCCGGGCCTCGCTGCACCGGCTCAACCGCACCGAATACGGCAACGTGGTTCGCGACTTGCTCCATCTGAACGTGGACGTCACCGCGCTGCTTCCCGCCGACGACGAAGCCAACGGCTTCGACAATATCGCCGATGTCTTGAAGGTATCGCCATCGCTCCTGGAGCAATACCTGAACGCTTCGCGCGAGATCAGCCGCCTGGCGGTGGGCGACCCGTCGATTCAGCCGGTCAGCCAGGTCTACCAACTGCCGCCCGATCTGCCGCAAGACGATCAGATCGAAGGCTTACCGTTGGGAACGCGCGGGGGAATTCTCATCCATCACAACTTCCCGTTGGACGCGCAGTACGATCTCAGCGTGGGGCTGCTGCGCAACATTGTCGGCTATATCACCGGCCTCGAGTTCGCGCACCAGCTGGAGATCACGGTGGACGGCCAGCGGGTCTTCCTGGCGCCGGTCGGCGGTGAGGAAGACAACAAGATGATGGACACGAACCTCGGTGTAGCGGGGGACACGCTGGATGCGCGCTTGAAAACGCGGATTCCGGTGACTGCCGGTCCGCACACCGTGGCCGTGACCTTCCTGCGCCGCGATTCGGCCGAATCCGACGAACCGCTGCAGCTCTTCACGCGCGACCACGATTTACAGAACATGAACGGTCTCCCGCTGATCGAACGCGTGCAAATTACTGGCCCGTTCGAGGCCAAGGGCCCGGGTGACACCCCCAGCCGCCAGCGGATTTTCACCTGCCGTCCGGCCGAAGGCGCCGACGAAGTTCCCTGCGCGCGGCAGATTCTTTCGACGCTGGCCCGCCGCGCCTATCGCCGTCCGCTTTCGGACCGCGACATGGAGCTGCTGCTCAGTTTCTACCAGACAGGTCGGAACCGGGGCAGCTTCGATGGCGGCATCGAGACCGCGCTGCGGCTCATCCTGGCGGATCCGAAATTCATTTTTCGCTACGAAGCCGATCCGGCCAACGCGGCGCCGGGTTCCCTCCACCGGCTCAGCGACCTGGAACTGGCGTCGCGGCTGTCGTTTTTCCTGTGGAGCAGCATTCCCGATGACGAACTGCTGAACGTGGCCGCGCAGGGCAAGCTGCACGATCCCGCGGTGCTGCGGCAGCAGGTGCGGCGCATGCTAGCCGACCGCCGCGCCGAGGCGCTGGTCAACAACTTCGCCTCGCAATGGCTGTTCTTGCGCAACCTTCCCGCCACCACCCGCGACCAGGGCGAATTTCCGAATTTCGACGACAACCTGCGTACGGCGTTTGCGCGCGAAACCGAATTGTTCTTCGGCAGCATCATGCACGAGGACCGCAGCCTGCTCGACCTGATGAACGCCAACTATACCTTCGTCAATGAGCGGCTGGCCAAGCAGTATGGCATCCCCGACATCTATGGCAGCCAGTTCCGGCGCGTCACCTTGACCGACGATGCCCGCCGCGGCCTGCTGGGGCAGGGAAGCATTCTCACGGTGACGTCGTATCCCAACCGCACGTCTCCGGTGCTGCGCGGCAAGTGGATTCTGGAAAACATTCTGGGGACGCCGGTGCCGGCGCCGCCGCCCAACGTGCCGCCGCTCAAGGAAAACAGCGAAGGCGCCAAAGCGAAGTCCATGCGTGAGCTCATGGAAGATCACCGCAAGAACCCGGCCTGCGCCACCTGCCACAAGATCATGGACCCGCTGGGTTTCTCGCTCGAGAATTTCGATGCCACCGGCGAGTGGCGCACCAAGGAGAAGGCCGGGCCCATCGATGCCTCGGGGCAGTTGGCCGATGGAACGCAGGTGGATGGTCCCGTGGCTCTGCGGCAAGCGCTCATGCGGCGCCCCGAGCAGTTTGTGGCGACGTTTACCGAGAAATTGCTGACCTATGCGCTGGGTCGCGGCCTGGAGTATTACGATATGCCGGTGGTGCGCACCATTGCGCGGGACGCCGCCGCCCACAACTACCGTTTTTCATCGATCGTGATGGGGATTGTGGAGAGCGAGCCGTTTGTGATGAAGAAGGCGCCGGAGGCGGAGAGCCCGCGGGTAGACACCGCGGCTGTCCGGCAGAAGTGAAGAGACCGGGGGGAACTATGCTGATCACGAAGAAACATCTTCCACGGCGCACGTTTTTGCGCGGCGTCGGCGTCACATTGTCGCTGCCGTTGCTCGACTCGATGGTTCCGGCCCTCACGGCCCAGAGCAAGACCGCCGCCAATCCGCTGCCGCGCATGGGGTTCATCTACGTGCCGCACGGCGCCATCATGGATCAGTGGACCCCCAAGACGGAAGGCAAGGACTTCGAGTTCACGCGGATTCTGAAGCCGCTCGAACCCTTTCGCGACCGCCTGAATGTGGTGAGCGGCCTGCACCATAAGGCGGCGGATACTACCGCCGTCCATTCGCTGAGCCCAACCACCTGGCTGAGCGGCGTGCGCCCCAAACCGACGCAGGGAGAAGATGCGTATGCGGGCGTAACGGCCGACCAGATCGCCGCCGAGCATATGGGTCAGGACTCGCTGCTGCCTTCCATCGAACTGGCTACCGAAGACCACTCCGGCCTGCTGGGCGAGTGCGACCGCGATTACGGTTGCATCTACATGAACACACTCTCCTGGCGGACTCCCACCACCCCCATGCCCATGGAGATCAATCCACGCAAGGTTTTCGAGCGCATGTTCGGGACAGGTGGCACGGCCGCCGACCGGGCGGCGCGTAATCAGGAAGACCGCAGCATTCTGGATGCCGTCACCAGCGAGGCTTCGGATCTGCAGCGCAGCCTGGGACCGCACGACCGCACCACCATGGACGAGTATCTGGAGAATGTGCGCGAAATCGAGCGCCGCATCCAGAAGGCCGGGACCTTCCACGCCTCGGAAGTGGCGCTGCCGGATGAACCCGTGGGCATTCCGTATTCGTTCGAAGAGCACATCAAGCTCATGTACGAATTGCTGGCGCTGGCGTACCAGGCTAATATCACGCGCGTCGGCAGTTTCATGGTGGCGCGCGAGGTCAGCAACCGAACCTACCCGCAAGTGGGAGTGCCCGACGGCCATCACGCCACGTCTCATCACCAGAACAAGGCGGAGAAGATCGAGAAGCTGGTGAAAATCCAGAACTACCACATCACCCTGTTCGCGGAATTCGTAAAGAAGTTGCAGTCCACGCCCGATGGCGACGGCACGCTGCTCGATCATGCTGTGCTGCTGTACGGCAGCAACATGAGCAACAGCAACCTGCACAATCACTTTCCGCTACCGAACCTGGTGGTGGGGGGCGCCGCCGGCCGGATGCAGGGAAACCGTCACATCAAGTGTCCGGATCACACGCCGATGACGAACTTGCTGCTGGCCCTGCTGGACAAGGGTGGAGTTCCGATGGAAAAGCTCGGCGATAGCACAGGCGAGTTGGTGGAGTTGTAAGGTGGCGAAGCGGCGCATTACCCTTCTGGTCCTCGCCACTCTGCCCGCATTCGCGGCGGATACCCGCCTGCCCGACGCCGCCCAGGCCGCCGACCGCGCCACCGTGCAGACGCTGCTCGATCAGCACACCGATGCCAACGCGCCCGAAGCGGACGGCACCACCGCCCTGCACTGGGCGGCCCGCCTGAACGATCTGGAAATGGCCGCCCGCCTGATTCGCGCCGGCGCCAACGTGAAGGTCGCCAACCGCTATGGCGTGACGCCGCTGTACCTGGCCTGTGTGAACGGCCGCGCCGCGATGATTGAGACGCTGCTGAAGGCCGGGGCCGATCCCAACGCCGCCGTCACCGAAGGCGAAACCGCGCTCATGACCGCGGCCCGCACGGGCAAAGTGGAGGCGGCCCAGGTTCTGCTGGATCACGGCGCCGCCGTCGATACTCGCGAGAACTGGCGCGGCCAGACCGCCCTGATGTGGGCAGTCTCCGAACGCCATCCCGAGATGGTTCGCGTATTGATCGCGCACGGCGCTGACGTCAATGCCCGATCCGCCACCCAGCACTGGGAGCGGCAGGTGACCGCCGAGCCGCGGGACAAGTGGCTCCCCCCGGGCGGCATGACCCCGCTGCTCTTCGCCTCCCGCGACAACTGTCTCGAATGCGCCCGCATCCTGATCGACAAGGGCGCCGATGTCAACGTCACCGATCCGGACGGCATCGGCACCGTGCTTTCGGCGGCCATCAACGGCCATTATGACGTCGGCATCTTCCTGGTCGAAAAAGGCGCGAACCCGAACCTTGCCGATAAGACCGGCCGGACTGCGCTCTACGCCGCAGTGGACGACCACACCATGCCCGCCTCGAACCGGCCCTCGCCGAAAGAAATCGACAACCAGCACACCAGCTTGGATCTGATCCAGGCGCTGCTGGCTCATGGGGCCGACGTCAACGCGCAACTGCTGAAGCAGCAGCCATACCGCACCAAGCTCGACCGCGGCGTGGACACCATGCTGACCACCGGTACCACCCCATTCTTGCGCGCCGCCCGCGCCGCCGATCTGGAAGTGATGCGGCTGCTTCTGGCCAAAGGCGCCGACGTTAAGCTGGCCACACGCAACGGGATCAATCCCCTGATGGCCGCTGCTGGAGTGGGCACCAAGGAAGAAGACACCGTAGGCCGCCACAAGACCGAGGCCGAGACCATCGAAGCCATCAAGCTGTGCCTGGATGCCGGTCTCGACCTCAATACGGCCGACCGCAACGGCGAAACCGCCGTGCATGGCGCGGCCCGGGAAGGCTACACCGATGTGGTCCGCTTCCTCGCCGAACACGGCGCCCAACTGGACGTGAAAAGCAAAAGAGGCCTCACCCCACTGGACGCCGCTCTGGGTCTGGCGGGCGGCGGCGGTTTCGACGGCACCGCCGGCGTGCCGCACCCCGAGACCGCCGCGCTCCTCCGGCAGTTGATGGGCGTGCCCACGGCCGAGGTTGACGGAAAACGGCAGTAATCGGTTCGGGAACTCGGTGCTCAGCCCGAACCCGGCGGGGCATCGTCAAGATGCTTCCGTCCGAAATCCCGGCGCAGCCAGCTAATTTGCCCCCGCTCATAGACTTGTCCCCGTAACCGCACTTCTCCCGGAAACTGCCTCCGTGCCACCAGCCGCGCGTGTTATCCTTGGTTACATTGAGGGCTTTAAGCGGATGTGCCCGCATGTTTCGGTTCCCGCCGATTCCGACTGGTTGGTAACTTGCGACTTCAGCCGCCACGTCCCTAGTGGTATCGTCTTTTAGAAGAAGAACCGGACGCCATGTTTGAGCTGCTGTTCAAATACCCGGCCAGCCTTTTCCACAAAGGACACTTCGTCTTTCTCACGCCATGGCCTCTGTGGCTGCTCGGCTTGGGCATCCTGGCGGCGGCCGGCCTGTTGTTCTGGCATGTGCGGCGGAATCACGGAATGCTGAGCGGGGCCCGCCCGGTGGCCATCTGGCTGCTCGAAACCGCGCTCATCGCGCTGCTGTTGTTCCTGCTGTGGCATCCGGCGCTGAGTGTGGCCACCTTGCGGCCGCAGCAGAATGTGGTTGCCGTGCTGGTCGATAATTCGCGTAGCATGACCATCGCTGACGATTCCGGCACGCGGCTGGCGCGCGAGCAAGCGGTGCTCAACGATGGTCTGCTGAAGGCGCTCGCGGAGCGCTTCCAGGTCCGCCTCTACGACTTCGGCGCCGACGCCCAGCGGATTCAGAAGCCGCTCGATGCCACTGGCGCCGCTCCGGCCACGCGGATCGGCAACACGCTCGAGCGCGTGCTGGCCGAATCGTCTTCGCTGCCCCTCGGCGCGATCGTCCTGCTCAGCGACGGCGCCGATAATTCCGGCGGAATCGATCTCGATACCATCGCCGCCATTCGCCGCCAGCGTATTCCGATTCACACCGTGGGATTCGGCCGCGAACATCCGCAGCGCGACGTGGAAGTCACCGATGCGGTTCTCCCGGCCCGCGCCTTGCCGCAGTCCCGGCTTACGGCGATGGTGACGCTGCAGAGCTACGGCGTATCCGGCAGCAAAGCCCGGCTGAGTGTCCGAGGCGACGGCAAAGTGCTCGCCTCGCAGGACATTACGTTGAAGGGCGATGGCGAGAACCAGAGCGAACCCGTCACCTTCAATGTCGGTCAGGCCGGTCCCAAGACGCTGGAGATCGGCGTGGACCCCGTCTCCGGAGAAGAGAACGCGCTGAACAATAAGATCACGCGCCTGGTCAACGTGCAGGCGCGCAAGCCGCGCATCCTTTACTTCGACGGCGAGCCGCAGTGGGAGTACAAATTCGTACGTCGCGCCATGGACGATAACCCCGACATCGTGGTCTTCGCCATGGAGCGCACCACCCAGAACAAGATCTATCGCCAGCCCTGCCCTGCGCCGGACTGTCCGGAAGGCTTTCCCAAGAACCAGAAGGAGTTGGAGGAGGGATTCCCTTCCAAGCCCGAAGACCTGTTTACCTTCCAGGGGCTGATGCTGGCCAACGTGGAAGCCGGATTTTTCACGCCCACCCAGGAGCAATTGATTCACGATTTCGTGGATCGCCGCGGCGGCGGGTTGTTATTCATGGGCGGCCGGGCGAGTCTTTCCGAGGGCGCCTATGCGAGTTCGTCGCTGGCTGATCTGGTTCCCACCAAGCTGCCGCCCAATAAAGGCACCTTTCACCGTGACTTCAGCAAGGTCGAGTTGACGGGACCGGGCCGCCAAAGTATCCTCACCCGTCTGGATGAAAACCCGGAACGCAACGTGCAACGTTGGAAAGACATGCCCCAAGTGGCCGACTACCAGGAAGTGGGCGAGCCTAAGCCCGGGGCCACTACCCTGCTCAACGTGATTCCGCCGAACCGCTCCGCCATCCCCTTGTTGGTGACGGAACCGTATGGCCGCGGCCGTACCGCCGTATTTGCCACCGGGGGGAGTTGGCGCTGGAAGATGTGGCTCCCGCATGACGACAAGACCCATGCCACGTTCTGGCAGCAGATGTTCCGCTACCTGGTGACGGACGCTCCCGGCCAGGTCACAGTGACCACGCCCAAGACGGTTCTGTCGGACGAGACCAAGGTGCCGCTGCGCGTCGAAGTGCGCGACAAACAGTTCAAGCCTCTGAGCACCGCCCGCGTGCAGGCGCGCTTCTTGGAGCCGGACGGCACATCGGCCACCGTCGAACTGGCGCCGCAGCCCCTCACCGAAGGCGTCTACACCGGCGAATGGACGGCCGAAAAGCCCGGCTCGTACGTGGCGGAGATTCTGGCCGGAGAAGAACAGCAGGAAGTCGGCCGCGACGTGCTGGCCTTCCGCCGCGAAGACGGCGTGGCTGAGAACTTCCATACCGGACAAAACCGCGAGTTGCTGCAAAAGCTCTCGGACCAGACGGGCGGCAAATACTACAGCGCAGCCGATGCCTCCAAGCTGGCCACTGAGATCTCCTATTCGGAGGCCGGCATCACCTCGCGCGAGACCCGCGACCTGTGGGACATGCCCTTCCTGTTCCTGCTGGCCTTCGGCATCCGCGGTTCCGAGTGGGTGCTGCGCCGGAAATGGGGTGTGGTATGAAACCCGCGATCCTGATGTTGGCGGCCGCCCTTTCCGCGCCCGCCGCCACCTTCTACGTCACCCTTTCCGGTCTCGGCGGGGAGCCCGATTACGACCAGCGCTTCAGGATGTGGGCCGACGACATCGATTCCAGCCTCAAGCGTGCTGGCGGCGATGCCAATGTGTTCACCCTGATCGCGCCCACCCGGGAGCAGATCCGCACGCGCCTCGGCGACATCGCCCGGCAGGCCAAGCCCGACGATGCTCTCGTGCTGATGTTGATCGGCCACGGCACCTATGACGGTGTCGACTACAAATTCAATATCCCCGGGCCGGATCTTACGGGAACCGAGCTGGCTTCTCTACTCGACCGCATCTCGGCGACTCGCCAACTTGTGGTCAATATGACCAGTTCCAGCGGCGGCTCCATCGCCTTGCTGCAGAAGAAAAATCGGATTGTCATTAGCGCCACCAAGAACGGCACCGAGAAAAATGCTACGGTTTTTGCCCGCTATTGGGCCGAAGCGCTGCGCGATCCGGCCGCCGATACGGACAAGAACGACGCTGTTTCCGCCTTGGAAGCGTTTCATTTTGCGCAGCGCAAGACCAATGAATCGTTCGACTCCGAGAAACGCCTGGCCACCGAACATGCGGTCCTCGAAGACGCGGGAAAGGGCGACGGCGAGCGCGCGCCTTCCGCCGAGAACGGCGAAGGCAAATTGGCGGCCGTCTTTCCCGTGGTGCGTCTGGGGGCCAACGCCGCCGCGGCGCGGGACCCGGCCAAGCGCCCGTTGCTGGACAAGAAGGAACAACTGGAACAGGCCATCGACCAGCTCAAGTACGATAAGGCCGCCGTACCGGCCGATGAGTACCGCCAGCGTCTGAACTCGCTCCTTCTGGAGCTTGCCAAGACCCAGGAGGCGCTGGACCAGTGAGCCTCTTCCGGATGGCGGCGCCCGCGCTGCTGCTCGCTCTCGTTCTTCCCGCTCAGACCCTGCAACAGGCGGAAGCCTACACCAAAGCCCGGCAGTACCAGCAGGCGTACGACGCGTTCAAAGCGCTGGCGGCCCGATCCCCCAAAGACCCGGATCTCAAAGTGAAGTGGGGCCGCATGCTGATGGAGCATGCGCAGAACCCCGATCTGGAAGAAGCCGGCAAGCTCTTCCAGCAGGCTCTGGAGATCAAGGAGAACCACCCCGGCGCCTTGCTGGGGCTGGCGCTGCTGGCGGAGGAGAACTTCGAAGGCAAGGCGGAGACGCTGGCGCAAAAAGCGCTCGAAGCCGATCCCAAGCTGCTCGAAGCCCAGGAACTGATTGCCCGCATTGCGCTTGAAGACAACAACGACGCCAAGGCCACCGCGGAAGCCAAGAAGGCCCTGGCCATCGACGCCAACTCCGTCCAAGGCAAGGCTGTGCTCGCCACCATCGACCTGCTGGCCGACAAGAAAGACACCGCCTGGGACCCCCATGCCGCCCGCGGCTACGAAACCATCGGCCATTTCTTTGTCCAGAACCGCCGATACGAAGAGGGAATCGACTACCTTCGTAAGGCGGTCGACATGGACCCCCAGCTCTACACCGCGCGTTCGGAATTGGGCATCAACCTCATGCGCCTGGGCCATGACGAAGAAGCCTTCAAGCAACTCGAAATCTGTTTCAACAGCGGGTTCCAGGACAACGCCACCGCCAATTCACTCAAGCTCATCGACAGCTACAAGAACTTCGTCGAGTACAAGACCGACAACATCATCCTGAAGGTGGATAAGAAGGAAGCCGGCATTCTGCGGCTCTACTTCGAGCCCGAGATGGAGAAGGTCATCGCGACCTACAACCAGAAATACAAGATGAAGCTCGACCGGCCGGTGCAAGTCGAGGTCTACCCCAACCACGAGGATTTCGCGGTGCGGACCCTCGGCGTGCCGGGCCTGGGCGCCCTCGGCGTCACCTTTGGCTACGTGGTGGCGATGGATAGCCCGTCCGGACGGCCGCCTGGCCAGTTTCATTGGGCCTCGACGTTGTGGCATGAAATGAGCCACGTCTACACCCTGACCGCCACCGGGCATCGGGTGCCGCGCTGGTTCACCGAAGGGATGGCCGTCCACGAAGAGACCGCCGTGAATCCCGAATGGGGCGATCGCTTGAGTCCGGAGATTATCATGGCGATCCACGGCAAGAAGTTGCTGCCGGTCGCCGACCTCGACCGCGGCTTCATCCATCCCACCGAGCCCGCGCAGGTCATCGTCAGCTATTTCCAGGGCGGCCGCATCTGCGACTACATCAACCAGAAATGGGGCTGGGATACGCTGCTCGCCATGTTGCACGATTTCGGTAACGGGGAGGAAACCCCGGCCGTCATCCGCAAAGAGCTCAAGATCGAGCCCGAGGAGTTTGACAAGCAGTTCCTTGCTTTTGTCGAAGCCGACACCAAGAAACAGGTTGACAACTTCGACCAGTGGAAGAACGGCATCAAAAAGGTCTCCCAATTGGCCAAGGACAAGGACTGGGGGGCTGTGATCAAGGAAGGCGCCGCGATCCGTGATCTCTATCCCGATTACGTGGAAGCCGGCAGCGTCTATGAATTCCTTGCCACGGCCTACACGGAAAAGAACGACAAGCCGGCCGCCATCGCCGAACTCGAAAAGTACGTCAAGACCGGCGGCCGCTATCCCGACACCATCAAGAAGCTCGCCAAATTGTTGACCGAAGCCGGACAGAAGAAGGAAGCCGCCGAAGTCTTGGACCGGCTGAATTACATTTATCCGCTCGACAACCAGGCCCATGAGAGCCTGGGCTCGCTGTGGATGGAGCAGGGCAACGCGAGCGGGGCGATTCGCGAATTCCGCGCGATTCTGGCCCACAGCCCCATCGATCCGGCGCAGGCGCACTACGATCTGGCGCGCGCCTTGAACGCGAACCACCAGCCCGATCAGGCCAAGGACGAAATCTTCTCCGCCTTGGAGGCGGCTCCAAACTACCGGCCCGCCCAGAAGTTGCTCTTGGAGTTAAGCACCGCAGATAATCGAACTCCGCAGACCGCTGCACCGAAACCATAGAAACGGATTCATCATGTCGACTACCGCACCGCAGTTGGAGCCCGACGTTCTCAAGGCGCGCATTGAGCGCTTCCGGCAGGTCCAGTCCGAGATCGTGACGCAAGTGCGCCGCGTGATCGTGGGCCAGGAGGAGGTGCTGGAGCAGGTCATGATCGGCCTGTTCGTGGGCGGCCACTGCCTGATCACCGGATTACCCGGCACGGCCAAGACGTTGCTGGTGCGCACCATGGCCCAGACCCTGGGCCTGATTTTCAAGCGCATCCAGTTCACCCCCGACCTGATGCCGAGCGATATTACCGGCACCGACATCATCGAGGAAGACAATACCACCGGCCGGCGCACCTGGACCTTCGTGCCCGGACCGATCTTCGCCAATATCCTGCTGGCGGACGAAATCAACCGCACTCCGCCCAAAACGCAGAGCGCCCTGCTCGAAGCCATGCAGGAGAGGGCTTGCACAGTGCGCGGCCACAACTACGCCTTGCCTTCGCCGTTCTTCGTGCTGGCCACCCAGAACCCTATCGAACTGGAAGGCACCTACGCCCTGCCGGAAGCCCAGCTCGACCGCTTTCTGTTCAACATTCTGCTCGACTACCTCAACTCCGATGAGGAGCTCAAGGTAGTGGATCTCACCACCGTGACCACCATCCCTCAGGCCGACTCGGTCACCAACGCCCAGGAAATCCTCGATTTCCAGCAGTTGGTCCGCATGGTCCCAATCGGCGAGAGTGTGGCGCGGCACGCTATCGATCTGGTCCGCGTCACCCGGCCGCGTGACGAAAGTGCCCCCGACTTCGTCCAAAAGTACGTGAACTACGGCGGCAGCGTCCGCGCCGCGCAATTCCTGGTGCTGTCGGCCAAGGCGCGGGCTTTGATGAAGGGCCGGTACCACGTGACGTTCGACGATATCCGCTCGCTCTATATCCCCGTGCTGCGCCACCGAATCCTGCTCAACTTCCACGCCGAATCGGACCGATTGAAGCAAGACGACATCCTGAAGAAGATCCTGGAGTGGAAGCTGGCTCCGAGGGAGTAATTCACCGCCGGGACAGAGAGACGCCGAGATTCAAAGGATGCGAGGCAGTCAGGGCCCATGGTCATTCAATCAGAGCTGAAGCGCGCAGGGCGAAAGGCGCCGACCTGCGCCCCTCTCAAAACTCGGCGTCTCGGCGTCTCGGCGGCGAAATAAGAATATGTTACAGCGATTCCTCGATCCCGCCACTCTCGCCGCCATTTCCGGGCTCGACCTGGTGGCCAAGACCGTCGTGGACGGCTTCGTGGCCGGCCTGCACCGCTCGCCCGACTTCGGATTCAGTCAGGAGTTTGCCGAGTACCGCGCTTATTCCGAGGGCGACGATCTCCGCCACGTCGATTGGAACGTGTTTGCCCGCACTGACCGCTGTTTTCTCAAGCGCTACCGCGGCGAAACCAACACGCAAGTCCTGGTGCTGCTTGATACCTCGGCCTCCATGGCCTACGGCTCGCAGCCCGTCACCAAGCTCGATTTCGCGCGGTTCCTGACGGCGTCGCTGTGTTATATGGGCAACCTGCAGCGGGACGCGATGGGCCTGATCATCTTTGACGAGGACGTCGCCAACTACATTCCGCCCTCCACCCGGCAAGGCCAGATCTTCCGCCTGTTGCACGCCATCGAAAAGGCGGAGCCAGGCACTCATACGGATTTTGCCAAGCCGTTTTTTCACTTCCAGAACTTCCTGCACCGGCGCGGCCTGGTGATCGTGGTCTCGGACTTCTACGAAGATCCCGAGGTGATTGTCAAAACGGTGGAGCCGCTGCGTTTTAAGGGCAATGAGGTGGTTCTGTTTCACGTCCTCGACCCCCAGGAGATCGCGCCGAAATTCCGCGAGCCGGTGCTGCTGGTAGACATGGAAAACTCGGCAGCCGCCCTCGAGGTCTCGCCCGAATACGCCCGCCACGAATATAAGCGCAAGATCGATGGGCATATCGAAGCGCTGAGCTCGAAAGCGCGCAGCCACGGCCTGGATTACTTCCTCATGAACACGGCCCGGCCCCTGGATGAGGGTTTGCGGGAATATCTGTTCATCCGGCAGGGGAGGATGTAGTGGGTTTCTTCACCCCCTGGTTTCTCGCGGGTGCGGTGGGGGTGGGGCTGCCCATCTGGCTGCATCTGCTGCGTAAGCACCGCAGCACTCCAACCCCCTTCAGCTCGCTCATGTTCTTCGAGCAGCACATCCAAAGCTCGATCAAACACCGCCGCCTGCGCTACCTGCTGCTCTTTGCTCTGCGGACTCTGCTGGTTTTGCTGATCGTGCTGGCGTTTGCCCAGCCCTACATCCAGCAGAAGGTGCTCCCGCTCACGCGCTCCGGCCAGATCACCGTCGTCGCCATCGATAACTCCTTGAGCATGCAGGCGGGCGGCCGCCTGGACCAGGCCAAGCGCATGGCCAAATCCGAAGTGGGCAGCCTCCACGCCGGCGAGCGCGGTCAAGTGCTGGCTTTCGGATCGCGCGTGCAGGTCATGAGCGAAATCACCGACGACCACGCCCCGCTCAACGCCGGCATCGACTCCGTCGAACCCTCCGACGCGCGCACCTCTTATGGCGAGCTGGCGCGGTCGCTGCGCTCCATTTCCCAGGCCGCCCACCTGCCTCTCGAAGTGCATCTCTATTCCGACATGCAGCAGAGCGGAATGCCGGCCAACTTCAACGACTTGCGGCTGAGTGCCGACGTGCGCCTGGTGACCCATCCCATCGATGCCAAGGCCGAGCCCAATTTTGCGGTCGAAAACGTGGTGGCGCCGCGGCGCGTCTATGACGCTAAGAAAGCCCGCGTTCTTGTCACGGTCGCCGGATTCAATAATCAAAAGTCCACGCGCAAGGTGACGCTGCTCCTCAACAATCGTGTGGTCGAAGCCAAGACCGCGGAGGTTCCGGAAGGCGGCCGGACCTCCGTTGAGTTCCTCTCGCTCGACGTTCCCTACGGCTTGAACAAAGGCGAGGTCCGCATCGACGCCGCCGACCCTCTGCCCAACGACGATAATTTCTTCTTCTCCGTGGAACGCGCCGACCCGCGCCACGCCTTATTCGTGCACGAGCCCGAAAATACCAACGGCCTCGTGTATTTCAAGGCGGCGTTGGAATCGTCGGGCGAATCGGCGTTTGCCATCGACGCCGCCACGGCGGATCAGACCGCCAACCTGCTGCCTTCCAAGTACGCCTTCGTCGTTCTTTCCGACGTGGGCGGGCTTCCGCCCTCCTTCGAGAACCTCTTGCGCGAATATGTGCGCGGCGGCGGCTCGGTGCTGGTTTCCCTCGGCCGCCAGGCCGTGGCTCGCGCCCGCGTGCCGGTGTCCGATGCGCGCGTGGAGGCCGCCCGCTACGCCGGGCGAGAGGGCGAGCGTTTTCAGACCGCCATTGGGCTCGACACCTCGCACCCGTCCATCCTCAAGGACAACCGCTGGGATGATGTCAAGTTCTATCAGGCCATCCGCGTGAGCCCCGGCACCGCTCGTGTGGCGGCCCGGCTCTCCGATGGCACCCCTCTGCTCATCGATCAGCAGATGGGAGAAGGCCATGTCCTGGTGTTTGCCTCGACCCTCGACAACATCGCCAACGATTTTCCTGTGCACGCGTCCTTTGTGCCCTTCATCCAGCAAACCGCGCGCTATCTCGGCCACCTGACGGAAGGCGCCCCCAGCATGGCGGTCGGATCGTTCGCCGAATTGCGCGACTCTAAGCAAAAGGGCGCGGCGGTCGACGTGGTCGACCCCAAGGGGGAGCGCGCTCTCTCGCTCGAAGAGGCCACCAAGGCCCAGAATATTCAGTTCACAATGGCCGGTTTTTACGAAATTCGGCGTCCCAACACCCCCAATGAGCTGGTGGCGGTCAATGCCGACCGCCACGAATCCGACCTGACCCCCATTCCCCAGGAGACCCTCACTTTGTGGCAGAATACAGCCGAGGGGTCACCAGCCGCGGGCGGGTCCGTGCAAGGCGAGCAAAAGCCGCTTTCGG
Source organism: Terriglobia bacterium (assembly GCA_020073145.1). Lineage (GTDB taxonomy): Bacteria > Acidobacteriota > Terriglobia > Bryobacterales > Bryobacteraceae > PSRJ01. The sequence goes on from JAIQFS010000005.1 coordinate 124,668, forward strand.
TGTGGTGGTATGTGATGCTCGCGGTACTCGCGCTGGCTGTGGCCGAGTCCTTATTTGGAAACCGGTATCTATCGGTAGATAAAGAGGCGGCATGAAACCTTTGGATCGCTTGTCCGAGTATCTGGGCGCCGTGGAGCGGCGGCTGCGATGGGTAGCGGTGACCCGCGGAATTGCGGCCACGGCCGCCGCAGCCCTGATCTTCACCGTGGTCGCCGTGCTGGTGGCCAACCACTTCTCCTTCTCCGATCCCAGCGTCCTGAGCGCTCGTATGCTGCTCTTTCTGGGCTTGGCCTTCGCCATTGCCGTTGCCCTCATCGTTCCCATCATCCGGCTCAATCGCCGCCGCGCGGCGCGCGAGACCGAAAGCCAGTTTCCGCAGTTTGAAGAGCGCCTCCTGACCTTCAGCGAGCGCGTCGAGCAGAACCCCAGCGATCCCTTCCTCCCGCTTCTGGCCGCCGATACCCTCTCCGTTGCTGAACAAGCGGAACCGAAGCACGTAGCCAAGACCTCGCGCATGGCCGGTTTTTCTTCCGCGGCGGCCGTGGCCGTCGTTACCCTGGTGTGGCTGGCCACCACGCAGGGCTTTCTTGGATATGGCACGGCCCTGCTTTGGGGCGGCCTTCCCAAGAACGATGTCAAACCCTTCTACGACATTCGGGTTACGCCCGGCAACAAGACTGTTCGCAAAACCGCTTCTCAGGTGATCGGCGCGCAGTTGCACGGCTTTACCGCGCCCAACGTGCGGTTTTTTGGCCGCTACTCGAGCGCCTCCCGCTGGGAGCAGGCCGAGATGCGCACCGAGGCCGGCGGATCCGACTATGAGTTCTTCATCGCCGGCGTGCCCGAAACCATGGAGTATTACGTCGAGGCCGGCGGCGTTCGTTCCAAGACTTATAAGTTGAACGTCATCGACCTGCCTTCGGTCAAGAACATCCAGGTCACCTACCATTACCCGCCTTGGACCGGCATGAAAGATACGGTGGAGAACCCTGGCGGCGACCTCCGCGCTGTGGAAGGCACCACCGCCGATGTCGAGATTCGAACCGACCGGCCGCTATCCAACGGCGCCATCCTGCTGGATACCGGCGCCAAGCTCACCTTGCACGCCGGACCCGGCAACACCCTCCTGGCCAGCGTGCCCATCCAAAAGGACGGCTTGTATCACATCGCCGCCGCTGGAAACGGCGAGGACGTCCGCCTGACCGAGGATTACTTCATCGAAGCCCTCAAGGACCGCGCCCCCGAGGTCAAGATCACCCGGCCCGGCCGCGATTTCCGCGCCTCCCCCATCGAAGAAGTCTCGGTCACCGTGGAAGCCAAGGACGATTTCGGCCTCAAGAACGTCGAGCTGCATTACGCCGTGAACGGCAGCGCCGAGAAGACCACGTCGCTGCTCCAGGCCAGCGGGACCAAGGAGTCCAGCGGCTCCACCACGCTTTCGCTGGAAGAGTTCAAAGTGGTGCCGGGCGATATCGTCAGCCTCTATGCCACGGCCAAGGACGCCCGCACCACCAGCAATACCGATATCTTCTTCGTCGAAGTGCAGCCGTTCGAGCGGAATTACTCCCAGTCGCAGCAGGGCGGCGGGGGCGGCGCAGGAGGCCAGCAGGATCAAAATGAAATCTCCGAGCGCCAGAAGCAGATTATTACTGCGACATTCAATGAGTTGAAGGGCTCGGGCGCCAAGGGCACCCAGCAGGAGAATGCGGCCTTCCTTTCGCAGGTGCAGGGAAAACTGCGCGACCAGGCCAAGTCTCTGGCCGACCGCATGAAGAGCCGGCAGCTCGCCGAAGCCGGCGACTCCTTCAAGAGTTTCGTCAACGACATGGAGCAGGCCGTGGCCGCCATGGGCCCGGCATCGGACAAGCTGAAGGGCGCCAATTGGAAAGACGCGCTCGGGCCGGAACAGCAGGCCTTGCAGTACCTGCTGCGGGCGGAAGCCACCCGCCGCGACATCCAGGTGGCGTTCGGCAACCGCGGCGGCGGCGGTGGGGGCGGCGGCGCCCAGGGACAGCGCGATCTCGAAGGCCTCTTCGACCTCGAGCTCGACACCGAAAAGAACCAGTACGAGAGTGCCGCCAGCGGCGGACAGTCCGGCGACCAGCGGCAGCAAGAGATCGACGACGCCTTGCAGAAGCTCCAGGAACTGGCCCGGCGTCAGCAGGAGCTCGCCAATCAGCAGCGCCAGAACCAGCAGGCCTCCCAGCAGCGCTTCCAGCAGGAGATGCTGCGCCGTGAGGCGGAGGAGCTCCAGCGCAAGATCGAGCAGATGGCCCGCAACCAGCAGCAACAAGGTCAGCAGGGACAGCAGGGTCAACAAGGGCAACAGGGCCAACAAGGTCAGCAGGGACAGCAAGGTCAGCAGGGACAGCAGGGTCAACAGGGTCAACAGGGTCAACAGGGCCAGATGGGCGCTTCCGGCGGCCAAAACTCCCAGCAGTTGAAACAGACCCTCGATCGCTTGCAGCAGGCCGTCCAGAGCATGCGCCAGGCGGCTTCCTCCCAGCAAGCCGGGACCCCGCAAAGCGAAGCCGATGCCAAGAAGGCTGCCGAGGCTTTGCAGGAAGCCCAGAAGCTGCTCTCCGGCATGCTCGGCCAGCAAACGTCGAATCAAGTGGACAACCTCGCCCGTCAGGCGGACGACCTCGCCCGCCGCCAACAGGAATTCGAAGGCCAGTTACGCCGCACCTTCGCCAGCCCGCAAGCCCGGCCCACGCGCGAGCAGGCCCAGAACCTGGCCGATAGCCGGCAAGGCGAAATCGATGACTTGAAGCGTCTCGAACAGCAGATGCAGACCGCGGTCCGCGACTTGGCTTCCACCCAGCGCAAGGCTTCGGGCAAGCTGCGCGATGCGCTCGGCGAAATGCAGCAGGCCGAGCTGCCGCGCGACATGCAGCGCAATGCCGACTACATCCGCCGCGGCTATCCCGACTATGCCGTTCTCTCCGAACCCGGCATCACCCAGGGGATGAACGCCCTGCGCGACCGCCTGCATGAAGTGCAGCAGGCCATGACCGCGGACCCCAACGGCAAGGATGGCAAGGGCGCCGGCGCAGACGATAAGGCCGTCGAGCAGGCTCTGGCGCAAGTGGAGAAGTTGCGCCAGCAGATGGAGCAGCTCGCTCAGCGGGGCCAAGGCCAGCCAGGGCAAGGGCAGCAGCCCGGCCAGCAGCAGGGCCTGCAACGGGGACAACAAGGGCACCAAGGGCAGCAGGGCCAGCAAGGCGGTCAACCGGGCCAACAGCCGGGCCAACAGGGACAGCAGGGGCAGCAGGGGCAAGGCGGGCAGGCCGGTGGCAACCAGAATGGCCAGTTCCAGCAGGGCACCCTGTCCCGCAACGGCCAGCGCGGCGGCAATTTCGGCCCCAACGGCGGCGCCAACACCTGGGGCCCGTATGGCGGCTTCGGGAATAACAATCCCAACCTCCCGAATGAGGGGGTAGTGAACCCGCGCGATTTCCAGGAAAACTACCAGCAGACGCTACGCCAGCTGCAAGGTCTGGAGCAGCAGATGCAGGGCGATCCCGCCACCGCCCGCGATTTGCAGGAGCTCGTCAAAGAGATGCAGCGCCTCAATCCGTTCACCTACGCCAACGATCCGGAGCTGTCGAGCCGCATTCAGGCCGCCATGCTCGGCGACATCCAGCAAGTCGAGATGGAGCTCCGCCGCAAAGTCGACGACGCCAACGGCGGCAACATCCGCAGCGCCGGCCAGGAAACCGTCCCTCCGGGCTTCGATCAAGCCGTAGCGGACTACTTCCGCAAGCTGAGTAAGGGCAAGTAGGGAGACTAATCGGACCCTCGCGGATCGCTCTCAGGCAACGGCCGAACTGCCATCGGCGCTTGCCAAATCGGGATCGGGGCCGGGAACGCGCCCTCCGAGGTCATTCCCCTCCAACAAACTCTGCGTTTCCACCATTTCGCCCGCCGATGGACAGACTCGATAGGCGACTCGTGCTATTACGGGAATAGGCGGGATCTCCGTGCCGCACTGTCGCCATCGGCGCATCCCCAGGAACTTACCAAACGAACCCATTTTCAAGATCTAAGTCGAACAACCCAGACGTCCTTACTCCACACGAAACGAACCCGGATCTTACCTTCGCGATGTCGGCTTGCGCATACCCCGCAATTTCGATATAGTTTAGGGTATATGAAGACCAGCAATGCGCTCTGGAAGGCCTCCCTCCAGGGCCGCTTGCCTCAGCCCCTGGCCGCCGAAATCGACAAGTTCGAAAGCGAAATCCTGCTCAAACAGCAAGGCAAGATGGAGGACAAGGTTTTCGCCGAGACCCGCCTCCGCCGCGGCTCCTACGGCCAGCGTTACGACAACGGCCAGCGCCACGACGGCAAGGAATCCCGCCAGATCTCCTTTCCCAGCGTTCACACCAAAGGCCCCGGCACCCTCTGGGATGCGCCCGGCATGCAGCGCATCAAGATTCCGTACGGCGGTTTGAACGCGGCCCAGCTCGAAACCCTGGCCGAACTGTCTGAGGAGTACTCCGACGGCATCGCCCACGTCACCACCCGCCAGGACATCCAGCTTCACTTCGTTCACATCGAAGATACCCCCGCGCTCATGCGCCGCCTGGCGGCCGTGGGGATCACCACGCGCGAAGCCTGCGGCAACACCGTGCGCAATGTCACCGGCTGCCCCATCGCAGGCGTCTGCCGCACCGAGGCTTTCGACGTGACGCCGTACGCCCACGCGATGACGTATTTCCTGCTCGGCCATCCCGACACCCAGAACTTCGGACGCAAGTTCAAAGTCTCGTTCTCCGGCTGCGCCGAGGAGGCCTGCGCCCTCGCTCACATTCATGACATTGGCGCGGTGGCTGTGGTTCGCGAGGGCAAGCGCGGCTTCGCCTTCTATGTGGGCGGCGGTCTCGGCACCGTGCCCCAGCAGGCCAAGCTGATGTCCGATTTCGTCCCTGAAGAGGAACTGCTGCCGCTCGCGCAGGCCATCGGCCGCGTCTTCGCCCGCCTCGGTGAGAAGAAGAACCGCAACACGGCGCGCCTCAAGTTCGTCATCCAGAAGATCGGCCTCGACGAGTTCAAACGCGTGGTCGCCGAAGAGCGCAGAACCCTGACGCCCGACCCGCGCTGGACTGACTACCTCAAGGACGTGGCCGCCTATCGCGAAGAGCCTGGGAAGCCCGCCGGGCTGCTGCAGATTTCCGGTCCGGCCGATGGGGAGTTCGATCGCTGGCGCCAGACCAACGTGTACCGGCAGAAGCAGTCCGGCTACGCCACCGTCACCGTGACCCTGCCTCTGGGCGACATCACCGCCGACCAACTTCGCGCTCTGGCCGTCATCGCGCGCAGGTACACCAAGGAGACTTTGCGCTCCACCGTCGAGCAGAACCTGGTGCTGCGTTGGGTCAGTGAGCGCGATCTGCCCGCCCTCTACGCCGAGTTGAAAGCCGCCGAACTGGCGCTACCCGGCGCCGGCACCATTGTCGACGTGGTCGCGTGCCCCGGCACCGATACCTGCAAGCTCGGCATTTCTGCCTCACGCGGCCTCGCCGCCGAACTGCGGTCCCGCCTGATGGCCAAGGGCTACGAGCTCGAGGAAGCCATTCGCGGCCTTCACATCAAGATCAGCGGCTGCTTTAATTCGTGCGGTCAACACCACGTGGCCGATCTGGGCTTCTACGGCGTCAGCCGCAACAAGAACGGCTATACCGTGCCGCACTTCCAGCTCGTGCTGGGCGGTAAGTGGGAAGAGAATGCCGGCGCGTACGGCCTGGCGATCGGCGCGGTTCCGTCCAAGCGCATCCCCGAGACCGTGGACCGCATCACGTCGCGCTATCTCGCCGAACGCCAGGCCGCCGAGAGCTTTCACGCCTACGCCAAGCGCATCGGCAAGGCCGCGCTCAAGGCCATGATCGACGACCTCGCCTTCGTGCCGCCGCACGATTCCGATGCCGGCTACTATGTCGATTGGTCCGACGCTCGCGAATACACCATTGGCGACATCGGCATCGGCGAGTGCGCCGGCGAAGTGGTGACCCCCATCGAGTTCCAGCTGACCGCGTGCGAGCGCGAAGCGTTCGAAGCCCAGTTGGCCTTGGAAGACGGACAGGTGGCGCAGGCGGCGCATCTCGCGTACGAGTCCATGCGCAACGCAGCCTTGGCGCTGCTCGGTTGGCGGCTGACTCCGCATGATGGCACGCCCGATGGAATCGTCGCGGCCTTCAAGACCGCTTTCTACGATACGGAATACTTCTTCGATCCGTTCACCGGAGGCAAGTTCGCGCAATACTATTTCGCCGCGCACGAGCAGCGCCATCAGACCTACGACGCCGAGCAGGCTCACCGCCTGATCGAGGAAACGCAGTTGTTCATCGAAGCCTCGCACGCTTGCTACGGCCGCCTCAGCGCGCAAAAGGTGGCGGCGTAACCGGCCCCGGCTCACCAATGGACATCCAGCACTTCCGCGTCAAACTCTTCGCCACGCCCGGCAGCCGCCCGCACCTGGGCTCCGCCATTCCGGTGTTTCACCGCTGGATTCAGGAGAGCCGCGTACCCGAGACCACGATCGACGTTTCCAATTACGACCACGTCCCGAGCGGCCCCGGAATCATTCTGGTCTGCCATGAGGCCATCTACGGACTGGATGAGGGGAAGGGAAGACTGGGCCTGGTCTACAATCGGCGCACGGCGCTCGAAGGCACAGTGGAAGATCGCCTGCGGCAAGCCCTCGGCGCCGCCGAAGCGGCTGCCGCGCTCCTGGAGCAGGAGCCGGAGTTCGCCGGCCAGCTTCGTTTCGACCGCAACTCCTGGGAAGTGGTGGTGAACGATCGCGCCCTCGCCCCCAACACCGACGCCACCTGGACCGCGCTCGCGCCCGTGATTCAGAAGGTCTTCGACTCCCGGATCGGCGCCGGCGGTTACTCCGTCGAGCGCAGCCGCGACCCGCGCGACCTGTTCACCGCGACCATATCCGCGGCATAAGGCCGCCCGCCTTGTGTGGCCCGCCCAAAGCGGTAGCGCCGATTTCTAATCCCGGTCCAGGTCCGCGCTGACCGAGCGCTCCGCGCACTTGACGCAGGCGAGACCCCGGGCGCGGATTTCATGCGTCGTCTGGTCGCCGCACACCTTGCAGAAGCGCATGGTCTTAGGGAATGGCCCGACATCGGCCGTGGCCGCCGCCGTCCGCACCCGCAGACCGCCGCCTGATCGAGAGGGCGCGCCCCATCGCTCGAATGCATCCGTGGCGTGGGAGCGCTCATAGTTCCGCACAAAGGCGGCCATCATCCGATCCGTGACGCCGGTATGATCTTGCATCCAGCCGGCCAGGAATTCCAGAAACACATCCGCCGCCTCGGCGTCGCCGCCTTCAATCAGCGGCGCGAACAGCTTGAGGCGCCGGCGGGCTGTGTCGTGCTGCTGTTTGTGCCAGCCGTAGGAGGGATAGGAGACCGACTGCATCAGCCACTCCTCGTGCGAGAAGTGGTCTTCCAGATGAGCGGTCAGCGCCTGTAGGTGCTCCTTGATATCGGCCGACGGGGCGTGCGCTTCCATCGTCTGCTCGAGTCCTTCGGCGATCTGGAATAGATCCCGGTGCTCGGCATCGATCTGAGCGATGAACACTTCATGCTCCGGACTCCACGTGAAATGCCGCATGCCCGTATTTTAGCTCAATTTAAGACAAAGAGAGCTCTTTTCTACAGGACCGCCGGGGCCGCCGGTCTGCTATCGTGCCTGTAGATGCCCAAAATCCAGCGTGTTCTCCTCAGTGTCACCGACAAAACCGGCGTCGTCGATTTCGCCCGCGAGCTCCGCGCCCTGGGGGCGGAGCTGATCTCCACCGGCGGCACGGCCCGCCTGATTCGCGAGAGCGGCGTGCCTGTCCGCGACGTTTCCGAAGTCACTGCGTTTCCCGAAATGCTCGATGGGCGCGTCAAGACGCTGCACCCCATGGTGGCCGGCGGCATCCTGGCCATGCGCGGCCGCGCCGAGCACATGCGCGCGCTCGCCGAGCACGCCATCGCCCCCATCGACATGGTGGTGGTCAATCTCTACCGCTTCGAAGAGGCGGCGGCCAAAAGCGGCGCCACCCTCGAAGAGCTGATCGAGAACATCGACATCGGTGGGCCCACCATGATCCGCGCGGCCGCCAAGAATTACCAGGATGTTGCCGTGGTGGTTTCACCCGCCGATTACGCGCCGATTCTGGCGGAGCTTCGGGCCGGGCAGAGCGCGTTGTCGGTGGAGACCACCTGGCGGCTCGCCCAGAAAGCCTTCCGCACCACCGCCGATTACGACACGGCCATCGCGGCGCGGCTCGATCGCGTGGACCACTCCGGCCCGCTGCCGCAGGACCTCAGCCTGCGCGCGCCTCGCCTGATGGAACTACGCTACGGCGAGAATCCGCATCAATCGGCGGCGTTGTATGGCAGGCGCGGCCAGGGCGTCGCGGGCGCCGAGCAGTTGCAGGGCAAGGAGCTTTCCTACAACAACCTGGTGGATCTGGACGCCGCCTGGCAGCTGGCGTGCGAATTCGCCCAGCCCGCCGCGGCCATCATCAAGCATACCAACCCGTGCGGCTGCGCCGAACAGGCCACGCTCGCCGAGGCCTACCGCAAGGCCTTCGAATGCGACCCTGTTTCGGCGTATGGCGGCGTGCTGGCGTTCAACCGGGAAATCGATGAGGAAACCGCGCGCGAGATTGCCAAGACCTTCGTCGAGGCCATCGCGGCGCCCGGTTATACCGCCGAAGCCCTGGTGGCGCTCGGAGTGAAGAAACAGCTTCGCCTGTTGCGCGTGGCGGCGGGTCTGGATCCGCTGGTGGTGAAGTCGATCTCCGGCGGCTTCCTGGTCCAAACCGCCGACCAGGCCCCGTTCGACCGCGCCACTGCCACCGTCAATACGAAACGCGCGCCCACCGAAGGGGAATGGACTGCCTTGGAATTCGGCTGGAAAGTGGCCAAGCACGTCAAATCGAATGCCATCGTCTACGCGCGCCCGGGCCAAACGGTGGGCGTGGGCGCCGGCCAGATGAGCCGCGTGGATTCGGTCAAGCTTGGCGCGATGAAAGCCATCCTGCCATTAGCCGGAACCGTGGTGGCGTCCGACGCCTACTTTCCGTTTGCCGACGGCCTCGAAGAAGCGGTCAAACAAGGCGCGACGGCTTTCATTCAACCCGGCGGATCGATCCGCGACGCCGACGTCATCGCCGCCGCCGATCGTCTCGGTGTCGCTATGGTCTTCACCGGCATCCGCCACTTCCGCCACTAGTCCGGGCGGTTCTCCGTGCCGCGCCGCGGCCCCTACACCAGCAGCCCCGTCGCTGCGATCACCGCGCCCGCCACTCCAGCCACCACCCCCATGGCTGGGAACATGCGTTTGCGCGAGATGAAGTACAACGAGCTCAGCACCAGCGCAATTTCCAGAAGCCCCTCGCCCAGGTCGTAGCGCAGCGCGCGGCGTTCATCCCGCTCGGCCTCGTCCTGCGCCTTTTGGGCTTCCTCGGAAATATCCTTCTGCTGCTTTTCGTACTTGGTCTTCTGGCCGGCATAGCTCTGGCGCATCCGGTCGGCCGCCGGTCCTTGCGTGCCGATCACCGCCAGCAGGTCTTCCCCCAGTTCCAGGTTGTGATACTTCACGCGCGTCGACTGGTAGTGTTGCCACGCGTCGTTGGCCGTCGATTTGTCGATGATGGCGGCCGTGTGGGTGCGGTGCGAGGCAATGCTCGCCAGCGCCAGCAGCACCGCCAGAGCGGCGGCCAGCACCCCCACGCTTTGGCCGGTGGGGTCGATCTCGTGCTCGCTCTCGTGGTGGATCTCCAGTTCAGCCATATTCCGTGCCTATTATAAGCTAGTGGACTCCGAAGAACGTTGCATGCGCGAGGCCCTGCGCCTGGCCCGGGAAGCCGCCGCCGCCGGCGAAGTGCCGGTCGGAGCCGTGGCGGCGTTGGACGCTGAAATCCTCGGCCGCGGCCGCAACGCCGCCATCGCCCGCAGCGATCCCACCGCCCATGCCGAGATCCTGGCAATCCGCGAGGCTGCCGGCCGCCTCGGCAATTACCGCCTCGAGGGCGTCACCCTCTACTGCACGCTCGAGCCCTGCGTGATGTGCGCCGGCGCGCTCGTCGCCGCCCGCGTCGCCCGCCTGGTCTTTGGCGCGCGCGACCTCCGCTTCGGCGGGGTCCGCAGTAAGTTCCAGGTGGCCGATTCCGACGTGCTCAACCATCGCGTCCAGATTGTCGAAGGCGTGCTCGCTCCCGAGTGCGTTGACCTGCTCCGCGATTTCTTCGAAGCCCGCCGGTAACCCACCCGCTTGCTACCGGCCTTCCCGCTGCCGCATGATATTCACATGAGACCCGTACTTCTCGGCGCCTTGTTGCTCGCTTCCACCTTGTCCGCGGCCCCTACGGACTCCCCGTCCCCGAACCGCGACCTCACCGGCTATTGGAACATCCCCTACGTGCCGAACATGGCGCTGGGGCATGAGGAGAGCGTGCCGTACACGCCCGTCGGCCAGGCTGCTTTCAAGAACCATGACGCCAAGGACGACCCCACCGGCTTCTGCCTGAAGCCCGGCATGCCGCGCATCATGGGCTCTCCCTACCCGATGCAGATCGTGCAGACGCCGACCCAGGTCCTGTTCTTGTTCGAATACATGAACCTGTGGCGGGCCATCTATCTCGACGGCCGCCCGCACCACAAGGGCATCGACTCCACCTTCCTGGGCGACTCCATCGGCCATTGGGAAGGCGACACCCTGGTGATCGACACCACCGCTCTGAACGATCGCAGCTGGCTCGACACCGCCGGCCATCAGCACAGCGACCAGTTGCACGTCATCGAAAAGCTCCGCCGCACTGGCCCCGCCAGCATCGCCTATGAGCTCACCGTCGACGACCCGGTGATGTACGCCAAGCCCTGGATCTCCAACCGTGTCTTGACCCCGCTGAAGCCGACCCCCGGCCTCCCCGATCTGCTCGAGTACGAGTGCGGCGAAAACAACAAAGATCTCCAGCACCTGAGGAGCTTTAAGCCGGCGCAGTGAGAGCCGGTGCCGCGCTAGTCTGCCGGTTCCAGACCCGCTAGACTCAAGAAGGAGGCTCGCGATGGCTGTGCTTGACTGGTCCCGATGCGCGGCGGTGGAGAGTGTTCCTGGAAAGGTGAGCGGCGCGTGGGTCTTCCGCGGCACGCGCATGCCCGTGGCGGCGGTCTTCGAGAATCTCGAAGACGGCATGAGCATCGACGAAATCGTTCGGCTCTATGACGGCCTGACGCGAGAACAGGTCCAATCGGTCCTCGAGTTCGCTGCGAAGAGCCTGGAAGCCCCACAAGTTGCTCGCTGATGCTCGTTCTCTTCTACCAAGGCACGCGGATCTGCTTCCTGCAAGTCTGCAGGCCCCATTCTGGCGAAAACCTACTCGCAAAGAGCTGGCGGCTTCTTCGGGCGCCGACTTGGGTCGCAATCTCCAAGCCGACAGCGTTCGAGGCGAATCGGCCAGTAGAACGAATCGAACCCTCCTTGTACGGCATAGCCCGGCTCGTCAAGAGGGTAGAAGCCCTGATGAGTAACCCGGACCGTATAGCCTCCGGCGGACAGTCCCTCGAACTGGAACTCACCAACGGAATTGGTTTTTGTTGAGCGGCAAGCCACGCCTCCCCTGCAAATCAAGGTCACGTCGGCATTCGCCACTGGTGCACCACCCGCGTTCTTGGGTCCCTGGTCTCGCCTAATACTTCCGTTGAAACCACCGACGGCCAGCAGCCGAAGGTAGTCGATGACTGCATGTTCGCCGCAGAAGCCAGAGACGGCGAGCTCAGTTGAGGGCAGCGATTTCTGTTCCCTGTCGCCAATCTGGATCGACCTGATGGTAAGCGATACGAAGCCCCCACTTTGCAGTTTGAGGGTGTATCCATCGCCTGGCAGGCCAGAGAAGTGGAATGAACCACTGTCATCAGATCTGGCCTGGAAGAGCCTCCCGGCTGGGCGTTCTGCGCGCAACTCAGCTAACCCGCCCGAAATACCTACGCCCAGAATATTTTGCATTTTGCCTGACAGGGTGGCGGTGCCTTCCTGACCGGCCAACGGCAGCGACAGGAGGCACAAGCTGGCTATTAGGCTTCCGTGTAGGTCCGGGACCTGGACCAACCCCGGCATCTTGACTGGGTGTTGACGGCCCCTACTGCAACTGCACCAGCCCCTGCGGCTGCCCGTCCGTCGCCGGGGTCGGGGCCAGGTCTTGCGGGCCGCGCCAGAAGTCGAGATACGCTACCTGGTGCACGCACGCTACCGTGCAGCGGGGGGCGCATTCCTTCACTGTCCGGTACTCGCGACGGATGTCTTCCACCGTGTACTCCATCAGCGGCTTGCCGGGATACCCGCGCTGCTGCGAACAGTAGTGCACCAGTCCGTCTTCGCAGATGTAGAGGTACCGCGCGCCCGCGCGGCAGCGCCACTTGTTCTCAACGCCGTGCGCGATGTTGTCCTGAAAATAGTTGATCTGCGCGTAGCTGTGCTTCTCCATGGCCCGCATCGCCATGTAGACTTCGCGCTCGGCCTCGCCCAGCGGCTGCAACTGGCCGTCGCCGTCGTGGATGATCCCCACCGTCGAGGTGAACCCCAGCGCCACCGCCCGCTTGCCCACCGTCAGCGCGTCGTGCGGATTGTGAATGCCGCCGCCGACCACCGAATTGATATTCACGTGAAACTCGGCGTGCTCCGCCAGCAGCTGCAGCTTCTTGTCCAGCGTCTTCAGGCTCTTCTTCGAGACCTCGTCCGGCATCGCGTTGTCGATGCTGATCTGCAGGTGCTCCAACCCGGCCCGGTTCAGCCGCCGGATCCGGTCCACCGTCAGCAGGTACCCGTTGGTGATCATGCCCGCGATCATCCGCCGCTTGCGAATGTGGGTAATGATCCGGTCCAGCTCCGGATGCAGCAGCGGTTCGCCGCCGCTGATGGTGATGATGGTGGTGCCGAGATCGGCCAAATGATCCAGCCGCTGGACCATTGTCTCGGTCGGCACCGGCTTCGAATAATCGTCGTATTCGTTACAGTACGTGCACGCCAGGTTGCACCGCCGAATCGGGATGATGTGCGCCAGGATCGGATGATCGGTCGACACGAGCGCTTTGCTGATCATCCGCAGTTCGCGGGCGCGCCGCTGCGCCGCGGATGTGGCCTGCCGGAGACGTCGGGCCCAATGCGCCATAGAGAATCTCTTATTAAACCACAACTCGCCTGCTTTGTTGAGGTTCCAGGCTTGATCGGCGCCGATCGGGGGTTGAACGGTCAGGATCGCCGACTGAGCGTGCCGGCCCCGGGGCCTACCACAGCAGCTTCAACCCGAGTTGAATCTGGCGGGAGGGCGTCGCCGTGCTGGTGATGATGCCCGCCGTGGGGGACACCCCGGACGGCGTGAACGTCACCGCGTTCGGCGTATTGAAATTCGTCCGGTTGAGCACATTGAACAGCTCCGCGCGAAATTGCAGGTTCAGCCGCTCCCGAAGGTGCGTGTCCTTGAGCAAGGACAGGTCCCACGTTCCCAGCCCCGGTCCGATCAACGTGTCGCGGCCCAGGTTTCCATAAAACCCGCTGGCGGTCGGGGGCGCCAGGAAGGCCGCCGGGTTGAACCACTGGCCCGGAGTCCCCAGAATCACGGGTCCGGTGAACGCCGGGTTCACGAACGGCCGCACCGGGTTGCGCGTATCGCCGTTGTTCGAGGGGTTGTAGCTCAGTTGCGGCGTGAACGGAAAGCCGCCCTGGAGCGTGACGATGGAGTTGACCGTCCAGCCGCCGGCCAGCGTATGCGCCACCCCGCTGGCCTGCCGCCCGAAATGCTTCCCCTGCCCGAAGGGCAGAGCGTACACCGCGCTGATCGCCGCCACGTGGCGTACGTCGAAGTTTGCCAGCCCGCGGTCGGCGCGCAGATTGAAGGGATTCGACGCCAGCGCCGGCTCGTTGCCCGATGTAGTGGCGTTGACCGAGTCGCCATCGTCGATGGTCTTCGACCACGTGTACGTTCCGCGGAGCGCCAGGCCGCCGCTGAACCGGCGGTTGACGTCCACTTCGAGCGCGTTGTACGAGCTGTCCGCCTCCGAAAAATAAGTCCAGGTATTGGCAATCGCCGGATTGGGCTTGGCCGCCGTGGGGACGTAGTATGTGCCCGCCGGAACGGGCGTGCCGGCAATGCCGGCCGGGAAGTTGCCAGGGTAGTTCGCGGGGCACGGCGCTGCCGGGCAGACCACCGGAAACGGCTCGTTGGCATCGATGCCCAGAATCTCGTGATACCCGTGCGAGCCCACGTATCCCACCGTCAGCGCCGTGTTGGCCGTCAGCGCCTGCTGGATGCGCAGGCTCCAGGAAACCAGCGTGGGAGTCTGCAGGTCCGGCTGCACTCCCCCCGGCACCAGTTTGGCGGCGGCCGGCGCCGCCGCGGCGGTCGCGATGGGCAGCTGCGAAACCGGCACGTTCGGCAGACTGTACGTCGGGTTGTACGGCGCGTTCTGATCGGTCCGATAGCCCAGCGCGTCCTGTAAATCGTGGTACATCCCAAAGCCCGCCCGGATGACCGTGCGGTTGGTGTCGCGGAAGGGGCTCCAGGCCAGCCCGATCCGCGGTTGCGGCAGGAACTTTCCGTGGTTCGTCAAAAACGCCGAGGAGCCCACGGCCGGTTGCCCCGAGATCACCCCGTTGGGATAGGTGTAGGTGGAGGCGCGACCCTGCGCCTCGTTCCAGCCAGAGGTGAATTCATCGCGGAAGCCGAGCGTCACCGCCAGCCGGGGATTCAGGCGGATGGCGTCTTCGGCGTACACCGCGCCATACCAGGAACGCCAGCTCATCGACGTGGGTGCCGGGTCGTACAGCAGCGACCCCACCGTTCCTTGGAGGAACGTCTGCAGGCTGGCAAAGGTCGCCTGTCCGAACTGGCTGAGCGCGAGTTTTTCGTTCGACCGCAGCCTCTGGAACCAGGCGCCCACGCTGATCTGATGGCGGCCCTTCGTCAGCGATACCTGGTCTTCATAGGTAAACAGGCTCCGGGCGAGCGGCAGGTTGCTGCCGTTGTTGCTGCCCGCCAGGCTCAACTGCGCCGTCGGGTTCGAGGCTGCGCTGCCTCCCACCACCAGCGCGCCCAATGGCTTGCCCGTCAGGAAGCCCGGCAGGCTGGCCGCCGGACTACCCGGCGTCGGTTCTCCCGTGAAGAAATACCCGGCCCGAGAAAAGCCGAACCGCGCGGTGTTGATCGCGGTCGGAGAAAACACGTGCGTCTCCTCCAGGCTCACGACTTGCTCCCGAAGGCTTTCCACGTCGGTGCTGTACAGGTTGAAGCTGGTGGGAGTGTCGTCCGCGCTGTCATCCACCGTGTACACCCCGTTCAGCGTATCCTTCTCCGAAAAAATACGATCCAGCCGCGTGGTTCCAAACTCGTCCCGCATGGTTTGCAGCGGATTGTTGAAGGCTTCGGAAATGCCCCCGAAATCCGGAGCCCCGGGAGTGGCGCTCGGCCATGCCGAAATCAGCGGCGAGACTCCCACAAATGCCAGCCCGTTCGCCGGGCAGGGGCTCGGGGCCGGCGTCACCAGTTTGCACGGCAGGTACCCATTGCGGGCATTGTCATCCGGCACCAGATCCACGCCGGTCTGGTGCAGGTGCTGCCGCAGCCCTTCGTAATTGCCGAATAGAAACGTCTTGTCCTTCTGGATGGGCCCGCCAACCGAGCCCCCAAACTCGTTCCGCTGGAAGCCCGGGGTCGAACTCCCGTCGAAGAAGTTCCGCGCATCCAGCGTGTTGTTGCGCAGAAACTCGTACAGGGAGCCGTGCCACGTGTTGCCGCCCGATTGCGTGACGATCAGGACCTGGGCGCCCGGCCGCTTGCCGTACTCGGCCCCATAGGAATCGCGCAGCAGATTGAATTCCCGCACCGCGTCCACCCCCAGCAACTCCTGGGTCACGCCGCCCGGCTGCATGTTGTTCTCGGCCGCGCCCGTGAACTCCACCCCGTTCAGCAGAAACAGATTCTGCTGCGGCCGGCTTCCCGAAACGACGAAATTGTTGCCCGACGTCGAATTGGAAACGCCCGCGCCGCCAAATTTCTCCCAGGTGAAATTCACCACCCCGGGATTCAGCGTCAGCAGCAGATCGAAGCTCCTCCCATTGAGCGGCAGGTCCTGGATCTGCTCCTGCGCCACCAGGCCGGAAATGTCGGTGGTGGTGACGCTCACCGGCGGCGCGTCGGCAGGGACCGTGACCTGCTGGCTCGACTCGCCCACTTGCAGGCTCACGTTGACCTCGGCCTCCTGACCCACGGCCAGGCGGACTCCGGTGCGGACTTTTTCGGAAAAGCCGGGCTTCTGCGCGCGAAGCTCATAGGGACCGGCGGGCAGCGAAAGAACCTGATAACGCCCCCCGCCGCCGGTGACCGTGCGCCGAATGGCCCCCGTGCCGGCGTTCTTCACTGTCACCGTCGCGCCCGCGATCAGGCCGCCGGACGGGTCCGTCACGGTTCCGAAGAGCCCGGCCGACCCCTGCGCCGAAAGCCAGGCCGCGCTCAGGAAAAAAGAAGCGATCCCTCTCTTGACCGTGCGCATGTCCTGTTAGATTACCATTGTAGTGTAAAACTGACAACTCACCCCGTCATGCCGCGGCGCGGCCCCGGCTCGACTCGCGCCGCGGGGTCAGGCATCCGCCGGGAGTGCGATCATAAGAAGCGTGCCGAACGAGTGTGAGCCATACACGACATTGTCGTGCCAACGTATCGGAAGATCCGAGGGGTGCCTGGCCTCATGAAATCGAAACCGGCTGCCGACATTGAAAACCGCCTGGCTGAGCTGCGCCAGCGGCGCGGTCTGTCCGCCGCCCACCTGGCCAAGCTGGTGGGGATCAGCCGCCAGACCATCTATGCCATGGAAGCCGGGGGCTACGTGCCCAATACGCTTGTCGCCCTCCGCATGGCGCGCGCGCTCGAAGCCGAAGTGGAGGATCTCTTCCGCCTGCGCGAAGAACCGGCCGCCCCCCAGCTTCGCGCCGAACACGCCACGCTGCTGCCCGGTTCCGAGGCGCCTCAGCCCGGTCAGGCCGTGCAGTTGTGCCGCGTGGACCGGCATCTGATGGCGTCGGTTCCTTCGCCGCTGCCCTGGTATTTTCCGGCCAGCGACGCCGTCGTCATCCACAAGCCCGCCCGCTATCGGAAGACCGACGTCGAGGTGTTTCACGAGGAGGCCGATTTTCGCAACCGCATCCTGGTGGCCGGCTGCGACCCCGGCATCTCGGTGTTGGCCCGCCATGTCCAGCCGGCCGGCATCGAGCTGGTCCTGGCCCATCGGAATAGTTCGCAATCCCTGAAACTTCTCAAGCAGGGCTGTGTCCACGTGGCCGGCACGCATCTGCGCGATGAAGCCAGCGGCGAATCCAATCTCCCCGAAATCGGCCGCCTGTTTGCGAAGAACGCCGTCGCCGTCATCTCGTTTGCCGTCTGGGAAGAAGGCATCCTCACCGCCCGCGGCAACCCCAAGGGCATCCGCGCCGTGGAGGATTTCGGGCGCGAGGACGTCTCCATCGTCAACCGCGAGGCAGGCGCCGGCAGCCGCCTGCTGCTCGACACGCGCCTCAAACGCGCCCGCGTCGACCCTCGCTCGGTTCACGGCTACGAACGCATCGCCCCCGGCCATCTTCCCGCCGCCTGGCAGATCCATTCCGGCGCCGCCGACGCCTGCATCGCCACCCGCGCCGCAGCCCGCATGTTTGGCCTGGCCTTCGTCCCGCTGGTCAGTGAGCGCTACGATCTCGCCATCCGCCGCACGCACCTCGACCTGCCCGGCATCCAGACCCTGCTCGACACCCTCAGCCGCTCCAGTTTTCGCCGCGAATTGGAGAGCCTCGGCGGCTACGACGCGAAGGCTGCCGGCCAGCGCATGTTGTGATTCCCGTGCCCAGCTGGGCAGCGATCCGTCGCCTCAATTGGCCTTGAGGCGCGAGGGTAGGTGGACCTTGAAGACCTGCGGATCGAAGCACACCAGGCCGTGCACGTCGGCCAATTGGAGGATCAGAGGGAAGACCTTCGGATACCCGTCCGGCCGGAGGGCGAGGATGACGTGAAACGCGGAGGACTCCATCGCACAAGCCCAGGGACAGGACTCCAGATCCTCTTCCGGCACCATGTCGATCTCCGGGTAGTGGGCGGTGAGATCCGCACAGAATGCATAGACCCCGCCGTTGAACTCCGAAGGAACGCCTCGCCCTTCCAAGAGCTCGGCGAACCGCTTCGCCGCCTGTTTGTCGGAAATCGCGTGGTCGCTTTCCCAGAGGCCCAGGTAGCGCCTGGCTTCCCCCGTCTCCTGCTGGTTTGCGGATTGCATACTACCGATCATTCCGACCGCGAATCTATCACAATAGACAAACCGGCGAGAATACAACAACAGTTAGATGTAAACAAAATTGTAAAAAGCTCATCCCCCTTGCCCTGAGCAGCCGCATTGGCCCTGGCGGCCTCCTGCCCGCCCACCAATTCCAGATATTCAAGCCCGATTTGACACCCGTCGGAACCTGATGTTACACGTAGGGCTTCGGAGGGGATCGCATGGCGGACGAGCAGAGGCCACCAGACTCCGAGTCGCAACCTCCGAAGGCTCCTGAGGACACAGCCAAGCCGGTTTCTCCCAAGCCCGCGGTCCCCAAGGCTGCTCCGCCGCCCAAACCGCCCGCCATCATGGCAGCCGTTCTCTGGGAGAGCGAATTGGCCCGCGATGTGAAAGAACAGTTCGGCGACCGCCTCCTCGCCGCCTCCACGTATCTGGGACAGAATTTCTTATTGGTGAAGCCTGAGGCTGCCGTCCCCGTCGTCGAATATTTGAAGGTGGAGGCCGACTTCGACTACCTGGTGGACATCACTGCGGTCGACTGGCCGAAACGAGCCGAGCGCTTCGATCTGGTCTACATCGTCTACAGCTTTGCGCGCAATGAGCGTGTGCGCGTCAAGACTTCCATTGCTGACGGCTTCCGGCCGGCCACGACCACCGGCGTGCATCTGACCGCGAACTGGCTGGAGCGCGAAGTGTTCGATATGTTCGGCATCGAGTTCGCCGGGCACCCCGACCTGCGGCGCATTCTGCTGCCGGAGGACTGGCAGGGCTATCCCTTGCGCAAAGACTACCCCATCCTCCAGCAGGACCAGCGCTGGGTGCAGGAAAACCTGGGCATCGAAAGCGGGCAGTGAGCCTATGCCGGACGCCACGTTTCTCGACTCGACCGAGCTGGTTCTCAATATGGGGCCGCAGCACCCGTCCACGCACGGCGTGCTGCGCGTCATCCTGAAACTTGACGGGGAAAGGGTGCTGGGCACCGATTGCGTCATTGGTTACCTGCACCGCGGCGTCGAGAAGATTGCGGAGAACCGCACCTACGCCCAGTTCAATCCGTACGTTGACCGCATGGACTACGTAGCGGCTGTCTCCAACGGCCTAGGCTACTGCCTCGCAGTGGAGAAACTGCTGAACACCGAGGCCCCGGCGCGCGCGCAAGTGGTGAGAGTGATCCTCACGGAGTTGAACCGCATCGCCAGCCACTTACTGTGGCTCGGCACGCATGCGCTCGACATCGGCGCCATTACCCCCGTGTTTTATTGCTTCCGTGAGCGCGAAGAGGCTCTTCATATTTTCGAGCAATACTGCGGCGCACGGCTCACCACGCACGCCTTCCGCATCGGCGGCCTGCAGTATGAGACCTATGACGGCTTTGAGCGCGACGTTCAGGCCTTCTGCGACATGTTTCTGGCCAAGGTGGATGAGTACGAGGAACTGCTCACGAACAACCGCATCTGGGTGGGCCGGCTACAGAACGTGGGTGTGCTCAGCGCCGACGAGTGCAAGGAATACGGCGTCACCGGCCCGGTGCTGCGCGCCGCCGGCGTGAAGTGGGACCTGCGCAAGGCGCAGCCGTACTCCGGCTACGAGAAGTACCAGTTCGACATTCCCACGCGCCAGAACGGCGACACCTACGACCGCTACATCGTGCGCATGCAGGAAATGCGCCAGTCGGTGCGCATTCTCCGCCAGGCCGTCGGCAATCTGCACGAAGGTCCCATCATGGCCAAGGTTCCCAAGGTGATGAAGCCGCCGGTGGGCGAAGCCTACGTGTCGATCGAAGCGCCCAAGGGCGAGCTGGGATATTACATCGTCAGCGATGGTTCCGTGCAGCCGTACCGCGTGCGGGTTAGGCCGCCCTCGTTCGTGAACCTGCAGGCTCTCGACCGCATGGTGCGCGGCGCGCTGATCGCCGACGTGGTGGCGGTGATTGGAACTCTAGATATCGTCCTGGGCGAGGTGGACCGGTGATGGGCAAGCTCCTGAAGAAGATCTTCCTCGTGGATTTGTTCCAGGGCCTGCGGGTCACCTTCCGCAGCCAGAACCCCAGGAGCATTGTCACGGAGCAGTATCCGGCTGAGCGGCCGCGCATTGCGGAGCGCTATCGGGGCGCGCCGCGCATGAACACGAACCCGGAAACCGGCGAATCGCTGTGCATCGGCTGCAACCTGTGCGCCTTGGCGTGTCCGGAGAGCCTCATCGTGATGACCAGCGAGCGCAACGAAAAGACGAAGAGGAAGGAATTAGCCACCTACACCTTTGACCTCTCCCGCTGCATGTTCTGCGGCCTGTGCGAAGACGCGTGTCCCACGGACGCGTTGGAACTGACACAGGACTTCGAGCTGGCGACCTATACCCGGGAAGGCCAGATCTGGGACCGGAAGATGCTCGAGGAGGGGCCGCGGCCCACGCGGTACAAATGGTGATCGACGCCGTCTCGTTTTACCTGTTCGCGCTGATGGTGCTGGGGGGCGGCATCCTGACCATCACGCGGCGCAACGCGGTACACAGCGCGATCTCGCTCATTGTTTCGCTGCTCGGCGTGGCCGGCCTGTACCTGCTGCAGGGGGCCGAGTTTCTGTTCGCGGTGCAGATTGTGCTTTATGTGGGCGGCATCATGCTGCTGTTCCTGTTTGTGATCATGCTGGTGAACCTCGACATGGCCGCCAAGGAGCGGCAGTTCAACCACCAATGGCTGGTGGCGCTGGTGGCGGTGGCCTTGGTGGGCGCGCAGACCGGCTATTTCCTGATTCGCGGCCAAGGCGCGTTTCGGATTGCCGACGCGGGGGGGATCGCGCCGCCATCCGCGCTGGGCAATACCGAAATACTGGCGGATGCTCTGTTCTCGAAATATCTGCTGCCCTTCGAGTTGGTTTCGGTGCTGCTGCTGGTGGCGGTGGTGGGCTCGGTGGTGATGGCCAAAAAGAGGATCTGAGGATGCATCCGATTACGACCGTTCATTATCTGGCGCTGAGCGCGGCCTTACTGCTGATCGGCACGGTGGGCGTGCTCACGCGCCGCAATATCGTGATCATTCTGATGTCGATCGAGCTGATCTTGAACGCGGTGAACATCAACCTGATTGCGTTTTCGCACGCGCTGCGGAGCGTCGACGGCCAGATTTTCGCGATTTTTGTGATCACCGATGCCGTGGCCGAGGCGGCCGTGGGACTGGGGATTCTGATCGCGCTGTTTCGCAACAAGGAGACCGTGCAGGCGGATGAAGTGGATTTATTGAAGTGGTGACCGTGAACTGGCTCGATCAGATCTGGCTGATTCCGCTGTTCCCGCTCGCGGGGGCGGCGCTGATGCTGGGGTTTGGCAAGTGGCTCGACCCGCAGCCGGTATCCGACGTCGCGGTGGCGCCCGATCTGGCTCTCGATCCGCATCCTCACGGCCTGAACGCGCACGGACGGCTCAAGTTTCTCATCAGCCTGCTCTGCCCCGGCACGGTGCTGCTCTCGTTCCTGCTTTCGGTGGGCGCCGTGTGGGAGCTCTCCACGGTGCCGCAGCGGATGCACCAGGTCATTCAGTTCAGTTGGGTGGCGGGTCTGCCGTTCCACACGGCCAGCGGGCGGATCGCGATGTTTCAGGCCGATTGGGGTTTTCTGCTCGATCCGCTCAGCAGCGTCATGATCCTGGTAGTGACCGGCGTCGGCTTCCTGATCCACGTCTATTCGGTCGGCTACATGGCCCACGACAACGGCTATTACCGTTTCTTCGGGTACCTCAATCTGTTCGTCTTTTTCATGTTGATGCTGGTGCTGGCCAATAACTACGCGCTGCTCTTCGTCGGTTGGGAAGGCGTGGGCCTGTGCAGCTACCTGCTCATCGGCTTCTACTTCCACAAGAAGTCGGCGGCCGACGCCGGCAAAAAGGCGTTCGTGATGAACCGGGTGGGCGATGCCGGCTTCATCCTCGGTATGCTGCTCATGCTGCAAGTGCTCGGGACCGTCCGCTTCACCGGCGTTCACGCCGCGCTCGCCGGCTTCCAGTCCGAGTCCGGCGGCTTCGGCGTGCTCAGCGCGATGGCGCTGCTGCTGTTCATCGGCGCCACTGGTAAATCGGCGCAGTTCCCGCTGTACACCTGGCTGCCCGACGCCATGGAAGGCCCCACTCCGGTCTCCGCCTTGATCCACGCCGCCACCATGGTGACCGCAGGCGTCTATATGGTGGCGCGCTCCGCGGCCCTCTTCCATCTCACGCCGGACACCTCCACCATCGTGGCCGTGGTCGGCGCGTTCACCGCCATCTTCGCCGCGTCGATTGCGCTGGTGCAGAACGATATCAAGCGTGTGCTGGCCTACTCCACCGTCAGCCAGCTCGGGTATATGTTCCTGGCGCTTGGAGTCGGCGCATACTGGGTCGCCGTATTCCACCTGTTCACCCACGCGTTTTTTAAAGCCCTGCTGTTCTTGTGCTCGGGCTCGGTGATTCACGCTATGGGCGGCGAGCAGGACATGCGCCGCATGGGCGCGCTCAAGAACAAGATCCCTATCACGCACTGGACCATGTGGGTAGGTTCCGTGGCCATCGCCGGTATCCCGGGACTCGCGGGATTTTTCTCGAAGGACGAAATCCTGTGGCAGTCGTATCAGCGCTCCGGGATCCTCTGGATCGTGGGCTTCGTCACCGCCGGCCTGACCGCCTTCTACATGTGGCGGCTCATGAACCTCACGTTCTACGGCCAGTCGCGCGTCGCGCCCGAGAAGGAAGCGCACATCCAGGAATCGCCGGCCGTGATGACCATTCCGCTGAGCATCCTAGCGCTGGGCAGCATTCTCGCCGGCTGGTTGGGCACGCCCAAGCTGTGGAACCTCGGAGAGAGTTTCCGCGCGTTCGAGACGTGGCTGGAGCCGGCATTCCCCAAAGTCGAAGCCGCCAAGCACGCCGCCTCCACCGAATGGCTGTTGATGGCGCTTTCCGTGGCCGTCGCGTTCGCCGGCATCGGAGTCGCGCGCTACTTCTACACCATCCGCACTGAAATCCCCGACCGCCTCGGCGCTGCGTTCCAACCTCTCTACACCACGCTCTACCGCAAGTGGTACGTCGATGAGATCTACGATTTCCTCTTCGTCAACGGCCTCGGCAAAGGCGGCGGCCGCGTGTGCGGCGCCTTCGACCGCAACATCGTGGATGGCGGCGTCAATGGAGCGGGCTGGCTGACGCGCTTCACCTCCACCCTCTCCATCTGGTGGGACACCTGGATCATCGATGGCGCGGTGCGCTTTGGCTCGTTCTTCGTAAAGATGCTCTCGTTCCCCGTGTGCCTGCTGCAGACCGGCCGCGTGCAGGCATATGCCTTTTTCGTGGTGATTGGCATTCTGGCGTTCTTCGGGTATTACGTGACGCGGTAGCGATATGAATCAGCACCTGCTCACTCTCGTGTTGGCGACGCCCCTGGCGGGGCTGGCGGTGCTGCTCTTCCTGCCCTCGTCGAACCAAACCCTGATCCGCGTCTGGGCCAACCTGGTGGCCTTCGCCGGGTTCCTGGTGTCGGTGCCGCTGGCCTGGCGCTTCCAGGCCGGCGCGCCCGGCTTCCAATTTACCGAGAGCGCCGACTGGATTCCGTCGCTCGGCGTCCACTATCACGTTGGCATCGACGGCATCAGCCTGCTGCTCCTGATGCTCACGACCGTGATCGGTTTTCTCGCTGTGCTGTCTTCCTGGAACGCGATTCAGGACCGCGTCAAGCCCTACTACGCCATGTTCCTGCTCTTGCAGGTGGGCATGATCGGCGTCTTCATCTCCCTCGATTTCTTTCTGTTCTTCATCTTCTGGGAGCTGGTGCTGGTCCCGATGTACTTCATCATCGGGGTGTGGGGCGGCCCGCGCAAACTCTATGCCGCCATCAAATTCTTCCTCTACACGCTGGCCGGTTCGGTCTTGCTGCTGCTCGGCATCCTGACGCTGTACCTCCAGCACTTCAGCCAGTTCGGGTTTTACACCTTCGAGATTTCCGAGCTCATGCGCTTGCAGCTTTCGCGCGGCATCGAGCAATGGGTCTTCTGGGCGTTCTTCCTGGGCTTCGCCATCAAGGTGCCGATGTTCCCGTTCCACACCTGGCTGCCCGACGCCCATGTGGAAGCGCCCACCGCCGGCTCGGTGGTCCTGGCCAGTGTTCTGCTGAAGATGGGCACCTACGGCTTCCTGCGCTTCTCGCTGCCGCTGCTGCCGCAAGCCTCATCCGACCGCACCATCGTGCAGATCCTCGCCATCCTCTCGATTGTCGGCATCATCTATGGCGCGCTGGTCAGCCTCATGCAGCAGGATTGGAAAAAGCTGGTGGCCTATTCTTCGGTGAGCCATCTGGGCTTCTGCACGCTCGGCATCTTCGCGCTGAATCCGAACGGTATTGCCGGGAGTGTGATCCAGCAGGTCAATCACGGCATCTCCACGGGCATGCTCTTCCTGGTCATCGGAGTGATCTACGAACGCCGCCACACGCGCGAGATCGCGGAGTACGGCGGCCTGGCGCACGTCATGCCCAAGTACGCCACGGTCTTCGCCATCGCCATGCTCAGCTCCGCCGGCCTGCCGCTGCTCAATGGCTTCGTCGGCGAATTCACCATCCTGCAAGGCGCTTTCGAAGCCAGCCGCGCGTGGGCAGCGTTCGCCGTGACCGGCGTGATCCTCGGCGCGGCGTACTTGCTATGGCTCTACCAGCGCACCATGCTGGGCCAGATCACCAACATCAAGAACCTCCATTTGCCCGACCTCAGCTTCCGCGAGATGGCGATCTTCCTGCCGCTGATCGCCTGGGCCTTTTGGATTGGGGTGTATCCGAAACCTTACTTCGACGTCCTGCGGCAGCCGGTCACCGAGATCGTCGAGCGCGTCCGGCCCGCGTACTTCGCGGCCAGGGGCAGGGAAGACAGGGGCCAGGGGTCAGGGGCCAGGGGCCAGCTTGCGTCTACCCTACGATTGCCGGCCCCCGGCCCCCGGCCCCCGGCCCCGGCGGGAGGCACGCAGTGACCCCGCTCTACACCTCCACCGATCACTTCACCATCATCCCCGCGCTGATGCTGGTGCTGTTCGGCTGCGGCATCCTGCTCTTCGATTTCCTCGTCTTTCCCGATCCACGCCAACGCAAGTGGCTGCTGCTCTTCGTGGTGCTGGCCGAAGGCTTCGCCGGCTACGGCCTGGTACGCCAGCAAACCTACCTGGCTGTCAACGGCATTACCGCGATCACCGGCTTCCAGGGCTCGGTCACCATCGATGGCTTCGGCATCTTCTACAACTGGATCTTCGTCGCGGCCGCGGTTATCGTCGCGATCGTTTCGTACAAATACCTCGAAATCGCCGGAGAGCATCACGGCGAGTACTACGGCCTGATCCTGTTCGCGCAGGCCGGCATGTACTTTCTGGCTACCGGCACCGACCTGATCACGCTTTTCGTCGGCCTCGAGCTGATGGCGCTGTGCTTCTACATCATGGTCGGATTCCTTCGCAGCGACAAGCGCTCCAACGAAGCCGCCATCAAGTACCTGCTGCTGGGCGCGTTCTCGAGCGGCTTCCTGGTCTACGGGTTTTCATTGATGTACGGGATTGCGGGCTCGACCAAGCTCTCGGCAGTCTCGGCGGCCATCGCCGCGCGCCCGGCCTGGGATCCGGTAGTGTTCCTGGCGCTGACCACCACGTCCGTCGGGCTGCTGTTCAAGATCTCGGCCGTGCCCTTTCACATGTGGGCGCCCGACGCGTACGAAGGCGCGCCCACCACCGTGACGGCGTATCTCTCGGTGGCGTCCAAAGCCGCCTCCATCGCCTTTCTGCTGCGCATTTTTCTTGGCCCGCTGGCCGCCGCGCGCGATGTCTGGGAGCCGTTTCTGGCCGTCATCGCGGTTGCCACCCTGACGCTCGGCAACCTCGCCGCCATCAATCAGACCAACATCAAGCGGCTGCTGGCCTACAGCTCCATTTCGCACGCGGGCTATATGTTGCTCGGTCTGGTTGCCGGCAACCAAACCGGCATCAACGGCATTGCGGTTTATGTGATGGTCTACACCTTCATGAACCTGGGCGCGTTCCTGGTGGTGGTGGCGCTGCGCCGCGCCCACATCATCGGCGAGGACCTCGACGATTTCTCCGGCCTCATGCAGAAGAGTCCCGGCTACGCCATCCTCATGCTCATTTTTCTGCTGTCGCTCGCCGGCATCCCGCCCACCGCCGGCTTCCTGGGCAAGTATTACATCTTCCTGTCGCTGATCCAGACCGGCCACTACGTGCTGGCAGTGATCGCGACGCTCTACGTGGCGGTGGCGATTTATTATTACTTCAAGATCGTGCGCAGCATGTTCATCCGCGAATCCACGGAGCCCGCGCCGCTCGCGACCAGCTTCGGCCTGCACGTGGCCCTGGCGGTCAGCGGCGTCTTGACGCTGGCAATCGGCATCTATCCCGAGCCGTTCCTGCGACTGGCGCAGACGTCGCTGTTGCGATAACGATATGGAAGCGATCTTCTCCAGCCCGTGGTTCATGCCGGTGGCGGCGACGGTGGCGATCATCGCGCTCTTCCCGCTGGTGGCCGGCTACATCGTGCTGGTCGAACGCAAGCTCCTGGCCGATTTCCAGGTGCGCCTCGGCCCCATGCGGGTCGGCCCTCACGGCCTGCTGCAGCCCATCGCTGACGCCGTCAAGCTGCTCATCAAGGAAGACATCATCCCCGCGGAAGCCGACCGGTTCATCTTCTGGATGGCCCCGGTGATTTCCACCTTCACCGGCCTCACCGCCTTTGCGGTGCTTCCGTTTGCCCGCAACATCTATGTGGCTGATGTGAACGTGGGCCTGCTGGTGGTCTCGGCCATGGGCGCGGTCGGCATTCTCGGCATTATCCTGGGCGGCTGGGCGTCGAACAGCCACTATCCGCTGCTCGGTTCGCTGCGCAGCGCCGCGCAACTAGTGAGTTACGAAGTGGCGCTGGCCTTCGCGCTGCTCTCGGGCGTCATGATGGCCGGCACCCTGAGCATGCAAGGTATCGTCAAAGCTCAATACGAGCACGGCACGTGGTCCGTGTTCGGCAACTACGGTTTCATGATCGTGCCGTTCGCGGTCTACCTGATCTCGGCGACGGCCGAGACCAACCGCGCGCCCTTCGACCTGCCCGAGGCCGAATCCGAACTGGTGGCCGGCTTCCACACCGAGTACAGCGGCTTTCGCTGGGCGCTGTACTTCCTGGCCGAATACGCCAACATCTTCGTGGTTTCGTCGGTGGCGGTCACCTTGTTCTGGGGCGGCTGGCTGCGCCCGTTTCCCAAGGTGGCGTGGCTGGCAGTGCCGCTGAACCTGGCCTTCCCGATCCTGTTATTCACCGGCTCGGCCCTGCTGACGTTCCCGATGGTGAAGCGCCTGAAGGACCCGCTCCAGCAAAAGGTTCTGATCGGCGCTGCGCTCTTCCTGCTGCTGATCGCGGCCCTGTTCGCCATCCCCGCCGTGAACGCCGCCGTGATTGGCCTCTTCTGGTTTCTGCTGAAGGTCTCGACCATCATCTATCTGATGATCTGGTTCCGCGGCACCTTCCCCCGCTACCGCTACGACCAGCTCATGAACATTGGCTGGAAAGTCGCGATCCCCATCGGCATGGCCGCCGTGCTCATCAACGCGGTGCTGGGCATGCTGCAGCAGGCGTAAAGCGGTCGCACACTTCTGTGCGAGGTTCGGTGCTATGGGGAATACCTATGTCGAGTCTGGCGTATCCGGCGGTTTTTTCGCGCGGCAAGGGCCGCCGTTGGCTGGTGACCTTTGTCGATCTCCCTCGCGTTTCCACCGACGGCAAGACCGAGAGCGAGGCGTTCTTCGAAGCCATTGATGCCTTGGGCTCCGATCTGTCCATTCGGATCTCTCAGAAGGAAGGCATCCCCGCGCCGAGCCGCCTGAGAAAGGGCCAGCGCAAGGTGCCTGTTCCCCTGTGGATCGCTCCCAAGGTGGCCTTGTATCTCACGATGCGCCAGCTTCGCGTGGACAACAGCGAGCTGACACGCAGGCTGCGGTGCCGGGAGACCGCGGTGCGGCGACTACTGAATCCGACGCACAAAACACGCGCGGAGAATCTGCAGCGGGCACTGGCTGCGTTGGGGAGGCAAATGGTGGTGAAGACAGAAGCAGTTGCCAGTTGAGTGCGGAACAACTGCCTGTTGTTGGGTGTCCAATCAGTAAATGAGTCTTCCTAAGCGAATACTGCTGCCAGCCGGCCATCTACTTGTCGACTGCATTGTTCTGCTTCTTTGGCTCTGGCACTCGAACACTCTCTATCGCCCGAAGGCGGATTCATCTGTTCCACAGATCGAGCCAGTGCTCCTCCTGCAGGAAGGATCGATTGCTTTTGACCCAAAGTTCTTCGATCCGCCGGCGGAGTTTTCTTTTGTCGCGCTAGGCAACGTGCCTGCCATGCTTATATCGGGCACCGCCCGGCCGGAAGCCCACATCGTCACTCGCGCGAAACATTGGGACCCTGTGTGGTTTGGGATACACGAAGTGGCTTCCTCACTGTTATGGCTAGGGATCGGTGTGTTGATTGACTCGGGCCGCCTGCGAATGGGGAGACTGATGATGACGTATCTCGTCGCCCGCTTCAGCTTCGTCCCACTCCTGCTGTTACGCCGTGTTGCGGGAACCGGCTGGCGTTGGGAAATGATCTTTTGGCTTGCATTGGTTGTTTACGGGGTTGTGGTGATCGGGTTTAAGCTCGTCTCCAAAACCCGATTGGGGCGCGCCCTACCAAGAGTCTGACAGAGAATCCTGGGACGCTACCGGAACACGCCCGTGTGCCCCAGCGAGTAGCGTCCGGGCTGCGGATAGACGCACAGGCCGTGCGGGCCGTGGCCCACGGGAATGCGCGCCAGCAGGTGGCCGTTCGCCGTGTCGATGGCGTAGACCTCGGAATTGTAGCGGCCGGAGAGCCACAGGACCTTGCCGTCCGCGGAGACGCCGCCCATGTCGGGACTGCCGCCGCCCAGCAGTTCCCATTTGTCGCGGACCTTGCGGGTGGCGAGATCGATGCGCGTGATGCTGCCTTCATCGCGGTTCGACACGTAGAGCACGCGCGAATCGCGGCTCACGTACAGGCCGTGCGCGCCTTTGCCCGTCGGCAGAAATCCGATCTGTTGCAGCTTGTCGCCGTCGATCAAATGCACGCCGTTGGCGTGCATATCGGCCACGTAAAACACTCTGCCGTCCGGGGACGTTTTCACGTCCTGCGGCATGCCGGCCGGCTTCACCGGCAACCGTCCCAGGAGTTTCTGCCTGGCCACGTCCACCTTGATGACGGCCTCGCCGAACTCGCAGCTGGCGATCAGGTAGCGGCCGTCAGCGGAAAAGTCCATGTGGTCCACGCCTTTGCACGGCACCCACAACTGGTGCGCCAGCTTCCACGTCTTCGGGTCGTAGAACTCCAGGCGCTCGCGCTGCTCGGCCACCACGATTGCGTACTTGCCGTCGGGCGTGTAATACATGTTGTAGGGATCGAGCACCCGCACGGACCCGCGCGGCTTGCCGGTCTTGGGGTCGATCCGGGTCAGGCTGTTGCTCTTGTCGTTCAGCACCCAGAGCGTCTTCAGGTCCCACGAAGGCGTGACGTGCTGCGGCAGTCGGCCCACCGCAAAGTGGCCGATCACTTTGTAAGTGGCCGGGTCGATGACATCCACCGAGTTGCTCTCGGTGTTCGGCACGTAGATGCGCGGCGGAAAGCCCTGAACCGCGGGGCTCAACTTCCCGGCGCCGTCGGCCGAGTAGATGTCGGCTGGATCCAGCACCGGCGGCATGCCGGGCAGCGCGCCTTCCCCAGCCGCGCCTGCGGCCGCGGCGCACGCCAGCGCCACCAGAATGGCGCGCGTCATTGCTGCGACGCCGCGATGGCTTGCTCGAGGTCCCAGATCAGATCCTCCACGTCTTCGATCCCCACCGAAATCCGCACCAGGTCCTTGGTCACGCCTGCTTCCATCTGCTGCGCGTCGGAGAGCTGCTGGTGGGTGGTGGAGGCCGGATGAATGATCAGGCTCTTGGCGTCCCCCAGGTTGGCCAGGTGCGAGAACAACTGCACGGCGTCGATCAGCTTGCGCCCCGCTTCCGAACCGCCCTTGATGCCGAAGGTCACGATGGAGCCGCACCCGTTCGGCAGGTACTTCTGGGCCAGCTTGTGATACGGGCTCGACGCCAGCCCGGGATATTTCACCCAGGAGACGGCGCGCTGCTTGCCCAGCCATTCGGCCACGGCGAGCGCGTTGCGGCTGTGCTGCTCCATGCGGTATTTGAGGGTTTCGATCCCTTGAATGAAGAGGAACGAGTTGAACGGGCTCAGGCACGGCCCGAAATCGCGCAGCCCTTCCACCCGTGCTTTGATGATGAACGCCAGGTTGCCGAAGACCTCGGCGAACTTCAATCCGTGATAGCCGGGACTGGGCTGCGTGATGGCCGGAAACTTGTCGCTCCACGGAAACTTGCCGCTGTCGACGATGATGCCGCCGATGGAGTTGCCGTGGCCGCCGAGGAACTTGGTGGCCGAGTGCACCACGATATCTGCGCCATGTTCGATGGGCCTGCAGAGGTAGGGCGAGGCCATGGTGTTGTCGATCACCAACGGTACGCCGGCTTCGTGCGCGATCTTGGCCACGCTTTCGATATCCAGCACATTCATGCGCGGGTTGGCGATGGTCTCGCCGTAGATCGCCCGGGTCTTGGGTGTGATGGCCTTGCGGAAATTGTCGGGGTCGTCCGGTTCCACGAATTTGACGCTGATGCCGATGCGGCGGAAGCTGACGTCGAACTGCGTGTAGGTGCCGCCGTACAGCGTGCTCGAGGCCACCACCTCTTCGCCCATGCCGACGATGCTCGAGAGAGCCAGGAATTGGGCCGCCTGTCCGCTCGAGGTGGCCAGCCCGGCGATGCCGCCTTCCAAGGCCGCGACTCTTTGCTCGAAAACGTCGGTGGTGGGGTTCATGATCCGGGTGTAGATGTTCCCGAATTTCTGCAAGGCGAACAGGGCCGCCGCGTCCGCCGAATCCTCGAAGGTGAAGGAGGTGGTCTGATAAATCGGCACCGCGCGGGAGTGCGAGGCGCTGTCCGGAGTATGACCCGCGTGTAGAGAACGGGTGGCGAAGCCCATTTGCCGGGCGGGAGGGGTAGCGTCAGCCATAAGGTATCAGGATACCGCCGTTCGGGCGTTTACTGGACCACGCCGGCCTTCTGGAAGTCTCCCGCCTCGACGATCGCGAGCCCGGCCGGGTCTAGGTGGCGGCGCAGGGCCGCGCCGATTTCTTCCGGCGTGGGCGCAGCGATCTTTGCTTCCAGCATTTCGGCTTCCAGCATTTCGTCGAATTTCAACGTGCGGTCGAAGCGCTGCCGGCTCGCAAGGTTCAGGTCCTGGGAGCGCGCGATGACCTGCGTCTCCGACAAGCACTTGTTGGCCGCGGCCACTTCGGCCGCCGGAAGGCCGTCGCGGACGGTGCGCGTCACCTCGTCGACAAAACTAGTTTCTTCCTTGGTCCCGCTGCGATTGTCGCGGATGCGGCTGAACAGGTGCGAGCCGCCATTCCCGCCCAGGATGTAGTTGGCCAGCACGAGGGCCGGCTCCTCCTTCCGGTAGGACACCATCACCCGCTCGTAGAGGCTGGGGCCCTTCCAGTTGCCGAACAGCTCCGCGGCGAGCTTCGCGAGGCGGCGTACGGCACGTCGCCGCGGGGATAGACGCTCAAGCGCTTCGAGCGCGGCCGCGGCGAGAGCGCCGGGATCGCTCCGGGTCGCCCCCCGGCCGGCGATGAGCCGTTGACGGAGTTCTTCGAGTTCCTTTTCCGGATACGAGGCTCGCGCAGGATTTCAGCGGCCAGGCGCAACACGGCCGGCAAGCTGGCCTCCGCGGTTTGGATGGTGGTGGAGGCGCTGGTGGAGGTGCCGGCCGCAGTCAGCCGCGCTTTCAACCGGTCGATTTCGTTCTCAATCTCCTGGGGTCTGGTGGGTGGTTCCGCGCATCAGCAGGTCGCCGGCCATCAGGGCCACCATCCCTTTGCCAAAGAGCGATTTCTCACCGCCAAAGCGCAGCGTGGCGGCGGCAGCCACGGTTCGGCCGCGCGTCTTCTTCGGTAGCAACACCAGCTTCAGCCCGCCGGGCAGCCGCATTCGGGTGACCCGCGATTCGATGTTGGCCGGGGCGGTGGGCCCAAGCCTCCTTCCAATCTCAAGGTAGCCGCCGAATACCGGCGAACCGCACGCCAGGCCGCTAATGGCTTGGTAACAAACGCCAGGTATTTTGAAAAAGCCGATGTTCGCCGACCAAGGCCAGCCCCACAGCACCGGCCGGCCCCGCTCCGGCCCGGGCGGCTGAGTCAGCGACGCGGCCGCGGGATATTTATGGGCCAGTCTCGCGGATGTCCGATGGGGATTCCGGCTGCGCTCAATCTGAGGAGAGCCGACGGCTTGATCTGTACATTCCGGCACATTTTTGCCATGTAAGAATTCAATCTGTCCCTAGTCCTCGAGGTAAAGGCTTTTGCTTGCCGTACGGTCGCCTTTGGTAGTCAAGATGCTCCTCACAGTACACACTCGGTCTTCTGTTCGGCTCGTTGCGACTGCGCAATGAGGATCCCAGGAATCCTTGAACCGTCCACAGAACTCCAGCGAATGCCGCGCAACGAAAGCGGATTCCTTCGATGCACGAGGTTTGATCTCAGTCACATTTGAGTCATCTGCCGGTCGTCAACAGTCGCTCGCGGTTTCACTGGAGGATACTCCCCATGGCCCAATCGATATCGGAAGCCAGGAAATGCACACGGTGTAACGGGGCGTTCATCCCCCTTCGCCAAGAGCAACTGTGTGTCCTTTGCAGAAATCTCCGGGCTAGCCAAACCAAGGCAAGAAGCACGGATCTTTCTCCCCGTGAAGAACAGTTAGTGGTTCTCATCCGGCAAGGGAAGAGGAACCGGAGGATTGCCCAGGAGTTAGATCTTACTGAAGACACTGTCAAGTGTTATCTCAACAGACTCTATAAAAAGCTGGGGGTGGCGAGCCGTACGGAGCTCGCTGTGCGGGCCACAACGCGGCCCTTTGCAAAGGGCGACTATGCCGAAAGGCCGAAGGAAACGGGCGTGCAGAGCGGTGGGCCGGGCCTTCCTCTCGATAACGACAGACCATCGACCTTGTCCGACGAGTGAAGCCTAAGCAAGGAAAGTGCAGCCGAACTGCACCCGATTGAGGGCTTGATCAAGTTCGCTTTGTGGGGGTAAACCCTTCGCGGTTTGGTTGGCAGAGCAGTTATCGAACTGACCAACTTATCGTTTTGAACCAGGACACTTACTACCTAACCTACCCGAAAGTCAGCCCTACAAACGTTGGATCCGCCTCCGACCCAATAGGTATATTGCCTCACAAGTACCGAGACTTCTACAGTCGAGTTAGGAAAAGTACCCATATCCAATGTCGCGCTCTTTCATCCGAAGTTTCGCTTCCATGATACTCATGTGGGCCGGTTTAGGGCTGGCACAAACCCACTCCCTGACCCTTTCGTCAGCTTCCGTGCCCCCGGGCGGAACTGCGACGCTCTCCCTAACGTTGAGCGGCTCCGCGGGACCTGCGGGAATGGAGTGGACTCTGAGCTACCCGGCATCGTCAGTTTCGGGTTTCACAGTTAGGGCTGGCCCAGCGATGACTGCAGCCGGGAAGTCCTTGACTTGTGCGGTCATCGCCGGGATCGATCACTGTGTGGCGGCGGGGGCAAATGCTACCGCCATTGGCGCAGGAGTGGTGGCAACAGTCAGCGCGACCGTGTCCGCGACTGGCGCGGTCAACATCATTCTCAACCCCGTTGTGGCAGCCTCGTCAGGGGGTGGGGCTCTATCAGTTACCGCAACCGGGGGAACCATCACAGTGGTGCAACCTTTGAGCGTGAGCTCGTTGGTGTGCAATCCCACTACGGTGGTCACGCCGGGGACGTCCAACTGCACGGCAACGCTCAATGCGGCCGCGCCTACCGGAGGTGCGACCGTGACTGTTGTGAGCAACAACCCAAGCCTCTCGGTGCCATCCTCGATTGTGGTGCCGGCGGGAGCCACCTCGGCTACCTTCACTGCCAGCGGCGCGACGGTGAACGCGAATCAGAGCTCGGTGGTCACCGTGGCGTTGAACGGGGCTTCTCAGAATGCCACTCTCACCCTGACCCCCCCGGCGGCTGCACCAGTGGTTCCGACATCGTTGGCATGTAGTCCGTTTAGTCTGGTTCCGGGCGGTGTCAGCACGTGCACCGTGATTTTGAGCGGTCTGGCGCCTTCCGGTGGCGCGGCAGTGAACCTCAGCGCGAGCGGCTCGGGATTGACACTGCCGGCCACCTCGACAGTGCCGGGCGGATCGAGCTCCACAACCTTCACTGCGACGGCGGGAAGCGTAACCGCCTCGACCGCGGTCGTGGCGACAGCAGCCCTCGGAGGAACTTCCGTAACGAATTCGCTGGTATTGAACCCGGCCAGCGGCGCGGTCATTTTAAAAGTTGGTCCCGGCCAAGCATACGGCACGCCCTGCCAAGCTCTGACGGCGGCGCCGGATGGAGCAACCATCCAGATCGACGCAGGCGGAAGCTATTCCGGCGACGTGTGCGCCATCACGGCCAATAACCTCACGGTTCAGGGGATCAATGGGCGGCCCCACATCAATGCGGCAGGGCTGAATGCTGCGGGAAAAGGAACTTGGGTTTTCGAAGGCAATGACATCGCGGTCGATACGGTGGAACTGTCGGGGGCGACCTCCACTGGCAATCAAGGGGCAGGAATCCGGATGGACGGGCAGAACCTGATGGTTCTCAACTCCTATCTCCACGACAACCAGGAAGGTCTCTCTACCAATCCTCAACCCCACTCGCAAATTTTAGTTCAGAGCACCGAGTTCAATCACAACGGATTCGGCGACGGGTTGACCCACAATGTCGACATCTACGGGGCGGCGCGTTTCACCGTCCAATACAGCTGGTCGCACAACGCCAACGCGGGTGCTTTGGTGAAAACGCAAGCGTCGGAGAACTACATACTCTTCAACCGGCTGACATCGGAGCTGGGAACCAGCAGCACGGAACTGGATGTGACCAACGGGGGGCGGTCGTTCGTCTTGGGAAACCTGATCGAGAAAGGGCCAAGCGATGGAGGCGGGAACGTGGTGGGATACCTTCTGGGTGGAACGAGCCCGTCCAATCCAAGCACGGAACTCTATGTCGTGAACAACACCCTGGTGAGCGACAAGGGGACCAGCGTCGTTTTTCTCAATGTCAGTGCCTCGGACCCGACACCGGCGTTCGTCATGAACAACATCTTTTACGGCGCCGGGACGATCAGCACGCAAGCGAGCGCCGTGCTGAATGCGAATTTGACCGCCAACCCGATATTCGTGAATCAGGCTGGCTACGACTATAACCTGAGCTCGGGTTCTCCTGCGATTAACACCGGCGCCAATCCGGGCTCGGCGGACGGCGTCACGTTGATGCCCGCATACGAATACCTGCAGCCGAGTTGCGGGCAAGGAAGAACTCCCGTCGGCGCTCCCGACATCGGAGCTTATGAATTTGGCGGAGCGGGAGCCCCTTTGTACTGCGCCCATGCCGTCGCCGGGGTTACTTTGAATCCGGCCACGGTTCCAGGTGGAACCGTGACCACTACGAACTTCATAACTCTGAGCACGCCGGCGCCGTCCACTGGCATGGTGGTCGCGTTGGCCAGTTCCAATCCCAGCGCGGCCGCCACTCCGGCCAGTGTCACCGTGCCCGCCAGCTCGCTCTCGGCTGCCTTCAGCATCGTCACGTCTGCTGTGACAAGCTCTACGGCAGTCACAATTTCGGCATCCTCCCCGGGTGGGACCCAGAGCGCAGTTCTGACCGTGGCTCCGACATCCGGACTGTCCACTCTCCAATGCAGTCCGAGCAGCCTGCCGTCCGGCGGTCAAAGCACGTGTACCGTCACTCTCAGCGGGGGTGCATCCGGTGGAGTCACGATCTCGCTCTCCAGTAATAACTCACTGCTGAGCGTTCCGGCCTCGGTAACCGTGACCGCTGGTTCCACCATGGCCACGTTCGGCGCCACGGTCGGAACCGTCGGCGCCACTCAGAGCGCGGTGGTCACCGCGACGCTCGGTGGCGTTTCCAGAACGGCCGGTTTCACTCTTTCAGCGCCAACGAGTCTCGCCTCACTCTTGTGCAGCCCCATATCGCTGCATTCAGGAGGAACGAGCACGTGTACGGTCACGCTGACGGGCGGCGCCGGGGCAGGGGGCACGACCGTAGCGTTATCGACCACGAACAGCCGGCTCATCGTTCCGTCTTCGGTCACTGTACCGGCCCGAGCAGTGGCAGCTAGCTTTGCCGCTCACGCCCGATTCATCCGCAGAGGGCAAATCGCACTGGTCACCGCGAAGCTGGGGACGATCTCGAAGACCGTGTCATTTAATCTGGCGCCCTGATCGACGAGAACGGTCATTTCTAGACCGAAGCGAGTAAGCGGGCGCCGCTCCACAGAGACACGCGTCCGTTCCCGGCGAATTTCCTGATGGAGAACCGGCGCATACTTCTGAACCCAGCGCCAAACCGTCGTATGGTCGACCGAGAGTTCCCGATCGGCCACCGCCGCCCGCCGCGCGAGAACAGAGCACGCGGGAATCGCCACCAGCGCCAGGAACAGCCCTGCCGCCGGGCACAGCTACGCCTGCGGTTTCTGGACTTCCTGAATAGCAGATGGCAACACAGAACCGCGGCTACAGTTCCGGTCAGAATCCCGGCGCAGGTCAGGCTCATTCCCTGCCGAAGCACTGTCCAGACCACACTGCGCACCGAAGCGCCGAACGCCATGCGGATGGCGACCTCTTTCTGCCTCTCTGCTGCCGTGTAGGCCACCACGCTGAAGACCCCCATCGCCGACAGGATCACCGCCAGTCCACCCATGACGCTCATTGGCCGGCGCCCATTTCAGGGGCGACATCTGGAAGTTATAGATCCCCTCCAGCGTCTGGACGTCATCCGGATGCCGTTCCCGGTTGCAGCGCCAGCCCGGCGAGCGCATCCCCCGTCACCGCGGCGCCGTTGCTCAGCCATGTTCTGCGATTCATCGGATCGCTTCGTTTGTGCGTCGGCGAGTTTCCCATGATTCTTCTCGTGGTCTGCGTCTGGCGCGCCCGTCGTTGAGTGATTGCATATCTCGCGAGCGGCGCCCGGTACTCGCTCGTCGAGTTCGGACCGCTTCCCACCCCGCCAGTTGCAGCCCGGTACCATCTCTGGCCAGGATGGGGCTCCATCGGAAAATCTGGTACCCTTTGATCGAGCATAGATTGCCGTTCATGAAGCACTGGATTCCCACGATTGCTGCGGTGCTGGCGATCGCTGTCCCTGCGGCCCTGGGGCAGGCTCACGCCGGAACCGCGTCGGTGGGGGCCGCGGCTGATCCCCATCACGCCCTGATTGCCACCTATTGCGTCACCTGCCACAACGCGCGCCTCAAAACCGGCGGCCTGGTATTGGACGGCCTGGACCTGCAAGCCCCGGCGGGGAACGCACCGATCTGGGAAAAGGCGCTGCGGAAATTGCGGGGGCATCAGATGCCGCCGCCGGGCAGTCCGCAACCCAATTTGAAGGATGCGGATTCGTTCGTTGCCTGGCTGGAGAATACGCTTGACAGGCAGGCCAAGGGGCCCAAGGCGGGCTATGTGCCGATCCAGCGACTGAACCGTACCGAATACGCCGCGGCCGTGAAGGCTCTGGTGGGAGTCGAGGTCAACGCGAAGGAGGTTCTGCCGCAGGATATTCAGGTAGAAGGCTTCGATAACATCGCGACCGCCCTCAGCGTGTCTCCCGCGTTCCTCGATCAGTACGTGACGGCGGCGCGACACGTCGCCCGGCTCGCCATCGGCAGTGCCAATCCACGGGTTTCCAGTGTCACCTACCCCATCGCGGCCAACCAGAATCCCGACGATCCCCTGCCACCCGGCACTCGCGGCGGGATCCGGTTTCAGCACAACTTCCCAGCCGACGGCGAGTATCGCATCACCATCGACAACCTCGGGGTGGGCCCCTACAGCAATGCCCTTGAGAACGAGAGCACGCTGGTCATCCTGATCGATGACCGGATCGTGGTCCGGAAGCCCATCGGCGGGAGTGCGGATCTGGCGCTAGTCGATCGCACGGCGGGGACCGGCCGCGAGCAGATCATGGACCGCTTCTCCAAAATTCCGGTGCAGGTCAAAGCAGGGGTGCGTGACGTGGTGGTGGCATTCATCGACCGTCCCCATGGGAATACCGGCGAAATTCTGGAAAGGCTGCAAGGGTACGGCGGCTTGACGGGTAGCCAGGCTCCGCTGGACCGCACGGCCCTGCTTCGCGACGGCGTCTCGGTGGCTGGCCCCTTCAACCCCACCGGCGTCTCGAGAACGCCCAGCCGCGCTCTCATCTTCGTTTGCGATCCGAAGGCCGCGGGAGAGCCCGCCTGCGCCCGACAGATCACCGAAACCCTGGCGCGGCGCGCCTTCCGGAGGCCGGTCACCACGGAAGATATGAACCGGCTCATGCCGTTCTATGATGCGGGACGCGCGGGGGGGCCCTCTGGGCCCGGAAGCTTCGACCAGGGCATCGAGCAGGTGGTAGCCGCGGTTCTGGCGAGCCCGCAGTTCCTCTATCGCGCGATTCGGGGGCCGAAGGGCACCGCGCCCGACACCGAGTTTGCGCTCACCGATCTGGAACTGGCCACGCGCCTTTCGTTCTTCCTGTGGAACACCGGGCCGGACGACGAGCTCCTGACCCTGGCGGCGGCGAACGGGCTAACCCGGCCTGGAGTGATGGAAAGGCAGGTGAGGCGCATGTTGGCGGACCCCAGGGCCTCCAGCCTGGTCACCAGCTTTGCTATGAAGTGGCTGAACCTCACCGATCTTGGGCAAGTGGCGCCGGACCCGAAATTGTTCCCCGAATTCGACGAGCCGTTGCGGCACGATTTCCTGATGGAGGCCGAGGACTTCGTAGGCGGCATCTTTTCGGAAGATCGCAGTGTTCTGGCACTCCTGACGGCTGACGATACATACCTCAATGACCGGCTGGCGCGCCACTACGGGATTGCCGGGGTCACCGGCGCGCAGTTCCGCAAGGTCGCGAACGTTCCCCAGGAGCGCCGGGGACTGCTGGGAAAGGCGGCGATTCTGCTGCGGACCTCGTATGGCGACCGCACCTCTCCGGTGCTGCGAGGAGCGTGGGTGCTGGATAAACTCCTCGGCACTCCGCCGACGCCACCTCCGCCGGATACGGCCACGGACCTGTCCCAAAAAGCCGGCGAAACGCCGAAGACCGTACGGGCGCGGCTGGAGCAGCATCGCTCCAAGGCTTCCTGTAAGATGTGCCACGGAGTGATCGATCCCACGGGATTGGCCCTGGAGAATTTCGATGCGATTGGAGAATGGCGGACCGTGGACAGCGAGGCGCACGTCCCGATCGATTCCGCCACCGTGCTGCCAACCGGAGTCGCGATCAACGGCGTGGTGGATCTGCGGGAGCAACTGGCCGCGAACCCCGAAACCTTCGCCCGGACCTTCACCGAGAAACTGATGATGTACGGGGTGAACCGCCAACTGGAATATTTCGACATGCCGCAGGTTCGCGCCATTGTTCGTAGAGCGGCGAAAGACAACTACAAGCTGTCATCCATCATTTTGGGAATCGTCAATAGCGACGCGTTCCGGAAGCAGGGTTCCGGGGCAGACGAGAAGACCGTTGCGGCGAGTGCCGCGGGTGGCCAAGGAAAATGATCCTGGGACTCTAGGAGGTAGCATGTTCCTCACGAAGAAGCACATTCCTCGCCGGGCGGTCCTGAGGGCCGCGGGAGTCACGCTGGGGCTGCCGTTTCTCGACGCGATGGTGCCGGCCGGCACGGCTTTCGCTCAAACCGCTGCCGTTCCCAAGCTGCGGATGGGCTTCTTCTATCTGCCTCACGGCGCAATCATGGGCAACACCAAGTACGGTCCGGCCATGGACAAGTGGACACCCGCCGGCGCCGGCGCCGATTTCAAGCTCAGCCCGATCCTGGCTTCGCTCGAGCCGTACAAGAAGTATGTGTCGTCCTTCGGGAACCTGGAAAACAAGGCAACGGCGGGCTCGGTGCACGCGTTCACTCCGGCTACCTGGCTGAGCGCGACCCGTCCGGACGTCGGCGCCCCGCACGCCCACATGGCCACGACTCTCGACCAGGTGATCGCCAAGATCATCGGCCAGGAGACGCGTCTGCCCTCGCTCGAAGTCGCCTCGGAAACCATTGTGCAGTCGGCGGCGGGCGGAGGCGGGTCCTATACTACGCTGTCCTTCCGCGACGCGGAATCGCCCCTGCCGATGGAGCCAAACCCGCGCAAAGTGTTCCTGCAGTTGTTCGGTGAAGGCGATACGCCGGAGGAGCGCGCTTCGATCGGCCACCAGACCAGCAGCCTGCTCGACCTGATCCTGGACGGCACCAAGAGCATGCAGCGCGACCTGGGAAGCAAGGACAAAGCGGTGCTCGATGGCTATCTCGACAGCGTCCGCGAGATCGAGCGCCGAACGCAGAAGGCCGGGGCCAAAGATCTTTCCGCGCTCCAGATTCCCGAAGCCCCCGTGGGCGAACTGGATTCCTTCCCCGAGCAGGTGAAGCTGATGTTCGACCTGCTGGCCCTCGCCTACCAGGCCGATCTGACCCGCGTGGCTTCCTACATCATGGTCGCGGAAGGCACCAACCGGACGTACAACCACATCGGGATTCCGGATTCCTTTCACCCGGTGTCGCACCACGCCAACGACCTGGAGCGCATCAACAAGCTGGTCAAAATCCAGACCTGGCACCTGGAGCAATTTGCGGCCTTTGTAGACAAGCTCGCAAAGACGCCGGACGGCCCGGGAACGCTGCTCGACCACTCAATATTCCTGTACGGCTCGAACATGAGCAACAGCGACCTGCACAACAACTACCCCGAACCGAACATCCTGGTTGGCGGCGGCAACGGCAAGATGAAGCTGGGCGGCCAGCACATCCTGCTGCCCGAGCGGACGCCGATTGCGAACCTGCACTTGACTCTGCTGCAGAAGGTTGGGGTGGAGCGGGATCACTTTGGCGACAGCACGGGGACGATTGCGGGGGTGTAGGTAGGCCTGACGGCCGGGCTGCCAGGACGCTCTCCGATAAGTGCTGGCACGAAGCCAGGAATCCAAGTGCTTAGAGTTATCGGGATGGACGAATCGAGCTTGAAGCCCGATCAGCGATTGCAACCAGCCCCGGAAAAGACGGCTTTCGACTATGCGATGGCAGTAGCAAAGGTGGCTGCGATTCCCCTGCCGTTCTTCGGGCGCGGAGTCGCTCTCGTCGACGCTGTTACTGCTCCCCTCCGGGGCAAGCGGTTTGATGATTGGTGCGAGCAGATCCGACAACGCATCAACGAACCGAGCCAAAAGATCGAAGGACTGACGGCCGAGTCGCTCGCGACGAGCGATCCGTTCATTTCAATGTTCACCCAAGCCAGCCAAGCCGCGATCCGGACGCACAAAGAGGAGAAGTTAGAAGCCCTCCGGAATGCCATGATGAACGTCGCGATCTCTCCAACGGAAGCAGAGGACTTGCGGTCTGTCTTTCTCAACATGATCGATACCTTCTCCGTCGTCCATCTCAGGCTACTTCGGTTTTTTCAGCGCCCGGAACCTGGCCTGCGGGATGAGTACAGGCGCCAACGGCCGCTGACGGACCAAGTGATTCGGGATCTCAATGATCGGGGCTTGATCAGTGATAGTCGCCCATATGCAGCCCGCGGGAGGGACGACTCGGAAGCACTCGTTTACTATGACTGTCCGCCAACGCCTCTCGGCGAGCAGTTCCTGCAATTCATCGGCCGGCCGCGATAGTTCGGTGCCATCAGGGGCGTAACAGGGGCAGACGGGCCGCTTGACGTCACTGGTCGAGGACCGTCAACGGTCCTCGCCGATTCTCGGGGATCCTTGCGGCTCGAGTGGCGGGTGCAGGACCGGCCGTCGCCGTTATTCCAAGTCTAGCGCTGCTCGCAGACCGTCATCCACCTGCAAGAGGATTGGACGCGGCAACAGTCCGATTCGCTTGGTCAGCTTAGCCCGATCCAGAGTGGTTACCTGGTGACAAACGGCCGTGCCTGGACGAGGCAGGCCGGCGGTTCCGCCAGGGATGGCAACGGCCGTGGGGCCCCGCCGGGCTTGCGCGGCTGAGGTGGACATCGGGACGACCACGACGGAACGCCAGGCCGGGAGCTGGTTGAAACCGTCATTGGAAACCACGATGACCGGGCGGCGACCCGCCTGCTCCGAGCCGGATCGTGGAGCGAGATCGGCCCAGTAGACTTCTCCGCGCGTCATTCGCTTTCACTTCCCAGCAGAGATTCGATGGTGGCCGCCTCGAGGCGCCGATCCAAGTCGGCTTCGGTTCCAGCCATCTCCGTGGCGTAGGCGGCGATGGCGCGCCGCGTCGCGGCCTTTCTCTTGGCACGAA
The DNA here is from genome assembly GCA_020073145.1 of Terriglobia bacterium. Lineage (GTDB taxonomy): Bacteria > Acidobacteriota > Terriglobia > Bryobacterales > Bryobacteraceae > PSRJ01. Next base: position 167,449 of record JAIQFS010000005.1, read on the forward strand.
GCCATTCCTGAATCGCCTGGCGCGCCAGGGAAGTAGCCGGGACCCGGAGGCGCTCGGCTTCACTGCGCAGTTCTCCGTAGGTTTGCTCTGGCAGGGGAAGGTGGAAATTTCTCACTAACCTATTATGCCACGATTCAATGGCAGGATTGCCATGGCAAACTGTGTGGCATAGCCTGCGACCGCAACGTTCTCGTTTTCTCCGAAGGGGCGGGGAGCAGGCCTCCCCCGAGGAGCAATGTCACTTCACCGCCGGAAGCGCGGCCTTCCCTTCCGCCGGATGCTCATCGACGGCGATGGCGAAATAGCCGCTGACCGCGTAGGTGTTCATGGCGGCCACCATGTCCATGACGCCGCGCTTGCCCCACAATTCGATGGCTTTCCGGAAGGTGGCAGAATCCACCTTCTTATCGGTGAGCATCTGGCGGCCGAACCGGATGACGGTGGCGTCTTTTTCATCCAGGCCGGCGAGCGGGCCGCGATTCCGAACTACGTCGATCACCTTGGAGTCGATTCCCGCTTTGACCGCGCTGGGCTCATGTCCGTTCCACTCCAGGTTGAAGTTGGTTTCGCGGCAGGCGACCAGGATGGCGAGCTCGCGCGTATGCGGATCGAGCGTGCCGCCCGTCACGGCGGCGTTATGGAGATCGAGCAGCGCCTGCGCGACGCCCGGGTTATAGGCAGCAAAGGCGAGAGGACCGCTGAGAGTGCCTTCCTTGCTGGGAAAGACGTCGAAAATCTTCTGGCCCTTCGCATCCATCTCGGATTTCTTCAGATACGGCAGGCGGGCGCGCGACTGGGGATCCAGGTCGGCCGGAAGCTTCGATTGCGCATACACCAGAAAGGACGCCGAGGCGGCGAGCAGCAACACGGCCCACTTCTGCGAGGTTCGGGAAAGGGTCATTCGCGTTTTCTCCTCCGTTGATTCTACTTCGCTGGTTGAGCCCCGTGGGTGGTCGACGTCACCCTCCACGAGCCGGGGCCGAGCTTCTCATAGACTTGATCGTCATACCCGCCGCCCTGGAGATACACCCGCCCGGTAACCTGACCGCCCGAGACGCTAACCTTGACCCCCGAGGTCATCAGGCGCGTAATCCCGTTTGCATCGGCCTCATAATGATCACCGAGTTTCGCGCCGCTTAAACGCTGAATCGCGAGCATGTCGGGCGCTTCGAGCCCAGCCGCCTTCTCGGCCGCCACGATCACGGTCCGGGACGCGAACCGCCAACCCTCCGGCGTCTTCACGTATTCGTCCTGATACTCGGCGCCTCCCAGCTTCGCGATACCGCGCACACCGCTCGCCGTCACCTCGAGTTCGACGGTCGGCCCGGCCGCTCCGCCCGGGCGGGGAGCACGCGCAGCCCCGGCGGGCGCGACACATTGCCGCTCGCTCTCCACCAGCGCGATCAGCCGCTCGCCCCCGACCATGCGGCCGCGAAACCCGCTGGCAAAGTAGCCCGTTTCCGGCACGAACAGATCCGCGAATTCCGCGGCGCGACATCCCGAGAGCGCCTGCGCGTATTGAGTCATCAACGCCTGGATGGCGTTCCGATCACCTAGGGTCAGGCCTGGCGCCGGCTGAGCCAGCCCCGGAGCCCCGGCCGAGAGTGCCGCCAACAAAACGCCGAATGCGCTCAGCTTGTGGATTTTCATAACTCTATCGATACCACAGACCCGGCCGCAGCGATCGAACACGATTCGTTAAGATAGATGCCTCGCGATCGTGGCCGCAGTGAAGGCCTCGAGCCTGACGGTGATGTCCGAAGGCGGCGGGTTGCGCGCCGGGCATCGATGTGCCGCCGCGTTCCCCCCGATCGCGCACGGCTTCCCCGCACCCCCTTCGAATGCAGCCACGGCGCGGGTGGTAGAATTCTGCCGATGCCCTCGAAACCCATTCTGGCCGTGGTCCTCGCTATCGGCGCGGGGAGCGTGCTGGCTGCGGCCTCACCGTCGAGCCCATTGCCAGCCCTCCAAACCAGAGTCGAACGGCTGCAGGCCAATTTGGAAAGTATCGAGTCCGTCCGCGCCATCAAGCGCCTGCAGTACGCCTACGGACACTACGTCGAACTCGGTCTGTGGAACGATTTCGCGGACCTGTTTGCCGCCGACGCCGTCACCAACTATCAGTCAGGCGTGCGCGGCAAAGATGCGATCCGAAAGCTCTTCTTCGACCAAGTCGGGCAGGGGAAGCTCGGCCTCGCCGCAGGCCGCATCTATCCGCACATCCTGTTCCAGCCGGTGATCACCCTTGCGCCGGACGGCCGAACGGCGAAAGGGCGATGGCGCATCCTGGCGATGCTGGGCCGCCTCGGGGGCTCGGCCACCTGGTACAGCGGCGTCTACGAGAATGAGTACGTCTTCGAAGACGGCGTCTGGAAGATCAGCGTGATTCATTCGGAACCGAAAGTCACCGCGGCGTACACTGCCGCAGGCTGGAAGGATTCCGGAACGCACGTCTCGTTGCATTACGACGCCGCCAGCGTGACCATGCCGATCCCCGATCCCTCGAGCCGGATCGCAGCAGCCGCCGGCAATCGTACCGCACCCTCGCTCGCATCGCTTGCCGGCCGTGTCCGCCAACTCGGCGAGCGCGCCGCCCGCTGGAACGATCAGGCCCAGGTGACCAACCTCCTGAACACCTACGGATACGCGGTCGATCGCAAACTCTGGAATCAGGTGGCCGATCTGTTTGCCGAGGACGGAACTCTGGAACTGGGGCTGCAAGGCGTCTACGTGGGCAGGGCTTCCATCCGCCGGGGTCTCGATCGATTTGGCCCGCAGGGGCTCCGCGAAAGCGAACTGAACGATCACGTCTACCTGCAGACGATCGTCTCCGTCGCGCCGGACGGGCACACCGCCAGGGCGCGGGGAGTCGAGGTGATTCTGTCCAGCGCTCCCGGCGGCAGCCACGGCGAGTTGAGCGAGGGTATCTTCGAGAATACCTTCGTCAAACAGAAGGGCGCCTGGAAAATCCAGTTCGTTCACTTCTACCCGCGCATGATCGTCGATGCCGAGGCAGGCTGGGCCAGGAGCGCGAAGCCCGCGCCCAGCCCCAGCCAGGAGTTTCCTCCGGACCGTCCGCCGACCGATTCTTATGAGATCTATCCCAAATTCGCGGTCGCTCCGTTTCATTTCGACAACCCCGTCACCGGAAAACCGCCCCAGTATCCCCAAGGAGTTTTATCTGCCGCGAGGCGCACGACGGCTGCCACGGGAGTGCCCAGCGGGCCGGCCCTTCGCAATGCGGCGGACCTGCAGGCTCGATTGGCTGAGGCGGAGCGCGCCCTCGCCGCGGCGGAGGCCTACGACGCTGCCGAGAACCTGATCGGCGCGTATGGCTACTACCTGGATGAATCGCCGGGGGACCTAGCCGGCTTGTTTGTGCGAGGCGTTTCCGAGGACGCGGGTGCTCACGGATTAGGTGCCGAAGGAACCATCTTCGTGAACCAGATCCTGCAGCCCGTGATCGACGTTGCGCCGGATGGCAGGAGTGCGCGGGTGCGCGCGCGCCTGTTGGATCTCAACGGCATTTCCGGAGGCGCCGGCTACTGGACGGCGGGCACCTTGGAAGGGCAGATTGTCTCGGAGCAGGGCGCCTGGAGATTCCGGACGACGCGTTCCTCCACACGGTGGACCGCACCCTATCCAGGTGGCTGGGCTCGAACTCCGTAAGATCGCACGTGCCGCTTCCGATGCGGATGGTCTCATCCCGCTGGGACAAGGGGACAGATCCGCAGGGCGAAGGGCCCCGGAGCAGTCTTGGGGCAGAGATTTGGGGCACCGGAGACCCACTTGCGTCGTCTCTAGGCTCTCAGGTGGCAAGTCCCTACCGCTATGGGTAGTGATCGACTTGCTCCCGCAAGATCCTCCCGTATCAGGAGCGCTCTCCAGCGCGCATTCCCCCTCGGCCTGTCACGCCTCAATTCGCCGGTCCCGCCGCCCCCCTGCCTCTGGCAGGTGCCGCCGCCGGAGGCGGCACGGGCGGCATGGTTGCGCCGCCGTCCAAGGTGAACGTGAACAGGCGATTATTGGGGCTGGAGCGCGCCAGAATTGCGAAGTATTGCTTGCCGTCCAGCATGTAGGAGATCCAATTGACCGGGCGGTCGCCGAGCTGCGGCTCCTCCCAGAGCTTCTCGCCGGTTTCGGCATCGTAGGCGGAGTTGCCCATAAAGACCAGGCCGCCGGCGGTGGCGAGCGTGCCTCCACCGGGCGCGCCGGGCTCGAACAAATGGCGCCAGCGCTCCTTCTGCTGAACCGGATCCCAGGCCACCAGGAAACGGCCGGTGACTTCCGGTTGCGTGGCCGCAATGTCGGTCTCCGGAATAGGCCCGGCACCGCCGAAGGCAACGCCCGTGCTGGGGCGTCCGGGCGTGAATTGGAATTGGTCCGCCGGAGTCGGGACATAAGTCGTCGAAGCTTCGTTGCCGGGAAGATAGACCAGTTTCGTAAGTGGACTGTAAGACATCGGCTGCCAGTTGTGGGCTCCGGCGGCGCCCGGCCAGATCTTAATGGAATTGGTGGTATAGCGCGCGCCGGCGGCCTCGATCGGCCGGCCGTTCTTGTCGAGTCCCTTCGACCACGTCATGCGGCGCACGAAGGGTTTGCCGGAGAGGAACTCGCCCGTGATGCGGTCGAGCACATAGAAGTAGCCGTTCTTGGGCGCATGCATGAGTACCTTCCGATCCCGGCCGTCGATCTTCAGATCGGCGAGGATGAAGGGCTGAGTCGCGGTGAAGTCCCAGGTTTCGCCGGGGTTCTCCTGGAAATACCAGACCATGCGCCCGGTGTCCGGTTTCACCGCGAGAATCGAGGCCAGATACAGATTGTCGCCTCCCTTGGGGCTGCGGATGTTCTGATTCCAGGGGCCGCCGTTGCCAGTGCCGATGTAGAGCAGATCGGCCGCGGGATCGTAGGCCATGGCGTCCCACACCGTGCCGCCGCCGCCCCATTTCCACCACTCGCCGGTCCAGGTTTTAGCGGCCGCTTCGAGTTCCGGATGTTCGGAGGGCTTGGAGGGGTCGCCTGGCACCGTGTAGAAGCGCCACGTGCGCTTGCCGGTTTCGGCATCGTAGGCGGAGAAGTAGCCGCGCACCGCCTGCTCGGCGCCGCTCGATCCGACAATCACTTTGCCTTTGACCACGCGCACGGCGGAGGTCAGGATGGTGTCGCCGCCCGGAACGGTGTCCTGCGTGGACCAGAGGAGCTTGCCGGTTTCCTGATCGAGCGCGACCACGCGGCCGTCCAGGAGCCCGGCATAGACGCGCCCATTGTAGAGCGCCACGCCGCGGTTCACGGGACCGCAACAGAGCCCCTGGATGTGCGCGCGCGGAACGTCCGGATCCCAACGCCACTTGGTCTGGCCCGTACGCGCGTCCACGGCGAACATCACATCCCAGGGGAGAATGCCGTAGAGCACGCCGTTGTGCATCAAGGGCGTGGCCTCCACGGTGCCTTGCGGCGCTTCCGTCGGAACCGACCAGGCGAGCGACAGCCGTTTTACGTTCTTGTTGTTGATCTGGTTGAGGGGGCTGAAGTGCGTTTCGGCGTAGTCGTGGCCGTAAGTGAGCCACTCGTCGCCATTGCCGGCGGCATTGATCAGCACCTGAGGCGTCACCGCAGCAGCGGGCGGCTGGGCGGAGGCGAGCGAAACCATCAGCCCGGCTGCCGCCGCGGCGGTGAACCACGGTGTCACGATCTTCAGCTTCCGTTGCACGGTGGGAGTTCCTCCACGAGTCCAGTTGAGTGAAGCCAACCGCCAGTCATGGTATCAGCGCTTCCTTCCCAAAGTCTAACCGCCACTCGTGCCTACTTGAGCAAGCGTATCGCGACTCGCCACCTGGTTCTAGCCTGGCTGGTAGGTAAGAATGAACCGGAATAGTCTACGCCATGACCACCACAGAGCATCGCCGAATCCTTTCGCAGGGGCCGCCCTCATCGCTATCGCTTGGTTGGACACTGTAATTTTGGCGCTTAGAGCAGGGCCCTCCGGTTGCTCTAAGCCGGCGACAGAGGGAAATACGATGCCGGGTGGTCTTCTCATCATGCAGTCCCGGGTACTGCCTCAGAACGAAGACTCCTTCGACGTGGAGGAGTTGGCAAGTCAGGCTGCGGAGGCTTTGGAAGCCTACCAAAGAGCTCCCTGGCACCAGTTGAGCGACCGGACTCGAATGGCAAAGCTACATCGGGCCATCGCGCTTCTCCAGCGTATGGAGGGTCTGGCAACCGGACAGATTCCGATACGGATTTCGGGGGATTGAGGCGGCGAGACTCCAGTAGTCCGGTCGTCGCCGTCAGACCAGTGCTTACGAGGAAAGGCAATGCTCTGGGTTTTGCCGATTCAGCCACGACGTGGCGATGCGGGTCACGGCGGCCGGCACCGTGTCGGTGCGGCTGTGCAACCTGTCGGGCGCGACGCTGAACCGGCCAGCGCCACGTTTCGAGCGCGGTTGGTGAAGAACTTCTAAGCGCCCAACAGCCAGTCCACGGCAGCGGCGGCGTCGGCCGCGATAAAGTCGGCGTCGTAATCTTGCGAGGCGCCGTAGCCGGTACGAACCAGGATGGTGCGGGTGCCGGCGCGGCGGCCGCATTCCATGTCGGCGGCTTGATCGCCGACGAAGAAGGAGCGAGTCAGATCGATCGCGTGCTCCGCCGCAGCTTCCAGCACCATCCCCGGCTCCGGCTTGCGGCGCGACGAGGCGGCTTCGGGCGAGTCTGGACAAAAGTAGACGCCATCGATGAGGCGGGCACCGGTCTGGCGGAGCATCTCGGCCTCGACCGCGCGATATTGCGCTTCCGTCATCAGGCCGCGGCCGATGCCGCTCTGGTTGGTGATGACGAAGACGAGAAAGCCGGCATCTTTGAGGCGGCGCAGGGCGTCCGGAACGCCGGGGAGAGTTTTCACCAGCGCCGGGTCGGCGCAGTAGTGGACTTCTTCGATGAGGGTGCCGTCGCGATCGAAGAACACTGCCCGCCGGCCGCTCATTCGGGGCTGCAAGCGGCCAGAAGTTCGGCGGGCGTCACGGTGGCGGTGCCCACTTTCCCGACCACGATGCCGCTGGCGCGATTAGCCAGTTCCGCGGCCGCGGCTGGGGATGCCCCCGCCGCCAGACCGAGCGTGAACACGGCAATGGCGGTATCGCCGGCGCCGGAGACGTCGAACACCTCTTGCGCACGGGCGGGCAGATGCAGGGGCTCCGCGCTGCCGTGAAACAGCAGCATGCCCAGCTCTCCCAGGGTCACCAGCAGAGTTTCGGCCTCCCACAGACGCTGCAGGCGGCGCGCCGCTTCCAGCAGGGCCTCATCCCGGCAGACCGGTTCGACCGGCTCGGCCGGCGGCAGGCCCGCCGCGCTGAAGGCCTCGATGCGGTTCGGCTTAATGGCCGTGGCCCCGCGCCATACTAGGGAGGTGTGCGGGTGCGGATCGACCGCCAGAACCTTGCCGTGTTTCCGCGCCAGCCGGCAGATTTCATCGGCCAGAGGCTGCGTCAGAAAGCCCTTCCCGTAGTCCGCGACCACAATGCCGTCCACCTGGGGCACCGCCTGCTCCAGGTAGCCGCAGGCCCGGGCCAGTTGGTCCGCGGTCAGCGACGTCCTGCGCTCGCGGTCCACGCGAACCACCTGCTGGTGCCGCGCGATCACGCGGGTTTTGACGGTGGTGGAGGCCGACGGGTCAGCCAGCACGCCCTCGGTGCGGATGCCCGAGGCTTCCAGCAACGCGGCCAGGTTCCGGCCGGGCGCGTCAGCGCCGGTCAAACCCATGACCCGGGTTTCAGAGGTGAACTCGCGCAGATTTCGCGCCACGTTGGCCGCGCCGCCCGGGTAGTACGACTCGCCGGTCACGTTGACTACCGGAACCGGGGCTTCGGGCGAGATACGCGAGACCCTCCCCCAGATGAACTCATCCAGCATCAGGTCGCCGATGGCCAGCATGCGCTGGCCGGCGAACCGGCCGATCAGCTCGCGGAAGTTCGGTTCAGCTCGCATGCTTCCAATAAATTCACGGCCCCCGCGCTCTTGCGGGCCACGACGATGAGGGAAAGTCCTTTCCAGGGGATCAGCCGATCCACCCGGCTCCAGAGCCAAACCGTCTTATCGAAGATCTTGAGCACGGGCTTGCGAATATTGCGCGAACCAGCCAGTTTACTCGATGCCCACCAGGGTGGAGTTCCGGCCTTATTGAAATTGTAGACCTTTTCCACCGTGAACCCGCGCGACTGGAGCAACTCGCGGGCGGCGCGCGCGGTATAGCGGCGCTTGTGGCCGAGGCTGTGGTCGAGCGACCCGAACAGCCACGGGTTTTGCGGCACCAGGATCACCATGTCGCCTCCCGGCTTCAACGTGGCGCGCAACCGATCGAGCACGGGCGCCGGGTCCTCCAGATATTCCAGCACATTGACACACAATACCGTGTCGAAACAATTCTCCAGGCCGGCCAGATCTTCGGGAACTTCCGGATCGATCTGCTGCACGGTGACGTTGGGCGTCCGGAGAAAGCGGTTGCGCAGGGAGTGTAGGTAGAGCGGGTCCTTTTCCGCCGCCACGTACAGCAGACGCCGGCTCATGAGGCGGCCGGCCATGTTGCCGATGCCCGCACCGATTTCCAAAACCGCGTCGCCCACGTGCGGCCGCAGGGTGCGTGCCAGCCAGCTCACATACTGCGGGGTGCCGGTCAGGTTATTGAGGACGCCGCGGCCGTAGGGCATGGCGTACAGATCGTCGATCAGCCAGTATTTCAGAATCACGCCCAGCGCCTTGAGGCCGTCTCTCCAGCCAATCTTCTTGCCCTCCTCATAGGTGCGGCCGTGATAGCTAATGGGCACCTCATAGATGCGCAGCTTGCGCTTGGCGCTCTTCATGACGATCTCGGGCTCGAAGCCGAACCGGTCGGAGCGGATGGGGATGCTCTTGAGCAGGTCGGTGCGGAATACCTTGTAGCAGGTCTCCATGTCGGTGAGGTTGAGATTGCAGAACATGTTGGAGACCAGGGTGAGGCATTGGTTGATCACCGAATGCCAGAACAGCAGCACGCGGGTCTGCGCGCCGGCCATGTAGCGAGAGCCGAAGACGGCGTCGGCGTGTCCGTCGAGCAGCGGCTGGAGCAGGCGCGGGTATTCCGACGGATCGTATTCGAGGTCGGCGTCCTGAATGAGGGAGAAATCGCCCGCGGCCTGCTCGATGGCGGTGCGCACGGCCGCGCCCTTACCGCGGTTCTCGGGGTGGCGGTGCAACTGGATTTGAGGAAATGCCGCCGCCAGCCTCTCGAGGATCGCGAAGCTGCCGTCGGTCGAGCAGTCGTCGACGATCACGAGCTCCCGCTCCATGTTTTCGGGCAGGGGCGCGGTGAGCACCTGGGAGATGCATTGCTCCACCACGGTGCGCTCGTTGTAGACCGGCATCAGGATCGACAGCTTCATACGCTCCAACGGCTTACAGGCCTCCGCGGGCGAAGGCCGACCTTCCCCCAAGTGTGAGCGATGGGGCGCGATTGCGCAAGAATTAACCCTGGATAGCAGGGGGCGGCGCGACGCGGCGTTTACCCGGGCCATCCTCTCAGTCACAGGGAACGCACGAATCAGGTATTCGGGCGAGGTTCTCTGTAATGACCGTGCGGCTGGACCAAAACTATCCTCGAACCGTCGAAATCGGCATTCGCCGACAGGGTTGGACCGGTACGAGTACAACTCAATTATGCAGGCGCCCCGATCCTGGCGATGGTGATCGGTTCCAAATGCTCTGGCGGTCTGCGTAAGTGAGGACGGTGCGCAAGCGCGGCCGCGCTACCGAGGGTGGAGGATGGGTGCGGGGAAGGGGATGATTCCCCGCGGGAAAGAATTGCGGTCAGCCGCCACGTTGAAGGGCAGCGGAGGGCTGGAGCCACCGTTCACGCGAACAACGAGTGTCGACGTACCGACCGGAGCATCGCTTGGAAGCTGAGCATCCACACGATCCGGGCTAACAAACGACACTGGTATCGCAACGTTATCGACCAGGACTGAAGTCCCGTTCAGCGAGGCTTGGAGTGCCCCGGGCGCTTGCTCTGTTTGCACGGCAAGCTTGGATCCATAGATGGAGATCAGCGAGCCTGGAATGATTGGCAACCGCCAGCTGGCGGCGTTGACAATGCGGCTGACCGTAACACCATCCGGGGATCCGGCGCCTGAAGTGATGGAGAAATCAACTGTACTGGAGCGCGCTCCTCCCGGATCGGCTACCGCAATGTTTACGGTGCCAGGCATGGCGATCGAGCTGGTGGGCACGGTAGCTTGCAAGTCGGAGGCATCGTCATAGATCGTTGCCAGGGCCGCACCGTTCCACAGGACGGTGGCCCCCGGAAGGTAGCCGGTGCCCATGACCGTCAGGCTGAAACCAGCGCTTCCCGCCGGGGCCGAAACCGGCTGCAGTGAGAAGATCGTGGGAACCGGAGGATTGGTTGGGGCCCAAACTTTGTTGGAAACCAGACCTCCGGGGTTGGCCACGGAAACCGAGACCCCCTCCACACGGCCGATCAAATCCGCCGCCACGGCCGCTGTCAACTGGCTGGAACTCACAAACGTTGTGGCGAGTGGCGAGCCATTCCACTGAACCACAGCTCCGTTGGCGAAGCCAATCCCGTTGACTCCCAGCGTGAAGGCGGGCCCGGTGGCAGTGAAGAGCGCAGGCGACAGTGATTCGATCAGAGGGGTATCGTCCACGACGAACGAAACCGCTCGGGAAACTGTCCCGCTGGCGTTCATGACCGTGATGCTGGCCGTGGTTCTCAAGGCAACCAGGCCCGCCGCCACGGACGCGTTCAACTGAATCGGGCCGATCACCGTGGTGGGAAGCGGAGAGCCATTCCACAGAACGGTGGCCCCCGAATCGAAGGCGAAGCCTTGGACAGCCAACATAAAGCCCGGACTGCCAGCCGCAGCCTTCGGGGGAGAGACGGCGGTGATGACGGGCCCGGTTGGATTGACGGTGAACGTGGCCGGTGCAGAACTGGTGCCGTCCGGATTGAGGACCGTAATGCTGACCATCCCCGCGGTGACGATCAGGCTGGCGGGCACCGCGGCCTGCAACTGCGTGGCGCCGAGCGAAGTCGTGTCGAGGGCTGAGCCGTTCCATCGGACAACGGAGCCGGCGAGGAAGGTGCTCCCGCTAACCGTGAGAGTGAAAGAGGGTCCCCCTTGCGTTGCCTGGCTCGGCGAAAGGGTTCCGATCACGGGAGTAGATGAGTTGATGGTGAAGGTTACCGGTGGAGGAGAGCTGTAATCCGGTTGGACCACCGCGACGGTAGCTGTACCGGGAGTGGCGATCAGGCTCGCCGGCACCAGAGTGTCCAGCTCGGTAGTGCTGATGAATGATGTGGGCATGACGGCGTGATTCCAGTAGATCTTGGAACCGCCGGTGTACCATGCGGACGTGGCGACGAAGCCGGAGCCCCGGACCGCGAGCGTAAAGGGCCGACCTCCGGCAGTAATCTGGTCTGGAGCCAAGCCGCTGATCTGTGCGGCGGGCACACGGATGTCTAGGCCCCAATCATTTGAGGACGTGGCACCCGGTCCAGTTCCATTGATGACCGTGATGGTATTTGCAACTCCTGCGATGGCGATCAAGCTGGCTGGCACCGCTGCCGCCAATTGCGTGGCGCTCACAAATGTAGTGGGCAGGGGAGCGCCGTCCCAGTGGACCACGGAGGCGACCGTGAAACCGGTGCCATTGACCGTGAGGGGAAAAGCAGGACCGCCCGCTGTCACCCAGGACGGCACCGTCCCGGTCAAGGTGGGAAGCGGTGGCGCCACGGTGAAAGCGATGGTCCGCGAAGACGTGCCGTAGCGGGGATCGACCACGGATGCCGTAGCAGGTCCCGGCACCACGGCCGCCGGGAAACGGACGGAGAGACTGGTCGAGCTTTCCGAATATGCGCTCAAATCCCACTGGGAACCGGACTGACTGATTCGAACCTCGCAACCCCCTATTCCCACCCCGGTCGCCGTGATGCCGCTACCTGCGGGAGGCGACGCCGGGCTGATTCCGGTCAGAACCGGCTCCACGTAGACGGGCCACGTGTTCGAGATGGTTAACTCGGGGTTGAACACGTTAAGGTCCAGCCTGCTGGAGTTCGCGACCCAACTCGCCGGAATCGCGGCAGTGAGTTGGGTGCTGCTGACGAAGTTGGCCGCCACCTGTTGATCGGCCCGGCGCAAGACGGAGCCCGGAACGAAGCCGCTCCCAGACAGCGTGATCGTAAACCCCGGCCCCCCGGCATCGACTTGGCTGGGAGTGGCATTCGTGATCACGGGAACGGCGTTGGCAACGTGAACACTTAGGGCGCCGCCACCGATCACGTCGGAGCTTGCGGATGCCACGCCAATCCAAGCCCAACCCGGGCTCGCAATCAAGCTCGCCGGAATCATCGCCGTGAGCTGCGTACTGCTTACAAAGGTGGCGGCCAGCGAAGAAAGGCCGGTGCCCGTGATGTTAGTCCAGTACACCGCGTTGTTGTCCGGACTGAAACCGATGCCCGAAACCGTGAGCGTGAACGCTGGCCCGCCGGTCGTCACCTGACTCGGGCTAACGCTGGTGATGGTCGGCGGCTGGGCAAGAATCCTGTAGGTGACAGGATTCGACGTCACTCCGCCCGAGACAACGCTGATGACAGCGGTTCCTGGAATGGCCTGTAGGCCGACGGGAACTTGAGCGTCCAGTTGGCCGGGGCTGGAGACGAAAGTGCTGAGAGGCGAGCCGTTCCATTGCACAATGGCGTCGTGCTGGAACCCGGATCCGAAAACAACGACCGACCGATCAAATGCGTACACCACCATTTCGTAGGGCATGAGATCGGTGATTATCGGCCCCGACGCCACGATCCCAATAGCGAATGCATTCGAAGTCGATCCGTCCGGGTTCACCACCACTACGCTTGCGGTGCCAGCCGTGGCGACAAGGCTCGCGGGCACCTGGGCCCTCAACCCAGGAGTGGCATAGGAAGAAGCGACAGGGGAAAGAGGGAGAAGAGCCGTAACTAAGGGAGTGCCGTTCCATAGCACTTGTGAGCCCGGATCGAAGCCCCTTCCTTGGAGGTTGAGTAAAAAACCGACGCCCACGGGCGTTCCGAGTGGGGAACAGGTGTCAATCGCCGGGGCAGCCGAGGCGCCGGCCGCGGCGACCAGGATCAGCACCCAAAACCGACCCGCGAATCGGGCTGCGCCGTCAGTCATCGTATAGTAATCAACATCGCTGGAGTTTGAATTCCAGATTAGTTTAGTCTAGACCTAAACCCGTGGTCCAGCAACGGCTTTTCTTCGACATAGGCACGCGCTCTTATTTGTAAGTACCAGGACCTCGCGAGCCAGCGACGCACTTCCTTCGGCGCCGGCCGGCCTTTGTTGGAGGCGGCGGTGGATCTGTGCCATCGCATCCAACAGCGAGTTTCGCTCCGACGTGGCTCCGGTGAAGGGCGTGGCTCTGGGCGGCGAACCGATCATCAACGTCGAGGTCGCAGCCGCGAATTGAGACGGGCGTGCCAGGCGCCTCAGCCTGCCCCCAGAATGCGTTCTTCGATGCACTGGCACAGGTAGTGGTACATGCAGACATGCACCTGCTGGATCAGGGGCGTGCTGCGCGAGGGCACCACGAGGAGGCAATCGGCGAGCGCGCCCAACTGGCCGCCGCCCTCGCCGGTGAGGGCAATCGTCCTCATCCCCAGGCTGCGGGCCCGCTCGAGGGCCGTCACGATATTTTTCGATTGGCCCGAAGTGCTCAAGGCCAGCAGCACCGCGCCGGGCTCGCCATGGGCCTCCACCTGCCGCGCGAAGACGGTCTCGTAGCCGCAATCGTTGCTCCAGGCGGTCAAGAAGGCGGGGTTTTCGGAAAGACAGATGACGTTCAGCGGGCGCCGTTCCACCAGGAACCGCCCCACCAGCTCGGCGGTGATGTGCATGGCGTCGCTGGCCGAGCCTCCGTTGCCGCACACCAGCAGCGGCTTTCCCCCGGATAAGGCCGTTACGACCAGGTCGACGGCGGCGTCCATCAGGCCCTGACCGATGGCTTCGCCCGCGGCCAGCATGAGGCTGGTGGACTGGTTCAGATATTCGCGAAAGCCGCCTCGCATCCTACCGCATTATAGCCTCCGTTCCACTCCTGGCTCGCCTTTCGTTCCGGAAACGGGGCCGGCGCAGCCACCCCGGTCGCGCTGCCTAGACCGACGATAGTATTGAATCCCGCCGGCGGGCGGCTTATCGTGTCTCGGGGTGCGCGCGCCTGTGCTGCGCCGCCATCCTCGAGCCAACCACCAATGGCCCCATCCGCCGCAAGCTGTCCGATCTGTTGTAGCCGGAAGATGTACTACGCCTTTTCCGTCCAACGATCCCGCCTGGTGGAGTGCCACGATTGCGGGCACATGATGCTTCACCCTCCGCCCAGCGAAGAGGCATTGAGCCGGATTTACAGCGAAGACTACTGGCTGTTGGACGGCAGTGACGAGGAGCGGCAGCGCTTCACCGAACTCAAGCAGGCGACGGCGCGGCTCTATCTGGACCTGGTGCAGCGCTGCCTGGGCCGGAACGGCGGGCGGCTGCTGGAAATCGGATCCGGGACGGGCGACCTGCTGGCCGAGGCTGCCGAACTCGGCTATGACGTAACCGGGGTGGAGTTTTCCGAATCCGCCTGCGGGCGGGCCCGGGAGCGCCTGGGAGACACCGGCCGCATTGTCCACGGCGATATCGGCCGGCTCACGGAGGAGAATCACTACGATGTCTGCGTGATGGCCGACGTCATCGAACACGTCCAGGATCCGCGCGACTTTCTCGATCGTGTCTACCGGCTGATTCGACCGGGCGGGATCGCGATCATCGCCACCCCCAGTCTGCAATCCTGGTCGGCCCGGCTCATGCGGAGCCAATGGATGGAGTTCAAGACGGAGCACCTCCATTACTTCACGCCCGAAACCCTGCACAGCCTGCTCTTTCAGACAGGGCTGGAACCGATAGCGGCGCTTCCCGGCAGAAAATGTCTGAGCCTGGAGTACATTGCGGACCACTTCGAGAAGTATCGGATTCCTGTGCTGTCCGCGGTCCTCAGGGGCTCGGCGAGCCTGTTGCCGTCCGCCCTGCGCCGAGCTCCGTTCAATGTCGTTGCCAGCGGGATTGTCAGCGTATCCACCAAGGTGGCCCGGCCGGAGCGGCGCAAACTCTCGATCATCATGCCGGCCTACAACGAAGCCGCCACTCTGGAACCGGTCTTGAGAAGCGTCATCGAGAAAGACTTGCCGGGCATCGACAAGGAGATTGTGCTGGTCGAGAGCAATTCGACGGATGGGACGCGCGAACTGGTCTTGCAATATCAGGGGAGACCCGGCGTCACGATTGTTCTCGAAGACAAGCCGCGCGGCAAAGGCCACGCGGTCCGGGCGGGCCTGGCTCACGCGACCGGCGACTACATCCTGATTCAAGACGCCGACCAGGAATATGACATTGACGATTACGATGTCTTGATCGAGCCGCTGGCCTCGGGTGTCCGGGCATTTGTGTTGGGCTCGCGGCACGGCGGCCGGACCTGGAAAGTCCGCAAGTTTGAGGGCCAGCCCTTTACCGGGCTGCTGCTCAACTTCGGTCATTGGCTCTTCAAGACAGCTGTCAATGTCGCGCTTCGGCTCAGCCTGGACGATCCCTTCACCATGTACAAGCTGTTCCGACGGGACTGCATCGCGGGCCTCACGTTCGAGTGCAACCGGTTCGACTTCGACTATGAGCTGCTGATCAAGATCGTGCGGAAGGGGTATCGCCCAGTCGAGATTCCGGTGAACTACCGGTCCCGTTCGTTCAGCGAAGGGAAAAAGGTATCGGTGGCGCGGGATCCATGGACCTGGGTGCGCGCGATCTTCAAGTACCGGTGGTCGAAGTTGGATGTGATCGGGGGCTGGCGCGAGGGGGCCTCCCGCATTCCCGAGCCAGCAAAGCCGGAACGCACCTGGGCACCCAGAAAACCCCGCAGGGCTACTTTGCCCCGCTGACAGCCCGTGTCTAAAAACACTTCCTTGGTGGAATGTTTCGCCGTAGAATCAGGCATGGCGATGGGAACGAAGCGAGCCAGACAGAAGCAGGAAGAGTTGTTCTATGCCAGCGAGCAGGCTGAAGCGCCGGGGCATCCG
>JAIQFS010000024.1 GCA_020073145.1 Terriglobia bacterium
CGGCCAGATTCACAGACGGGCTCGAAGCACCAGATCGAAGCCGCCTTGAAGTGCCCCCGGCGGAGGCTATCTTCTCTCGAATCGCGCCCGTTTTCATCCCTCGTTGTGGCGAAAGCGTAGCGCCGCCGTGGGGGAGTCACGCCACTTCGCGATTTTCTATCTGCAACATTCCTCAGCCGCTTACCCCGTCCGCCAGGCTGGCTCCCGCTTGCCCGTAGGTTACTCTTTGTCTGGGTAATGTTATGGCCACACCATCGCAATTCCTAGCCGACCGGCGCAATGCGCCCCCTTCCACCGGCCCCCGCTCCGTCGAGGGCAAGGCCGTCTCGCCCTTCAATGCCCTGAAAACGGGCATTCAAGCCAAGTCCCTGGTCATCCCCGGCGAAGTCTTCGCCGAACTCCAGCAACTGGCTGACGATTACCACCTCCAGTTCCAGCCCTCCAACCCGCTGGAACGCTTCCTCGTCGATTCGCTCGTCACCGCTGAGTGGCAGCTTCGCCGCTACCGCACTCTCGAAGCCCGGCTCTGGGAGCGGTCGCTGGCGTCGGACGTCGCCGGACTCGGCGAAGCCTACCAACGCAATCTGCAAATCTTCACCCGGCTGCACCGCCGCCTCGAAGCCGTCGAGCGTTCCTACCACCGTACCCTTCACGAGCTAAAGCTCCTCCAAACAGCCGCCCACAGCTCCCGTCCGGCACCTAGCCCGCGACCTGTAGCCCCGGCTCCGGCCCCTGCCCCCCAACCCCTGGCCCCTGCTCCAGCCCCCGAATTGGCTTCGTTCAGACCCGTTGGGCAGCCAACCTCTGCAGCCCCGGCGGTTCCCCGGGAAGAGAACAAAGCTCTCCGTCTTTGATCGTGGCCATCACCCAGACCCTGGCCGGCCCCCGCGCCGGCGGAAAATGGACCAGCGTGCAAAATGGATTCGGCAACCTCGCGGGCGTGGCCGGACCGTGGCTCACCGGCTGGGTGGTGCAGCAGACCGACCGGTTCTACCTGGCCTTTCTGGTGGCCGCCGCCATCGCGCTCACCGGCGCGGCCGTGTTCGTGTTCGGCATCGGACCCATCGAGCAGGTTGAAATCAAAGCCCGAACCGCCGATCTAAAGGCTTCTGCCCTCGCCGCCGATCACTAACGGGAAGCCCCCGGGGCCGGCCACCGGGGCGGAATCCGGTGAAGCCTTCCCCATGGGAATCGAGGAAACGCCAACACGACGGGAGAAGCAACTCCGCGCCCTGCTGGAGGCCACCAGCGACTGGGTCTGGGAGATGGACGCCAATGCCCGGTATACGTACGCCAGTTCCCTGGTCCGCAATCATCTGGGCTGGAGCGCCGAGGAGATCCTCGGCTGGCACCCCCTGGATTTTGTGGCCCCCGAAGAGCGGCAGCGGGTGGGTGCCTTAGTCGCAAGCCTTTTGGCTTCCCGGCAGCCTTTTTCCGGACTCGAAGTCAGTTGCCTCACCAAAGATCGGGCCAAGGCCGTTCTCGAAATCGGAGGACATCCGATTTTCGACAGCGCGGGCAACTTCGCCGGGTACCACGGAACCGGCCGCAACATCACCCGGCGCAGGCAAACGGAGGAAACCCTTAGGCAAAGTGAGGCAAAGTACCGGTCGTTGCTGGCAAATATCCCCGACGCCGTCTGGACCATTGACGCCGAGTTCCGGTTCGTCTTCATCAGCCCCAACATCGAAAGGATCAGCGGGTTCACCCTGGACGAAATCAAGCAACGCGGCGTGGGCATCTTCCTCGATTGCCTCCACCCCGATGATGTCGCGAGGGTGCGGGGAGCCTTTGAAGCCTTGTTTGCCCGCGGCGAGCCCTATGACGTCCAGTGCCGTGTGCGCCAGAAGAACGGGGATTGGATCTGGGTCCACGACCGCGCTATCTCCACGTATGAGAAAGACGGCATGCGCTATGCCGATGGCCTGCTGTCGGACATCACCGGCCGCAGACACGCCGAGGAGGCCCTGCGCCAGACCGAAGAGCAGTACCGTCTCCTGTTCGAAGGCATCGGCGATGCCGTCTTTGTGACCTCGTTTGGAGAAGACTCGTCGCCTGGCGTATTTCTGCAAGTCAACGACGCCGCCTGCGAACGCCTCGGCTATTCCCGGGAAGAATTGTCGCGGCTGTCTCCCCGCGAAATCGACGACCCCGAGGCCTTTGGCCGCCTGGGCCCAGTTCTGGACCGGCTCTCGACCGAAAAGCAGGTCCTGTTCGAGACCACGCAAATTGCCAAAGACGGCCGCCGGATCCCGGTCGAAATCCACGCCAGCCTGATCCAGTTCCAAGGCCAGCCGGCGGTTCTGGCGATCGTCCGCGATCTCTCCGATCGGCGCCGCGCCGAAGAAGTCCTGCGGCAAAGCGAAGAGAAGTACCGCCGGCTGGTGGTGAATATCCCGGACGTGGTCTGGACCGTGGACGCATCCGATCGCATCACGTTCATCAGTCCGAATATTGAACAGTTGATCGGGCTCACACCGGAGCAACTCTGCCGGGAGGGCCCCCGCGCCTGGTTCGAACGCGTCCATCCCGACGACCTCACCCACGTCACAGAGGCCTTTCGATCCCTGTTCCTCGACACTGCGTCGTACAACCTCGAGCACCGGCTTCGCGGGAAAGACGGCGACTGGCGATGGGTGCAAACACGCTCCATCGGCGCCTACGAACAGGATGGCCTGCGCTGTGTGCTGGGGCTCGTCACCGACATCACGGAGCGCCAGCGGGTCGAGCAGGAACTGCGGGCCGCCAAGGAAGCCGCCGAGGCCGCCAATCGCGCCAAGAGCCAATTTCTGGCCAACATGAGCCACGAAATCCGCACTCCCATGAACGGCATCCTGGGCATGACCGAAATCGCCCTCGATACCGATCTCACCCCCGAACAGCGCGAGTGTCTCGAGATGGTCAAGATGTCGGCGGACGCCCTGTTGACCGTGATCAACGACATTCTCGACTTCTCGAAAATCGAGGCCGGCAAACTGGACCTCGAGTCCATCGACTTCAACCTGCGCGATGCCTTGGACCAGACCGTCAAAAGCCTGGCCCTGCGCGCTGCCCAGAAGGGGCTGGACCTCAACTGCCGGATCCAGCCCGGTATCCCGGAACTGGTGACCGGAGATCCCGGCCGCCTCCGCCAGATTCTGCTCAACCTGGCGACCAACGCCATCAAGTTCACCGAGAAGGGGGCCGTCACCGTCCAGGTGGAGCGTGAGTCGCAGGACTCCGACGGCGTCTGGCTTCGCTTTAGTGTGGTGGACACCGGGATCGGCATCCCGGCCGACAAACAGACCGCCATCTTCAGCGCCTTCTCCCAGGCCGACAGTTCCACCACGCGCCGCTATGGCGGTACCGGCCTGGGACTCACCATCTCCCAGAGACTGGCCGAAATGATGGGGGGCTGCCTGAGTGTGGAGAGTATCGTGGGACAGGGCAGCACCTTCCATTTCAGGGTGCGCCTGGGGTACGGAACCGCGCCGCCGCCCGGCAGTATGGCGCGGCCCGTGAATCTGGAAGGTGTCCCCGTGCTGGTGGTAGACGATGACTTCGCCAACCGGCGGATTCTCGGCGAGACGCTGGCCGGCTGGCACATGCAGCCCACCCTGGCGGACAGCGCCCAATCCGCTCTCCTCTGCCTCGAGCAGGCCGTCGAAGCCGGCCATCCATTCCCGCTCCTGCTGCTGGATGCGCACATGCCGGAGACCGATGGGTTCACCCTGGTGGAGCGGATCCGCGACGTCCGGACCTGGCGGGGGGAAGCCTCATGTTGTTTACTTCGGCTGGCCAGCGGGGAGACGCTGCCCGCTGCCGGAAATTGGGCGTGGCCGCCTATCTCACCAAGCCGGTGGCTCGGTCCGAACTGCTCCACGCCGTGCTGCAAGTTCTGGGCGAGCGATCCGCGGAGGTAAACCCCTCGGCCCTGGTCACGCGTCACTCGCTGCGCGCAGCGCGCCGGCCCGTGGACATCCTGTTGGCGGAGGACAACCAGGTGAACCAGGCGCTGGCGGTCCGTTTGCTCGAGAAGCACGGCTACCGCGTGCAGGTGGCGGGCAATGGGATTGACGCCGTGACGAAATTCGAAGCCGGCCGATTTGACGCCGTCCTGATGGACGTGCAGATGCCGGAGATGGATGGCTTTGAGGCCACGGCGGCCATTCGCAAGATCGAGAAGGCCCGGGGCGGCCATATTCCAGTGATCGCCATGACGGCGCACGCCATGAAGGGCGACCGGGACCGCTGCCTGGCCGCCGGCATGGACGGCTACGTGGCCAAACCCATCCACGCTGCCGAGCTCTTCCAGGCGATCGGCGCCCTCATTCGGCCTTCTGCGCCTCCGGGTGAATGAACAGCCAGCACAGAAAAGCCATCAGGTACAGGCCCGACAGCACGTGCAATGGCAGGTTCCAGCTGCCGAACCGGCCCACCAGGAACGCCAGCACGATGGGGCTGAGGATGCCGCCCACTTGTCCGCTCGAATTCATGACCGCGCTCACCACGGCGGCGTTTCGTCCCCCCAGTCCGACGGCCGTGGCCCAACTGGCAGCCAGCGTGAACATCGACAACGCTCCGGCCACGGCAATGAGCACCCCCGCGATCCGCGCATTCGGAGTGAGCGTGCCGGCCAGCATCAGGGCCGCCGCCAGCAGATAGGCGCCCGCTCCCACTCCGGCATAGGCGATGCGGAGGCCGAAGCGGCGCGAAAGAGCGTCGCCAGTCATGCCGCCGGTCACATCGGCGATGGCGCTGAGCAGCAGAGGAAGCCCGGAGAACAGCGCCAGTTCCGCCGTGCGCAGGCCGCGCGCCTCGGTCAGATACGTCGGCAGCCAGGTGATGAAGAAGTAGAAACCGTAGGTGTTGGCGAAATACTGCAGACACAAGGGCAGCAGGCTGCGCGTGGCCCAGACTTCCCGCCAGGCTTCGTGACGGCCATGCTCCACCGGCAACCCGCGCTCGCGCTCGATCAGATCGCGTTCGGCGGGGCTGACCGCGGCGTGCTCGCGCGGCTCGTCGCGAAACCACAGATACCAGAGCGCGGCCCACGCCAGCCCCAGGAATCCCAGCAGCACGAACACCCCGCGCCAGGGAACAAGCGTCGCCATCCATGCCACCAGCCCGGGCGTGAGCCCTCCGGCCAAATGCGCTCCGGCGAAAAAGACGCCCTGCACGCGGCCGCGCTCGCGAACCGGGATCCAGCGGGAGAAGACCCGCGCCGCGCACGGCCACGCGCCGGCTTCGCCGCATCCAAACAGGAATCGCACCGACAACAGCGTGGGATAGCTGAACGCCGCGGCGGTGAGCATGGTGAAGCCCGACCACCACACCACGATGCGCGCCAGCACGCGCCGGCAGCCGATGCGGTCGGCCCACCAGGCCGTGGGGATCTCGAACAGCGCATACGCCAGCGTGAAAGCGCTGAAGACGTAGCTCATCTGGATCTGCGTCAGCCGCAGATCGCGCATGATCGAGGGCGCCAGGACGGAAATCGAAACCCGGTCGAGGTAGGTCACTCCCGCCATGGCCACCGCGCCCGCAACCACCAGGTAGCGTGCGCGCCCCGGGGCTAGCGGCACCAGCGGCCTTGCGGGTCCGGGATCATGGACGAATTCTATAAGAGGCCAGCCGCTCGGAGCAAGGCATCACTCCGGGATCTCGAAGACCACCGCGTCCACGTCGGCAAATGGACCCAGCCGCCGCTGTCGCCATCCCGCGAATTCCGGACGGCGCGCGAACCAATCGCGCCAGAAATGGACTTGCGGCTCCCATCCATAGATCACAAAGCGGCGCGGCTGCGAGAGCGGCCCCCGGACCAGCGACATCGCCCACGTGTCGGCTTCGGGGGAGTTCGCGAAGGGAAAGAGATAGGTGGGCCCCTGCACGGGATACACGCCCAGATGGGCGTAGAGGAATCCAGGTAAGGGATAGTTGGGCCGCCAGGCAGGCGGACGGGCCTCGATGAACGGGCTGGGGCAGAGCACCGGGATGGCGCCTGCGGTCTCGAGGCGGTTGACGGCGAGGGCCGCCGCGCGCCAATCCGAATTGTGATGCCGCGGCCAGAGTTCGCGCCAGGGCGCCACCCACAGCAAGACTCCGATTGCCAACAGCGTTGCGGCTGGTCTCCACTGTTTGGACGGAAGGAGTGGTGCGGCAGCCGCGGTGGCCGCCATCGCCGCGCCCGGCAGCGCCAGTTGCAGGTACCGCGGCACGAACACCGCGTCGCCGGTCACCCAGGAGAATGCATAGAGCAGGACCGGCTGGCACAGCCACCACGCGCCGATGAGGACGAGGGCCGGAGCCGACGGCGCGGCGCCATCCGGCCGCCCCCGGTGAACACGGCCCAGCAGCCACGCGCCCACTGCGCAGGCCGCGAGCAGCGGCAGCTCCAGCGAGCGAACGAATTGCATGGGTGACGGCAACGGCGCAATCACGTGCGCGCGGGCATCGCGCAGCAACGAGAGCGTCTCCGCGAGGACCGGCAGCAGCGCGCAAGCCAACAATCCAAAGACCAGCGCCGCGTGTCGCCAAGTCACCGGAGTCTTGCCGCGCGCCACCCGCGCCGCCGCATACACCGCAAACACCAGCCATGACGGCCAGAACAGCAGGTGGATGTAGAGCACCAGCGCGGCACAGACGGCGAACCCCAGCGCGGCAAGCCGCTCCCCGGAATCCAGCCACCGTGTCAGGAGCAGCAGGCCGGCTGCGAACACGCACATACCCAGCGCGTACGGGCGGGCGTTGGCCGCCTGGTAGTTGAGCCCGGGAAGCGCCAGGCACGCGAACACCGCGAACCACCCCGACTGCGGATGGATCAGCCGCGTTGAGAGCCGGGCTACCAAAATCAGCATCCCGGCCATCGCCAGCACCGATAGCAGACGGAGCGCGATTTCCGAGAATCCGAACAGCGACCCGATCAGACCGACGATCGGGTAATACCAAGAACGCCAAGCCTCGGGCGCCGCATCGGCCAGCGAGGGGTGATGGGCGCCGTGCTGCGCGACGAACACGGTCGCGGTCTCATCGAGCCAGAAGCTCGAAGGCAGCGGCATCAGCCAGAGCCGGATCAGGCACAGGGCCAGTAAGGACGGCAACAGCCAGCCGCCGGCTCGGGGCAACCGCATCTATTTCGCTTTGACCACCGTGCCGGTCGTCGCGCTCACGAAAATCGCATAGCCCGACTGTTTATCGCCCCACTGGATGTACCACACCGGCGTCGGAAAGCGGGACGCATTGCCCAGAGTGAACGCGACTCGTTTGCCGGGGTGCTTCTTTACCCACGACTCGGCTTGGGCGAACGCGGTCTGATAGGCCGCGTCGGAATCGATCGACCACTCCATGCTCTGGAAGGGCCGGCTCGCCGCGGTGGGGCCGCTCCAGGCTTGTCCGCCTTCGTCGTCCACTCCCTTGTGAATGGCCGCTCCGGAATCGACCACGGAGTAGGTGTAGGTCCGCGCCTCGCCCCGGCTGGGCGACACAAAGACTCCGGTCCACATCCCGAACTTGCCGCCCTCGCTCGGGATGCCGGGAAGCTCTTTGCTGGCCATGCTGAGCAGCGCGAAATCCGGCGCCCACGCGCGGGCCGGTTTGTACATTTCGTAGAAAGCGGTTTTGGCCGGGACGGGTCCCGCCGGTGAGGGAGGCTCCTTCGGAGCAGCCTCCGTTTTGGTTTTGATTTCGGTAGCGGAGGTTTTGGGGGCTTCTGAACAAGCTGCCAGAAGCAGAACCGCCATCGCCGCGGTAGCCGTTGCGAGCAATTTACGCATGACTGACCACTCCATCCCTATAGTAACTGTCTGCGCTCTAGCCTGGCGGGCTCCGGCCGCAGCCCAGGGGGGATGGCCCTCCGCGAGTCAGTTCTCCGTCGGAGCCTTTTCCAGATGGACCACGACGATCATGTCCATGGGCGCTTTGCGGGCATCCAGCTTGAGGCCGAGTTGCTGCACGGTCGCGAAGATCGAGGAGCCGGAAGGGTCGGAGGCAGCGGCGGCCGGTTGCTGCTGTCCGGGTTGGCCTCCGCCGGGCGGAGCCATGCCCGGCACCCCCAGGCCGGCAGCCCGCGCCATGGTCAGCAGTTCCTCCATCGCCAGATCGAGCGACACCTGGTAGTTGCCTTTGAGCTCCGTCATGTCCACTACCGGGCGATCGACGAAGGGCGTCAAGGTATCGGCGAACTGCGCCATGGTCATCTTGGAGATTTCCATATGCATCTGGCCATTCTGTCCCATCTCCACGCGCATTCTGCCGTTCGGCCCGCCCGAGATGACCGTGCCGTTTCCACTGCGCTGGATGTTCATCTTCTGGTTGCCGGCGCCAAATGAGAAATCGGTCGAGTTGCCGGGAGGAGGTGGGGGCGGCGGAGCGGCGTTCGTTGGCGGGGCACCGGCGGGAGGCACGGCCGTGGCAGCTTCGTCGGGCGGGGATTCCTTCAGTTTGGGACCGTTCTTCCCCACCACCAGCGCGTAGATCGAGTGCTCCTTGCTCTCCTTGCGCACCTCCAGCTTGAACCGCTCGGCCAGGAGCGTCTGCAGCATGGCCGGCACCTGATCGCTGGTGGCGCCCTCGGGCATTTTGGCGAGCACGTCGAACCGTTGCTGCGACATCCAGTCCGGACCCGTGATCTGGAACGCCTTCACGTTGTAAGCGACGCGGA
This sequence comes from Terriglobia bacterium, assembly GCA_020073145.1. Lineage (GTDB taxonomy): Bacteria > Acidobacteriota > Terriglobia > Bryobacterales > Bryobacteraceae > PSRJ01. The sequence goes on from JAIQFS010000024.1 coordinate 8,639, forward strand.
TCAAATCGGCCAGGGACATAAATCCGATATCGACTTGGGAGCCGTCCACCCGCATCCCTATATGGATTTTGCCGGCCGCGATCGCGGCCGGGTTGAGCGGCGGGGCCGACTTGATGGAGGCCACGTCGAAAGCGCGCGCCGGCGCCTGCGCGTAGACCGCGCCTCCAGCAAGCAACCAGCCCACACTGATGATCCGGAAAAGTCGGTTCGTCATAATCCTCCCGGCCTCTCTCTATCGCATCGCGGCCTAGTGGCTCGATTCGAGCAAATTCTCGCGCATCCGCTGGGCGTCGCCTTCCGTCAGGAAGCGTTCTTTCCGCATGCGATCCACCGACTGCCCGGCCTTGGCGGCGTAGTTCTTGTAACTGCCGTAGAGCGCATCGAGGCGCGCCCAACTGAAGCCGGCCGCAGAGCCCAGTTCCCGGCAGGTTCCCGGGCCTGGGGTGGTGGTGAAGTAGCTGGCGGTGGGGACCTCCACGTACGGACTGCGCACGCCCCCAATTCCATTGCCGAACTGGTCGAGCGCCACCGTGCCATCCTTCAATTCAATGCGGGCGGCCCGAGGAGGCGCCGTTCCTTTCTTCACCCAGAGGTCGAGCCCCGCGAAGGCCGCGTCCAACACATACGCCTGGAGCGGCAGGTTCTGGAGCGGAATCTCCGGATCGCAGCGCAGGTTGAACGGCCACTGCGGCGTTCCTTGCGCGCCGCCGCCCGCGGTCTGGTCGGCCACCGACGGCATGGCGATGTACGGCGCTGAGTCGATGTGCGCCGCGCCGGCGATTTCATAGAGCCGGAAGCGGTCCACCGGAACGTCGCTGTCCTCGCGCAAATACGGCAGCGAGGCCACCACCTCGCCCTGGGTCAGAACGGCCACGACGGGAACGCCCGCGTTATGGATCAATTGCCGGGCATCGCCGTTGCCCGGCGCGGTGTCGCATCGGCTCAGGCGCGTTGGCGGACCGGGACTCTTCACCACGAAGCCGTCGTAGACTTTGGAACTGGGCTGAATGGCGTTGATGTAGGTGACCACGTCCGCGCCCTGCGTGGTGAGAACCACATGATCCGCCTTGAGGCCCGGCAGATTGCCGCTCTTGAGCAGCGCGCCCACCTGGCTGATGGCATCCCAGCGCAGCCCGTCTTCATCATTGGAAGTGGCACTGCCGCCGCGCCCACCACGCCCGCCCGCGGCACAGGCCTCGGTCGGTGTGGGATTGGCGAACGAGAGCGACGCGTACCGCGTGGGGTTGAACTTCTTCAGTCCGTCGACCGCGCCCGGCATGGTGACTCCAACCCAGGCCGCCCCGCTGTCGGTCACGTAGTTGTGCATATAGCCCCACAACATCGACCAGTCGAAACGGCGGGCCGTGTTCGGCAGCTCCACCACCACGGTGCCGTTAAATCGGGCAGCGTCCGCCGGGCGCCGGACCAGGATGCGGGTGGTGTACGGGGCGTTGGAAGTTTTGACCTTCAGCGAGCCGTCCGAAGCCCAGTCGTAGACATTGGCCGTGCCGCTCACCAGGAACTCCTCTTCCAGGTAGCCCACCTTGGCCAGATCCATGGGCTGCAGGTTGTGGGCGGCCGCCAGAAACGGATGCGAATCGGCGGTCACCGGGACCGGGCCGGTGACTTTCTGGGCGGAAGCCGCAGTGCAGGCTAAGAGGAATACCAGACATCTCGTCTTCATGAAATCTTCTCCAGAGCGGGCATGGTGAGAAAGGCGTGCATGATATGCCAGAACAATTTCCGGTTGAGACTGAGCACCACGGAGTGCGCGGTTCCCGGCAGAATCACGAACTGGCGGTCGCCGTTCGGCAGGAGTTTATAGAAGGCAGACAGGTCGTCCACGGTGGCGATCCCGTCGTACTCGCCGCGCACCAACAGCACCGGGGCCAAGACCTTGGACGGATCGACCAGGGGCAAATTAGCCGTCATGTCGAGATAAGTGCCGGTGGGCACCTGATCGCCGAACTTTAGCTCCTGGTCGGCCAGGTAGTCGGCGATGGCGGGATCGGTGGTGCCGGCCTTGTCGCGCGTGAAGATGCCGCGGATCATGGCTCGGTCGCGCAACCGGCGGTTGTGGGTGCGGTAGTAATCGAGTTGCTTGGCGCGCTCGGTGAGCGTGGGGGAGTTCTCACCCTTGTAGGTGAACGCCGTAAACACAAGGCGGTCGATCCGGTCCGGCCGGGCCATGGCGTAGGCGCCCGCGCGCAACGCGCCCGAGGACTCGCCGCACAGATGGACTGTAGGGCGGCCCGTCTCCTGGGCCACCAGCTCGATGCCGGCCTTCAGGTCTTCGACGCCGCTGGCGATATCCGAATTGCCGGCGGTCTGGCTCGAGCGTCCGTAATTTTCGTGATCCATCGTCCAGACGTCGAAGCCGAGCGCGGCGAACGTGTTCATCACGGAATACTCGCCGCGGCCGGGGACCGTCAAATCGAAGCTCGGCCGCGAAGAGATGGATGATCCATGCACCAGAAATAGAACCGGCAGCGCGGCTTCGCCGGCTTTTGGCGCGCTCCTTCGCTTGCGGAACAGCGCGAGCGAAACGGAGCCCTTGCGGGCGGTATACTCGCCGCTCCAGATCGGGGCAGTGTTTGCGGGCTCGCGTTGCGCCAGCGCCCCAGTGGCCAGCAATCCGGCCCCCGCCACAACGCTCCGCCGCGTTACACGGCGTTCCTTGCTCCCCATCCCATCGCCCTCCTTCGACCTTCGGCCCTCTTACTCTACCGCTCCCCCATACAGAGCCGCAATCCACGCCGGGTTACCGATTTGATAGACTGACCCCACTCTGGAGGACATGAATGGAACACGTGATTGCGAACCTGTTACACGAGTTCGAGCAAGGCAAGATGAACCGGCGCCAGCTCATTCAAAGCCTGGCGGCAGCAGCGACAGCGGCCACCGCGGGCGCTCTGCCGGCAGCCGCGGCCGGCAACGGATTCCTCGCCGCCAGCATCAATCACATCATGTATCAGGTAGCCGATTACGCCAGGACCCGCGATTTCTATTCCGACTTGATGGGCATGAAGGTTTCGGGAGACAACGGCAGCCAGTGCGTGCTGACTGTCGACAAGACCCTGGTTCTGGTCCGCAAAGGCACGGCCGGCACCCCGCGCATCGATCACATCGCCTACACCATCGAGAATTGGAACAAAGATGGCGTGGAAGCCGAGTTGAAGCGCCGCGGGTTGGAGCCGCGTCTGGACACCGGAGGAAACGAAGAGAGTTTCCACGTGAAGGATCCGGACGGCTACGACCTGCAGATCAGTTCCGGGGCGCTGCCGCGGAAGTAGTAATCTCCGCGGCGTTACTGCAGCAGGTTGTAGAGCCGGGTGTCGAACGGACTGCCGAGATACGGCTGGATCTTGTCACGGAAGTTCCGGGTGTGGGCGGCCATCAGGTGCTGGTCGTAGGCTGCGTGGTTCTCCCAGACTTCCACAATCGTGAAGTGATTGGTTCGCTCCACATCACGCAGGATGTCCACGCTTTTCGACCCGGGCTCCTTCCGGCTGTTGGCGGCGAGATCGAGCAGCAACTTATTGGTGTCGGCGACGAAGTTCGGAAATACGTCGATGTAGGTGACGGCGTATACCGCCTTCGCCGCCGGCTGCTGGGCGAAGCCCGCCAGCGCGACCAGCACGATCAACGGGAAGAATCGGCGCGCGCTCCGCATACGGATCTCGCCTTAGTGGCGGTGGAAACGGCCTTCCCAGACGGCCTTGCCGAGGATGTGGCCTTCCATGGCTTTCATCACGTCGGCACGCGCAGTGTCAGGCCCCAGGTCCAGCTTGGTATCGAGCGCGAACAGCTCGAAGGTGTAGTGGTGGTCCGGCCCAGTGGCGGGGGCGCCAGGGCCCATATAGCCAACCTTCTGGCCGGTATTCTTGCCCTGGACCATGCCATCGGGCAAGGTGGCTTCCGGCTTCACGCCTTCGTCCAGTTTGGTCGCGGTACCGGGAATGTTCCACGCAATCCAGTGCGTCACGTCGTCGGTCATTTTGCGCATGGCCACGTCGGGATCATGGAGCAAAAGCACAAAGGTGACGGTCCCCATGGGAGTATTGGTCCATTCCAGGGTCGGGGAAACCGCATCCGGAACCTGTTGCGTGTACTTATCGGGGATGACCGAACCGTCGGTGAACGCCGGACTCGTCAGCCGCATCGCCGGCGGGGCCGGTCCACGCTTGCCGCCGCCCTGTGCCAGAACGCTGCCTGCCAGCAGAAGTGTCATTGCTGTAAGGGATCCCACTATTCTCAGTCGCATCTTCTCTCCTCGCCAAGGTGTTACCCGGCTGTTACACAATCCGGGCGCTGCCATCCTATGGATGGGAGCCAGTATATCACCGGATCGCAGCCGTAGCTCGCCGAGGTTCAAAAGTCCGAGGTTCAAAAGTCGTAGCGGAATCCGAGACGAACGGCGCGCGGCGCTTGAATCGCCACCGGCAGACGCCGGTTAAAAGAAGGGCCGCTGAGGTCGCTCTCCTGGATGGCGTGGCCGGCGTTGGTAAGATTCAGCACATCGGCGATTCCCGTGAGGCTCCCAAAAGGAAGGCGGAAGGCCCGGCGGACGCGGAGATTCCAGTTGGTCACGTGCTCCGCCCGATTGCCGCCCTCGGGGCTGCCGCGCACCGTGGTGGCGACTACCAATGGGCCCTGCGCCAACCCGGTGAACAGCAACTGGCGCGCGAACACCAGACCATCCATATAGTCGGCCCCGGTGGCGAGTTCCACTCCGCTCCACGGCAGCCGGTACGTGGCCTGCACTTTGCCCACGTAAGCCCGGTCGAAAAAGCTCCGGCCCGCGGCGTGAATGGCGGTGTTGGGATCGAGGAACAGCGCGCCGATCGTGCCGGGGTCATTGGCCCACGGGGTGTCGCCGGGGTTGGCGGGCCCGTACGATTTCTCCGCCACAAACGAAGCGCCCACCGTCAGGGTGCGCCACTGGGTGCGGGCCTCAGCCACAAACCCGGTGTCGAGCATCCGCAAGCCCGCGGGGTTGGTCAGGCGATAGGAGTCCTGGCCGAAGGTGGCGGGGTTCTGTTGGTAAACCGTCAATTGCTGGTCGTCGAACGTGCCCGGGATTCCATCCGGCCCGGGATCGGCAATCGGCACCGGAGTGAACGCTTGCGGCGGCACCCCCACATCCACGGCGGCAATGCGGGCTTTGTCATCCCGGCGAAACAGATGAATGCTGGCCAAGGTCCGGGGCGCCGGCGACACTTCGGCGCTCAGGTCGAATTCATCGGAGTAGGGACGCCGCAGCGACGGATCGACGGAGGAATACAAACCTCCGAATCGCAGCAGTAGCGGCCCTTGCTCCCCCGGCTGATAGAAGCCGTCGGCATTGCGATCGATCCATTGATATTCGCTGCCACTCAAGCTATTCGGATTCGCGAAATCGAGATCGCGTCCGGCCAAGGGCGCGTAGACGCGGAAATAGACGCCGCGGAGGATGAGGCCGCGGGCGTGAGGAACCGCCCACGCCAGTCCGGCGCGAGGTGACAGCGTATTCCACGCAATCGGGGTCCCGGGCCGGCCTTGGACCAAGCCGCGCGAGATATCGGCGCGAGCCCCGACATCGAGCGCCAGGGTGCGGGTCAACGCCACCCGATCCGTGGCGTAACCGGAGAACGAGCGCACCGTCTCGACGGTGTCGAGCGGGGTGTTGAACTGCGTCACGAACGACGGCACGCCGTTGGCCGTGATCAGATTGAGATTCGACGGCACGCTGAAGCGGTTGCGCGGCGATGCCATGCTCCAGCCGCCTCCAACCACGATCTGATGACGCAGCGCTCCGGTGCGCCGCGCTCCCGGCTGCCAGGCCACCTCCATGCTGTGGCGCGTGCGGATGGCGAAGTTCTGCAGCGGAGGCGCTCCGGTCACCGCGCCATCCAGCAGTTCGACGCGGCTTTGGGCCGGTCCCGCGCCATGCCCGGTCTGCTGGCCGTCCAGGTGCGCCGTGGAATAGCCGTAGCGGATTTGGAGAGCGCCCAACCCGGAAGCCTCCGACAGTTGGCGGGTCCAACCGATTTGAAAGAAGTCGAGGTGATCCACCTCGGACTCGTTGTGAAAACCGCCCGGCAAAATCAAAGAAGGCGCCATGCGATAGCCGGTCCAAGCTTCCAGCCCCATGGGCAGACCCCAGTCCGAAAGATCGATCCGCGAACCCACGTACTCTCCCTCGAATTGATCCCGCGCGCCGGCTCGAACGCGTCCTCGGACATTCGCGAACAACTCCCGGCTGCGCTGATCGTTTCCCGGCGCGGCGAGCGGAACCGTCTGCGAAGCCCACTGCCCCGCCGCCGAAGCGAAGAGATCGGCCCAATCGGCCAGCGGTCCGCCAACATCGAGGCCATCCCGCGTGAACCAGTTGAAGCGGTCGGATTGCTGGACCAGCCCGCGGCTGCCCACGGGCGGCAGGTTCGAGGAAGACAGCGGCGCTCCGGAATCCGCGCTCGTCAGCGCGCCATGCCACGACGCTCCGGGCTCGGTCAGAAAGAGCCCTATGTCTGTCCCCGCGCGGCCGGGCGCGGTTTGCCCAGAGGCGCTCTGCACCACCACTTCATCCAGCGCCTCCACATTCGGCAGGATCATGGTGCGGCCCGGTTGATAGGAGTCGGTCGCATCGATCCCTTGAATCCGATACTGCGTGCTGGTCCACGAAAAGGCGCGCTGCGATTCCAGCCACAGGCGGTTGTCGCCAAGACCGAGGAAATTCAGCGGCTCGGTGACGCTCGCAGGCTCGCGGCTGAGCAGCATCCCCGGCAAACTGTAGGGTTCGGGATAGACGCGAGCGCGGGTGGAATCAGTCCAGAGTCCCGGCGACGAATCCACGCGAACGCCCCCTGAAGCGCCGGCCCTGATCTCCACGTGAGTGGTCTGCAACGGCGCGACAAACACGGGAACCTCGGAGAATCGGTAGTGCCCGTACGGCAGCGCCACGGTGAACGCGCCTTGCGAATTGGCGTGAATGGTCGCGCGGAATCCCGCGCCGCCCGTGATTTCGACCGGCGCGCCGCCTGCCGGATGTCCATCCGATGCGCGCACCACCCCTGCCACCATTCCGGTGGTCACTTGCCCCCACGCCACACACGGAAGGAACAAGGCCGCGGCCAGCAGCGCCGCCAGCGCGCTATTGATGCAGTACCGGGAATCGGCTGATGGAATAGCCAAGCGCTGCCCCCATGAATACATCGGACACAAAATGCGCCGATAGCGTCACTCTCGAGAAACCCACCAGTCCCGCCAGACCGTAAGCCGCGATTGGAACCCAGCGGTGATTGCCATAACGCCGGGAGATCACCGTGGCGATCGAAAACGCGGCGATGGTGTGGCCGGAAGGCATGCTGCCTCGGCCGCGCAGAAGCGGTCCCGGGCTCTTGAACCAGGTATTGGAGAAGTTGCCGTCCGGCGGAATGGCGGCCGGCCGCAGGCGCCGGTCGACGTCCTTGGCCACCGTCGTCAGAATCTCCGAATCCGCAATCGCTTCCCCGATCAACAGCGACGTCCTCTTCATCTTCGAATCTTTCCGCGCCAGCCCGGCGATGTACAGCGTTGCCGGAACCGCCAGAATTCCATACGACGCGTTGCTCCCGCTGAATACGGTGTTGAAACCGTGAAAGGAATCCGTCCGGCGGAAGTAGGGAGCGTCATGCGGATCCAGCATCACCAGTCCGGCGGTCGTGCCAAGCACGGCGGTCACCGGGATCCAGTGGTTGTCCTGGCCGACATGCAGCGGGAACAGCCAGATGTCTTTCTGGTCGTGGAGAATGTTGGGAACCAGCTTTTTCCAACTGATGGGCCGCTCGGGTTTCGGCGCGGGTTGCACGTCCGCAGGCGCGCCGGCCTGCGGAGCCTGGCCTGCCATTCGCGACGGAATGGCGAGCACCGCGAGGACCAGGAAGATCGCGGCCGTTCTCGATTTCATGAAGGTACTCCTCACCACTCCACGCGTGCCAGGATCTGGAACTGGCGTCCGGGCGTCGAGGTGTGGCTGATGACACCGGCAGACGGCACGCCCAGAATCCGGTTGGGCAATGCGAAATTCGTACGGTTGAGCAAATTGAACGCTTCCACTCGTGTCTGCAAATGCAGCCGCTCGCTGAGCGAGAAGCGCCGGGCCATGGAAGCATCCATGGTGGCCATTCCCGGCCCGCGGAGAATGTCGAATCCCGAATTGCCGTATTGATAGAGAGTGGGAAGCGCGAACGCGCGATTGGGATCGGCCGGGTTGAGACTGGTGTTGAACCAATGCAGGTACGACTGCTGGCCCGCCGGCAGCGAGCCGCTCCTCAACCGGTCGGGAAGCTGATACCCGCCGTTGTTCAAGCTGTTGACCGCCAGTTGCGGCGTGAACGGAAAGCCGCTTTGCACGGTGACTACCGCGCTGGCGCGCCATCCGGCGGCGATCGCGTGGAGGACACTCGGCTTCGCTCGGGCGTGAGACTGGAAGGGCAAATCGTAGGATGCGGTCGCAATCACCCGCTGCGCGATATCGAATGGCGAAGGCGAGCGGTTGCCGCGCAAGTGGTAAATATATTCCGGCGTGGACGGGCGGCTGTCCTGGCCGGTGCCGGGCGCCGTCGCATCATCCAGCGACTTGGCGTACCGGTAGGTCAACAGAAGCTGGAGGCCGGTGACCGGCTGGCCGGCCAGCTTGGCCTGTCCGCCGTAGTACGTCGAGCCTCCGCCGTAGCCCAGGTATTCGATGCGCGAATTGTACGCCGCATAGGGATAGCGCGAAAACGCGAACGGCGTTGGCGCGGGATACGGCTGGTTGGCGTCGTAGGTATCGTAGAGATGAATTCCCATCGAGCCCATGCCGGCGATTTCCAGGGTCAGGCGCGGCCGCAGACGCTGCTGCAGAAACAAACCCCACTGGTCCGCGTATGGCGTGTAGCTCTGGGGCTCGATGGCGTAGATGGAGCCGCGGGCGCTGTTGAGACTGGCCGCGTCGAGCAAGGCCACCGCTTGGGGAGCCGGCAGGCCCGCGGTCAGATTGGGCCCCAGCTGAAACGTGCCGTTAATCATGTCGAGCCGCGAGGCATAGGGCGGATTCTGCGCGAGGATCCCCTCGGCGATGTAGGCCCCCGGGTCATACGCTTTGCTGAAACCTCCCCGCAGAACCGTCGAACCGTTCCCCCGGACATCCCAGGCAAAGCCGATGCGCGGAGCGATGGTGCGCTTGTTGTAGTTCAAGCCTCCGTACGCATTCACGCCGCCCTGGCCCGCGAACTGGTTGAGGGCCGGCAACTGCCGGTCGTAATTGAAATTCACCATGTGGTTGGAGGCTTCGGTGACCGGAGGATCCAACGAGTAGCGCAGCCCCGCCTGGATTGTGAAGTTGCGCCCCAAACGGACATCATCCTGAACGAATCCCGCCCACTCCCAACCGCGCAAGCGGAACGGCGCAAACTGAACTTCCCGCGCGACTTCCGAGGGATAGCCCGTGAGCAGGGAGGCGATGGAATCGCCGGTGAGGCCGACACCCGGATAACTGGTGTAATCGGGCGTGAAGGAGAAATCGCCGCGGCTGGTGAATTCGGAGGCGGCGCCGTCGGCCTGCCGGCGAATGGCCTGCAGGCCGAATTGCCAGGTATGGCGCGCTGTCTTCCAGGTGACGGTGTCTTCGATCTGGTAGCTGGTGGTGCGGATCTGCAGGGGGGCCGGCTCCGCCGCGCCCAACTGGGTGTAGCCTTCCGGACTGACCACTGGCAGCCCGGCGGCGCCCAGGCCGGGGATGGCGAGCGCCGCCGCGGCGTTCACTCCCCGATCGTTGGCGTAGGCATTCAGATCGAAACGCGAGACACTGGCCCGGAAATGGTTGATCAGATCGGCGCGGACCACGAAGGTATGCGATAGGCCAACCTCCCATGCCGTCAGGTTAGTAGTGGCCGCGTCGGCATGCTGCACCGAATCGCTGCCAACAAAGCTTCCTGCGGCAAAGGGAAGCGCCGCCGGCGCCGGCAATGCGCCGGGCGATTGCGTATTGTTCCGTTGGTAACTCGCCCGCGCGTACAACGTGCTGCGGGCGGAAAGAATCTTGTCCGACCGGCCGCTCACCCAGGCGCTGTTCTGGATCCGGTCCGGAGTGAAGCGGTAACTGTCAGCCGTGCCGGACAGGTTGGGATCCGGGTACAAAGCCATCAGGTTGCGCGCCGGCTGGAAGATCCGTGCGGCCGGCACCTGGTTGCCGGTGAAAAGCTGGCGCGCGTACACGTTGTCGCCCACTTCCGTGATCGACAGGGGATCGTAAATCGGGGTGGCCCCGAAGGCCCCAGCCTTTTGCGCCGCCGTGGGCACCGTCGACATCACCGTCAGCCCTTCGCGCCCGCGCTGCGCTTCGGCGTCCACGAAATAGAACCAGCCATTCTTGCGAACCGCGCCGCCGGCGCTACCTCCGAACTGATTCTGCACCAGGCCCGGCTTGCTCGCGCCGTCAAAGAAATTGCGCGCATTCAAGACTGAGTTCTGCAAGTAGTCGAAGGCGGTCCCGTGAAACCGGTCCGACCCCGAAGGAGTCTGCACGTCGATGCTGGCGCCGGCCGCATGGCCCAGGTTCGCCGGCAGGTAGACCGCGGCCAGGCTGGCGGACTCGATGGCTTCGACCGGCGGCATCAACACCGCGCCGCGCAGCCAGCTCTCGTTGTTGTCCATTCCGTCGATGAAGAAGTTGTTGTCCTGTCCCCGCTGGCCCAGGCTGTTGAAACTGGAGTTGCCACGCGGCGCATACGCCGTGTACCCTTCGATGTTGCCGCCCTCCTGGCCTCGGGTAATCTCGGAGGCATTGCGAACCTCATCCAGGTAGTTGCCGCCGGCGAGGAGCTTATCACCCACGCCCTTGGACTCCACGACCGTCCACGGCGCGGGTAGAGCGATCGGTAGTTCTAACTTCTGGCCGTCGCCAAGGGCCGCCGTGACGCGCGCGGAAGCGCCGGTGCGGACCGATTGCGCCATCACGGTGTAGGAACCCGCCGGAAGGCGCAGCGCCTGGTATTTTCCCAGCGAGTCCGCCACCACGTCGCGATGGAATCCGCTGCCGACTTGGATCATCGTCACGTTGGCTAACGGTGCGGGATCGCCGCCAGCCTCCACCACGGTGCCGGAAAGCTCTCCAAAGCCATCGGCGGCACGTGCGCTGGGAGACGACAGAAGAAAGCAACAGAGGGCACACGCGAACGCGCCTGCCCGGGGCCGGACTTCAACGGTCATCCGAGGCGCCTTGGGGTGAAACCGCTGCCGTTCGATTCATGATTGACCGTGTCACTCAGACGCTGACTATTTGGAACTATGATGACCTAGGTATCGCCGCTTTGTAAATGGCGCACGCCGCCCTTGCTTTGGTTAATGCGCTCGTCCTCGAACCCGGCGGAAAAGGAGTTGCACTTCATGAGACGGACCGTTGCCGCATTGCTGCTGTTGATGGCCTGGTGCGGCGCCGCGTGGGGCCAGGACACCGCGAAGCAAGACCATTTGTTCTTGCCACGTCATTGGATTCGGGGCTATCTGGATTTCGACGTGGCCCCGCAGCATCATGAAATCGATCTCGGGCTGTGCACCCCGCCTGGTTGCTCAGCCTTCGCGCGCTACGCCTGGAGCGCGTATGTGGAAGCGCAACCAATCAGCCGCGGTCTGCTCAAGCCTGTGTTCGTTTTCGCGGCGCCCAAGCTGTACGGCGGCAACAATGAGCCTCAGGTGAACTACACCGCCTCGGCGGCGTTGATTGCCTGGGAGCGCGAAGCCGGCGTGGGGTGGCAACTGCCACACGGTGTGCAGTTGCGGTTGACGCAGCATCAGACCTTCCTGCTGGGGCGGTTCGCCAAGGCCGGAGTGCCCGTCAACCCCAACGGACCATACGGCGCCAACGTGCGAGTGGGCGTACGCTGGAACTTCGGCGGCTATGGGAGTTCGGAACGGTGAGCGCATCGAGCCGGCGACGGTCGCTGGTATTTCCCCGTGAGCATGGCGCCTGGGGGATGCTGCTGGTGCCTCTGGCTACGGGCGCGGCGGTCGGGCTCGTCGACGGCGGCCGGGCGCTGCCGCTGATTCCGTTAACCCTGGCGGCGCTGGCCCTGTTCTGGCTGCGGACCCCGCTCGAAAGCTGGCTGGGGACCACGCCGCTGCGGGCGCAGTCCGGCCCCGAGCTGCGCCTGGTCCGCCGGACGGTTGCGGTGCTGGCCGCAGTATCGCTGCTGGCGCTCACGTGGCTGCTCCGGGTAGCACCGCTCGAGGATCTCTGGGCAATCGGCGGCGGCGCAGGGTTGGCGTTCGTGGCCCAGGCCGTCGTTAAGAAGACTTGGCGTCAGGGCCGCACGGCCGCGCAGATGATCGGGGCGGCTGGGTTGTCCGCGGTGGCTCCGGCGGCATTGGTCGCCGTGACCGGACGTTGGGCGGCCGTCGCCACTTCTCTTTGGATCGCCAACTGGCTGTTTTCCGGGAATCAAATTCACTTTGTGCAACTGCGTATCCACGGCGCTCGCGCGTCCGGCCGCGCCGGAAAATTCGCAGCCGGCCGGGGCTTTCTGGCGGGTCAATTGGTGCTATTCGCACTGCTGGCGGGAGCGTGCGGTCTGCAATGGTTCCCGTGGTCGGCGGCGCTGGCGTTTGTCCCGGCGCTGGTTCGCGGATTCGGCTGGTTCGCCGGCTCGTCTCAACCTCTCGTCATCCGCCGGGTGGGCTTCACCGAACTGGCGCACAGCATCGCCTTCGGCGCGCTGTTGGTATGGGGGCTGGCCGGCGCCTGAGCTACATGTACATGCCGCCGTTCACCGCCAACACGTGGCCGGTGATGTAGGCGGCATCGTCGCTGGCCAGAAACTTCACAGCCGCGGCGATGTCCTCGGGCGTGCCCATCCGCTCCAGCGGGACCGCCGCCAGGATTTTCTGTTTGCGCTCCTCCGGCAAGTCCTTGGTCATGTCCGTGGCAATATAGCCCGGCGCCACTACGTTCACCGTGATCCCGCGGCTTCCCAGTTCCTGGGCCAGCGATTTGGACAGGCCGATGAGCCCGGCCTTCGACGCCGCGTAGTTCACCTGTCCGGCGCTGCCCGCCTGCCCCACTACCGAGGAGATATTAATGATGCGGCCCCAGCGATTGCGCATCATGCCCGGCAGCACTTGTTGGATGGCCAGGAAAGCGCCGTCCAGATTGGTGCGCAGCACCGCGTCCCAATCGGCCGGCTTCATGCGCACCGCCAAGCCGTCGCGCGTGATCCCGGCGTTGTTCACCAGCACGTCGATGCGGGTTTTCTCTTTGAGGGCGCGGCCCAGGGCCTCTTTGATGGACTCGGGAGACCGCAAGTCCAGGTTCACCGCGAGGAACCCTTCGCCGTCCGCGGCGCGCATCTCAGCCGCAAACTCGGCGTTGCTTTCGATGGAAGTGGAGGCTGCTACCACGTCGAAGCCCGCGCGGCTAAGCGACAGAGCAGTCGCTTTCCCAATTCCACGGCTCGCGCCCGTCACCACGGCCACCCGCTTCGACATTCTCCAATGGTAGCTTACGGAACTCGTGAAAACGGGAAGATGGGCAGGCGGAAGCCTGCCCCACCAACGGCTGTACTACTTGCCGGGGTTGATGCCGCCTTTGATGTGGCCTTCCAGGAAATCCTTATTGTTCTCTTCGCAAGAGTATTCCATGATTTCCCAGTCCGGGCGCAGCGTGAAGATCCGCGTGTTCTTCCAGGGGCGCGTGAAGTACTTGGGATCGTTGATGGTGATTTCGTACGCGATGTGGCCGAGGTCCTTGCGCTGGAAATGTTCGACGACGTGCAGTTGGTCGCTATGCGGGTGGCCAATGGTGTCGAGTCGCGTTTTGCCGTTGAAGTTGACAGTGTCGACCACCAGCGTGTCGCCTTCCCAGTGGCCCACGGAATCGCCGAACCAAGTCGCCACCTTATTGGCATCGTGGGCGCGGCCGTCGAGCGGGAACACCTTGAACCAGGTGTTTTGCTCGTAGAGCAGAGACAGGTACTTGTCGCTCTGCATGATCTGGATGGGGTCGGGCGAGTTCATGGAGCGGATCAGGCCGAAGGGGAGGCAACTTCCGGTATAGTCGCCCTTGGCGGCATCATACGCTTCCCAGACGCGCTTCCCCTCGGGAGTAAACGGCAGCTCTTTGCGAGGCGGCGCGGGGGGGCCCTTGCGGCCGGCGGCCTGCTCCGGATCGGCTTTGACGTCCGGCAGAGAGGGGTCGGCCACCTGGTCGCCATTGCGGGTGGTGACGGACATATCGGGAACGTAGGGGCGTTGCCAGAGCCCGCTGAGATCGGGCTTGCCGTTGAGCCGGGGGGCTGGGCCTTCCGGGGGTTTGGGAGCGCGGCCCTGCCCGAGGGCGGCGCTAAACGGCACGCAGGCAAGCACGAGAACCGCGATGCCCATCCAGGTTTTGACGTGATTCTTCATCGGTAGACTTCTCCTCAAAACGAAAGAGATCCCCGTTCCGGAGATCTCTCATCGTGCAGACAAACTACTGGCTCACCCTCGCGGTCAAGCCTTCGCAGGACCGTTTATTGTTTGGCGGCGCCGCGTCCCTGAGGACCATTATCTTCGGGCGAACCGGCAAACAGGCGCTTTCCGCTGGGCAATACGACCGAGCGGGCATTGCAGGTATTGGTGGCGTCCTTGGCCATGAAACCCTCGATGGTGACCTCGTCGCCTTCCTTGAGGGATTGCTTGGTCCAGCCCTGCCGGGTCAGCGTATTGGGAGGACTCCCTTCACACTGCCACTGGACGGTCTTGCCGCTGTCATCCTTGGTCGCAATGTACATCCAGATGTGCGGGTTCATCCAATCGACCTTGGTCACCGTGCCTTTGACGGTGACGGGTTTCTTGTCATCGAATTCCGCCGCAAACGAGTGGTGCGCAAACACCGGGGCGGCGGACACGAGCAAACCGACGCCTGCGGCCAAAACAGCTAACGTTGCTCTCATGGCGATCTCTCCAGTCTTAAACTCCGCAACCGATCAACCGGGAACCCGGGGAACCTGTGTTACTTGGCGGGGCCGCCTTCCGATTCGGGGGAACCGGCGAAGACCTTGCGCCCATCGGCCAACGTGACGCGGCGGGCATTGGCCAAGTTGGAACCATCCTTCGCCAGGTAGCCTTCGACGGTGACCTGATCCCCCTCTTTCAAGGAAGTCCGCCGCCATCCTTGGCGAATCAGCACGTTGGGGCTGCCGAGCTCGAAATTCCAATTCGTGACCTTGCCGTTTTCGTCTTTCACATCGACGTAAAAACGAGCATGTGGGTTGGTCCACTCCACCTTGCTGACCGATCCCGATACCTTAATCGGTTTGCCCTGGTCATACTCGGCGGCGAACGAATGATGCGCCCACACCGGCACCACCGAAAGGAACAGGCCGAAGCCGGCCGCCACCACACCCAACTTTGCTTTTCTCATTCCTGACCTCATTAGAATTGCACCGCCACCGGCGGAACGTGCTTCTCGTTTGGCGAATGGGCGCAGCGTCCGGTTACCTGGATTCCGCAAACCCCGGGGTTTCCGCCCCTCCCGGAAACGGGTAAACCACCGAGACTCCGTCCGCCAGTGGGCTTCATTCTATTATTTCGACGAAATGGTGTCAAGACAAAGGCGAACCGGAGCCAGCGTGAGTTCGAGTCCTCTCGCGGCTCCACAGGACCCAGTACCCGAGGCCCTTGGAGGGTTCTCCGAAGATAGGTATTGACTTTATTTTCAATGGCATACGATCTTAACATAGAAATTTCTTCCGGTCTGAATCCATTCTTTCGATTGGATTTCGGGGCCGGGTCCGGATACGCTGGAGCCAGTACAGAGTTGTACTCGCCGATTCAACGACTCTGAATCCAAAGGGACCCTGGCGTCCTCAGATTTTGCACGCTCGCAAACGGGGGACGCTTGTCATTACTTCTGCTCGACAGAGCACAACAGGGCCATACCAATTTTCGACTCAGCGACGGCACGGCGGCTTGCCGGTACGGGTCCACCGAAGGGATCCTGCCGGCCCGCGCGCCCGAACCCGGCGAGCAGTACCGCTTCCACTTCGACATGAGCAAGTGCATTGGGTGCAAATGCTGCGAAGTGGCCTGCTCGGAGCAAAACGCCAACCCGGTGGAGCGGAGCTGGCGGCGGGTGGGCGAAATTGAAGGCGGCTCCTATCCCTTCACGCAGCGCTTCTACCTATCGATGGGATGCAACCACTGCCTGGATGCGGCCTGCCTGCGGGGCTGCCCGGTGGATGCCTATCACAAGGATGAAGCCACCGGGATTGTGTTGCACAGCGCCGACACCTGCATCGGCTGCCAGTACTGCACGTGGAATTGCGCGTACGGCGTGCCGCAGTACAACCCGGAGCGGGGTGTGGTGGGCAAGTGCGACATGTGCCACGGACGCCTGGCGGAGGGCCGCGAGCCGGCTTGCGCCAATGCCTGTCCGGAAGGCGCGATTCAAATCGAGCTGGTCAACATCGCGGAATGGCGCGCGGATTACGCGGCCGCCAACGCACCCGGAATGCCGGCTGCGGAGTACACGGTTTCCACCACCAGGATCACACTGCCCGAGAACCTGTCCCCCAGCATGGAGAAGGCCGATTACCACCGGGTGAGGCCGGAACACCCGCACCTGCCGCTGGTCTTCATGCTGGTCTTCACGCAACTGGCGGTGGGCGCGTTCCTGTGCCTGCCGATCTTCCAGGTCACGGGCATGGCCGCGATCGCGGCGCCGCTGGCGGTGGCCTTGCTGTCGCTCTCGTCTTCGATGTTTCATTTGGGGCGGCCGATCCACGCCTACCGCGCCCTCAAAATGTGGAAGCGCTCATGGCTGAGCCGGGAAGTGCTCGCGTTCACTCTCTTCGCCGGCGCGGCGCAGGCGTGCGCGCTGCTGCAATTTCTGGGGTGGCCGGTGCGGCCCCTCGAGATCGGCACGGCGCTCATCGGGCTGACCGGCATCACGGCGAGCGCCTTCATTTACCTGGTTCCGGCGCGTCCGGCCTGGAACAGCAAGCATACTGTGATTGATTTCCATTTGACCGCGTGGCTGCTGGGACCTCTCTTCCTGGCCGCGCTGGGAGCGCCGGTGGCGCCCTGGCTCACGCTGGTCGCGGCGTCGGCCCAACTGCTGAACCTGGTGGCGCGACTGATCGAGCTCACGTGCTCGGACGAATTCGAGCTGCGGGCTTCCGCCCGCCTGCTGGGCAACGATCTCAAAAACCTGCTCACCATCCGTCTGGTGCTGCTGATCGGCGGTGGGGTGGCGCTGCCGCTGCTCCATTTGCCGGCGGCTGCTCTGCTGGTGGCGACGGCGGGCGAACTGCTCAGCCGCTACCTGTTCTTTGTCTCGGTGGTGCCGCACAACATGGCGGCATCATTCCTGCGCAAGGAGGCTGCGTGAACGTCAAGCGCCTGCTCGGGCTGGACATTCTCTCCGAGCGCTATGCCTACGAACACGACCCGACCTTCGGGTGGGTCTCTTCGACGCGCGCGGCGGAGCGCTGGGTGCCGACGACCTGCGGTTATTGCTCGGTGGGTTGCGGCATTCTGATCGGCGTCAAAGAGAACCGCGCGGTGGCGGTGCGCGGCAACCCGGACCACCCCGTGAACCGCGGAAAGCTCTGCCCCAAGGGACTCTCCGAGCATCACACGTTGAGCGCCGCGACCCGCGCGAAGCACCCATTGCTTCGCAAAAACGGCAAGCTCACGCAGGTGAGTTGGGACGAGGCGCTCGACACCATGGTGGCGCGCTTTCGCGAGACCCAGGAGAAGCACGGCTGCGACGCGCTGGGGGTTCTCGGCACCGGACAGCTGGTCACGGAAGAGTTCTACACGCTGGGCAAGCTGGTGCAGCTCGGCTTCGGCACCAGGAATTACGACGGCAACACCACGCTCTGCATGGCGAGCGCGGTTTCCGGCTACAAGCGTTCCTTCGGCAGCGATGGACCGCCCGGATCTTACGAAGATCTGGAGAAGGCCGACGTGATTCTACTGCTGGGGGCGAACATCGCGGAGAATCATCCGATCCTGTGCGCGCGCCTGGAGCGCAACAGCAAGGCCACGGTGATTGTGGCCGACCCGCGCGTCACCAAGACGGCGATGCTCGCCGACATTTATTTGCCGCTCAAGCCGCGCACCGATATCGCGCTCCTGAACGGCATCGCTCACATTTTGATTCGCGACGGACTGATCGACCGCGGCTACATCGACGCGCACACCACGGGCTTCGTTGAACTGGAAGCGTTCGTCAGCCGGTTCACTCCGGAGCACGTGGCGGGAATCACGGGCCTTTCCGCCGATCAGATCGAACGCACGGCCCTGCTCTACGGGCGGGCGAAGGCGGCGTTCATCGGCTGGACGATGGGGGTCAACCACTCCACGCAGGGCACCGAGACGGTGAACGCGATCAACAATCTGGCGCTGCTGACCGGCCAGATCGGCAAGCCGGGCGGGGCGCCGTTCTCCATCACCGGCCAGTGCAACGCCATGGGAACGCGCGAGACCGGCTTCACCTCGAGCCTGCCCGGCTATCGCAAATTCGAAAGCGAGCAGGATCGCAACGAGCTGGCGGGGCTGTGGAACATCGATCCGGCCCGCATCCCGACGTCGCGCGGACTGGCCTATCCGGACATCATCGAAGCCGCGCTGGGAAAGCGCATTCGGGCGCTGTGGATTATCGCGACGAACCCGGTGGTGTCCTTCCCGAATTTCAGCGTGTTGAAGCAGTCGCTGGAAGGCCTGGATTTTCTGGTGGTGCAGGACGGGTTCCATCCGACACCGACCACGGAACTGGCGGACCTGGTTCTGCCGGCGGCCATCTGGGGCGAGAAAGAGGGTACGTACACCAACTCCGAGCGGCGAGTGAGCAAGGTGAATCGCGCAGTGGATCCACCAGCGGAAGCACGCAGCGATTTCGACATCTTCCTGGATGTGGCCGGCCGGCTGGGCGTGCGCGAGGAATTGTTTCCGGGATGGAGCAGCACGCGGGACGCGTTTGAGGAGTGGCGGCGGGTTTCCGCCGGCCGCCTCTGCGACTACAGCGGGTTCACGTGGGAAGCGATTGAGGGCTCCGGCGGCCTGCAGTGGGGCGGCGCGCGTTTGTATGAGGACGGCACATTCCCAAGCGCCGACGGGAAGGCGCGATTGTTCAACATCGAGTGGCAGCCGTTTCCGGAGCAGCCGAACCGCGAGTTTCCGTTCGTTCTCAACACCGGCCGGACGGTGGAACATTGGCATACGCGGACCAAGACCGGGGCCGTGGCCGCGTTGCAGACGCTTTCGCCGCGAGCGTGGCTGGAGATGAATCCGCGGGACGCGAATCGTTTGCGGCTCAAGCCCCATGACCGGGTCTCGATCATTTCTCCGCGGAACCGCGTGGATGGAGTGGAGTTGCGGGTAACGGAAATCGTCGCGCCGGGGCAGGTGTTCATGCCGTTTCACTTTGTCGAGACCAATTCGAACCTGGTGACGCAGAGCGCGTTCGACCCGATCTCGCGCGAACCGAATTTTAAACAATGCGCCGTGCAAGTAGAGCGCACGGAGGGAATGACGTCATGGAAGAGCTAGTCATCATCGGCAATGGGATGGCGGGGGTGGCCTGCCTGGAGCAGATTCTCAAACACGCTCCGAAGTTCAACATCACGGTTTTCGGCGATGAGACCCACGCCAACTACAACCGCATCCTGCTGTCTTCGGTGCTGGCGGGGGAGCGGGCGGCCGACGATATCACCATCAACAGCATGGAGTGGTATCAGCAGAACAATGTCGGG
This sequence comes from Terriglobia bacterium, assembly GCA_020073145.1. Classification (GTDB taxonomy): domain Bacteria; phylum Acidobacteriota; class Terriglobia; order Bryobacterales; family Bryobacteraceae; genus PSRJ01. The sequence continues at coordinate 28,372 of JAIQFS010000024.1, forward strand.
CTGCGGTTGGGCGTGCGCGTGACCGACATCGATCCGGTGAACCGCACTCTTACCGGCGATGACCGCAGCGTGACTTCCTATGACAAGCTGCTGATCGCCACTGGCAGCAACGCCTTCCTTCCGCCCATCAGCGGGCTGGACAAGGAGAACGTCTTCACCTTCCGGAACCTGGACGATACGCGGGCGATTCTGCAAGCCGCGCGGCCGGGTCTCAAGGCGGTGGTGATCGGCGGCGGCTTGCTGGGGCTCGAAGCCGCGCGCGGCCTGCAGGCGCAAGGCTGCAACACGACGGTGGTCCATCTGCTCGAGACTCTCATGAACCTGCAGCTCGACATGACGGGCGGCGAATACCTGCAGCAGAAGATGGAGCAGATCGGCGTGCAGGTGCTGACCAGCCGCGTGACGCAGAGGCTGCTCGGCAACGGGCGGGTGGAAGGGCTGGAATTCGCCAACGGCGAGCTGCTGGAAGCCGATATCGTGGTGATCGCAGCGGGTATCCGGCCGAATGCCGAACTGGGCCGGAAGGCCGGAGTGACGGTGAACCGAGGGATTGTGGTGAACGATTACATGGAGACCACGGACCCGCGCGTGTTCGCCGTGGGCGAATGCGTGGAGCATCGCGGACAGGTGTATGGGCTGGTGGCGCCGCTGCTCGACCAGGGCAAGGTGCTGGCCGCGACGATCACCGGCAACAAAGGCCCGACCTTCGAAGGCTGGAAGCCGGCCGCCAAACTCAAGGTGATGGGGGTGGATGTGTTCTCGGCCGGAGAGGTCGAGGAGACGCCGGACACGCACGCGGTGCGGTATGAAGATCCGGCACTAGGCGTTTACAAGAAGCTGATCATTCGCGAGAACCGCCTGGCGGGGGTAGTGCTGGTGGGCGACGCGGCCGATAGCGGCCGTTACCTGGAATGGCTGCGCACGAATGCCGACCTGCTGGTGCGGAGAAAGAGTCTGCTGTTTCCAGAGCCGGTGGCCGACCACGGACAGACCGTCGCGGAGATCCCGGACAGCGAGACCGTGTGCGGGTGCATGGGGGTCACCAAGGGCACCATCATCGCGGCGATCCACGAAAAAGGGATCCGCACTCTGGCCCAACTGAAGGAGTCGACGCGCGCTTCCGCCGGCTGCGGGAGCTGCACGAGCACCTGCCAGCAGCTGCTCAAAGCGGTGGCCCCCGAATTCGAGGAGGAGGGCAAGAAGGTCCTCTGCGGCTGCTTGCCCTTCACCCAGGAAAACCTGCGCGAGATCATTCACACCCAGAAGATTAAGAGCGTGCAGGACGTGCTGGACGTCTACGGAAACGGGGAAGGCTGCGAAATCTGCAAGCCGGCGCTGAGCTACCTGGTGGACGTGGTGTGGTGCGGAGAGCACTCCGAAGACCGCTCGGCGCGGTTCATCAATGATCGCGTTCACGCCAATATCCAGCGCGACGGAACGTTCTCGGTGGTGCCGCGGATGCGCGGCGGCGTGACGTCCCCGGCTGAGTTACGGAAGATCGCGGACGTGGCGGAGAAGTACAAAGTGAAGATGGTAAAGGTGACCGGGAGCCAACGCATCGACCTGTTGGGCGTGAACAAAGCAGACCTGCCGGCCATTTGGGCCGAGCTCGGCATGCCTTCCGGCCAAGCCTACACCAAAGGCGTGCGCATGGTGAAGACCTGCGTGGGCACGGAGTTCTGCCGCTTCGGCGTGCAGGACGCCGTCCACACCGGGATTGAACTGGAACGGCGCCTGGAGAACCTCTACACGCCGCACAAAACCAAGATGGGGGTGACCGGATGCCCGCGCAACTGCGCCGAGGTGACGGTCAAGGATATCGGGCTGGTGGGACAGGAAGGGAGCTGGCAGGTGGTAGTGGGCGGCGCGGCCGGCAAGCACGTGCGGAAGGCCGATTTGCTGATTACGGTGGAAGCCACCGAGGAAGCGTTGAACGCGGCGATGCTGTTCTTCCAGTACTACAGGGAGAACGCCAACTACCTGGAGCGCACCTACGACTTCGTCGAGCGGCTGGGGATCGAGAAGGTTCGCAAAGAGACCGTCTACGCGCCGGAGAAGCAAAAAAAGGCGCTGCTGCGGCGGCTGCAAAAGTCCAAGGCGCTCTCGCAGGACGCCTGGCTGGAGCGGTCCAAGCCGGTGCATCCGACGCAGTTCGTACAGATTCAGCCGATGGAGGCCTATATCCAATGAAGTGGATTCGCGTAACGACTACCGAAAATATTCCTTTGCGCGAAGGGCGCAGCGTGCGCATCGGCGACGAGGAGATTGCCATTTTCAACCTGGGCGACCGATACATGGCGGTCGATAATTCCTGCCCGCATCGCGGCGGGCCGCTGTGCGACGGCATTGTTTCCGGAGACACCGTGGTTTGCCCACTGCACGGCTGGAAGATCTCGCTCGAAACGGGCGAGGTGGTGAAACCCGATGTCTGCGTCAAAGTCGGAACCTACCCCGTGTCCGTAGAGGACGGTGTGATCTCCGTCCAGTACAGCAAGCGCGACGAAGAAAAAGCCGCGTAGCGAGGGGCAGGCTTGAGCCTGCCCGCTTGAATCACAAAAGAAAGGTCGAGTCATGTCACTGAAAGATTTCCGAAGGGCGGGCCATGCCCCGACGCTGGCGTCGGCGTTCTTGTACTTCGACGTCAGCTTCATGGTGTGGGTAATTCTCGGCCCGTTGGGGCCCTTTCTGGGAGAGAGCCTGAGGCTGAGCGCGTCTCAAAAGGGCTTTCTCACGGCGGTGCCGCTGCTCGGCGGATCGTTCTTCCGCATCCTGCTGGGCCTGATGACGGAGCGCATCGGCGGCAAGCGAACGGGGCTGATTGGCCTGAGCCTGACGCTGGTTCCGCTGCTGATCGCCTGGCAATGGGCCTCGGGGTATGGGGAGTTTCTGGGGGTCGGTCTGCTGCTCGGCATCGCGGGGGCCAGCTTCGCGGCGGCGCTGCCGCTCGCCAGCGGCTGGTATCCACCCGAATATCAGGGCCTGGCGATGGGGATTGCCGGCGCGGGCAACTCCGGGACCTTGTTAGCCACGCTGTTCGCTCCACGGCTGGCGCAGGCGTTCGGCTGGAGGAGCGTCTTCGGTATCGCCATGATTCCGGTTTGCCTGGTGTGGATCTTCTTCGTGGTCATGGCCAAAGACGCGCCCGTGCGACGTCCGACCTACCGCTGGCGCGATTATGCGGCAGTTTTCGCCCAGCCCGACACCGCGTGGTTTTGTCTGATCTACAGCATCACGTTCGGCGGGTTCTCCGGCCTGGCCAGCTACCTTTCGATCTTCTACCACGACCAGTACGGCCTCACCAAAGTGCAAGCCGGCGATCTGACCACGCTAGTAGTGGTCTTCGGCAGCTTTTTGCGCCCGGTGGGCGGCTTGCTTTCCGACCGCATCGGTGGCGTGCGCATGCTGCAGGTGCTGCTGGGCGGCGTCGCCTTGTGCATGGCGGCCGTGGGCACGCTTCCGCCGGTGGCGGCGGCCGTCGCACTTCTGGTCCTCATCATGGCGATGCTAGGCATGGGGAATGGCGCGGTGTTTCAACTGGTGCCGCAGCGCTTTCCCACTCAAGTGGGGATGCTCACCGGCATTGTGGGAGCGGCCGGAGGGCTGGGCGGATTCCTGCTGCCCTCGCTGCTGGGCACGATGAAGCAAGCGACGGGCAGCTATGGTCTGGGCTTCGCGGTCTTCGCCGCCGGCGCCGGGTGCGCTCTGGTGGCGCTGCTCGCGCTGCGGCAGAATTGGCGCCGGACCTGGCCTCGGGAATCGGTGGTGCGCGCGGGGCTGGCGCCGTTGGAAGATGCGGCCGTGGCCGCGGGAGATTAGAGCCAGACTGCACCGCACAGGGAGAGATTTATGTTTCGACGACGATTGCCTGGAATGTGCCTGGCCGCGGTCTGCGCCGCCACCTGGATGCTTGGAGAGCCTCCCAGCCCGCCACCGCAGGCGGGCGATGCTGCCGCCGCGCCCGCGCCCATCAAGATCGGAGGCATTACGGTAAGCGGCAGCTTCCGCACCCGGGAGGAAGACTGGAACTGGTTCAAGGGCGATACCGGCGACAACACGTACTTGTACTCGGGGAACCTGTTCCGGCTGGCGTTCTCTCAGTCGCTGGAGTCGGTGGACTGGCAACTGGAATTGGGGGTTCCCTTCCTGCTGGCCTTGCCGGACCAGGCGGTGGCGGCGGGCACGCAGGGGCAACTTGGCTTGGGCGCCACCTACTACCTGTCCAACAGTAAGTCGCAGTATTCCGCCATGGTGTTCGCCAAACAGGGGTATGTGCGGTTCCACAACCTGGGAGGCAGCGCAGGGCAGAGCCTCAAGATCGGGCGCTTCGAGTTTCTCGATGGATCGGAAGTCACGCCCAAGAATGCGACGCTGGCGGCCCTCAAGCGCGACCGCGTGAACCAGCGGCTGATCGGCAACTTTGGCTGGGCGGATGTGCAGCGCAGCTTCGATGGCATGCAATATCTGGATAGCCAGCCCGGGGGCACCTTCACGTTTGTGGGCGCCATTCCCACGCGCGGCGTTTTCCAGACCAACGGGTGGGGCGAGACCAATACCGGTTTCGGCTATGCGGCGTACACCAAGCCGTGGGGCACGGGGGCGCACTCGGCGGAGACGCGCGCGATGGTCATCTACTATGACGACTGGCGTCCGGTGCTCAAGACGGACAATCGCCCGCTGGCCGCGCGGCGCGGCGACCTCGACAACATTCGCATCGAAACCTTCGGCGGCCACCACCTGAGCGCGCTCACCACGAAAGCCGGGACGCTGGATTTGCTGGCCTGGGGAGTGGCCCAGACCGGCAACTGGGGCCGCCTCACGCAGCGCGCGTATGCGGTGGATCTGGAAGGCGGGTTTCAACCGCGGATTCTCGCCAGGCTAAAACCGTGGCTACGCGGCGGCTACACCAACGGCTCCGGCGACGGCAACCCCAACGACCAGACGCACGGCACGTTCTTCCAGATTCTGCCCACGCCGCGCCCATTCGCGCGCTTCCCGTTCTTCAACATGGAGAACAACCGCGACCTGATGGGCGCGCTGATTCTGCGTCCTCACAAGAACGTCACCACGTCGAGCGAGTTCCACGCGCTGGCGCTGAGCAATCCGAATGACTTGTGGTATTCGGGCGGCGGCGCGTTTCAGCCCTGGACTTTCGGCTATACGGGCCGCGCGGCCGGCGGCGCGAAGTCGCTGGCCAACCTCTGGGACACCTCCGTGGAATGGCGTATGAGCCGAAGCATCACGGCGACGGGATACTTCGGCTACGCGAGCGGCCGCGCGGTGATGACAGCCATTTATCCGAAGGGCAAGAACGGATCCCTCGGGTATCTGGAAATGGCATACAAATTCTAGCGCCCCGCAGCGGCGGCGCTCGTTTTCGGCCCGGAGTCGGGCGGCAAGTTGGCGGCAGTGGGCAACGCATCCTTCCGCGCCACTTTCTGGGTGGTGCGGAACAAGGTTTCGAAGACTTCCTGCAACTTGTCGGTGGCCTGTTTGGAAAACAAACCTGTCAGCGCCGTAACGGCCGCCACGCCATACACGCTGATGGCGCCGGTTGTATTGGCTCCGCCGGCGCTCAACAGGCCGCCGCGCAGAGCGAGATAAACGACCTCGGCCAGAGCCATTCCGATGAAGGGCCGCAACAGATACCACCAGCCCCAGTTGGTCGTCAGCCCCTCATTCCCCGCGTAGTCGGCGAACGAGGTGGCCAGGTGGACATAGGCACCGAGTGCTCCCGCAAGGGCGGCCACGAGCATCAGCCGTATTTCGGCGGCCATGGTGACACTGCCCCAGAAGAAATTGGTGGTTTCCTCGGCACCGGTTGTGCTCAACGGCCAGGTCTTCACGAGCAAGTACAGGATCACCGCGAACATCGCGACCACATAAGCCCCCAGCGCGTACTGCAACGGCTTGGGCATGGGGCTGCCGGGCCGGAGCGGACCGGGCCCCAGGTTCAAGGCAGGCTGGTTGGTTCGAATCGACGATCCGGGTTCGGAATCCCCGACTTTGTTTAGGATTTCCGCCATTTTGGCCTCCCCTATCCGCTCCCAAGGCGGGGAACGGGCTTACAAAGGCTTTCCGGACGGTAATCCTATCATGCGGCGCAAAAGAAAAGCAGTAACAAAAGGGACACCTTTAGAATGAATCATCAAGCAACTGGGACGGGAGCCCAAACCGGTCAGAGGACGGGCGTCCGCTTGCCGGTGTTGCGGATCGAGACCGGCCCGTTTTGGGTCGAAAGGCGGACTATATCGGTGGCGCCGTTGAGTTGCATCGAACGCGGGAAAAAGCGATTGCCTTCGGTTCGAGCGGCCTGGCAGGCATCCGCCGCACAATTGATGGGTGCGTGGCCGGAGGTCTCGACGCGAACGCCCGAACGAAACCCGCCCGGCAGAGTCACGCTCAATGGTCCGTTGTTTGTGCGAACTTGCAGTTGAGAACCGCTCCAGGCCGCATCGCCGAGATGGAGAGAGATCGGGCCATTGGAAGCCAGAAGGCGTACGGCGCCGCTGCCGCCGGTCATGGAAATCGGCCCGTTGACGGTCTCGGCGTCAACGGTTCCGGCACAGCGTTCCAGCGCCAGAGGCCCGTTGGTGGCGCGAATAGTCAGCGTACCGGTCACGTTCGTGGCTTCGACCGGCGCGTTGCCGCTGTCCAGCTTCACGGAGGCATCGTTCGGGGCGTGAACGAAGAAGACCATGCGCCAGCCGGAATCGCGATCCGAGGGGCCGGACGCGGTGAATTGGCTGCCGTTGCGGTTCACGGCCACAGAGCGGAGGGCGGTGTCGGCCGCGGAGCGCGTATCGGCGACGGCGAATTTGCAGGCCTCCACGGAGTAGTCCGGACGGTCCCACCCGCGCACGTAGAGCACTGCGTGGTCCGAAGCGTTGATTTCGAGCGGGGAGGCCGCGCTCTTGGAGAGGGTGAAGGTTTAGGTGGCCTGGGCCAGTTCGCGCGAGGTGCGAGCCTGCAGATCGGAGCAACGCTCCGCGCCCCGCCCGCCATCCAGGCTGAAATCCCAGTTTCGCCCCCAAGACCGCGCCTGGGCCGGGTGCGGCCAACACGCCAGCAAGGCCGCCACAACCGCCATCGAAAGAACTATCTGCCGGGTCATGCCTAGTAGACGGGCCCATGGGAAAACGGTTAGGCGCGCCTGGGACGGCCCCGGTTAATGATATTCTGGACGTTTGACTTCCCGGTTGATTTCCCGTCTGGCGCTGCTGTTCTCAGCGGCGGCAATTGTCCCGGCGCAGCAATCGCCCTCCCTGCTGGACGTGATGTCGCAGGAACTGAACCGCAATTTCACGGTACTCAAGCAGAAGGCCGACCCGGCGCCCTACTTTCTGAGCTATGAGGTGACGGAGCAGGACTTCCGCTCGGTGGAGGGAACGCTCGGCACCATCACCAACGCGGATGCCGGCAAGAATCGGGCGCTGGATGTGTCGGTGCGGGTGGGCACGCCCAAGCTCGACAACTATCACCAGGTACGCGGCGACCGCGGGCAGTTTACGTCGGGCGCGCTGCTCTCGGTGGAGGACAATGCCAACGCCATCAAGCGGCGGCTGTGGCAGGAAACCGACCGCGCATACCGCGGCGCGGCCGAGCGGCTCATCCGGATCAAGACCAACACCCAGGTGAATGTAGCGGCAGAGGACACGTCCGACGATTTTTCGGGGGACGCGCCCGTCACGGCCCAAGAGGCGCTGCCGCAGCTTCGCTTCGATGAAGCCGCATGGACGGAGCGCATCCGTAAGCTCTCCTCGCATTTTCAGAATTACCCGGCGGTGCTCACCTCCCATGTCTCGGTGAGCGCCCAGACCGACAACCGTTATTTCGTCAACACCGAAGGCACCCGGGTGGACCACGGGCGAGGGTTTGCGCGGATCATCATTTCGGCGTCGGCCAAAGCGGACGACGGCACCGACCTCTCGACCAGCGAGACCTTCGAGGCAGTGGAGGCATCGGGCCTTCCCAAAGACGACGTGGTGCTGGCGGCCATCGACCGCGTGGCCCAGGATCTGTCGGGACTGCTGCATGCGCCCGAAGCGGAGCCGTTTGTCGGTCCGGCGATTTTCTCGGGCCGCGCTTCCGGTGTCTTCTTTCATGAGATTTTCGGACACCGGGTGGAAGGCCACCGGCAGAAGGATGTCACCGAAGGCCAGACCTTCACCAAGAGCATCGGGACCAAGGTGCTGCCGGATTTCCTCTCGGTGGTGTTCGATCCCACGCGCCGCAAGGTCGGCGGCATCGATTTGAACGGCTGGTACGATTACGACGATGAAGGCGTGAAGGCGCGGCCGGTGCTGGCGGTGGATAAGGGCGTGCTGAAGACCTTCTTGATGTCGCGTTCGCCGATTCAAGGGATCGACCAGTCGAATAGCCACGGGCGGCGGCAACCGGGCTACGAGGTGGTCTCGCGGCAATCCAATCTGATCGTGCAATCGACCAACTCGGTGACCGAAGGGCGGCTCCGCCAGATGCTGATCGAGGAGGTCAAGAGGCAGAATAAGCCGTACGGTTTGTACTTTCGCGACATCACGGGAGGGTTCACCACCACCAGCCGCTCCGGTCTGCAGGCCTTCAAGGTGATTCCGGTGATCGTCTACCGGGTGTACGCGGACGGGCGGCCGGACCAACTGGTGCGCGGCGCGGACATCGTCGGCACGCCGCTGGCCAGCTTCTCCAAGATTCTGGCGACATCGGATAAGGCCGAAGTCTTCAATGGATACTGCGGCGCCGAATCGGGCAGCGTGCCGGTCTCGGCCGTGTCGCCGGCCATCCTGGTTTCGGAAATCGAAATCGAAAAGAAGGCCAAATCGCAGGACCGGCCGCCGTTGCTGCCCGCGCCCTTGCCCCCCGAGCCGAACAGGAGCAGCGCCCAGTGAAGATCTGGATTGTAGCGGCTGCCGCGGCGCTCGCCGCCGGGATTGTGATGAGCGCACAGGCGCCGGCCTCCGACCCCGTCCTGCAGGCTCTGCATGACGAGATGGAGCGGTCGCGCAAGTTGATGGTGTCGAATCTGGAGAGCCCCTACTTCGTGGAGTATCTGATTGACGACGCGGATACGTTCGATGTGGGCGCCACGCTGGGCGGAGTCGTGTCGCAGCGCCGCGACCAATTCCGCAATCTCACGGTCCACATCCGCGTGGGTGACTACAAATTCGACAACAGCAACTACGTGGGCAGCACGTTCCCCTTCGGCACGCGTTACGATCTGGGACAATTCCCGCTCGACAACAACTACATGGTGCTGCGGCGGTATCTGTGGCTGGCCACCGATTCGGCGTACAAGTCGGCGGTGGAGGCCATTTCGCGCAAGCGGGCCGCGCAGCGGAACCTCTCGCTCAGCGATCAGCTCAACGATTTCGCGCACGCCCAGCCGGTGCACGTAATCCGGCCGTTCCGCAAACTCAATATCGACGAGAAGGCCTGGACGGACCGGGTGCGAGCGCTTTCGGCAATTTTCGCGCAGTATCCGGAGCTGAGAACCTCGAGCGTGGAATTGAGCGCGGGTGAAGGCGGCTATTACCTGGTGAATTCGGAAGGCTCGGAAGTGAAGGTCCCCGATGGGCTGACCTACGTGCGCGTGCGGGCCACGGCCCAAGCGCAGGACGGCATGACGGTGCACGACGCGGCCGTGTTCCAGGCGATTGAACCCGCGGGAATGCCGGGCGACGCCGAAATGCGGCGGACGATGCAGAGCCTGGCCCAGAACGTGGTAGCTCTTTCCCACGCGCCAACCACCGAGGACTATAGCGGCCCGGTCTTGTTCGAGGGCGTGGCGGGCGCGCAACTCTTGGCTGAGGTTTTGGGGAAGAATCTGGACCTGCCGCGCCGGCCCGTGATGGAGCCCGGACGCAATGCATCGTTCACCGGGAGTGAGCTCGAAGGCCGGATCGGCGCGCGCGTCCTGCCCGACAGCTTCGACGTGGTGGACGACCCCACCCAGAAGGACTGGCACGGACGGCCGCTGTTCGGTTCCTACGAGGTGGACCGCGAAGGAGTGGAGCCCAAGCCCCTGCATCTGGTGGAGAAGGGAATGTTGAAGGGCTACCTTCTGACGCGGCAGCCTGTGCGGGGGTTTGAAGGATCGAACGGACGCGCGCGGATGCCCGGCAGCTACGGCGCCAGCGCCGCCAGCATGAGCAATCTGTTCGTCACCTCCTCGGAAACCGCGCCGGTTGCGGAGTTGAAGAAGAAGCTGCTGGAGATGATCGGGGCGCGCGGGAAGCCGTACGGCATCATCGTTCGCAAAATGGATTTCCCGTCGTCGGCGTCGGTGCAGGAAGTCCGCAGCCTGCTGAGCGGCTCTCAGTCCGGCGGGTCGCGGCCGGTGAGCCTGCCGATTCTGGTGTACCGGGTCTATCCGGACGGACATGAGGAGATGGTGCGCGGCCTGCGGTTCCGCGGTTTGAACGCGCGGTCGCTGCGTGACATCGTGGCCGCTGGTGACGATTCCGCGGCCTTCGATTTTCTGGATAATCAGGCGCCGTTCGCCCTGATGGGCGGCGCCAACTATGCCGCCAATGCCACGCTGGTGGCGCCTTCGCTGCTGATCGACGACCTGGAGATGCACCCGCTGGAAGACGAACTTCCAAAGTTACCCGTGGTGCCGCCTCCGGATCTGTCCCAGTAGGGAGACGGCCGTGGCACGCCTGCTCAGCCGGTACGTTTTCAAAGAGATTCTGGCCAGCGCCCTGTTGAGCACCCTGCTCGCAACAGCGGTCATCTTCCTGCAGCGCGTCGATCGCATCTTCGAGGTGCTGGTCACCAGCAACAGCTCCATCCGCACGGTGGCGACTTTGTTCGCCCTGGCAATGCCCCCGGTGCTGCCGCTGACGATTCCATTCGGCGTGCTGGTGGGGATCCTGATCGGCCTCGGCCGGATGTCGAGCGACGGCGAAATCATCGCGATGCGGGCCGGCGGAGTTTCCAGCCGGCGCGTGATCCCGCCGGTGCTGCTGTTCGCCGCGCTGGCGGCGGGCCTGGCCCTGTACGCTTCCATTCGCCTCGGGCCCCTCTCGATTCGGGAGAGCACGCGAATGCTCAACGATCTCATCGCGAACAGGCTCTCGGCCGAGATCGAGCCGCGCGTCTTCGAAGAGAACTTTCCCAATACGATTCTGTACGTGCGCGATGTGCGCCCTGGCGAGACGGTGGTGTGGCGTCCGGTCTTCATGGCCGACATTACGCCGCCCGAGCAGCGATCCAGCGGCATGCGCGAGAAAGCGGAAGGCCCGCTGATCACCGTGGCACGCGAAGCCATCGCGGTGTCCGATCCGGCGCGGAACCGCATTGAGCTCTCGCTGCGCGACGCTGCCACGTATGAGATGGGAAAGGACGGGGCAGCGCACGACCAATCCTTCGTTCGGGGGGAGCAGGCTCTGGAGGCGGCGCCCCCGGCGCAGGTGAAGCTGCTGCCTTTTCCCGAAATGAACACGCGGCAGCTCTGGAATTACGCGGGGCCGGACTGGATCGAAGCGCGCGTGGAACTGCAGCGCCGGTTCGCGCTGCCGGTGGCCTGCCTCATGCTGGCCATGGTCGGCATCCCGCTGGGCGTGGCCACGCGCAAGGGCGGCAAGTCGGCGGGATATGTCACGGGAGTGTTCCTCGCCTTCTTCTGTTATTACCTGGCGTTGATCACGCTCATCGGGCTGGCCAAACAGCGGACGCTGCCGGTGCCAGTCGCGGTATGGCTACCCAACGTCACCTTTGGCCTTGCCGGGCTCCTCTTCCTGGCGCGCATGGAGAAGCCCGGAGACCGCGATTTGATGGGAAGCATTCAGGGCTTCTTCGGGGCCGGGCTCAAGAACCTGCGAGCTGGACGGCCGCATTCCGTAGGGCGCCGCATGGGGCTGATGCCGCAGGTAGTCGACACGTACATCCTGTCCAGTTTTCTTTTCTATTTGTGGCTGACGCTCAGCAGTTTCGTGTCGATGACTCTGATCTACAACTTCTTCGAGCTGATGGGCGACATGATTCGCAACCACATTCCGCTCATCAAGATGTTCACCTACCTGTTCTTTCTCACGCCGGCTTTGGTTTACCGCATCCTGCCAATCAGCGTGCTGGTGGCCATTCTGGTGGCCTTCGGAGTGCTGACCAAGCAGAACGAGATCACGGCGTTCAAAGCCTGCGGCGTGAGCCTGCACCGGCTGGCGCTGCCGGTCTTCGTCGCCAGCATCCTGTTCAGCGGCGCCTTGTTCGCGTTCGATTTCTACTATGTCCCCGGCGCCAACCGCAAGCAGGACGCGCTGCGCGACGAGATCAAGGGCCGAGCCACCCAAACCTATCTGAACCCCGACCGTAAATGGATTTGGGGCGCGGGCTCGCGGATCTTCTATTACAAGTATCTCGATCCTTCGGATAAAACCATGGCCGGCGCGTATGTGTTCGAGCTGGAGCCGAACACGTTTCGGCTGACCAGAGAGATCTCGGCCGCGCGCGCGCATTGGAGCGACTCGCTGAAGACCTGGGTCTTCGAGAACGGCTGGACCAGCGATTTCCGCGGCACCGAGCGCGTGTCATACCGCACCTATCCGGTGGCGACGTTTCCCGAGTTGACCGAGGCCCCCGACTATTTTCTGAAAGAAGCCCTGCAGGACAAGCAGATGAATTTCCGGCAGCTCGCCAGCTACATCGGCGATCTGCAGCAGAGCGGTTTCGATACGGTCCAGCTCCAGGTGCAGCTCTATCGCAAGTTTTCCGTTCCGCTGTTTGCGCTGATCATGGCCCTGATCGCGGTTCCGTTCGGCTTTTTGGTGGGCCAGCGGGGCGCCATGACGGGCATCGGCGTCAGCATCGCGATCGCGCTTTCGTACTGGGGCATCGATATCCTGTTTCAGAAGATCGGGGACGTGAGCCAGCTCCCTCCGGCCATGGCGGCCTGGTCGCCGGACGCGGTGTTCTCGCTGGCGGGCCTGTACCTGTTGATGCGGCTGCGGAGCTAGCGCACGATGCGGCGGAAACGGCGCAACGCGTCGGCGCATTCTTCCACGCGCAGCAGGTAGGCCACCGCGAAATAGATCAGCCCATACGGCGCCAGAATGGCCCCCGCCGCCAGGATCGGGTGCAGGTTGCCGATCGTCAGCTTTACGCCCCACGCGGCCGCGGCGCCTATGCCGGCAGATAGCCAGAGTTTCGCGGTCAACGCGGCGGGGAGGCCGGTGCGGCCGAGGCGCGCATTCAGAGTGCGGCGGAGGAGCGCGAATTCCACCCAACCCGAGACGCCGGCCGACGCGGTGAGGCCGGCCACGCCCCAGCGCGGCTCGATGCCGAGCCACACGGGAAGAGGCAGGGCGCACAGGTATCCCAGTCCGGTGGTCAGAGTTACCCGAACGATGGCGTAGCGCAGCGGAGTGCGCGTGTCGCGCAAGGCGTAATAGGTGGACGAATACAGGCGGCCCAGCGTGGAGGCCAGCAAACCGACGGCCGAGCCCGCCAGGATACCCCAGACGTAGAGAGAGTCCCCGCGCGTGAAGGCGCCGGTCTGAAACAGAGCGCCGGTGATCACGCCGCCCAGCGCCAGAAACGCCATGGCCGAAGGAACAATGAAGAAGGCGATCTGGCGCAGGCCGCGGTTCAAGCGGTTGCGCAAATACTCGGCTACCTCGGCGGTGTCTCCCAAGGCGCTGGACATGGCCGGCAACTCCGCGGCCGATACCGACATTCCAAAGAGGCTGACCGGCAGCGTGTACAGCAGCTGTGCATTGGTCAGCCCGGTGATTGCCCCGGTGGGCAGCCAGCCGGCCAGCCAGATATCCACGTACGCGCTGATCTGCACGACGCCGCGGCTGAAAAAAACCGGAATGAAGTTCCGCACTACCTCACGGACGTGAGCCGAATCCGGATCCCAGCGCACCCGCAACTGGCGCACAAGATTTCGCACGGCCGGCAATTGCACGGCGAATTGGAGCGCGCTGCCGGCCACCGAGGCCCAGGCGAACACCACGGCCAGCGACGACAGGTCCGTCACCCGGCGTCCGAATCCCACCAGGGAGCCAATCATGACCAGGTTCCAGGCCACGGGCGCGGTGTAGGAGAGGAAGAACCGGCGGTGGCTGTTGAGGATTCCCAGGCACCACGCCGACATCACCAGCAACCCCGCGCCCGGGAAGAGGATGCGCACCAGCCGGATGGTGAGTTCGCGCTTCGCCCCATGCAATCCACCGACAATCAGGTCGATGATGTAGGGGGTGGCGAGCACGCCGGCCAGCACGATCGCCGAGACAGTCAGCGCCAGCACGGCCGCCACGGCGCCGGCCACGCGCCCGGCCTCTTCCTCGTCTTTTTCCGCGAGCAGGCGCGAGTACACCGGGATGAACGACGCCGATAACACGCCTTCGCCGAACAGAGTCTGGAGGAAGTTGGGGATGCGGAACGCCGCATTGAAGGCGTCGGCGGGGTCGGAACGCAAGCCAAAGTAATACGAGAAGACGCGCGTGCGAACCAGACCGACCAGACGCGTTAGCAGGATTCCGGAAGCTACCAGGAGGGCGTGCTTCCCGGTGTGCTCGCGCTGCTCGGACTTAGCCACTAAGCGAGCTTCTCCAGCACCGCGTTGGTGACTTCTTCCGTGCTGCTCTTGCCGCCGAGATCGGGTGTTCGCGTTTTGCCTTCGGCGAGCACCGCGGCCACGGCGGCTTCCACTGCGCGCGCCGCGGCCCCCATTTCCAGGTGCTCGAGCATCATGGCGGCAGTGAGGATGGCGGCCAGCGGATTCACCACGCCCTTGCCGGCAATGTCCGGGGCCGACCCGTGCACCGGCTCGAACATGGAGGGGAAGCGGCGCTGCGGATCGAGATTGGCGCTCGCGGCGAGCCCCATGCTTCCGATGATGGCGGCCGAGAGGTCGCTCAAGATATCGCAAAACAGATTCGATCCGACGACCACGTCGAAGCTCTCGGGGCGGCGGACGAAGTTCATGGCCGCGGCGTCCACCAGCAGGGATTCGGTCTCGACGTCGGGAAACTGGGCGGCGACCTCCTGAAACGTGCGATCCCACAGCACCATGCTATAGCCCTGGGCGTTGGACTTGGTGATGGAGGTGACGCGCTTCTTCTTGTTGCGCTGCGCGGCCAGCTCGAACGCGAACTTGACGATGCGCTCGATGCCGCGGCGCGTGAACACCGAAGTCTGGATGGCGACTTCCTCGGGCTGGTGCTGGTACACGAATCCGCCCACCTGCGCGTATTCGCCTTCGGTGTTCTCGCGCACCACGACGAAGTCGATGTCTCCCCCTTTTCGGCCCGCCAGAGGCGAGGGCACTCCTGGGTAGAGGTAAGCCGGGCGCACGTTGGCGTACTGGTCGAAGGCGCGGCGAATGGGCAGCAGCAGGCCGTTGAGCGTGGTGTGGTCCGGGATCTGCGGATGTCCCACCGCGCCCAGGTAGATGGCGTCGCAGGGCTGCATCAAATCGATGGCGCCGGCGGGCATCATGCGGCCCCAGCGAAAGTAGTGTTCGGCGCCCCAGTCGAAATCCTGAAAGGCGAAGTTGACCTGGTGCTTGCGGCCGATCTGCTCAAGGACGCGCTTGCCCTGCGGGATGACCTCGGTGCCCACGCCGTCGCCGGCGATCACCGCGATGGTGAACGTTCTCATGCGTCGAAGTTAATTTTAGCGCCCGGAGCCGCTCCAAGCATTTCATGCGGAATACAGCGTCAGGCCCGGAATGTCGGCAAAGTCCGCGCGGTTGGCGCTCCACAGGCGCGCGTTTCGATTGATGGCGCAGGCGGCGATGGCCAGATCGATTTCCGGTCCGTGCGGCCGCCGGACCGCGCGGTACAGCCGGGCGCTGAGCGCGGCCCGCGGGCCTGCGTCCCCTCTCCCAAGTACGCCTGGCGCTACAATGAACCTGGGAAAAGGGGGATGAACATGCTCACGATCACGGCCGAGAGCGCCTCCGTCCGTTGGGACAGCAAGAAGAAGAACTGGACCGCCAGCATCAAAGTGGGGGCCGAGGTCATCCGGCGCTCGCCCGAGAGGCCCCTTCCGCAGAATGCCGGCGACGACGTGCTGCGCGCCTCAGTCATTCAGATCGCCAAGGACGAAGGCTACGAGATCGCTGCGGAGCGGGTGCTGATCGAGCGCTAGGCGGCTGCCCACGGGCGCTCGGCAGGCGCAAGCCCGCGCCACGCTACACCGCCCACGACGTGTCGGCGGCTGCGGGCATCAGGACGAGGCCGCGTTCTCCCAGCCGCATCAACGGCAAACGGAAGCCGTCCACCAGCGCCATCCAGGCTGCTTCGGTCAGGTCTTCGGAGACTCCGGCGGTGGTCCAGCGGGAGCCGGATTGGAACCAGTCGAGGGCCACGCGCACGCGGGCCGCGCAGCCCTCGATCGGCCCGATCGGCCGGACGCGGTAGCCGGTCACGTGCATGGCGGCGATGGCCGGATAGAGCGCGAACAGACACTGGCGGAGCGACCGTTCGAGGGCGTCCACGGGGCCGGCACCCTGTTCGGATTCGGAGCGGATCGCGTCGCCCACGCGCACAGTGGCGGTGGCGGTGCTGATGGCCTCTCCATACAGAGCGGAATGGCTGGTCACTTCATAGCGTTCGGCTTCGAAGGGGCGGAGGTCGGGGCAGAGCGCCTCCCGGACCAGCAATTCGAGCGTGCCGGGGGCGGTGCGCAAATCGTATCCGAGGGACTCCAGCAGGCGCATACGGTCGATCACGAATCGCCGCTCGAAGCTCTTCAAGCGCCGGTTCAGCCGGACATCGACGGTGTGCAAGAGAGCCTCGTCGTCCGGCGGGGTCTGACGCCGCGGCGGCGGTACGCCGGCGTCGGCCACGAAACGGGCGACTCCGGGCATCCCTTCCAGATTGTCCGGCCCCACCACGGTGTGGCCCAGCTTGTACTCCAGGTTGGCGATGATCGAGCAGAGATTGGCGCTACCGCCTCCGGGGCCGTAGGCATTGACGGAGCCTTCGACGTGGGTAAACCCCTGCTCCACGGCCTCCAACGTATTGGCGACGGCGAGATCGGACTCATCCTGCGCCCGGATGCCCAGCGTGCCTTCGAACCGCTTCCGCACTTCCAGGCAGATTTCGCGCATCACGTGAGGCAGGGTGCCGCCGGCGGAATCGCACAGGCAGAGCACATCCGCCCCGCTGGCTTTGGCGGTTTCCAGTATGCCCAGGGCGAAGTGCGGATCGGCCTGGTAGCCGTCGAAGAAATCTTCGGCGCGGAAAATCACGCAGCGGCCGCGCGACTTCAGGTAGCTCACGGCTTCGCCGAGCCGGTGGCAATACTCCTGGAGACCGAGCGGACCGGCGTGCCAGCCGCAGCCGGACAGGGCCACCACGGGTGTTCCGGCATCGAGCAGGAATCGGACGGCCGCGTCGGTTTCGAGAGATTGTCGAATGGCATCGAGACGCAGGGACGCGACCAGGCGTGCGTGCGCGAGGTGGCACTCCTGGCGGGCGCGGGTGAACAACTCACGGACGCTTGGATCGGCAGCCGGACAGCCCGCATCCACGTAGTCGATGCCCAGCCGGTCGAGCCGGCGGACGATGGCCAGCCGGTCGTCCACGCGAAAGACCAGCTCGTGCCGCTCGGGATTGTGCCCGAGGGTATGATCCAGGGCCGAGATTCTCATGAAGCCACCTCCTGCCGGGCCGCCTGGCGCCCGCGCGCTAATGCAGCCAGATCGATCTCCAACCACTTCGGGCTGCGCACCAGCTTGCGCAGCACGTTCGGAACCTGGGATTCGAAGGGCACGGGAGCGGCTTCCAGCAGCGCGCCCAGCATGGCGATATTGGCGGCGCGCGCGCCGCCCAATCCGTCCGCCAGTTGCGCAAAAGGCGCGGCGATCAGCGTGACGTCCGGGCGGAGGCAATCGGCCGGGCAGGCCGCGCCATTGTAGATCACCAGGCCGTGCGGCTCCACGGTGGGGAGGAACTTGCGCAGCGACGGTTCATTCATCGCCAGCAGCACGTTGGGCCGCAACACCAGCGGAGAAGCAATGGGCCGGGTGGCAATCCGCACGTGGCAGTTGGAGGTGCCCGAGCGCATCTCCGGCCCATACGACGGCAGCCACGACACCTGCAACCCGGAAGCCAGCCCGGCTTCGGCCAGGACTTCGCCCAGCAGCAGGACACCTTGTCCGCCGAATCCAGCCACCTTGACGGCCAGCTCCACCGGCTCGCGTGCCGCAGGGCCGCCGACTGTGGGGCCTGGGTCGTCTTGCTCGAGGCCGAGAATCCCCGGGATCTTGTCCAAAGCCGGGGGAGCCGCCGACGCGGGACGCACAGGCGCGTCCTTGGTGCGATCGCGAACCACACCCAGCGGAAACGTCTTCACCAGTTCCTCGGCAACCCAATGCTGCGCCTCCACAGGGTCCTTTTTCCAGATGGTCGGGCAGGGCGAGAGCACTTCGATGAGGGAGAAACCCTGCCCGCGCATCTGAACTTCCAGCGCGCGGCGTACCGCCCGCGCGGCGGCCATGATCTGTTTGTTCGATCCCAACGCCACGCGTTCCAGATAAACCGGAGCGTCCAGGGCGTTGAGCAGCTCGCAGACTTTAATGGGACTGCCTTCATTCCAGACGTTGCGGCCAAACGGGGAGGTGGTGCTCTTCTGGCCTACCAGAGTGGTGGGCGCCATCTGCCCGCCGGTCATTCCATAAATGGCGTTGTTGACGAAAAAGACAGTGATGTTTTCGCCGCGATTGGCGGCGTGCAGGATTTCGGCCGAGCCAATGGCGGCCAGGTCGCCATCGCCCTGGTAGCTGATCACGATGCTTTCCGGATGAGCGCGCTTGACCCCGGTGGCCACCGCCGGTGCGCGGCCGTGGGCCACCTGGACGTTGCCCACGTCGAAGTAGTAATAGGCGAATACCGAGCAGCCCACCGGGCTGACCAGAATGGCGCGATTCTGGATGCCGAGTTCGTCGATGGCGCGGGCCACCAGCTTGTGGACAATGCCGTGACCGCACCCGGGGCAGTAGTGCGTCTGGTGCTGCAACTCTCCCTTCCGCTCATAGAGGGAGTAGAAGCTGTGGGGCTTCTCATGGAGGACGGCGAATTCAGGCATGGATCACCTCCGGCGCGCGGACGTGCTTCAGGAGCGCGTCGCGCACAAACCCCAGCACGGCGTCGGTGGCGGGCACGTTGCCGCCGACCCGGCTATAGAACTCGATGGGCCGCCGGCCTTCCAGCGCCAGCCGCACGTCATCCAACATCTGGCCGGTGCTCATCTCCACCACGGCGAATGCCTGCGCGTGACGCGCCAACCGCCGGATCTCCTCCGTTGGGAAGGGGTACAGCGAGATCGGCCGCAGCAAACCCACGCGCATTCCTTCGGCCCGCGCAGCTTCCACCACTTCCTTCAGGACGCGGCCGACGATCCCGTAGCCCACCAGGACGATATCGGCGTCCTGGGTCTCGCGCGATTCGAAGCGTACGGCATCCTGCTCCGCGCGGCGATACTTGGCCTCCAACTTGCGCACGTGCGCTTCGAGCACATCGGGTTCCAGGTAAATGGAGGTCACCAGGTTGCGGCGGGTCTCAGCCGTGCCGGTCACTGCCCAGGCCGGGGCGGACGGCATCACCGCGGCGTCCGGAAAGGCCACCGGTTCCATCATCTGCCCGATGTAGCCATCGGCCAGCACCACCACGGGATTGCGATAGGTATCGGCGAGATCGAAGGCCAGCAGGGTCAAGTCGCACATCTCCTGGACGGAATCCGGCGCGAGGACCAGCGTGCGGTAATTACCATGGCCGCCGCACTTGACCACCTGGTGATAGTCGCCCTGCTCGGGTGCGATGTTGCCCAACCCGGGACCGCCACGCATGATGTCGGCCACCACGCAGGGAAGCTCGGAGCCGGCCAGGTAGCTGAAACCCTCCTGCATGAGGCTCACGCCCGGGCCGCTGGAAGCAGTCATGGAGCGCACGCCGGCCGAGGCCGCGCCATAGATCATGTTGATGGCGGCCACCTCGCTTTCGGCCTGCAGGAACACGCCGCCGGCTTGCGGCATATAGAGAGCCGCGGCTTCGGCGATTTCGCTGGCGGGCGTGATGGGATAGCCGTAAAAGGCCCGGCAGCCGCCAAGAATGGCGGCCTTCACGATGGCCTCATTCCCCTTGATGAGTTCTCTGCGCATGGGCCCCTCCTTGTTCCGCGCCGTTATCGTTCAAGCCGCCTGCGCCACCGGGCGAGCTTCCGCCTTCAACCGCCACACCACAATCGCGCCAGGCTCGGGGCAGGCGAAGTAACAGATGCCGCACCCGGTACACCCTTCGCCCGAATAGGTGGCGGGGTGATAGCCGTACCGGTTCAGATGGGAGGCGAGCGCCAAAACCTTCGGCGGACAAGCTTCCACACAAAGCCCGCAGCCTTTGCACTCTTCCGAATCCAGATCCACGCGTCCGCGGTCGCCGGTTTTCATGTCTCCCTCCCCCACAACCAGTACACGTACTCGGCTTCTTCCAGATCTTCCCAAACGGGCTCGAACCCGAATTTCAACAGGCCGTGGCGTGCGCCCAGGTCGTGCGTGTTGATGAACACCGAGATGCGCTGGTAGCCCGCGTTCCGGGCTTCTTCCAGGGCAGCCCGGCACAGCGCGGTGGCAATTCCCTGTCGCCGGAAATCCTGGTGGACGAAGCACATCAGTTCCGCGGCGTCGGCGTCTACGGCGAGCAGCGCCAGGTGTCCCGCCAGCTTGCCGTCCACGAAGGCCCCCAAGTTGACCGAATCGCGCAACGTAGCCAGCCAGACATGACGACGCGAAGGTTCCTTGGGCGGCAGGCCCAGCGCTTCACTGAGCGGCGCGAACGTCGCGTACATCTCTTCCAAGAGCGGCTGGTCCTCGTCCGTCAGCCGCCGCACTTGAGTCTGCAGAGCCGTCTGTGCCCGCATAGACCACCTCCTCTACACCACCAAAGCCGGATTGCGGTCCAGGTAATGCGCCTGGGCCGCGAAGCCGTACAATTCGTCGCGGAACTTGGGATGCGCGATGGCAATCAGCGCCTCGGACCGCTGCCGGAGCGTCTTCCCATGCAAGTAAGCCACGCCGTATTCCGTCACCACGTAATGAACGTCGGCGCGCGTGGTGACGACGCCGGCGCCGGGATCGAGCATCGGCACGATCCGCGAAACGGCGCCGCCCTTGGCGGTTGACGGGAGGGTGATGATCGGCTTGCCGCCCTTGGACCGTGCGGCGCCGCGAATGAAATCCAACTGGCCGCCGAACCCGCTATACGGCCGGGTGCCGATGGAATCGGAGCAGACCTGGCCGGTGACGTCCACCTGAATGGCTGAGTTGATGGCCACCATGCGGTCGTTTTGAGCGATGACAAACGGGTCGTTGGTGTATTGAGTCGGGTGCAGCTCGAAGATGGGGTTTTCGTGGACGAACGCAAAGAGCTTCTTCGTCCCCAGCACGAAGCCCACCACGATCTTCCCGCGGTGCAGTGTCTTCCAGTCGCCGGTGATCACACCGCTCTCAATCAGCGGAATGACTCCGTCGGAGCACATCTCGCTATGGATGCCGAGGTCCCGCTTGTCGCCCAGGCAGGCCAGCACGGCCTCGGGAATGCCGCCGATCCCCACTTGCAGAGTGGCGCCGTCAGGAATGAGAGAGGCCACATGTTCCCCAATGCGGCGCTGCAAGTCGGTGAAAGGCTCAGGCTGCAGTTCCAACAAAGGCCGGTCGGTCTCGACGATCGCCGAGACCTTGCTCACGTGGAGGAACGAGTCGCCAAAGGTCCGCGGCATGCGGTGGTTGACCTCGGCGATCACGTGGCGCGCACAACGCGCCGCGTTGAGCGTGCAATCCACACCCACCCCCAGGCTCATGTAGCCGTGCTCATCGGGAGGCGACAACTGCATCAGCACCACGTCCAGCGGAAGCTCCCCGGAGCAGAACAGTTGCTCGATCTCGCCCAGCATGATGGGCGTGTAATCCGCGCGTCCGGCAGCCACCGCTTCGCGCACGTTGGCGCCCAAAAACAACCCGTTGTGGCGGAAGTGCCCGTCGTACTGCGGCATCGTGTAATCGGCGTGGCCCAAGGTGAGCAGGTGGAGGATTTCCACGTCGTGCAGTGCAGCGGCGCGGCCGAGCAACGCCTGCGTCAGGACGGCCGGCGCCGCACAGCCCGGGTGGACATAGACCCGGTCGCCGGAGTGAATCATCTCGAGGGCTCGGTCCGCAGTCGTGAGCTTCTGCCGGTACGGCTCAATCCAGTTCATGACGCCTCCCACCCGGGCCTTGTGCCGGCCGCCAGGGGTAAGCACCTCTTCGTCGTGGGGCTTTCGCGTTCATCCACTCCGATTATACCGAATAAAAGAGAGTTTCGGGTCTGTTAATCGGTACTAAGGACCCGCGCGTAGGCGCGGCGGACATTGGCAGGAACAGCGTACCGGTCAAACTCATCGGGTTGGCACCAGGCGACGGCGCGCGACTCCGGGGAAACCTGGAGATCGCCTGCCGTGGCATGGAAGAGGAAGAGCAGGTCGTGGTGCAGGTGGTAGGGCTCGGAGCGCCGGGCTGGGATGCCATGGACGTCGATTCCCACGAGATGGGCAGGTCCGTTGACTTGGAGGGAAACTCCTGTTTCTTCAATGACTTCCCGGCGAGCGGCATCCGCGATGGAGGCGTCGGCCGGCTCCACGTGACCACCCGGGGGCAGCCAGCGGTCGAGGCGGCGATGGTGGACCAGGAGGAGCCCGGTGGCGTCCGGGGCCAAGACCAGGCCCGTGCCGGTGATGTGTCCGGGCGTAAAGTGGCGGCGGGAAAACGGCTCCGGAGCGGAGGCCAGCAGTTGCAGCACTTGATCGCGACTCTGGAGAGCTTCTTGGTCCGAAGGAGCGTCGAAACCGCGCACGAGCGCAGCGACGGTCGCGGGATCGATCACGCCCTCTACCGGGCCCCCAAATGCGTGACGTCCTTTTCGTTTTCGGCGCAGTAGGATTCGATCAGGTCCGTGTCCGGTAGCAGACGCAGGCCGGTCTTGAAGGTAAACGGCCGCGTGAACGTCTTGGGGTCGTCGATGGTGACCTGCAGATCCATGTGGCCGAAGTCGCGCCGATGAAAGCGCTCGGTGACGTGGAGGGCGTCACTGTGGGTGTGGCCGAAAGCATCCAGCCAGCTCCGGTCGTTGAAACCAACGGCGTCGACCACCAGGGCGTCACCCTCCCATGTGCCCACGGAGTAGCCCATCCAGGCGGGCTGCATATCTTCGGGATGCTTGCGCCCATCGGTATAGATCTGGCGGAAACTGGTGTCGGCTTCGTAGAGCAAGGCGATCGCTCCGGGCGTTTGGAGAACCTTGAAGGGAGCCGGGACCAGTTCGCCCATAGGCACTCCCAGCGGCAGACAGTGAGTCTCCGGGGACTCCTTACCCATGGCGCTGGCGTGCTGTTGGAATATTTGGGCCGCGGCCGGCCGTATAGGGGCTTCCTCGGGCTTGAAATCGGACAGAATATTGAGAAAGTACTTCGACGGGACATCTTCTCCCAGTCCGTTCGTGCCACCGGGGAGCAGCTTCCCCAGTTCCTCGAGCGGCGCGCCTTCCGCCTGCCATATTCCGGAGAGGTCCGGCTTGCCGTTGGGGGCGCGGGGCGCCGGCGCAGCCAGGTTGGGCTTGCCGTCCCGCAACCGCGGCGTTCCCGGAACCCGCTGATTCAGCCATTGCGTGTGCGCGCCCCCCGCCGCCCCCGCCACGATCACCCAACTCCAGAAAATTCGGTTTCGCATCGCTCACCCTTCCCTGTGGACCTGCCGTGTGGTTAGTATACGCAAGAAACGGCCGGCGATTGGGGCCGGTCAATCCTTGGAAGGCTCGTGCAGGAACACCGTGCGGGTGGGGAACGGCATCTCGATGTGCTCCTCGCGGAAACGCTCCAAAATGCGCAGGCGCAATTCGTTGCGCACGCCGAACTGGTTCACGAATTCGGCCACCTGGAAGTTCAGGGTGAAGCCCAGAGAAGAATCGCCGAAGCCCGGATCGAATGCCACCGAGGGCGCTGGGTCGGCGAGCATGCCGGGAATCTCCTTCGCGCCGGCAAGGGCAATTTCCAGCAGCACGCGTTGCACCTGGCGCGGGTCCGCGTCATAGCTGACACCCACTTGGAGGCTGGCGGCCATACGTCTTTCGGGCAGGTGATAGTTGATCACGATGGCCTGCGCCAACTTGGAATTGGGAACAATTACCATGTTGCTGCCCAGGCTGCGGATGGTGGTGCTGCGCCAGCCGATATCGGTGACGTAACCTTCCTGGCTGCCCTCCATGCGGATGTAGTCGCCCAGCCGGACCTGTCCCGCCACGGCCACGTAGAAACCGGCGAAGAGATTGGAAAGCGTGTCTTGCAATGCCAGCGCGACCGCCAAACCGCCGACTCCCAGGGCGGTGAGAATCGGGGCGATGGAAAAGCCAAGCTGGTTGAGCACCAACAGCGCGCCCAGAATCACCACCGCCAGTTGCGCCAGCGTCTGGGTCAGGGTCGAAACCGGCAGAGCGCCCGGGACCTGGCCCCCGTAGAAGCGGATGAGGTCCCGGATAATCCGCATCATCATCAGGGTGAGGGAGAGAATCCAGAGCACCACCAGGGTTCGCGCGCTCCACTGGGTATACCGGGCGGGCAGATCGGAGAGCTGAATGGCCAGGTGGACGGCCAGGATCAGAGCCCAGATCAGCAGGGGGCTGCGCAACGCATCGATCAGGATACGGCCGGAGCGGCTACGGGTTCGGGCGTTCCACGCCCCGAGGGCACCCAGAATGACCCGGCGGGCGACATACGCCAAGGCCATCACCACCGTGAACACGATCAGGGGCGTCAGCAGGATCATGGGGTCGTTCACCAGCAGGCGTTCCAACGCGCGCATCCGAATCTCCTGAGGAGGCCCCTGAGAAAGGCCCACGATTCAACAGCATGCAGGGCAGGGAGGGGCATTCCTGCAGCCCGGCCCAGACCATTTTCCAACAGTCTCCTAGCAACAGATTCTCACACCAAACCGGTTGCACGCGGGGACATTTCGCAGCGTCAAACGGTTGTGTGGATCCGTGTGCCTCTGCTGTGCTTGATGCTGACGGCCTGTCTGGCGGCGGAACAGCCCACGGCCGGGCAGTTGTTTGCCCGAGGCCGCAAAGCGGAGAAACAAGGCCACATGGCGGACGCGTACGTGCTGTACTCCGAGGCGGCCGCGCTCGAACCCAAGAATCTGGAGTACTGGCAGCGAGCTCAGGCCGTGCGATCGCGGGCGGCACTGGAGGCCAAGCCGGTTCCGTTGCCCGACACCGCGGGATTGCTGGACGCAGAGCCGACCGAGGCCCCGCACTTTGATTCGATCACGGCCCGCGACCTGGCCGACGCGCGCAAGCCCCTGCCGCCCTCTGAATTGAAGGCCCAGCCGGGGAGCAAGGACTTTAATCTCCGCGGGAATTCCCAAGCGCTCTTCACGAATGTGGCGCACGCGTTCGGCTTGGAATGCGTCTTCGACGGCGACTATCCGCCCGGAAATCCGATCCGCTTTGAGGTCGAAGCGGTGAACTACCGGCAGGCGCTCCACGCCTTGGAGCTGGCCACCAGTTCATTTGTAGTGCCGGTGAGCGGCAAGGTGTTTCTGGTGGCCAAGGACACTCCGCAAAAACGGGCCGAGGTGGAGCCCATCGTCGCGGTGGAAGTCCAGTTGCCGGAGCTGACCAACGCGCAGGATCTGACCGCCATGGTGACGGCCGTGCAGCAGGCCATGGCCATCGAAAAGGTCGGCGTGGATTCGCAGAACAATACGGTGATTCTCAAGGACCGCCTCTCGAAAGTGCTGCCCGCCCGCGCCATGTTCGAAGACTTGATCCGCTCGCGCGCCCAGGTGATGGTGGACATGCGGTTTCTGGAAGTCAGCCGGAATGACCTGATCACCTATGGGATCGATTTGCCCACCTTGTTCTCCCTGACGCCGCTCACCAACTGGATGAACAACACGCCGTCCTTCGCCCAGAATCTAGCGGGGCTGCTGGCGTTCGGCGGCGGCAAGACGCTGATGGGGATCGGCGTCCTGAACCCGTCGCTAGTGGCGAGAATGTCTGACGCGGCCGGCAAGGTTCTGCTCAGTTCGGAGCTTCGGTCGATCGACGGACAGCCGGCCACGCTCCACGTCGGAGACCGGTATCCGGTTCTGCAAGCGGGCTACTTCGGACCAGCGAGCTTCTCCGGCCCGGGAGCCTACACGCCCCCTCCCTCCTTCACCTTTGTCGACCTCGGGCTCAGCTTGAAAGTTACGCCGGCGGTGCAGGACATACGGAATTTGACGCTGGACATCGAAGCGGAATTCAAGGTGCTGGCCGGCGCCGCCGTCAATGGAATTCCGGTGATCTCCAACCGGGCGTTGAAATCCAAAACCAGCCTCAAGATGGGGGAGTGGGCCGCGGTGGCGGGGCTGCTGAATACCGATGAAGCCCGCACCATCGCCGGCCTGGCCGGGATCTCGCGCATTCCCGGACTGAGGGCCCTCACTAGCATGCACGACCGCACCCGGAGCAGCGATCGGGTGCTGATCCTGATGCGCCCGCGGTTATTAAGTCCGCCGCCCGGAGAAAGCCTCACCCACACTTTTTACGTGGGCTCCGAAACGCGGCCGCTCACGCCTCTTTAAGCGAACATGTCGCGGATGATGCGAGAGATCCGGGAGCAGCCGGCGGCGCTCGAGCGCACGCTGGCCGGCGGGCTGCGGCGCGTGGAGGCATTCCGAAAGGCGATCGCCGGCCGCCGCCCGAAATTGATCGTGTTGGTGGCGCGGGGCACGTCCGACAACGCCGCCTTGTTCGGGCGCTATCTGCTCGAAATCACCACTGGCATCCCGGTATCGCTGGCCGCCCCCTCCATCTTGACGCTCTACGGAGCCCGGCTGGACTATCGCGACGCGCTGGTGGTGGCGATTTCACAATCCGGCGAATCCACCGACACCAACCGCGTGCTGGAGCAGGCGCGCGATCGCGGCGCGTTGACCCTGGGGATTACCAACGAGCCGTCCAGTACCCTGTCCAAGCTCGCCGAGCACGTGCTTCCGGTGCGGGCCGGCAAGGAACGAAGCGTCGCCGCCACCAAGACGTACACCGGCCAGATGATGATGCTCTACCTGCTGGCCTATGCGCTCGGCGGAGCGATTCGCGTCTCCGACCTGGAGCGGTTGCCGGAACTGGTCGAGGTGGCGCTGCGGCTGGAACAGCCCGTGGGGGAGCTTTCCGAGCGCTATCGCTACATGCGCTATGCCGTGGTGGTGGGGCGCGGCCTGAATTACGCCAACGCGTTCGAATTCGCGCTCAAGCTCATGGAGACCTGCTACGTGGTGGCGGAGCGGTTCTCGTCGGCCGATTTTCTGCACGGACCGATCGCTCTGGTGGAGCCGAGTTTCCCGGTGTTCGCCTTCGCGCCGCCCGGAGTTACCTGGGGATCGATCGGTGATACGCTCGCCAAGCTGCAGCAACTGCGCGCCGAGGTGGTGGCCATTACGGATGGAGGGAACCGCGAGGCGGACCGCTGTGCCACCAAGGTGATCCGGCTGCCGCGGCGCATCCGGGAAGTGCTCACGCCCATTCCCTACATTGTGCCGGCCCAGATGTTCTCGGCGTGCCTGGCGGCGCAGAAGGGGTTGAACCCCGACCGGCCGCGGGCGCTGAAGAAGGTCACGCTGACGCTATAGCCGATCGCCGCCGGCACCAGCGTCCCCGCGAGAGCAGCATCGGAAGACTCCCCGGATCGGCTGGAGGCCTACCCTGACGCGCGGCTGAAGGGCAGAATCGCCGTCACGCAGGTTATCGGATTTTTCAAATTGTACTAATTCATGGATCTAAGTAAGAGTACAGGTATCACTAATTATACATCTAATGTAATTGACTTAACACTTGTTAGAAACTATAAACGATCATATGGCTGGAAGGGCAATAACCAAAATGCGCTGGCCAGCGGACCAGATCTGTATAAGAAAAGGAGATTGAGTGATGAATACCGGATTGACACGAAGACCGCTTGCCAGATTTGCAAACGGGTTCATGACGGGCGCGCTGCTGCTGGCAGTGGCGGCGCTGCCGGGTGCGAACCAAGCACATGCCGATGTCCTCTTTTCGGACGATTTCACGGCATCAACCCTAAACCCCGCATGGCAGGTACTGCCGGGACAGGGAAGCTACTCCGTCGGAGGCGGAGATCTGCGGTACTACAATCAGGGACCAGTCGCCGCCACCACCGGTTGGTTTAATCCAGCTCTCACGTTATCGCTTCAGTTTACTGGGACGGATTGGGAGTTCGACACCAAGGCCGCGTACCACCTTGATTGGTTGAGTTCGGGAAGCTATACGGGTCCTTCGACTCCAAACACCTCAAACTCATCCGGAGCTCAGGCGCCGGAGGTGTTGGTTGCTTTTGATTCCGCCTCGCAGACCAGTAGCCAGCAAGCAGGCACAGACTATGCAGCGTTCGAGCGCGATATTGACGCATACTACGGGTCCAATATCCTCTCTGCGTCCTATGGCGCGGCGTATGATCCCAACCTGCTGAACCCGGCTGACTCCAATATCAACAACAATATCGCCGATGGCACGTACTGGCTGCAAATCATCCGGAGTGGCGGCACGCTCGCGATGAATTACAGCTACGACGGAACCACCTACATGAATGCGTTCACCACCACTTTGGCCAATCCCACAGGCACCTATAACGACCTGCTGCTCGGTGGAGTTACCTATTCGACGGCGGGCTCGTATACCGATTACAGCTATGTCACGATCACGACTCCCAGCGGAGTACCGGAACCAGGCGGTCTTGTGCCATTCGGGCTTTGTTTGGCCGGTATCGCAATGGGGTGCGTGCGGCGAAAGGCGGCCAGCTGGGCGTCAGCGGGCACGCGATAAAGCGGCTATTCCGACGCCGGGGTCCAACCAGGATGGGCCCCGGGGCGCCGCCGAGCGTCGGCCCGCGTTCCTGCGGGCTGGCTCTCGACTGGAGACTTTTGAAGAGGCGCGAATCCGGATAATCCGCTTAGTGCGTTTCGCGCGGCGAGTACTTGTTCAGATCGGCCAGGAGCTTGCTGGCGGCGCCCGGAACCGGGGCGCCGCTGGTGAGGATCTGTTTGTTGTCCCAGCGCTGGCCGTACATGTTCTCGTTCTCGTCGATGTCGTTGCGCAGGGTGGAGCCGTCGAGCGAGATGCCGGCGAACAGGCCCCGCGACCGCGACCAGGAGAGGATCTCCGCCGTCAGCAACGCGTCGGTTTGCGCGGTGGCATCGCGGCCCACCGGGCCTGCCGCCGCCGTGGCTTCGCCGCCGATCGTGAACTTGCTTTCGGTCAGCCGCTTCATGCCCCGCTCATTCATGACGAGCAGGATCACGTCGCTCGAAGAGACGCCAATTTGGAGTCCGAAGCTGCCTCCTTCGATGCGGATGGCGGCGGGCGGCCCCCAACCATTGCTGTTTCCGTGGCGGCAGAGGGCGAAGCCGCGGCCGTATTTGGCCGCGAGCACAAATCCGCCCTTTTTCAGGCCCGGTACCAGGACGATGCAATACGCCTTATCCAGCAAGGTTTGCGGGATGGCCTTGTCCGGCGTGCCCATGACTTCCGAAAACAGACTGGCGGCATCGTCCAGCCTCTCATTGGTCTTGGCTTTATCGTCTTTGGCCAGGAGAGGGGAGCAGGCCGCCGCAAGCGCGAGCGTGAACGTGAATAGACGCATGACGTCTATCGTATCGCGGGCAGGCGATTGCCATCGGAGAGAGGGGGAGCCTGGGGTTGCGGTTGGTTCGGTTCGATACATTCTGCCCGCCCGCGCAGGGGACTCCGGGACGAACGGACCGATTACTGCGGCTTGGCGCCGCCCAGCGCGGCGGTCGCCAGCGTGCCTCCAAGCCCCATGGTTTCCACCGCGGACGAAGGCACAATCACCATCGAGCCCTTCTCCTTGATTGCCTCGTAGAGCATGTTCATGGC
This sequence comes from Terriglobia bacterium, assembly GCA_020073145.1. Lineage (GTDB taxonomy): Bacteria > Acidobacteriota > Terriglobia > Bryobacterales > Bryobacteraceae > PSRJ01. Next base: position 58,290 of record JAIQFS010000024.1, read on the forward strand.
GCGCAGGTGGAGCGCGACAGGGTTATCGCGGTACGTTGCCGCGGCCTTCGCGAAACTGTCGGAGATTTCGGTTTCAGCCAGCCCGAGAATGGTGCGGGCGCGCCGCTCACGTTCGGCCTGCGCTTCGCGCGACATGGCATCCTGCAAGGCGGAGGGAATCTGCACGTCGCGGATCTCGACAGACTGCACCGTGATCCCCCACGGGTTGGTCTTGGCGTCGAGGATGCGCTGGAGTTCGTGGCCCAGCATTTCCCGCTCGGCCACCATCTGGTGCAATTCGTGACGCCCGATCGATTCCCGCAGCGCGGTTTGGGCGCTCATCGTGATCGCCATGTCGAAGTCCTGTACTTCCAGAATCGATTTCTCCGGATTCCACACCATCCAAAACACGATGGCGTCCACATCCACCGGCACGGTGTCGCGCGTCAGCGTGGACTCCGCCGAAACGTTGGCCACTCGGACGCGTTGATCCACCACGCGGCTGAGCTGATCCACGATCGGAATGATGTGGAAGATGCCCGGGCCTCGCAACCCGATGTACCGGCCGAACCGGAGCACCGCCACTTTCTCCCACTGATCCGCGACCTTGATCGCGAAAATGAAGTAGAGGCCCGCCAGCGCGCCGGCCATCACCCCGGCGGGGTTTCGCAGGATCGCCGTGATGGCGCCGCCGATGGCGACCGAGGCCACGAAAAGGGCCACTCCGATACCGCTCGTACCCCGTTGCAACAAATCCGGCTTCATGGCGCTACCTTCCTTTCTTCTCCTGGTCGACTTGCAGATCCTGCAATTGCTCGAGAACGTCGCGAACCGTGAAGCCGCCGGCCCCCGCCCGCGCTACGAATTCGCTCACCAGTTGGTTCAAACGGCGCTGCCGCTCGACTTCGGTGCCCTTCACCTTCTGCTGGCTGATGAACGTGCCGGTCCCCTGCTCGGTCTCCAGCACGCCGCGGATTTCCAGTTCGCGATAGGCCCGCACCACCGTATTTGGGTTGATGGCGAGGTCCACCGCCGCCTGGCGCACGGTGGGTAGCTGGTCGCCGGGCTGCAGCGTCCCCGACGCCATGCCGCCGGTCACCTGGTCGATGATTTGCCGGTACACCGGCACCCCGCTCCCGAGGTCCAGCCGGAACGCGAAGGCCTTCTTGCCGTTGCGGCCCGCAGTAGTCATTTAAAATAAAAATGTACTAGTTTACTGATACAAGTCAAGAGATTTTTTGGGGTGCGGAGATTCGTGTATCATCGCGAGATGCCCGACCGGCGTCTCGCCCGGCTCTCCAGGATCTGCCTCTCGCTGCCGGAGGCGGTCCGCGAGGACAAGGGGCAGCACGCCGCCTTCCTGGTTCGCAAAAAGATCTTCTCCTATTACCTCAACGACCACCACGGAGATGGCATCGTCTCCGTGGCATGCAAGGCCCTGCCAGGCGAGAACGCAGCGCTCGCGGCCGCGCAGCCCGCGCGCTTCTACCTGCCGCCCTACATCGGACCGAGAGGATGGATCGCGCTCCGCCTCGACCGGGGAGCGGTGGACTGGGAAGAGGTGGCGGAGCTGGTGACGGGAAGCTACCGGTTGACCGCTCCGAGGAGTCTGAGCGCGAGTGTTCGGCTCCGGGCCGGCTGAGCCCGGCGGAAGTTGCCAGCCTCGGGCTCATCGTACAATGAGGGGTTCTCCCCGTGGGAGTGATCCTTTGAGTTTGACGCATCTCCATCTCTTGCTGAACCACTTTCCGGTCATCGGCACGATCATCGCGCTTTTCTTGTTGATGGTCGCGGTGGCGGCGAAGAGCGACGACCTCAAGCGCGCCAGCCTCGCCATTTTCCTGGGAATCGCGCTGCTGACCATTCCTACGTATTTGACCGGCAATGCCGCGGAGGAAGGGATCTGCAAGGCGGACATCGCCGCCCCCTGCCCGGAGCCTGGCGTGTCCAAGGCTCTCATCGACGCGCACGAAAGCGCGGCGCTGGTGGCGTTCGGCTTCATGGAACTCACCGGCGCTTTCGCCTGGCTGGGGCTGTGGCAGTTTCGGCGAACGTCCCGCCTGTCGCGCGGGACCTTGGCTACGGTTCTGCTGCTCTCGCTGGTGACGTTCGGCCTGATGGCCCGAGTTTCCAACCTAGGTGGAGAGATTCGCCATCCCGAGATTCGCTCCGATCTCACCGCACCGGCAACCCGGTCTGCGGAAAAACCGTTGGCCCGCCACATCGGCGAACTCGTCCAAGGAGGCCTCGGGTGGATCTGGCCCACCTGCGAGACCCTGCATTTCATCGGGCTGTGTCTCCTGTTCGGGGTGACCGCCGTGGTGGATCTGCGCATGTTGGGCCTCATGAAGGGAGTGCCATTTTCCGGCTTGCACCGGCTGCTGCCGTGGGGGATTCTGGGGTTCGGCGTCAACCTGATCACCGGCATGTTGTTCTTTGTCGCGGCTCCCATCGGCAACGGAGGCTACGTTTCCAACCCCACGTTCGCGTGGAAGATGCTGCTCATCCTGCTGGCCGGCGTCAACGTTCTGTATTTCACGATCTTCGACCAGCCGTGGGAGGTGCAGGCCGGAGACGACGCGCCCCTGACCGCCAAAGTCTTCGCCGGCGCTGCCCTTTGCCTGGTGGTCGGTATTATTTTCTGCGGCCGCATGCTGCCCTTCCTGGGGAATTCCTTCTGATGCCCCTGGCTCTCAGCGTCAGCCTCCTGGTGGTGCTGGTCGTGGTCCTGATGGGAGTGGCCGGTTATCTCATCGACAAAAGCGCGGAGCCCGACCACCGCAAACAGGACACCACCCGATGATGGAATTTCTTGCCGCTCTCGAGCACTCGCGGTTCAGCCAATGGGTCCTGGCATCGGGCTCCATCTTTGCCTATCCCAGCATTCTCTTCATGCACACCATCGGCATGGCGATGGTGGCGGGGATCAGCGCTGTGATCGACCTTCGGCTGCTAGGCCTCTCGCCCAAGCTTCCGATCAAGCCGCTGGAACGGCTCTATCCGCTGATGTGGGTGGGCTTCGCCATCAACCTGCTGACCGGCTCGACCCTCATGATCGCGGATGCCACTACCAAGCTCACCAATCCGGATTTCTACGTGAAGATGATCTTCGTTTTTTCCGGAGTGGCCATTCTGTACGTGATGCAGAGCCGGGTTTTCGGCGATCCGGAACTCGATCGGGCGCCCGTTTCGAGCCGCGCCAAAAGCCTGGCTTGGATCTCGCTGGTCTGCTGGGTGGGGGCGGTCACCTGCGGCCGTTTGTTGGCGTATGTAGGACCGGTCTCCGGCCTGACGGGCCTAAAAAGCCACTGACTCCGCCGCCCGCTTTTACCGCGCGTCGCAGGGTGTCGGATTCCACCCCGCGGCATCGGCCTGTTTCTTGAAGTGGGTGCTGGTGATGAAAGGCTGAGCCAGGTACTCCGGATCCTCCACAATGGTGGTCACAATCAGGTAGGAGTTTCCGTCGGGTTCCATCGTGCGATCCAAGTACTCCGTCACCGTGGCCTTCTCGCTATAAGGGACACCGTTCTTGCGCAGGTAACCCGCCCGCATGTGCGTGGTGACGGCCTTGAGCGAACCTCCCTGCGGGGGAGCGCCGCGGCCTCCCCGGCCGCCGCCCGCCACTTCCCATTGCGCGGCGGAATATCCCTGCCAGGTGGGTTCTCCGGAAGCTTGGGCCGTTCCGAAGTGGAAGAGGCGCGTCTGGGTGCCGGCATCGGTGTCGACGCGCAGGGTGTTTTCATCGGACCAGGTGATGTGCAAGCGGGTGGGGATGCGCATGATCCCGCCGGCGCCGTACGCCTTGCACTGATTGCCGGCCGCCTCGTCTTTAGCGGGGTCCCACTCGTTGGCGAGCTTGCGGCCTTCCTGGTTCAGGGGAACGCTGGCGACGTCGCCCTTGGGGGCTGTCACCATGCGCCACCGCCAATCTTCGGTCACCAGAGCCACCCAATAGCCCGTCAAATCGAGGGGAGCGGAGGCCTGGGGAGATCGCGGAGGACCCGGGGGCCCGCCGCGGCCGCCGCGGCCTTGGGCGTGGATGGAACCGGGCGCCGCCACCGCCAGCGCCGCCGCTACCCAGACCGCCGCGCCGTGCCTCCGTAGGAACCGACAATTCATCCCTGCCCCTCCACCGCCCGGAACACCGATCCCGGGCCGGGTCAAATCAAGAGAACTGGCTACTCGAACGTGCCGCCCCACTTCCATCCGTCGGAGGGCCGGGTGATATTGACCATCCGCAGCCGGTGATCGTCCGGATTCCGTCCGGGATTCCCGACCACGATCACGTGGTCACCCGGCTTGAGGGTCTCGCGGGTCACGCCCTGCCGGCCGAGCTGGCCGCCAGCGCCCCATTCCACCGCCCAGCGGGTCATGGTTCCATCCGGTTCCTTGACTTCCACGTGCACGAACGAATGCGGGTTGCGATACAGAAACTGAACCAGGTCGCCTTCGACCGTTACTTTCTTATCTTCGAAATAGGTCGCGGCAAAGGAGTGGTGGGCGTAGGCTCGAACGCCAAGGAAGGTCACCCCGGCAAAGAGCAAAACCAGTAATTTGCTTTTCATGCTGCGTTCTCCTGTGTGAAACATTATAGCCGGTTTGCCCGCCGGACCGAATGACCCTTTTGGCCCGGGTTCCAGTGCCTCCGACCCGCGAAAGGATCACGTTATGCGATCCTGCCAGCGCCCGGCTTGCAGAAACGGAACCTATAAGAACAGAATCCTGACGGACGCCCGCGGCGGCTTGGGGGCTATCTCGTGCCCTGCCGACGGTACACCGCGGGAGACAGCCCCACCAGGCGGACAAACCAGTTCGAAAGATGGCTCTGCGACGAAAACCCCGCGGCCAGCGCGACCTCCACGATCGGCGTATCCGTGTTGCGCAGCAATTCCTTGGCACGTTCCAGGCGGCGCGCCAGCACGTATTGGTGCGGGGATCGCCCGGTAGCGGTTTTGAAGGCCCGCGCCAGGTAGAGGGGACTGACCTCTACTTCGGCCGCCATGGCCTCCAAACTGAGATCGCCCTCCAGGTGTTCCTCGATGTACGCCGCCAGCCGGCGCACTCGCCAGCCCGCGATACCGTCCGGCGCGGCCAGCCGGAGCGGCCGCGAGCGCGCGGAATGAAAACGGGCCAGATGGACGGCGATCATTTGCGCCAGCGTGTCGATGTACAGTCCGTCCTCCGCGGTCCCGTCCCCCAAGGCCGCATGAATGGCGACCGCCAGTTGCTCCAGCAGCGGGTCCGCGATCGCGAATCGCGGCGTCATCTCCGCCGCCGCCGGATCGCAGCCGTACATTTCGCCACAAACGGATTCAAAGATGGACTGCCGCAGATAGATCTGCAGAATTTCCGGGTGGCCGTTATGCCGCCACTGAGCAACCGCATTACCGGGAGTCAGGCAAATCCGGCGGGGCCCGATGAGCGTCTTCTCCGGCCGCGCCCCCGCCAGTTTCCGCGTCACTTCCGTGGGTCGTGTCAAATGATAGATCAGCGACGGATGGCGGATGGCCGATTCGGTGGCGTGAAAGGGAGCTTCTTCCAGCACAGCGGCATACAGCGAGCGCCAGCCGGCTTCCGGACTGTGCGCGATCACCCGGTTGCCGGGCCGCAGCGCCCGCCCATGAGTCTCCCGGACGGTGAAGATGGGAAGATCCGCGGCGCTCATAACCCCCTTAAAGACTCGGGCCATTATACGCCCGCGATGGGTTGGCCTGGGGCAGGCGATTCGAGCCTGGCCCCCGCCCTCGACGGATGGAGCCTCGACTCTTCGCGGCGCGGTTGTTAACCGAGGTTCACACGACACCGGCGACGCCCTACGATAAGATGGGCTTAGACTGGCAATGTTGCACCTCTCGCGTATGTGGCCGGCCGCGCCGATTCTGACCGTCACGGGCATCATCGATATCCTGGCGGTGGCGTTCGTGGTGTATCAGGCGCTGATGGTGGTGCGCGGGACCCGGGCCGGGCACATTCTGATCGGTATTCTGGTGATGGTGGGCCTCTACGCCGTGGCGGTCTGGACCGGCCTGGAGGCGTTGCGCTCGCTGCTCTCGTTCATCGTTCCGTATCTCGGACTCGCCATTATCGTTTTGTTTCAATCCGAAATCCGCCGCACTCTGGCGCGCCTGGGCCGCCAGAGCTGGGCGAGCGCGGGCTTCGGCGCCGCCGAATCGATCCACGAGATCGTCCTGGCGGCGGAGCAATTGTCGGAGCAGAAGGTCGGCGGCTTAATCGTGCTGGAGCGCGATATCGGGTTGCGCACGTTCGTGGAAAGCGGGGTGCCGCTGGATGCCCGCATTTCACGGGACCTGTTGATTTCCATCTTTCAGCCCGGTCTTCCGCTGCACGATGGGGCGGTGATCGCGCAGAAGGACCGCATCGCAGCGGCCGCCTGCTTCCTTCCGCTCACCACGAATCCAGCGTTGTCACGGCATTTTGGCACGCGGCACCGCGCCGCGATCGGCATCACCGAAGAGACGGACTGCCTGGCGGTGGTCATCTCCGAAGAGACCGGTCGCATTTCCGTGGCCGCTTTCGGCGAGTTGACCTCCGGCCTCTCCCTACGCGATCTCACCGAGCGCATCAACCAGCATTTCGCCGTCAAGCGGTCGCAACCCGAACCGCCGCCGGCGGATCACGGGCCCGACGCGGCCGCCCCGACGGCCGAGAATTCACTTTCCGCCGAACATCGGCCCGTGGAACGGGTGAATCAGCCATGAGCATCCTGAAGTGGGGGTGGGGGCTGGTGGTTCACAACTTCTGGTGGAGGGTCTTGGCGCTGGCCTTGGCCATCACCATCTGGGCCATGGTGGCGAGCGAGCCGGAACTGTCCATGTTCGCAACGGTCCCGCTGGAATACCGGAATCTACCCGACGATATCGAGATGAGCTCGCCGGCGTCCGAAACCGTAACGCTGGAACTGCGCGGTCCCTCCGCGGAGCTGCGGGGGCTAGGCGACAGCCGGTCTCCCGCCGTGGTGCTGGATATGGCCGATGCCACTCCGGGCGTGCGCACCTACAGCATCGAGGATCAGAGTGTCCGGCTGGCGCGGGGGGTCCGCCTGGTCCGCGCTATTCCTTCCGAAGTGCGTTTCGATTTCGACCGCCGCCTGACCCGCACCATTCCCGTCAAAGTACGTTTCACCGACGCGCCGGCCGGGTACAAGGTGACTGATTATTCCGTGGCGCCGGACCAGATGACGATCGCCGGCCCCAGCCGCCACGTGGAGCGAGTCGTTTCCGCCTTGACGGACCCGGTCGCTGTTTCTTCTGTCGCCGGTACTTCCGTCTTTCGCGTCAGCGCCTTCTTGGACGATGCGTATGTCCGCTTCCAGTCTTCGCCCGATGTGGTGGTGACCGTCACCGTGAAAAAGAATCTGCGCTAGCGCATACAGGGATGCGGAGGCTTCGTGGGTAAAGAGCTGTTCGGAACAGACGGGATTCGCGGCGTGGCCGGGGAGTATCCACTCGACCCTCAGACGATCTACGCCTTCGGAGTGGCTTTGGGGGATGACGCGACGGCGGCCCAGGCAAATCCGGAAATCCTGATTGGCGCCGATACCCGCGAATCCGGCGCCGGGATCGCCGAACTGGTGGCCGGCGGCATTCGGAGCCGCGGAGCGCGCGTGCGCTACGCCGGTGTGATCACCACTCCGGGGGTGGCCTACCTGACCCGCACCGGCCCGTTCCTGGCTGGGGTCATGATTTCGGCCTCGCACAATCCCTACCAGGACAACGGCATCAAGGTGTTCGGCCACAGCGGCTTCAAACTGCCGGACGCGGAAGAACACGCCATCGAGCAGGAAATTTTCCGGCTGCGCGAGGACGGGATAGCACCGTCTCCCGCCAGCCTTCCCATTGACGAGGGCCTGGACCGGCAGTATCTGGAGTACCTGGCGTCCACGGTCCCGGCGAGCCTGGACGGGATGCGGCTAGTCATCGACTGCGGCAACGGCGCGGCCTACCGGCTGGCTCCCGAGCTGTTGCGCCGTCTGGGCGCCCGCGTGACCGTGATGTGCGCCGAACCCAATGGGCGCAACATCAACCTCAACTGCGGCGCGCTCCATATGGAAGGTCTGCGGGATGCAGTGGTGGCCCACAGCGCCGACGCCGGGGTGGCCTTCGACGGCGACGCCGATCGCGCCATCTTTGTTGCCAGGAGCGGCAAAATCGTGGACGGCGACGCGGTGTTGCTAGCCGCGAGCCGGGCGCTCAAGACCGCCGGGCGTCTCACCGGCGATACGGTGGTGGCCACGGTCATGTCCAACCTCGGCCTGGAAAAAGCCCTGGAGCGGGCGGGCATCCGCATGGTGCGCACGCCGGTCGGCGACAAGTACGTGCTCGAGGAAATGGTGCGGCTGAATGCGGCCATCGGCGGAGAACAGTCCGGGCACGTGATCTTCCGGCAGTATGCCACCACCGGCGATGGGCTGCTCACGGCGCTGCGGGTTTTCGAGATCGCCCGGCAGGCGGGGACCGGTCTCGACGAGTTGACCGCCGATCTGCAGGTCTATCCCCAGAAGCTAGTCAACGTTCGGGTCCGCGAAAAGAAGGCCCTCACGGACGTCCCCGCGGTGGCCCGGGAAATCCAGCGCGTGGAACAAGAACTGGCCGGCGCAGGCCGCGTGCTGGTGCGGTTCTCCGGAACCGAGCCGCTGGCGCGCGTCATGGTGGAAGGGCCGGATCTGGCGGGAGTGGAGAACTACACCGCGCGGATTGCCGACGCCATCCGCCGCGAAATGGGCTCATAGGCGTGGGGCCGGCGATTCGTCTGCCCGGGCAATCCAGTTTCTGCTGAAATCGGGCACCCGGGCGTGCTTCCCGCCTACCCGCGCTTCAGCACCAACGCCGAATTCTTGCTGCCGAAGGCGATGCAGTTGGCCACGGCGTGCTCGATCTGGAGGCGGCGGCCCGGGCACGGCACGTAGTCCAGGTCGCACTCCGGGTCGGGTTCTTCCACATTGATGGTGGGCGGCACCACGCAATCCCGCATGGCCAGCAGCGTGGCGGCCACGCCCGCGGCCCCGCACGCGCCCTGCGGGTGACCGATCAGGCTCTTCAACGACGACCCCGCCAGGCGGTACGCGTGCCCGTTGAACGCCAACTTCACGGCGCGCGTTTCAATGCGATCGTTCAGCTCCGTCGACGTGCCATGGTAGTTGATGTACTGAATCTCCTCGGGCGGCACCCCGGCCTCGTCGAGCGCCATCCCGATGGCCCGGGCCGGTTCCTCGCCGCATTCCTCCAGGCGCACTCGGTGAAAGGCTTCGCAGGTCGAACCGTAGCCGGCGATTTCGCCGTAGATCCGCGCGCCGCGCGCCTTCGCCCGCTCTCTCTCTTCCACCACGAAGAACCAGGCGCCTTCGGCCAGGACGAAGCCATCGCGGTCCCGCGAGAACGGCCGCGAGGCGCGCTCGGGCTCGTGGTTCCATCGCGTGCTCATGATGCGCATCAGCTGAAAGCCGCGGAGGATGAGCGGGGCGATCGGCGAATCCACGCCCCCCACGACCATGGTGTCCAAGACGCCGGCTTGAATATTGCGGAAGGCATAACCCAGCGCATCGGTCGACGACGTGCAGCCGGTCGATACGATGTGGCTCAACCCGCGGAATCCGAAGCGCATGGACACCTCGCTCGCCAGGGTCCCGATGGTGCTGGTGGGAATGGTGTACACGCTGCACTGCTTCAGGTGGCCGGTGTAGAAGAGGCGATACTGTTCCTCGGTAAAGTCCTGGCTGCCGCCGCCGGAGCCCACGATCACGCCGATGCCGCGCAGTTGTTCCCGGCTCATCGAAGCCGCGTCCAGTCCGGCGTCCTCCAGCGCTTCGCCCACGCTGGCCACCGCCATGGGCACAGCGCGCGAAACATGCGGCCGGTCCTTGGCATTGACGTAGCGGGTTTCGTCGAACTCTTCGGGCACTTCGCCCGCCACCTGCACTACGAATGTCGAAGGATCGAACCGCCGGATCCGCCGCACCCCACTGCGGCCGTTCTTCGTGGCCTCCCAAAACTGCTCCCGTCCGATGCCGTTCGGACTCACCGCTCCGATTCCTGTGATTACCGCACGCCGCATGAGGAAGCTTTTGCCTTTCGTCTCCTAGTCAGTATAGGCTGAAAGCTATGGCAGTTGCCCGGGAGAATCGCGCCACCAGTCCGTTCAGCGCATTATTGGCGGGCCTGCAAGCCGGCATGATCGGTGTTCTCTGGATGCTGGCGTGGCTGGGAGTCAGCGCCGCGTGGCAGCGGAGCAGCTTCTGGGCCCCCGAAAACCTGCTCGCCAGCACCTTCTACGGGGGCGAGGCGATCCACAGCGGGTTTTCGACCACTACCGTCTCCGGCTGGGCGCTGTATCTTCTGCTGTACAGCGCGCTCGGGGGGATTTGGGCCGCGGCGGTGCAGGGGAAACTTCCCCGGATCCGGCTGGCCCTGGTCAGCATCGTGCTGGCCGTGGGCTGGTACTACCTCTTCTTTCAAGTGATCTGCCGGACCCTCAGCCCGCTCGTCACCCTGTTGCACGTCGTTCGGCCCACGATCCTCGGGCATGTGATTTATGGGGCACTGGTGGCGCGCTTTCCGCGATACCTCCCCGGTGTCGCTTCGGAGGAGGAGTTGCCGGCGGCGGTGGAAAGCGTGGCGGATCCGGAACCCGCCAATCGCCCGGACGCTTAGGACAGTTCGACTTCGATTTTCTTTGCCGCTGCGTCCAGCTTTGCGATGCGGAAACTGCGGATTTGTCCGGCCCGTGCCGGCTCCCTCCGGGCGCCGAGACCCTGTCCGCCCTTCCACTTCGCCTGCAGCATCGAGGTCAGCGACGATAAATCCGCTTTGGATGCGGCCGAGGCGGCCTCTTCCGCGGCGGCTTCCCCGCTCAACCGGCATGCCGCCTGAATCCCCTCGCCCAGTTCCACGCGCGCACGCCCGCCGGATAGTTCCATCAAACGGCCAGTGACCACGTCGCCTTCTTTATGTTCCGCGATGTACTCGTCAATGCTCGTGGGCACCAGTTGCTTCATGCCCAGGCGCAGCCGGCGCTTTTCGGTGTCGACTTCCAGCACCTGCGCTTTGACCACCTGCCCCAGTTTCAACGCGTCCTGCGGGTGATTGATGCGTTTCTCGGCGCTGATGTCGCCGACGTGGATCATGCCTTCGACGCCCTCGCCAAGCTGGACGAACGCGCCGAATTTGGTGAGGCTGGTCACCGGAGCTTCCACTGCCGATCCCACCGGGTATTTCTGCGCCACTTCCGCCCAGGGGTCGCCTAAGGCCTGCTTCAACCCCAGCGAGATCCGTCGGTCGGCCTGATTCACGCCGAGAATGACCACCTCAACCGTCTCGCCCGGCTTCACCACGTCGGAGGCTCTCTTCAGTTTTTTCGACCAGGACAGCTCCGAGATGTGAATCAAACCTTCGATGCCCTTTTCCAGCTCGACGAAGGCCCCGAACTCGGTGACCCGCGTCACGGTCCCGTGCACCCGTTCGCCAGTCTTATATTTTTCGCCGGCCTGCTCCCAGGGGTGTGGCAGAAGCTGTTTCAGGCCGAGAGAGATCCGGCGTTTGGCGGGATCTACCTTCAGCACCCGGGCTTCGATCTGCTGGCCGGCCGTCAACACATCGGCAGCCTTGGCCACGCGGCCCCACGAAATATCGGCCACGTGCAGCAGCGCATCCACGCCGCCAATGTCCACGAAGGCGCCGAATTCGGTCAGAGTGCGCACCGTGCCGGTGACGGTTTCTCCTTCTTTGATCTCGGTGTAGCGGCGTTCCTTGGTGGCCCGTTCCTCTTCTTCGAGAACCGCCCGCCGGTCCACCACCACGTCCTCATCCGCCACGTCCACCTTGATGATGCGGCAGCGGATTTCCTGGCCGATCAATTTCTCCATCTCGGCGGCGTCTTTGGCCCCGCTGCGCGAGGCCGGCATGAAGGCGCGCACGCCCACATCGACGCTGACCCCGCCCTTTACTACCGCTGTCACCACGCCCGCGATCGCGGTTTTGTCGGCAAATGCCTTTTCCAGCGCCGACCAGTCCTTGGGCCGCTGGACCTTCAGGCGCGACAGCTCGTAGTAACCCTCCGGATCCCGGCCCTTGACCGACACCGCGACTTGGTCGCCGGCTTTGACCGCTTCGCCGGCCTTCTGGAACTCGGCCAGGGGCAAGATCCCTTCCGTCTTGAACCCGATGTCGACAAATACCGACTCGCCCGACACCGCGATGACGGTGCCCTCCAGGCCTTGGGCGCCGCGATCCGGTTTGTGCGAATGCGACTGTTCGTATTGCGAAAGGATGTCTCCGAAGGACTCGGCGGACTCGGTAGGGTTTACAGTGGATTGGGACCCGGCGGGCCGGTCCTGATCCAGCGCGCTTGGATTGGACATGAAGACCTTGTGTCCTTTCATTGTGGCATAATCCCGACGTCTGGTACCAAAACGCGCCCCCGTACGGGATCTGCCTGATTTTTGGCTCCCTGCCCGGCTGCTACCCTCGGCGGCATCATGTCGCCGCGACACTCCCCCGAGCGGTTCCAGGTTTGCTCTCTCGATCAAGCAGAAGCCGATCGAGCTCGATTCAAAAACGCCGATCTTGCCCCCCTCACCCTGGCCTCCTACGGGCGCGACTTTCGCGTCTTCCGCGCGTGGTGCGAGGCGGCCGGCCGTAGCGCGTTGCCGGCGAGCGAGGAAACGGTCGAGCTGTACGTGGTTTCCCTGCTGCGCCACGGCCGCCGCATCACCACGTTGCGGCGGCACGCGATCGGCATCCAGCACTTTCACCGTGGCGCGGGCCACGAGAGCCCGTGCGGTGCCTCTCTGCGCGCGCTCCTCGCGGGCGCTCAGCGGGTTCTCCACCAGCGGCCCATCCAGAAGGCGGCGCTCTGCGGAGCGGACCTTAAGCGCGTCGTCGGGGCCTTCCTCCGGCGCGGGTCGGTGATCGCGGCCCGCGACCTGGCGATTGTCTTGTTCGGGCTGGGGAGCGCGTTGCGGCGATCGAACCTGGCAGCGCTGCGCCTGGAGGACCTGACCTTCACGAGCGAAGGCGTGCTCGTGTGGGTGGCGTCCGAAAAGCAGGAGCGCACCGGCGCCGGCAGGATCCTGGCGGTCTGCGCCGGCAAACACGCGCGGACCTGTCCGGTGCGCGCGCTGCACCGTTGGATCCAGCATCGCGGCTATGCGCCCGGTCCGCTGTTCTGCCACGTCATGCGCGGACGTCCGATGCTCAAGCCTCTCCTCGGCAACCGCATCACCCAGATCGTGCAGCAGGCCGTGGCGGCGGTCGGGCTCGATCCCCGGCACTACGGCGCCCACAGCTTGCGGGCCTCGTTCGTAACCGAAGCTCTCTCCCACGGAGCGAACGAAATCGCAGTCGCCCGTCAGACCGGCCATCGTTCGCTCGACACCCTGCGGCTCTACGAACGGTCGCGAAACCCCTGGCAGGGGCATGCGGGCGCGGCGTTGGGGCTGTAGCGACACTAGCTGGCTTTTTGCTCCTGCTCCGGGGAAGGATGCCATCGGGCGTTGGCGGCCGCGCGAGCTTGCCTGGTGCGCTCTTCGGCCGGCAGCTTCGCGAATTTCCGGTTGCGAGCTCGAGCCCCTTTCTTGCCGAGGATCGAGGCCGCTTTGCTCGCTGCAGATTTGGCCATTTGGACCGATCCTACCTCTGGTGCCAGGCGGATCGCAATAGAAAAGTTCAAAGTAGTCGCCCGGCGACTACATGGGCGAAAGTAGCCGCCCGGCGGCTGCCCAGCGGGGCCGGAAGTAGCCGCCCCAGGTCAGCGTATTGAAAGTCTTAAACCTAGAGAGTGCGCGGGGGCACCTGGTCGTCGTCGTCGTTCCTACTCTCCGAGAGCAAAACGCGCGACGACGACGACCTTTACGCCGCCTGCGCTTCACTTCGAACCGCAAACACCACGAGCTCACGGCGGGACCAGAGCCCGACCTTCGAGCACATCTGGCCCACGTGGTAGTCGACGGTGCGATCGTCGACGCCGAGCGCGGCGCCGATCTCCTTGGAAGACATGCCCAGCACCAGCAGGTCGAGGACTTCGCGCTGGCGGGCGGTGAGAGGCCTCAAGTTCACCATCGGCAGGCCCCCGATCGGTAGCAGCCCCCCGGAAATATCGCGCTCTCTTTGGTCAACATCGGGGAAACCTTAGCAGTTTTACAGGGGACAGCCAAGACCCTCTTCGGTTATGGTCAGTTCGTACGGTATGGCTGTCAAGCCCTCCAATGTGATTGCGCCCCCCGCTCCGGCGACGGTGAAACTGTCGCCGGAGCAAAGAACCCTTGTCGACGAATTCGGCGAGCTCGATCGCAAGTACCGGCTGTGGAACCCGGACCTGAAGAGGTACGAGGCTCTGAAGCACATCATCAAACCCTGGTTCCGGGATCTCCCGGGCGACCAGGCCGCCACGGCTCAGGGCACGACCTACACCCTGAACGTCACTCCTTGCGAACAGGAATCCACCCCCGAGAAGAAGCGGATCTACCGGCTGCTCGGGCCGAAGTTGTTCCTCGAGGTCGCCGAAATTACCCAGAAGGCGCTCAAGGCCGCGCTCGAGACGTTAAAAAAAACAGACCAGTTCGACCAGTGTTTCACCAAGGCGCGGACCGGATCCCGCATCCTGTCCGCCGTGCAGTCGGCGCCGGCGCCCGTACCCCCGGCAGCAAAAGCAGCGTAGTTGATGAGAACAGTCCAGAATCCGGCCTGGTTTTCCATCACAGGGCCGGAGGCTACCCCGAATCTTTAAAACGAGGCCACCCGCAGAGCGCGGGAGTGCTGCAGCACTGGCAGGCCGTTCGCGTGAGTCCTAGACCGCGCCTCGATAGAGAGCACCCATGAAACCCACCATCGGCCGTATCGTCCATTTCGTCCAGCCCGACAAGTACGACGCGGGCAAACAGAAGATGCTCCCGGCGATGATCGTCGCCGTCTGGAACGACACTTGCGTAAATCTGCAGGTCTTCACGGACGGAACCAACTCCGAGCCCTGTGAGCACGACGGCGTGAAGTGGGTTACTTCGTCGACGCTCGACGCATCGGACGCCCCGCAACCGCGCACCTGGCACTGGCCGCCCAAGGTCTAACCCGAATCGTTTCCCACATGCTTTCCTGGCACGCGCTCCACGTTAGGCACCAATCCGAAGCGATCGCCGCCGAGGCCCTCGAAGGCCTGGCCACGTTCTGGCCTCACCGCGTCACACGCGACAACCGGGGCAGGGAATACCGCCGCGCCTGGTTTCCGGGCTACCTGTTCGTGCGCGTCGACTGGTCGGACCCCGTGCAGAGGCTCCGGATCCTGCGGGTCTCGCAGCTCCTCGCGATCCTGGCCGTCGACGGGAAGCCCTCGGTGATTCCCGATACTGAAATCGAATCGTTGCGCATCCTGGCGTCGAGCAAAGCGCGGGTCGCGCAGCATCCGTTTCTCCGCGAGGGCGATTCGGTGCGCGTGGTCAGCGGGCCGCTCAAGGGCGTGGAAGGCAAGGTCGAGCGGCTCAAGTCGTCGCGCCTGCTGATCGTCCAGGTGGAGATGCTCCAGCGCGCGGTCTCGGTCGAGCTCGATCCGGACACGATCGAAGCGGTGAAGGGCCGGTCGCTGCAGGCGGCCTGAATCATGACGATCAACGCCAGACATCGAAAGCACTACAAGGCCGGCAGCGTGTGGAAACCGGGCGAGCAAGAGAAGGCCCAAGAGCGAGCGGCCTCCTGGGTGGACCGTTTCCTGGAGTGGGTGCGCCGGCGCAATCCCCAACTCCTCGGCGCGTTCAAAGATGCCTGCTCTCGCTGAACTCCTGCCGGGTTGGATCGGGCGGAGCCGCATCGTCGCCGCCAAGCTGGCCGAGTGTGAGAAATGCGCGCAGGTGGCCGAACAGTACGTGAAGGAACTCGACCAGGCCTGGACCGAGCTCGACGATCATGCGCCGGCGGATCCCGAAAAACGAGCCTCGATCGCCGCTGCCCGAGCCATCGCCACCCGGATCCGACTTCGGAACGCAGCGCGCACCTGAGCCGTTCGACGCGAGGGTCTCTATGAGCATGCCGGCCGGAGTGCCAGACGGTCTCGCGCGAGCGGAAGTGAAGCAAATGACCCCCAGCCTCGACCCGTCGAACCTGAGCCCGCAGGCCATCCAGGCCACCATGTGGGTCACGCTGCAGGCGCTCCAGAAAGAAGTCGGGGAGATCAAGGAAGGCCAGAAGCTGATCTTCCGCGCGGCGCTCGGCGGCTGCATCACGGCCGTCGGCGCGCTCGCTACCGCGCTCCTTCACCTGGTCGGCGCCTACCTGACGGTGATCGGCCAGCACGCCAAGCCATGAAGGACACGCGCAAATTCTGGCCGCTCGACCTGGATCCCGAAGGGGAAGTCTACGAGCTCCCCGCATGGGACCTGCCGGGCCGCCGGCGACGAGGAGCTTCCCGATGCCGTGGCCCACAGCCCGCAAATGCTCCAACTGCCTCTACTTCACGCCGTCGACGAACGAATGTCACCTAGACCCACCAGCCGCGCAGTCGCAGGGTAGTCATTCCGCGCTCGCGATCTGGCCCGTGGTCGATCCCAACTCACCGACCGCCTGGTGCAGTCGTTGGGATCAAATGACCCCCTGAGTGCCGACGAAGAAACCTCCAACTAAACCAGCAAAGAGGAAAGCCGAACCGAAGCCGTGGTCAGAATTTCCACCCAAGCAGCGGGCCTTCCTGGCGGCGATCGCCGAGATGCCGAACCGATCCCGGGCCGCCAAGGCCTCCGGGTTCCAGCGCGAGTATCACTACCGCCTGCTCAAGAGCGATCCGAAATGGAAGGCCGCGTTCGAGGAAGCCTGGGCGATGGGATGCGAGCAGCTCGAGGACACCGCCGCCGAACGAGCGCGCTTCGGAACCTCCGACGTCGTGATGTATCAGGGGGCGCCGTGCTACTGGAAGTACAGGAAGGTCAAGGACAAGACCACGGGAAAGATCGAGCACATTCCCATCGGCCCTCCCATCACCCGCACCGTGCAGTCCGACGGCCTGCTGCAGTTCCTGCTCCGCGGCGCCATGCCGCACAAGTATCGCGACCAGGTCAACGTGAAGCACTCAGGCAAGATCGACACCGGGGTGAAGAAGTTCGCGGGCTCGATGGAAGAGCTGCTCGCGCTCTACCGGAAACTGACTTCTAAGACGGCAGCCGCATGACCGCCACGGAAACCCCGCAACTCTCGCCAGCCGAAGCCAAGGCCATGATCCAGGGCTTCGCCAATCACGAGAAGTTCGTCTCGCACCTGCAGATCCGGAACAAGGACGGCGTGCCTGTCCAATATGGCATGTCGCCGATGGGCCGGAAGATCAACCGCTCGATCCGAAAGCAAGAGGCGCAATCGCTTCCGGTGCGCCAGGTGGTGCTCAAGCCCTCCCAGGTGTGGGCTTCGAGCTCGGTGGCGACCGAAATCTTCCGGCGCGTCCCTTTCTTCCCGGGCAGGCGCGCTCTGGTGTTAGCCGACACTGCGCAGCACGCCGGCCTCGTTTTCGAGTACTACCAGCAATACATCCGCAGCTACGCCGACAATCCGTACGGCTCGGAATGGAATGCCGCGATCGAGCTGCCCGAACTGCTCAAGGACACCGAGCAGCACCTTCGCTGGGCCAACGACTCGTCGATCCTGGTCGGCACCGCCAATAACGTCGAGATCGGCCGCTCGGCGCCGTACAACTGGGTGCAGCTCTCCGAGGCGGCCTTCTATCGCGACATGGGAACCCTGATGACGGGCCTGATGCAGCGCGTCCCCAACTCGCCCGACTCGGGCGTGATCGTCGAGTCGACGGCGAACGGGATGGGCGGAGACTTCTACGACCTCTGCCAGCTCGCCATGAACCCGCGCCGCGCCGGCGGTTGGGCCTTCGTCTTCTTCGCCTGGTGGGAGCACCCGGAATATCGGCTGAAACCGGAGCCTGGCTTTAAACTGACCCGCGACGAGCTCGCCGAACTCCAGAAGTACAACCTCACGGTCGATCAGATCGCCTGGCGCCGGCGGCAGATCGAAGTCGCGTGCGAAGGAAAGATCGATCGTTTCCGCCAGGAGTTCCCGGGCAACCCCGAGGAGGCCTTCCAATCGAGCGGCCGCCCGATCTTCGACATGGGCGCGGTGGCACGACTGCCGATCACGCTCGAAGCGCCGCGCGGGCGCCTAGAAGTGGTGGAGGTGGGACTGGAAAAACGGCCGCAATTTATTCAGGCCGAGAACAACAAAGGCGAGCTGGTCATCTACAAGCAGCCGCAGAAGCGGGGCCGGTACATCATCGGCGCCGATCACGCCGAGGGCATCGACCCCACTGCGCGCCTGGGAACCTCAGACCCCGACTACTGCTCGGCGACCGTGTTCGACGTCGACACCGGGGAAGAGATAGCCAAGCTGAAGGAGAGGTACGAGGCCTTCCCGTGGGCCACGCGCCTCTACTGGCTCGGCCGGTTTTACAACTGGGCCTTCCAGGTCC
Source organism: Terriglobia bacterium (assembly GCA_020073145.1). Lineage (GTDB taxonomy): Bacteria > Acidobacteriota > Terriglobia > Bryobacterales > Bryobacteraceae > PSRJ01. The sequence goes on from JAIQFS010000024.1 coordinate 76,725, forward strand.
CGGAGCAGAAGGCGCAGGGCAAAGCGGTGATCGGCCACCTGCTGGCGATCGAGGGAGGCTACCCGCTCGAGCTGATCTACTCCAAGGAGCGGGATCCCTCCGACCGGCGGACTCCGCTCCTGCAGGAGCTCGGCTACGACACCAACGCCGTGTTCCGGCCTTACCTGATCTCGACCCTCGACCAGGCCCTGCGCGAGGGCTCGATCAAGATCCACGATCCGGAGACGATCGCGCAACTGCGCCAGTTCGTACGCAAAGCCAGCGGGCGCGAGGAGGGGATCGGTCACGATGATGACGTGTTCGGCGTGGCGCTCGCGGTGATCGGGATCCCGAACGCGCTGCGAGCCTTCAAGTACCGCGAGTCGCTCGACCGCCTGGCGGCTTCGCTCCGCCCCCACAAGTACCGGAAATCCAGCCGAGACGAGGAAGACGACTAATGAACCCCGAGCCCTGTGGAGCGGATGAGTGTCCGATTCCTGAGCCGCGACCAGCGGATCCGCCTCGCACTCAACGAGTGAGCCTGGCGCTGAAACGTTACCTGCGAAACCAGCGAGAAGCTGCGACGGCTGTTGTTGAACAAGCTGCATGAAGTACCTCCAGCCCAGTTTTACCATCGAAAAACCTGCACAAATTACGTGCTGCGAAGGCTGCGTCTACGGCGCCGAGGTTCACGCTCAGTTCTGCGAGCGATGTCGACCGCTGTGCTGGCTGTGCACGACGCCTGGAGAGGCGGAACGGTGGGGTAGCTCGCACGTTCACTACCTCACTGACGACGGCACGGTGGTGATCCCCGCCGATCCGCCGATGACGCTGCAGGAAATTGAGCGGTATGAGCGCGAGGTCGGAACCCTCCAGGCGGCCGTGAAGGCAGCGTAGTCCATGGCCAAGAAAACGTTCCAGATTCCGATCAGCCCGAGCGAGCGCTCGAAGCTCCTGAACCGCATCGAGCAGGACTTCCTGATCGACAAGGCGAGCCATGTCTCCTGGGCAAAACGCTGCGCCGGCTGGATGCAGAAGTGGGAAGCGCGGGTAGGTCCGGCCTCGGTGGGGAACGAGGACAAGCCCAACCATGTCGTGCCGCTGATCCAGTGGCAGTGCTTCAACAAAATGGCGCGCGATATCCAGTCGCTCTTAGGCGACGATGCGGAGGTCACCGCCAAGGCCTCGGGGCCGACCGACCAGGCTCGGGTCCGCAAGGTCGGGCGCTACATGACCTCCAGACTGTTCGACCAGATGGAGATCATCAACCCGCTGTGCGAGTTTGAATTCCGCAGGATCCTGAACGGCTGGAGCGCGGCCTACCGGCCCTGGTGGCGGCGCGAGTTCGACACCCTGGTCAACGGCGAGCGCAAGCGCGTGTGCGACTTCGAAGGCCCTGGATTTTTCCCGCTCGAGCCCGACGATCTGATGATCCCGGCCGAGCGCGGCCCGAAGTCCCTGCAGCAGTTCAGCCACGTGATCCGGCGGGTGCCGGTGACGGTCGACGACCTGGTGCGCGGCGACGGCACGCTTTATCAGGGAACGAGCGATCCCGACTTCATCAAGAAGCTGATCCAGTGGGCGCAGCAGGGACCGTTCAATGACTACACCATGGTCGGCCAGGATCCGGTGCGCCACGAGCGCGAGCTCTCAGAAGGCGTCGACTACGACGCTTTCATGCTCGGCCGGCGCACGATCTGGCTGTGGGAATGGTACGGGTACTGGCGGCCGCTCAAGAAGGGCGTCCGCGGCGCCGAGGAAGACAACCTGGAAAAGCGCGAGAAATTCGAAGCCGACTTCGTGGTGAAGATGATCCCCGGGATGAAGGAGATCGTCGGGGTGCAGGACCTGCTGTACCTGTACCCGAAGATGCGGAAGCGCCGGCCGTTCGTCGAGTCGACTCTCATCAAGGACGGCACCTACCGGCCTAAGGGCTTTGGCGCCCTGCTCGAGGACATCGAGGACGATCTCACCGCGAACTCGCGCCTCTTCCAGGCGGCCGGCGAGCTCTCGGTCTGGCCGATCGTGTTCTTTAAGCCCGGGGGCGCCATGCAGCCCGGCATCTTCAAGCTCGAGCCCGGCACGGCCTACGCGACCGAGGACCCGGCCGGCGTCAACGTGGTGCGGATCCAGCCGAACCTCGAGTTCGCGGTCGCGCGCCAGCAGGACCTGCTCACCACTTCCGAGCGGGTGACCAACATCAACGACCAGTCGATGGGTCGCAGCATGAGCCAGCCGAACGCGCCCAAAACGGCGACCGGCCAGCTCGCCCTCATCGAAGAGGGCAACGTGCGCGCCTACCTCGATTCGACCATCCTGCGGGAGGACTGGGAGCAGATCATTGAAGACTTCTGGGACCTCGACTGCGACCTGGTGCCCAAGACCCAGCCCGGCCTGTTTTTCCGGGTGACCAAAGAGCAGGCGGGCGGCGTGTTCGACGTGAAGCAGGGGGGCGCCTACATGACCCCCGAGGAATTCGGCGATCGCTACGACTTCAAGCTGAAATTCGCCACCAGCATCTGGGCGCGCCAGGCCAAGAAAGCGGAGTTCTTCGGCTTCTACCAGGCCGCCATGATGAACCCCATCGTGGCGCAGAATCCGAAGGCCTTGTGGGTGCTGCTGAATCGCCTGGCCCAGGAGTGCGGAATCGACGACTTCGAGAACGTCATTCCGGCGCCGGTCGACCTCGACACGCCGAAAGAGCCCGATCAGGAATGGTCGGAAATGCTCGAAGGCGACGTGGTGCATCCCAATCCCTCCGACAACGACCAGCGCCACCTGCTCGAGCACCGGCAGCAGCTCGACGAGGCGAAGAAGGACCCGAACCCAGATAAGCAAGCGGTCGGCCTGCTGGTGCACCACATCCTCGAGACCCAAGAGCAGCTCAAGACCAAGCAGTTGATGCAGACGCTCGCCCAGGGCTTCGTCCAGGCGGTCGCGGCGCGCCAGGGCAGCGGTGCGCCGCCGAACTACATGCAGCAGATGCAGAGCCAGTTCGCGCCGCACACCATGCCGCCCGGAGCTCCCGGGCAGCCCCCGGACGCGGCGCCGGCCCCGGGTGACATTCCGCCCCCGCCGGCCGCCGTAGGCGCTCAGAACGCCCCGCAGCCCCAGGACGGCCAGCTCTGAGCAAGCAAACGCTATGAGCGGGAAGAAGAAAGCGCCGAGCCCCAAGGCGGCCGTCGCGCAAGAGGAGCTCGACTCGGCCGACCTCGACGCGGTGAAGGACCTCGAGCGATCGCCCGGGTACGCCCTGGTGCGCGAGCGGGTGACTGCAGAGATTGAGCGGCTCGGCCGCGAGCTCGAGGGAGACCTCGACGCGGAAAAAACCGCGAAGCTGCGCGGCCAGCTCAGAGCGTACCGGACGCTGCTCACCATCCCCGGAATCCTCAAATCTGAAATCGAACGAGAGGTAAAAGTATGAAACGAGACGCACACATGACCGCACACCTTGCTGCCTTCATCGCCAGCGGTTTAGTCGCCACTCACGGCGTCGACCCCCTCGCGATCGCCGACGCCATTCTTGCGAAGACGGTCGACGTAGAGCCGGACCGCTGGGGTGGAACGACCGCGGGCGAGGCCCAGGCGCCGATCGCTGAACAGGTCAACAAGCCGGCCGAACCGAGCGGCGACGCAGGGGCCGATCCGATTCACGAGCTCGCGCAGCTCGAGCCCGAAAAGGAACAAGCGGAGTAATGAGCCTGGTCGACCAATTCGGCCGGCCATTGGGGACACCCCGCGTGTGCGGCTTCGTCGGATCTGGAATCCCCTCCAGTCTTCCAGACGGCGATTCCGCGCACGCGGTGGCTTCCCTATCGATTGAACCCGATGATTTCTCCCCGGAGGACTCCCACCATGAAAGTGCCGATTAAGACGCCGATCCGCCGAGTCAGTTTCGAGCCTTCCGACAACGGAGGCTTCATCTCGAAAACCGAGCACGAGCCACCCGCGCGCAGTAAGAACGGCCCGTACATCGACTACGAGGACCGCACCAAAACCAACGTGCATCCGAGCGTCCAGCACGCCGCGGCGCACTTGATTGCGAGCTTCGGCGGCGGGAAAAAGGCCAAGCGGCCGCCGGCCGGCAAGAGCGTGGCCCCACGGATGGGCGCCGGCGCTGCCTCGATCGGCAGCAAGATGCTGGAGAACGATTACCATCCGGAGCAAGACGCATCCCACGCGCGGAACGCTCTCAGCCGCGTGAGCGCCAATGGGACTCCAGCCCAGAAGGCGGCGGTCCGCAAGAAGGCCGCGAGCAAGTTCCCAGGGATTCGGCAGAAGGGCAAAGCGAAGTCCCAGTCGAAGATGGGACCGCAGACCAAGAGCATCTCGGAGCGGATGCTCGACGGGGAGTGATGAAACGCGGCTGCGTCACATTGAGCACCGAAACGGTCGCCAAGCTGTTACACCTCCGCGCGGGCCTGAGGGTTACGAGCGTCAAGTTCAGCCCCATGACTGACACCGCGACCTTCTTTGTGGCCGGCGAAGATTTGGAATACCTCACGGGAAAAGGCGAGCACGCGGTTCGCTATCCGCTTCCCACTCTGATGGACCTGGACTGATGAAGCAGGCGCTCAACCACATCGGCATCGTGATCGGCGAGCAGTGTCCGTACTGCCAGAAGTTCCGCTCGCCCCTCGACATCATCCAAATGCCCGGCGGCGCCAAGGTCTGTAGCCCGTGCTGGCAGAGACACGAAGAAGCCGTCGCGGCGCTGTCGGCGGGCAACTTTACCGGCCGCTGCTCGGAGTGCGACAAGCACTGGACCGAGCTCCGCAGCGCCAGCGGTCGGATGGCGCTTCATTTCGAGAACGGATTGTACCGGCCTATGTGCGAGTCGTGCGATCGCACCTACGTGCCACTGAGGCGTGAGCTCTATAAGGGCACCGAATTCGCGCACGCGAGGAAGCTCTACTGAGAAAGGAACTATGACCCCCACTGTCGACACCGCAGACCGCCCCAACGTGCCACCTGGCCAGGGCGGAGGCAACAAAGAAGAAACCGTAACCCTCAGCAAGACCGAGGTCGAAGCGCTCCGGCGCGATCGCGATGAAGCCCGCGAGTCCGAACGTTACTGGGCCGGAATCGCGAAGACCGGCGGAGGGGCTCCCTCACCGGAACCTGCTAGTGATCCCGAGGACGAGATCTCGCTCGATGAGAACGAATTCGTGGATCCGGACGCGCCGGACGGACTGCTGGCGGGCGACACCCCCGAGAAACTGGTCGAGGACATCGCGGCGCACGGCGTCGAAGCTCTGCGCCGTCGCGGCTATATTTCGCGCGCCGAGGCCGAGCGGATCGCCGTCGATAAGGCGACCCAGGTGGCGTCGAAGATCGCCCGCGAGGTGGTCGGCAACGAGCGCCAGAAGCTGGTCACCGACAACCGGCTCCTCGGTAAGTTTCCCGACCTGCGCAATCCGCAATCGGAGCTCTTCCAGGAGACGGCCAAGATTTACCGCGAGGCGGTCGAGATGGATCCCTCCGCCAAAAAGACCCCGGCCGCGCTCTACCTGGCCGCCAAAAGCGCCCAGCAGATCATCGACAGCCGGGGCGGCGGCCGCGAAGACGAACAGGATCGCCTGGACCGCGTGAACGCCCAGGACGGCCGCACTCGTGGGCGCCAGGCGGCCTCCCACGACGATCTGATCGGCCCCGAGGCTGCCGACATCATCAAGCAGATGGGGATCAGCGAGGACGACTACAAGGCCGAGAAAGCCAAGCTCTCCGGCCAGGGCCGTGCGGTACGGAGGTCGAAGTAACATGGCGAAGCCAACCAACAAGATCATGACGGGCGCCGGGGGCAGCAAGACCCGCGCCAACCAGGAGCTCGCCGGGATCCCCGACTCGCGGCCGTTCGTCGCGCCCGAGGCAGAGCGCCCCGAGGCCGGCGTCGACCGGATCCTGAAGTGCCACATCAAAGGCCAGCTCATCAGCACGCTCGACCTCGACCCCCAGGTGCTGTCGGCTCTCGACTACTACTCGACCGACGAAGGCATGGCCGAACGCGAGAACCGCCCGATGGCCCGGGAAGCGAGCGGCATCCGGCTCGCGGCCGACGGGTTCGACAAATCACTCCAGCAGCGCCGCGACGACGTGAAAGTGCGCGACATGGATACGTACCAGGCCCGCGATCCGCTGAAGGAAGTCGCTGACGCTCATGCACGCCCGGGCTTCACGCCGAAGTTCCTCAGCGAGAAAAAAGTCAAAGAGAACGGATCCACAGGCGACTACGAAGTCGCCAAGGACGCGAACGGCGATCCGGTCAAAGTGCGCGGAATGGTGTTAGGCCACGCGCCCAACGAACGAGTCAAGGCCCGCAACCGGCATTTCCGCGAGCGCGGCAACCAGGCGCTCCGGCAGATCGGCGAGCAGTATAAGCGCGAAGGAGGATCCACCGCCGTCATCGATCAGTAGCAAAGTTCAGCACCATGCGAAGCAGGCGCGTCGAATCCAGTCCCTTCACCGGGCTCACCGACGCGGCATCCCCTCGGCCCCGCCAGAGTCTTCCGCTCCACGAGGAACCCAACCAAACCAACTCAAGGAGTAACTCACTATGTCCAATACGAACGCACCCTTCGGCCTGCGGCCGACGATGCGTACTCTGGTGGGTGCTGCAGGGTCGATCATTCCGTGCCACAAGCTGGTCGGCTACGGGACGGCCCTGTTCATCCACGACGCCGTGACGCACGCGGCGGCGGGCACCAAAAACACCGTCGCGGTCGACGCGGCCATCACCCCCGGCACCACTCCGGTCGCCGGCGTCAACCTGATCTACGGCGCGGCCTCGGCCGCCACCGACCACGCGATGGTGGACGCGGCCCACGGGATCTTCCTCACCCAGGGCGACGGCACCGGCGCGACCTTCCTGGTAGCGGCCAGCCTGAGCAAGAACGCCAATCTCGCGCTCACCGCGGGCAACACCGCGACCAAGATGTCGAAGCACGAGCTCTCGGAGACTTCGCTCAACACCACCAACACGCTCGATCTGCGGGTGCGCGGCCTCTTCCAGGATCCGTCGAATGCCTTGGGCCAGTACGCCAAGGTCTTCGTGACCTTCAACAACCTGGTCGACGCCAACCAGATCGCCGGTATCTAAGGGCCGGAAAAATCCACTTCTAGGAGAAAACCATGCAGATCAGAGGCCAATTTTCCGACTTCTTCTTTGAGACGATGTTACCGGCGCTCAACGCCAAGATTTGGCAGAACTACAAAGCCAAAAAGTCTCTTCTCGCCCGAGTCCTCAACACGGACACCACCACCCGCTCGATCGAGCAGTTCTCGCAGATGACCGGCGTCGGGCTTCCCACGCTGATCGGTGAAACCGAGGACACCCCGACCGACAACTTCGTGCAGGGGTTCCACAAAACGTTTAAGCCGGCCAAGTACGGCCTGGGCATCGCGGCTTCCCAGGAGCTCGTCGAAGACGACAAGGTGGGGATCATCTCCCGCCGTTCGGTCGCGCTTTCGAACTCCATCTACCAGTCGCGCGAGATCCAGGCGGCCTCGGTGTTCAATAACGGCTTCGACGGCACCAACTACGCCGGGCCCGACGGCAAGGCCCTCTTCGCGAGCGATCACCCGCTGGTCAAGGCGGGAGGCACCCAGTCCAACATCCTTTCAGTCGCGGCCGATCTCGACGTTACCTCGCTCGAGCTGGCCCTCACCGACTGGGAGCTCATCAAGACCCACGAGGGCTTCCTGCAGATGCTCCCGGCCCCCCGCCTGCTGGCGGCGGCCCAGAACCGTTGGAACGTGACGGAAATTCTGGCCGGCCAGATGCGCTCCGACACCGCCAACCACACCATCAACGCCTTCAAGGAAGGCACCGAAACCGGTGCCGAGATCGATCCGCTGGTGTGGGCTTTCCTGACGGATCCCGACGCCTGGTTCCTCGTGGCGCCTCCGGAAGAGACCGAAACCCTGTGGCTCGACCGGAAGGCTCCGTACACCAAGTCCGATTACATCGAAAAGAACGAAACGGGGTATGTTTATATGCGCTACCGCGCCGATTTCGGGTTCTTTGGGTGGAGAGGGGTTTACGGGACCCCTGGGGCCTAAAAGACTAAAGCCCTGAAAAACCCCCGCCCGCAGGGGCTCTCGATTCGTGATAATAGCAGGGATGGGAGCCCCTGCCAAGCGGGTCTGTAACGTGTGCCGGAAGCGGTTTCCGCGCACTCTGAAGCACTGGAACAAGCAGCCACGGCGCAAAGATGGCCTCGATGAAACCTGCAAGGAGTGCGCGAAGAAAAGAGCCGCCGAGTGGTATCAGGCCAACAAGGAACGTCGGCGCGCTGAAGCGAAGGAATTCCGCGAAGACTACCGCGATGACGTGCGGGAGGAAAAGCGGGAATCGCGGCTGCGGAACATCGAGCAGGTCCGAGCTTACCAGGCTAAATACAACCGGGAGAATTCGGCCCGGCGCGTCGAATACACGGCTCAGTGGCGGCGGGATCATCCGAAGAAAGCGGCGCAACTCCGCAAGAGTGAGTACGACAACAACAAGGAACGGATCAAGCAGCGCGCCAGAGACTGGTACCGGGCCAACCGGGAGCGGGCGCTCGCACAACTGGCGGCGCGGCGCTTCCAATGCCGCATTTCGTCAACGGTCCGGCGCTCCAGCAGTTTCGACCTCAGCACCATTCGGTAGCACTTAGTTTTCCATCGCCACAACCAAACGGGCAGGACTCAAGACGCGGTGAGAGCTGCGGATTGGGCAGCAGACCATCTGATTCAAACCGAGACGGGAGAACACGATGTCATTTCCTTCTGATTCCGAGAGCGGCACAGCCCGCAATCTGACGAGACTCACGCAGTTACTGTTGAAGGCGCGATACCGCACCTCAGTCGGCGATTCGAACGCAGCCAACAAAACACCGCTGATCATACAAGGGGCGAGCGGGCAGACGGCCAACTTGCTCGAGGTTTACGATTCCTCAAAGAACCTGCTCTACGCGGTCGACCCGAGCGGCAACGTGGTGAAGTCCGGCGTGAGCAAGGTCACCGCCTACCGGAAACAGGTCGCACTCACCGCCGCGCAGATCATCAGCCTGCATTCGGCGCCGGTGGCCCTGGTGGCGGCGCCGGCCGCGGGCATTGCCCTCTTCTGCCGGAGCCTGTTGTTCCAGCTCATCTACGGAGCCGCGCAGTTTGCCAACGGCGGCGCGGTGACGCCCGTCTATCACGGCGCGACCACGAGCCTGCTCGCCGGCACCATCCCGCAGGCCACCATCCAGGCCGCGGCCAACTCGACCACCTCGGCTGGGGCGGAAACGAGCGGCCTCGCGCTCACGAGCGCGACCGGCATCGACCTGTACGCGGCCGGCGCCGACTTCATCACCGGGGACTCGACCGCGATCGTCACCATCGAGTACGACGCCATCACGCTCGGCTAGGGGGAACCATGAAAAACCGGCGCGAGACTTTCCGCTCCTCGCTCGACATCGCTGTGACCAAGGCGGCCAGCTACGCGCCGGCCGCCCTGGACCTCAAGCTCGACCGCTTCCGCGAGCTCGTCGTCACCCTCGACATTCAGTCGGCCGAAAGGGATTCAGGCGACGAGCTCTACGACTTCTACCTGATCACCGGCGACGAGATCGCCGAGTGGGACCTGGTTCATTTCCCGCAGATCGCGACCACGGGCGCGAAACGCTACGTGGCGCGCATCTTCGCGGACCAGCTCGGCCAGACCGTGACCACGGGCGCGGCTCCCGACCTGGCCACCAACGACCCGGCCGTCCTGGCAGTGGGCGCGGCGGCCGCCAACGCTCCCAAGAGCCTGGCGGCCGGCGTTGCCCGCCACGGTCCGTTCGGGCACATGCTCCGCTACGAGCTCGTGGTGGCCGGCACGATCGCGACGGGGATCGCCTACACCGTCCACGTCGAAGCGAGGGCCTAGATGGCCACCTACGGCCAGATTCGCTCGCGCGTCGTCAAGGAGTGCCCGGGCGTCGACCTGACTCTGGTCGACGGGTACCTCACCGACGGCTACACGTCGATCCTCGACAAGCTCCGATGGTCGCGGCAGAAGACCCAGTACGTCTTCCAGACCGTCGCACCCTACTCGACCGGAACCCTCACCCTCACCCTGGGATCTACGGCCGTGGTGCTGGCCGGAGGAACCTTCACCAGCGCCATGAGCGGGATGCAGTTGCTCGCCGCCGGCCGCTCCGAGGCCTACACCTTCACCTACACGGGGGCCACGACGGGCACTCTCGACCGTCCCTTCGACGGCCCCACGCTTTCGACCTACACCTTCAACCTGGTGCAGTCCGTCTTCACGCTCCCCTCGACGGCCCGCACCTTCGAGAACGCGCCGCTCCCCGACCAGAACATTCCGCTCGAGATCCAGACGCGCTCGCAACTCAACCAGTCGCTTCCCTCGCGGCCGCTGGTGGGCGATCTGTCGTCGCCCCTCATCGGGTGTCCCTTGATCGTCGCGCTCGCGATCGACTCGACCAGCAACCCGCCGCAGATGCAGATCGAAGTCATCCCGGCGCCCGACAAAGTGTATTCGATCGCGGTCGACATGGTGAGCGAGGCCTCGACGTCGACCGGCACGGTTCCCACGAGCGGAACCACGCTGCTGCCGTGGGTGAGGCCCGCGGCGCTCACAGCCTTCGCTGTGGCCGACTGCTTCGCGCACCTGAAGGATCTCCCCTCGAGCGAGTACTGGAAAGCCAAGGCGAACACTTACTTGGGCGATATGGCGCGTACCGAGATCGCCAACGCGGGGCCGATGCAGATGTCGATGGGCAGCTACTACACCGAGCACCGGCGCCGGCGCGGCTGCCGATAGAAAAATCCTGGAGAAGATCACATGAAACGCAACATTTTCGCAGGCCTGGCGCTCGTCTCGTGGGCGGTGGCCGTCCTCGTGGCGCAGGCGCCCGTTGTGCCCTCTTCGAACCCGGCCACGGGCGCACAGCCCTACACCACGGCCTGGACCAATGCCACGGCCAACAATACGGCGTTCACGGAACCCACCGCAGGCTATAACCTGGCCACGGTGGCCTTCAACCAGACCAGCACTATCCTGAACGGCAACGTCGCCTTTGAAGGCTCCGACACGCCCGACACCAGCGTGACGGATAACTGGTTCGGCGTGCCCTGCATGGCGCCCACCACGAACGGTACGAGCTACACCCTGACGGCTTCGACCAAGATCGGCTTCCAGTGCAACGTCGCAGGCTTCCGGAGATTCCGCCCCAGGCTCTCGAATCCCATCGTGGGCACGGGCACGGTCAACGTCTCGATCTCCTTCTCTTCGGTCGGCAACGCTCCCCCGGCGGGGCCTGCGGCCACGGCCAACGCCACCGTCACCAATTTCCCTGCCACGGTCGATACCAACAACGGCGCGGCCGGCGCGAATACCCCGCGGGTAGCGGTTGCGCCCAACACAAGCGCGAGCCCCTTCAACACGCAGTCGACTGTGGGGATCTCAGGCGGTGGCCTCATCAACGTGACCTACCTTGGCTCCGGATCGGCCAACACCGCCAAGACGACGGGGCAGGTCTCAGTCACGGCGTCGACCGCCGGGCACAATATCCTCGTCGTCGGATGCGCCGGAAATTACGCAAGCTCGAACTGGTCGGACGCGGTGACCGACTCCGCCAGCAACACCTACACGCCTCTGGCCGTCAACTTTGTCAACTCGACCACGCAGGAATGCCGGGCCTTCATCGCCCCATCGGCGGCCTCTGCAACGACGATCGGCTACACCTATTCGGGATCCTCCTCGTCCAACTCCACCGTGATGTTCATGGCCTGGGATATCGGCAACGCCATCCCTGGCTTGACCAGCATCGATCTCGTGACCGGCAGCAGCAACAATGCGACGACCGCCGTGAGTATTACCAACGCCATGACGTCGCAGCCGAACGAAGCCGTCATCGCCGCCGGGTGTGCTTCTACCGGCACCCTCACCCTGCCCACTGGCAGCGGCCTGGTTTTCGACACCGGTTCTCTCGCGATTTCCTCAGGGACAAATATCCTGACTTGCTTCGGCGGCCACGCAATCCTGGCACTTCCAACCGGCGTCAGCGGCAACTTTACGGATGGCTCGTCGGCGGCCTGGGCCGAGGTGCTCGTAACTCTTCGGGGCTACTCCCTCACCGACGCCACCACGCCCCACGTCAACAGCAACAGCATCAACAATTTGGTGAGCAATCCGGCCTCGAATCTATATACGCAGACGCCGGAGATCACGTCGGCAACTCCGGGTTGGTCGCTGACCAATAATCCCGGCTCGGGATCGACTGCGACCATTGCTGCTGCCGCGACATCCGGACGCTTCCACATCATCACCGGATTTTGTTACTCGCTGGAGGGAGATTCAACCGGCGCCGCGGCGACGGAGACGGTCACTTTAGCTGGGGGGCTCGGGTACACGGCCTACAGCGACAACATCTCCAATCCGAGTGGCGTCTCTAGCGTAGGATCGAGGGTTTGCGTGACGAACATAGCCATTCCCTTCAAGATCAACGAGGCGGTGACCCTCGCCTTTGGAGCCAACGTGGCCCATGCTCTTGAATCTGTGAATCTGTTCGGGTACAGCGTGGCAGCCAACGGGCTCACCTACTAGGAGGCACCTGATGAAGCGAGCGTTTTTCGTTCTCCTCTGCACGGCGGGGGCCTGGAGCCAGAACACCGCCAAATTTCCCACCAGGCTCCCGGTCAACGCTGACTTCGGCATCGCCACCAACCGGGCCCAGACCACCCTCACGAGCGGCATCGGATCGAGCGACACCTCGATCCCGGTGGCCTCCTCGGGCCAGTTCAAAGCAGGCTCCTTCGCCACCATCGACGGCGAGATCCTGGCCGTGTGCGCGATTCCCGATGGCACCCACCTCACGGCCGGGGTGACGGCCTGTCCGAATGCCGACGGGCGCGGCATCGATACCTCGAACGGCGGAGGCGCGGCGGCCTCCCACCTGGTCAACGCCGTGGTGCAAGGGCGCATCACCGCCTGGCCGATGAACCAGGCGGCCGCCGAGATCATTTCTCTCGCCAAGAGCCAGTTTGGCGTCTCGCTCAACGTGAAAAACTACGGCGCCGTGGGCGACGGATCGACCGACGACACCACCGCGATCTCGAACGCCATCACGGCCTCGCTGTCCGGGACGTATCCCTCTCCGCCCTGCGTGCTTTTTCCGGCGGGCACCTACAAGGTGACCTCGACCATCCAGATCAGCTCGCGCAGTGTGTGCATCCGGGGCGTCACGCCCTGGTCGACGTTCATCAACTCCACCATCTCGGCCCCGATCTTCAACCTCGACACCTATAGCTCGACGCAGGACCCGCCGTGGACCGGGGTAGCGAACAATTTCACGCTGCGGGACATCACCCTCGAAAACTCCTCGCAGACCAACGTGTCGAACACCGGCAGCCGCGTGACGACGGGCGTGCAGTCGAACGGGAGTGGCCACATCACGGTCGAAAATGTGCAGTTCACGGGACTCAAGTACGGCTTCGTCGCACCGTACGGCTCGGACTTCGATCGCTTCCGCAACGTGTGGAACACCGCCAACGACGTGGGCATCTACCTCGGCCCTTCCAACGAGCAGTTCTCGCTGTTTGCGATCGAGGGCGATCGCAACGGAGAAACGGTGGTGTGCGACGGTTGCGGCCAGGGGGCGATCTCGGACTCGACCTTTGAGGATTCCAAAACCGCCGACATCACCTTCGAGCGCGAGCAGCCCACGCGCTTCGGCTGGAATCCCGCCGGCATCTCGAGCTACGACGTCGACAGCTCGGTCACGATATCTCACAACTGGTTTGAGACCGGCGCCGGCTTCGGGGGCCTCACCGCATGGCAGGAGTACCGCCGGATTCTGTTTCAGTCTTCGGGCGGCGGTCTGGCGTCATATCCGCGAAACGTGGTGATCCGGAACAGCTTTCTCGTCCTCGGAAACGGCGGCATCGCGGCCAAAGACGGCAGCGTCCACTCGTTCGTCGAGCTCGCCAGCGGGAAATTCATTCAGGTTAGCGAGACGCAAGTCGTGGGAGACCGGCGCGACTGCGAGATTTACGGCAACGGCGGGCAAGCGGTCGAAGTCAACAACATCCTGATCGACGATGGCTACTCGACGTCGATTCCGATCTTCCTGTTTGCCTCGGGCGACTACCAATCGAACAACTACTCGTATAACAAGCCCTTTCAGAACACCGGAGCGACCGGCTCAATTCCGTCCACCTGCTATAGCGGCACGCAGTTCTGGTACGACACCACGCTCTCGAACTGGCTCGCCTGCATCGGGACCGGCGGCGCGGGGGGACTCGGAACGTTCTCCTATCTTGCTCAGCTCGACAACACCTTCCACCTTCCGAACGCCCTCAATACCCTGGCGCCGTCGTGGAATTCCTGGACGGTGAACGGATCGACGACGGTCAACGCCATCCTGACGGCGGTCTATGCGGGCAACTCGGGAGCGAACAACGGGTACTGGTGGGTCCAGAACGGCGGCAGCCCGGTCCATCCGCACCTGGCAGGCTATGACGCGACGGGCACCCTGCGGGTGAATTTGGATCCGGGAGGGTCGCTCGGGACGGTCATCGGCGGGATCAGCACGGGCGTCTACATCAGCACTGGGACCACGTTCGCCAACCTTTCCGCTCCGGCCGGCGGCAGCATGGTCTGGTGTTCGGACTGCAACATTGTGACGCCCTGCACCGGGGGCGGCGCCGGGGCGTGGGCCTTTCGCGGCCAGGCCGGCTGGGCCTGTCCCTTCTAAGCAATGCAGCTCTCCGACATCCGCAGCCGTGTGATCGGCCGCCTGGAGTGGGACCCGTCCGACACTAACGCTCAGGCAGCGGCAACCGCGGCAATCGGGGAAGGCCAACGTCTTTTCTGCTTCCTCACGCTCTCTCTCGAGAACCAGCGGGAACTCGTTCTCACGCCAGGAAAGAGCTGGTACCGGATGCTCGATGCGGGATGGGCGGATTGGCTGGTTCCCTTGCGCGTCAGAATTTCGAACGACACCGCGGCCGGCGCCGACATGACCTTCGACACGCAGGAATCGGATACCGGCACGTTTAACGAGCAGGCCTCGCCCGGGCTCGCCGTGAACACCAACCCGAAGCTCCGGCCGGCGAGCCTCTACGAGATGGCGGCCGCCGACGACAGCTTCCTGAACACCAACGGCACCCCCACTCAGTACGGCGTGCTCGGGTGGGATTTCCTGTTTCTCAACAAGAGACCGGCGCTCACCGGCCAGAAGCTCCTCATCACCTATGCACGGTCGCCGGTGCCTCTGGTGAACGATGGCGACGTGCCCGAGATCCTCGACGCGGACCATGCGAGCCTGATCGACTACGGAGAATGGCGGCTGCGTGCCAACGAGGGCGGCCAGGAGCTCGCTTCGGCCAATGCGCGGCTCACGAGCTACCTCGACAATGCCAAGGAGCGCGCGGACCAGGTACGGGCGCGATCGCTTTCCCAGCGCTACGATCGCCAGCCGTTCGAGCTGGAATCCTTCGACTACTCGAAGCTGCTCAAGACGCGGCCGGATCTTCCGCCGTACCGGAAGGAGAACCGATGGACTGGTCAACCCTCACCCCCTGGATCGTCGTGAGCCTCAACGCCTCGCGCGTCGAGGAGCTCGTCGACTGGACCGAAGCGGAGCTCTACCAGTACGCCGAAGAGTCCTTCCACGCGCTTGGCCGCGGGCTTCTGCTCATCGTCCAATACGACGACTCGACGGCCCTGGTCGCGAACCAAGGACTCTACCCGGTGCCGGCGCTTCACATCGTGACCATCTACGCGGCCGCCGATGGGGTCACGCTGCAGCCGGCGGAGGTCGACGAAGTCGAGGCCCTCGACGACGATTACGAAGAGGCGGCCGGTGTCGCGGCGCCGACGCGGTGGATCGGCAACGCCTCGGGCCTGAACTACCTCCGGGTGTATCCGCCCAAGAACGCGGCCGGCGTCCTCACCCTGATCTTCCAGATGCGGCCGCCCGACATGCCGGTCCCTGCAACAGGTCAGCCTCTCGAACTGAAGATGCCGGCGCCGATCGGCGACTACCTGGCGGCCAAGGCTCTCGAGAAGGCGCGCCGGCGCCAGGGCGACGGGCAGATGCTCGACGCCGCGCAGGCCTTTAGCACGCTCGGGCAGATTTTCGAGCGGGCAGCCGCTGCTTACTGGGGATCCGGATCCTGAGATGGAACCACAGGTTTCCAAGCTCCTCTCCGGCGGCCTGAACCTGCTCGCCGCGGGCGATGCCGTGCCCGAGGGCCAGTGTATCGCCGCGCAAAACTGGCGCAGCGATCGCTCGGGCAACCTGCGGGGCCGGAAATCGAACTCGGCGGCCATCCAGACCTTCACCGACCCCGTGACCTCGATCGTGACGGCGCTGCGCGCGACCGGGCCCCAGCGGTACTATGGCGCCGGCACAGGGGCCGGCGGAGAATTCTACCGCGATGCGACCGCCATCGCGACCGGCCTCACCAAGGACCCGCTCCAGCCCGTTTCCTTCCAGGGGCGCGTGTGGATCATGAATCCCAACGTGCAGAAGAAAGACGACGGGCTGAGCACCTTCGCCTGGACTCCCGCCAAAGCCACGGCCGCCCCGACCTTCACCGCCGGCGGCGCGGCCTCCGGCGGTCTCAACGGAAACTACAGCTACTATGTCACCGGCGTGACCGAGGAGGGCGAGGAGACCAACCCGAGCCCTGCCCGCGCCGTGACCGGCCTCGGAGCCAACGACTCGGTCGACCTCACCCGGCCGGCCTTCACCGACGCGCAGATCACCCAGTGGAACGCGTACCGCCAGGGCGGATCCTTCCCGCTGCAGGCCTACAAGGTCAACTCGGTGCCGATCCCGATCTCGACCACCGTCTACATCGACCTCGGTGTGACGGCGGGAACCAACGGCGACGATCAAACCGACCTCGGGATCGCGTCGCTCGGGGTGGCGATGGCGATCGACCACGATCCGGCGCCGGCCGCCAAGGGTCTCGCGGGGCCGTACTTCGGCAAGCTCCTGGCCTTCAACTCGCTCCTGCACCCCAATCGAATCTGGTGGACGCCCTCGGACGAGCCCTCCTACTTCCCGGGCTCCCAGAGCGAGCAGGATGGCAACTGGGTGGACGTAGGCGAAGAGGGCGAGCACGTCGAGGCGATCGCGGTCTACCCGCGCATGGTGATCATCCTCAAAGAGCGCACCATCCACCGCCTGGTGGGAGATCCGGACGACCTGGCGAGCGACATCGAGCGCACCAACGTCGAAATCGGGCAGATCGGCCCCAAGGCGTGGGCCGCGGCCGGCCAAGTCATCTACCTGCAGGCCACCGAAGGCGTGTACGGGACCGCCTCGGGCAGCGTGTACCTCGGGACCAGCGACAGCGCCGGAAAACTGACCGGGCCGCTCGATCCGATCTTCAAACAAGATACGATTCTCACGGCCGGCACGATTCCGAGCGCCCCGGTGCACCCGACCGCCAATGTTCGCTCGGGCGCCTGCATGGCCTACCGCAACGGCCGGCTCTACTTCAGCTATCCGAGTGCGAACGCGGCCGCCCCGCAGCTCCTCAACGACACCACCCTGGTCTTCGACGCGGGCCAGTGGTTCACCGACTCGCGCGGCTTCACCGCGCTCTACGACGAAGGCCAGGGCGGCGGACTGCTGGGCGCGATCGGCGGCAGCGTCTACCAGATCGAGACTGGATCCGCCGAAGCCAACATTCCTCTCATCTACCAGTCGCGCTACGAGGACCAGGGCGCCCCGGAAAACAAGAAGCGCTACGCCGACTTCGTGATCGATCACAACACCCAAGGGCGCACGTTCACGGTGTACGCCTACCTCGACAACGGGACGACGGTGCTCAACCTGGGAACCTTCTCCTCGACAGCGCGGACCCAGACCACCTTCACGTTGGGCGACGACGACGAGCCGGCCGAGTACCGCAACATCTCCATCCGGATCGAATCGGACACCGGCAACGCCGAGAGCGAAATCTACGCGATCGTGGTGCACTACCTCCCGCTCGAGCGCAACGCCCGCAGCTACGACACCGGCAAGATCCCGATCGAGAAAGTGAGCCTGCTCGGCGCGCTCGAGTTTGATCTCGAGATCGTCTCGGGCAAGGTGGACTTCCGCTTTTGGGCCGGCCTGCACGGGCTCGAGGAGATCGCGAAGGGCGAATTCACCGGCGCCGAAAGAACCTTCACCGCGCAGCTCCCGAATCCGGAGACTGGCGGCCTTGAGGCCCGCTGGATCCGGCTCACCCTCACCGGCGACAATTACCGCTGCCACGGCGCCAGGCTCCAGGTACAGCCGTACGGCGTGTACCTCGCCGGCGTGGGCGATATCTTCCGCTCGGGCGACCTGACCTTTGGAACACCGCGGCCGAAGCTCCTGCAGCAGATCCGGATCGGCTGCCAGCCCGACGACGCGACCGCCGGCCAATTCTTCAGCGACCTGCCCGGCCCGATGGGACCGCGCCAGGCCCTGAGCCTGGTGAGGTCGACGGGGCGCGGCTGGCAGCGGCAGACTTTCCCGGTGAACACGCGGGGGCGCGTGTGCCGCGTCGAAGTCACCGCGGCGGCGCCGTGCCGCATCTTCGAGATCCAGGTGCGGGTGAAGGTCATCGGCGAGCCGGGCGGCTGGAGCTGGCAGGATGTCCCGGTCCCCGAGACCCCGTCCGGGTTTAGCTGGATGCCCCTTCCGATCACATAAAAATGTCCAGGCTCGAAAATCTCGAACTGCCGTCGAGCGTCGGTTTTCCCTCGGGTCAACTGGAGGCGCTCAATTCGCGCTTCCTCCTGATCGCCGAGAGGCTGAAGTCGAGCTCCTCGTCGACGGGTGGCCTGCTCCAGGCGAGCCACAAGGAGCGCATCGGTCAGAGCCAGTACGCGGCCGAGAATCAGACCGCGGGAACACAGTTCTGGGAGAGTGACCGCGCCTCGGTGTATCTGGTGCGGACGGTCAAAAACGCCAAGGTGTGGCAATTCGAGGCAGGTCTGTACGCCGACGCCTTCGCCAACCGGCCGAGCGATCTCTCGCTCTACGACTCGGGTTTCCTGTTTGAGGCGACCGATCGCGGCGTGCTCTACCGGTGGGACGGGGGCGCGTGGCGGTATCTGGCCGGAACCATCTATGACACCCACGCGCACCGATCGGGCTACGCGGCCGCCGACTACCCCCGGGCCACGTACGTCGAGAGCGACACCGGCCTGACTTACGTGTCGACCAGCGCCCTGTGGGTCTACACCGCGGGCATGTACACCCTGGTCGAGGCGAGCCTCGCCGCGTATGCCGCAACCCTGGGGTTGACCGACATCGGCACCCTGGTCTTCGTGAGCGACTACCTGCACGTTCTCAAATGGGGCGGCCTCGCGTGGCAGTGGGGGCCCGGGGAAACCGGCAGCCACCCGATCGTCGGCCACCCCTTCGATCCCGGCAGCGGCTGGCAGCTCTGCGACGGCACGACCGTGGCGTATCTCAACGCCAACGGGACGACGACCAACTTCACCACCCCGAACCTCTCCGGCCAGTATCTGAAATTCAACAACGCCGGCTACACCGGGACTGCGGCCTCAGGAGGCACCACGGCCGACACCACGGCGACGAACAACGCCGCGAGCACCGGGGTGACCGTCGACGGCAACACCACGGGGATCACGCTGCCGGCGAACACGGGCAACGATTCCGGCGGCGGTACGGCCGTGCAATCGGGCGCCGGCACCACGGTGGCCACCCACACCCACACGCACACCGAAGGCAGCATTACCGATCCAGGGCACGCTCACACGGTGACGGATCCGACCCACAACCACACCCAGAACGCACACCACCACGCGCCGGGCACGATCGACCTGGCGCGTACGGAGCTGCTGCCGTATTTCCGACGATGAAAATTGAAATCACAAGCCCGTTTCCCTTTGAAGCTCTCCCGCGCATCTGGCGCTGGATCGAGCCCTTCCGCCACAAGGTTCTCGACGACTTCGGCCCGCAGGACCTCGGCCAGTTTGTCGAGTGGATGGCGATGAAGTGGGATCAGCAGATGACGTGGGCGGTGTACGGCGATGGAGAGCTGGGAGGACTGCTCACCTTCGAGCGGCTGAGTCCGTGGCTCGGGACCGCGCACGCCATCTTCAAGCCCGACTTCCAGGGGAAGGGCATCACGTTGAGCGCTGTGCGCGAAACCGGTCTGGCGATCTTCGACAAGATGCCGGAGCTCGGCAAGGTCGAGTTCTATGTACCCGAGGGCAACCTGGCGATGGGATCGCTGCTCGTGAACCTCGGAGCGAAGCGAGAAGCAAAACTGGCAGCACACACCCTGTGCGGCGGAAAGCCCGTCGACCTCTGGATCTACGGGATTCGGAAAGAGGAATTTTATGCTCGGAACATCGATGGGAAGCAGCCAATCCAACAGCTACGGCAACACCACCCGCCAGGTCCAGCCGTACATGTATCCGACAGAGGACAATCTGGTGCAGACCATCTCCCAGATGATGCTCGGCGGCAACAACCCCACCATTCAGGGAATGAAGACCAACGCGGTCAACCAGGTGAACCAGGGCTACGCGGCGATGCCACGGACGATCGCCTCGCGGTTGTCGGGCCTAGCAGCCCGTGTCAGAACCCCGATTTTCGGCCGGAGCGCGATTTGAGCGGATTCCAACGGCGCGTGCCGGAACGGTCAGGTGTGAGCGGAGGAGTTTCGTAGAGCACGGAAATGGGCGCCGGGAGGGCCGCCAG
>JAIQFS010000082.1 GCA_020073145.1 Terriglobia bacterium
ATTCCGGGGTCGGGCGAAAACCGTTCGCCTTCCCGTCGGAATCACTGTTCGCCTTCAGCCCGGAATCGTGTTCGCCTTCACCCCGGAACGCTTTTCGCGTTCACCCCGGAATCCCGTTCGTCTTCGCCCGGAATCCGCACACGCCGAAACGGGCTACGATTTCGGATGTAACGATATTAAATAGTCCAAGTGTTGGATGGCGGTTCATGCGGCTCCTTTGCGCTCCCTATAGAGGCCATGATCATAGAGACGGAGGCGAACATGGTTCGATTGACGATTTGCCCTCGCAGCGACGAGAACCTCTACGACTTGTTGGTTCGGAAGGAGCTAGCGCTAAGAAAGAAGAAGCAGGGAACACTGCACCGTCATGGGCCGAAGAAGAAGGATGAGGAGAAGTGGGGTCACGCCTCGAAGCATGGATGGATCCGATTCCAACGCTGCCTCGGACAAGTGCTGATCGCGACGATTCAAGCCCGTGACAATGCGGAAGAGTGGCAACTCCTAAACTCCTTCATCGGTTTCCTTGACCGGCACTTCCGAGTGTCGATTTCCAGTATACTGATCAGCTACGACGCGCCCCAGGATTGAGTAACGTACATCGTTCGTAGTGGATCGAGAGAACAATATCCATAGGATTCAGCATGGGACTGGACGCGGTGGTCTTTTGTGACTGCGTTGAAAAAGGCTGTCTGACGACCCCGCATCCTTATCCTCGCTTGCTCTGCATTGCAAGCAACGGCTCTCCTGAAATTCGGTCCAAGAACTCATTCAAGGTTGATGAGCATGACATGTGGATGAACCTGCCACCGTGCAAACACGAACAGATGATGCTTGGCGGCTGCCAGCTCGGCAACATATGGTTTATCCCACATATGCGCAGAATTCTCTCCGGCGTGTTGAGGAAGCGCGGCCAAGCATGCCCCGTGTTATTGGGGAAGGTTCTGTATGGTGGAACTCACACTGGAGATTATCTCAGTGTCAAGGACGTCGGTCGGCTTTCGGATGAACTCGACCGACTGAAAGGGCCGCAACTTTCGGAGGCCGGTCTTTCAGGTGAAGACGCACGGCAGATCGCATTGGCGATCCGGGAACTCAGGCGATTGGTGAAGACCGCGCTAACGGTCAACAAGCCCATCGCATTCTGAAATCACCCCGCTGCTCTTTTAGCCCGAGAATCTGAGCGTATTCTTTGACCTGCCAGGCCGTCGGCGGCGTCTTTTGTTTTCCCGCCTTGGCCTTCAACTACCGCCACGGTCATGTTCAGCGCGTAGCGGAGCAAGTAGTCGGCTTTCTTTGCCTTCTGCCGAGTTGCTTTGCGGCGACCACGATCCGGCCAGAGTGATCGGGCATCGACCTCCCGCGCTTCCGTCTAGATCCGGATGTTCTAGTCCGAAAGCTAGTTGTGCTCCCTCCTGGCCCTCCAAAGTTCATTTGTTCAGATTTTTTTGTATCGAAGCACACGCGGTCGAATTGAAAAACTCAACCCGCCCGCCGAACACCACCCCTACCCCCTGTGCGCGCGGAGTAAGGCTCAGAGTACCGCTTAAAGGCCAGTCCAACGTGCTTTACATGAACAAAAAACAGTACTTGCAGGCAAGTCAGTTTGGGTTTAGTATTGCTTCGTTTGAGTGTTCGATTAGCAAACTGAATCGAACACTAGAGCGAAACGGGACCGCGACAAGTTGACGCTTGGCACGGCCCCTAACACCAAAAGCTGGATTGGAGCTTTCGATGTCTACACACGAGGTTACCGCACCCAAACGGGACGTTTACGAGCGTGTAACGTCCCAGATCATCAACGCAATTGAACAGGGCGTAGGGAACTGGCGCATGCCGTGGCACACGTCAGGCAAGTTTGCTTTTTCGCCCATCAACGTCAGCAGCAAGAAGCCCTATCGGGGCATCAACACTATTTGCCTCTGGGCGGCAGCGCAAACCAGAGGCTATGAACGCGGAGAATGGGCAACCTACGCGCAGTGGCAAGAAAGGGGAGCCCAAGTCCGCAAGGGCGAGAAGGCTACCACGGTGGTGTTTTGGAAATTCGCCAACAGTGGGGCCGAAACCCAGGAGGATGGCGAAGAACACACGGCCAGTGGTTCACGGCTACTGTTCACTCGGGGCTATTCCGTTTTCAACGCTGCGCAGGTTGACGGCTACATGTCCAAACCGGATGCTGACGCCCCAATTGAAGAACGGATTGACCGGGCCGAGACGTTCTTCGGGCGAATCTCGGCCCGCGTGGCACATCAAGGCAACCGGGCGTTTTATTCTCCTGCCGATGATTCAATCACCCTGCCCCCGTTTGCCGCGTTCTACACTCCCGTGGACTACTACAGCACCAGGGCACACGAAAGCGGGCACTGGACTTCCCATGTTGCCCGCTGCAATCGGGAACTGGGGAAGCGGTTCGGCGACAACGCCTATTCCATAGAAGAACTGGTGGCGGAGTTAACCGCTGCTTTCACGCTGGCACACCTCGGCCTTAGCAGTGAACCGCGTCCGGACCATGCCCAATACATTGGATCTTGGCTCAAAGTGCTGAAGGCCGATAAGCGGGCCATCTTCACGGCTGCCAGCAAAGCACAACAGGCGGCCGATTATCTGATCCAACAGGCCGAAGGTACCACGGAGGTGGCGGCATGACCGGGCGCTACCTGATCTACACTCCTGTGGAAAGCATCCGGGACGAACGGAGATTTGATCGGGCATGGCGGAGATTCGCGGAGGTCTGCCGGTCTCTCCATCGGGACGGCCTCAGCTACAGCGTTCAGTTGAACCTGAGCGGCAGTAATCCGCACGTGGTGATAACAGCCAGTGGAACGGCGAAACCGCGTAAGCAAACGGGGGCACATCGTGTGCCCCTGCTGCCGCCACCAATCCCGGTCCAACGATGCCGGGACAGGGCACTTGAGGCGGCATGGTTCCTTCCGGAGAACCGGGAGCGGCGGAAAGATGGCACGGTGTACTGGCGGAGGCATCAAGCCCGATACCAGGAACTCTCCCAGATGACGGAGGACCACCTCCAGGCCGAATGGGAGTACTGGCGCGAACTCGAATTGCTGAGCGGCCAACGGCAACACTTCAAGCCCGGGCTGACGGATGAAAACGCCAACCCGGATGACGAGGTGGCGGCATGAAACCGGACACCTCGGTAGTTGGGCCGGTTCCGGACAAGGGGGCGGTTATACCGCTCCCCTCCGAAGTCCAGGAGTTCATCCGGGCTTCAAAGGCTGAAAACACACTCAGGGGCTATAAGAGCGATTGGCGGCATTTCTGCGGGTGGTGCGAGACCCGACGCCTCTCTCCGCTGCCTGCCGGTCCTGAAACGGTGGCAGTCTATATCGCGGAGTGCGCGGCACGTCTGAAGGTCGGTAGCCTTCAGCGGCGATTGAACGCAATCACCGAGGCACACAAGGCAGTAGGGCTGGAACCGCCCACGCGCAGCCCAATCGTCGCCAACACCATGAAGGGAATTCGGCGGACGAAAGGCACCGCGCAAGCCCAGAAGGCGCCCGCTTTGACGGACGACATACGGGCAATGGTGGAGGGCACGAAAGGAGGTCTGATCGGCCTGCGGGATCGGGCTCTTATCCTTCTGGGCTTCGCTGGGGCACTACGCCGGTCAGAACTGGTGGCGCTGACCGTCGAGGATTGTGCCTTCACCAAGGATGGCCTCACAATCTTGATTCGGCGGTCCAAGACGGACCAGCAAGCGGCAGGTCGCCAAGTCGGAATTCCCTACGGATCGAGCCCTGGAACCTGCCCAGTGCGCAATGTCCAGCTGTGGATCGAGTGTGCCAACATCTCATTCGGGCCCTTACTTCGTTCCTTCAATCGGCACGGAGAGGTGCAGCCTGGACGTTTATCCGGCATCGATGTTGCCCGCATCGTCAAGAAGCTGGCTAAGCGGGTCGGGCTGGACCCTGCGAAGTATGCGGGGCACTCCCTGCGAGCAGGGCACGCTACTAGCGCGGCCGTTTCTGGTGCGTCGGAAAGGTCCATCATGGCCCAGACTGGGCACCGATCGGTTCAGATGGTACGACGTTACATTCGCGATGGGAACCTATTCCGGGAGAACAGCGCGGGCAAGCTAGGTTTGTAGAAAATGTAAAATAACCTAGCATGCTGGGTTATACTATGGGAATGCAGTGCCCTATTCATGGTGTTCCGTTGGTTTGCTACTGTCCCGCGTGCCGCGGTGGCGTGAGATCCAAGCGGAAAGCCAAAGCCTCCAGGGAGAACGGGAGGCTTGGGGGGCGACCCAAAGGGAGCAAGAACCGGAGAAAGGGTAGAAAGTAATGTCGGTCTACAAACAGAAGAAGAGCAAGTACTACTGGTTCAAGTTCATGTGGAACGGGAAGCCTATCCGGAAGCCCACGAAACAGACCAACAAACGAGTGGCTGAGCAGATGGAAGCGGCCCATCGGACCGCGTTGGCTAAGGGCGAAGTGGGCATCTGGGAGAGAAAGCCAGTGCCGACATTAGCGACCTTTATCGACCATGATTTCTTGCCGTTCATTCGCAACACCAAGTCAGGGGAGAAGAATACAGTCCGGTTTTATGAGACCTGCACGGCGAATCTGAAGGCAGACAAGAGATTGGCAGGTACAGCGCTAGACGGGATCAACCACGATATGATCCAGGATTTCGTGAAGTCTCGCCAGGAGTATCGCCAAAAGCGGCGTAACGACAAGGCTCTGGAAGTTTCCACAATAAACCGCGACTTGGCAACCCTGCGCCGAATTTTCAACTGCGCCAACGAGTGGGGCAGAGTTTCAAGCGTGACGAAAATCAAGCTGCTGTCCGGCGAGAATCACCGGGAACGCGCCCTGTCCGAAGCCGAGGATGCGGGCTATGTCAAGGCCACCACGGAGCTTGCCTACGCCTTTGAGAAGGATTATCAAGCTGCCCTGTCTGGAATCCGCGCAACGGTACGGGGTGAGCAACCCCTGAAACCGGATGCATTCCGATTGCGTGATGTCGCACTCCTCATGCTTGACGCGGGTTTACGACCCGATGAATGCTTTCGACTCAAGCCGGAAAATGTTCGTGACGGCGCAATCTGGATCTTTGACGGGAAGACCAAAGCTGCACGAAGGCGAATACCGATCATGGCAGAACGTCTAAAGGCTGCACTGGCCATGCGCCTTGCCACGGCGACTCCGGGTGAATGGATTTTTCCCGCGCCGACCGGCACCGGCCATATCGAAGCATCCAGCCTCAGAAAGCAGCACGACAAGGCCATGACTTCCAGCGGAGTGCTGACGTTTGAACTCTATATCCTTCGCCATACCTGCTTGACCCGGTGGGGCGAATACATGGACCCGTGGAAACTGCACAAGTATGCAGGTCATGCCGACATGAAGACCACCATGCGGTATGTACACCCGAAGGACGAGAGCATGGAAGACGCGATGGAGCAGGCAAGAGCGGCTCGGAAGAACCGGATGGTCCAGGGTGGGCATACTTCTGGGCATACCAGCGAAAACGACGATTCGCAGCAGAAGGCAGGAGCCGCCGTAGCCAACTGAAGCAAAAGGGTTTGGTGTGGAGCCACCCGCCGGGATCGAACCGGCGACCTGCTGATTACGAATCAGCCGCTCTACCAACTGAGCTAGGGTGGCCTTCCGCGCGGTGGGCCTCGGCCTGCTGAGAAGCAGACTCCTTTGCGATCATAACACATGGGCTCTCCATACCCGGCCGCGGCCTTAGTCACGCTCGCGCTTGCGACTGCGGCCTGCCGTACGGCAGCGCCTCGGCCCGCCATCGCCGCCGAGCTGGCCGCGTGCGTGCCTTCGGACACACGGGTACTCGCGGGTGTGCACCTCGATACGCTACGTGCCAACCCTGGGTTTCAGCATTTGTCCCGCGGCTGGGCGGGGCTGCTCGAACCCGTTCGTGATGCTTCCGAGGTCTTAGTGGCCTACAATGGCCGGGAACTCCTCGTCATCGCGCGCGGCCAGTTTCGGTCAGCGCCCGCCGGGGCTCGCCTGCTGACGCCGCAACTGGCTGTGGCCGGCGGCGATGCAGCGGTCCGGGCCGCCACCGCGCAACGGGCCACGGGCCGGAGCGGTGCGCCGGCGCTGGTGGCTCTTGCGGACGCGGTTGCCGCGCAGTCGGTTTGGGCCGTCGAGTCCGGCGGCGGCTCGCTCCCGCTCCGCGGCAACAGCGTCAACCTCAACCGGTTGCTTGCGTTCACCGATCACGCCACCTTCGCCGCCGAGCTGAACTCCGCGGTGACGCTGCACGCGGCCGGCATCTGCCGCTCCGCGAACGCCGCGCGTCACTTGGAGGAAACTCTGCGCGGGTTGCTTTCCATTGCCGCCGCCACCGTCCGTGACCGCGATCTCGCCGCCTGGCTCGCCGCCGTGCAGGTGCACCGGGACGAACTTACGGTGCGCGCCGATGTTTCGGGCAGCGTCGAAGCCGTGACGAAGCTGTTCAGCCTCGCCGCCCGCTAGCTCACTCCTAGTCCAGCGTCTTGCGAAAGCGCAGCGCGCTCAGACCCAGAATCGCCACTCCGTAAACGGTCAGCGCCAGCATCTTCGGCCACAGGGTGTCGAAGCCCACACCTTTCAGAAACACGCCACGCACAATCTCCATGAAATAACGCAGCGGGTTCAGGTACGTCAGGTATTGCACCACCGGGGGCATGTTCCGGATGGGAAAGGTGAATCCGCTGAGCATGAAGGCCGGCGTGGTGAAGAAGAACGACATCATGTTGGCCTGCTGCTGGGTTTGCGAAATCGTGGAAAGAAACAGGCCGGCCCCCAGGCTGGTCATCAGGAACAGCACCGCGCAGAACAACAGCAGCAGGAAATTGCCGCGGAACGGCACCCGGAACAACAGCAGCGCCGCCGCGGTGATGATGATCATATCGATGATGCCCACCACCGCGAACGGCAGCGTCTTGCCGAGCATCAACTCGAGCGGACGCATGGGCGTCACCATCAGTTGCTCCATGGTGCCGATCTCTTTCTCCCGGATGATGGCTTGGCCGGTCAGCATGAGCGTGATCATCATGAGGATGTTGGCGGCCACGCCGGGCACGAAATAGTTCCGGCTGCGCAGATCGGGGTTGAACCAGACCCGGGCTTGCGACGTAACGCCGGGTGGCGCGCCGCCGGGCACGCCCGCGCTGCCGGCCACCAGCCTTACCGCCGGCGAACCCGACGATTCATCGCCTGTAAAGCTGGCGATCACGGCAGAGGCGTATGCGGAAACCAACGAGGCGGTGTTCGAGTTGGTGCCATCGAGCAGCACCTGCACCTCCGTGCTGCGTCCGCGCTTGAGATCTCGCCCGAAGCCGGGAAGCACGCGCACCACGGCATGGGCCTCGCTGCGGTCCAGAATGCGCTGCACTTCGGCCTCGCTGCGCGGCGTGGCGACCACGTCGAAGCGTCCCGAACCCTCGAAGCGCGCCAGCAGCGCGCGGCTGTCCGGGGTGTTGTCCATATCCATCCAGGCAATGCGCGCGTGGTCCACGTCCAGCGTGACCGCATAGCCGAAGATCACCAGTTGCAGCACCGGCGGCAGGAACAGCATCACCCGCATGCGCGGGTTGCGCAGCATCTGGATGAACTCTTTTCGCAGAATGACCCCGATCCGTTCCCACATCGCTTAGGCCACCTTCTGGTTCATTCGTCGCACTGAAAGCCAGAACACGATTCCCGCGAACAGCGCCAGGTACGCCAGCTCCGTCCACAAGATGCTCAGGCCGATACCTTTCAAAAACACGCCCTTGACGATGGTCACGAAATATCGCGCCGGCACAATCACGCTGATCACCTGGATCGCTTTGGGCATGGTGTCGATCGCGAACACAAAGCCGGAGAGCAGGAAGCCGGGCAGGAAGGAACTCAGCATGCCCAACTGGTACGCCACCACCTGGGTGCGGCTGCCCGCCGAAATGAAGATTCCCCAGAACAGCGTCCCGCATAAGAACACGCAGGTCGAGACCGCCAGCACCCAGATGCTGCCCCGGAAGGGCACGCCGAAAATCGTCACTCCCACGATCAAGGCGATGGCGGAATCGGTCAGCCCCACCACGAAGTACGCCAGCATCTTGCCCAGCACCATCTCCGTCGGCCGCAGGGGAGTCGAGAGGATCTGTTCCATGGTTCCCATCTCCCATTCGCGCGCGATGGTGAGGGACGTGAGCTGGCCCGCGATGATCATGAGGATCACGGCGATCAGCCCGGGCACCACGTAGTTCTTGGATTGGAGCGAACTGTTGTACCAGACCCGCAGCCGGGGGTCGACCAGCGGCGCCGCGTGGCGGCCGCGGAAGTTCTGAATCTCGGTCCGGGCTTCGACGGAATAATTCTGGACCACGTTTTCCGCATAGCCCATGGCGATGGCGGCCGTATTGGAGTCGCTGCCATCCACCAGAATCTGGACCGTGGCGCCGCGGCCGGCCGCCAGATCCTTGCCGAAATCGCGCGGGATCGTAATCCCGACCAGGATCCGGTTGCTGTCGATGCCGCGCTCGATGGCGCGGTAATCGTTCACGAAGCCGGCCACATCGAAATAACGCGAGCCTTGAAACTGGCGCATGAGCCGGCGGCTGGCGGCGGTGCCGTCCTGGTCGAAGAGCAGCGTCTGGATGTGGTCCACGTCCAGGCTCAACGCGTATCCGTAGAGCAGCAGCATCATCACCGGCATGGCCAGCGCCAGGGCCAGGCTGCGTCCGTCGCGGGTGATATGGTGCAGCTCTTTGATGAAGATGGCCTTGGTGCGCCGGTAACTCATGCTTGTATCCCTCCTCGAACCCCTCGGTCAGTCGAGCTTCTTACGAAAACGCGCGGCGCTGAGCCCCAGTACCGCCATGCCGTACACCGCCAGGCAAGCCATATCCGGCCACAGGACCGAGATGCCCACTCCCTTCAGAAAGATCCCGCGCACGATCTCGATGAAGTATCGTAGCGGATCCAGATAAGTCAGGTATTGCACAGCCAGCGGCATATTACGAATGGGAAAGGCAAATCCGCTTAGCATGAAGGCCGGCAACGCAAAGAAGAACGAGCCCAGCATCGCCTGCTGCTGGGTCTGCGAAATCGTCGAAACAAACAGCCCCGCTCCTAGCGTGGTCATCAGAAACAGCACCGACGACAAAAGCAGGACCAGCACGCTTCCGCGGAACGGAATATGAAAGACCAGCAGCGCGGCCGCCGTGATCAACGTCACTTCCAGCAGCCCCACCAACCCAAACGGCACGGTCTTGCCCACCATCAGCTCCAGCGGATGCATGGGCGTCACCATCAATTGCTCCATGGTGCCGATCTCCTTCTCCCGCACAATCGCCAGAGCCGTCAGCATCAGGGTCACCAGCATGACAATATTGACCACCACGCCCGGCACGAAGTAGTCGCGGCTGTACAGGTTGGGGTTGAACCACACGCGGCCTTGCGCGGTGACTTGCGGAAGCGCGACACGGACGGCGGGCCCCGGACTCCGCGCCAGCATCAGTCCGTTCCGCTGGTGCTCGGTCGCGTCGCTCCAGAAACCGGCAAGAATCTCCTCCGCATAACTCGCAATCAGGGAAGCGGTGTTGGAATTGGCGCCGTCCACCAGCACCTGTACGTCGGCGGTGCGGCCGCGCGCCAGATCGCGCGCGAACCCGGGCAGTACCCGCACCACGGCCTGCGCGACTCCCTGGTCCAGGACCCGGCGCGCGTCTTGTTCCGTGCGCGGCAGCGCCACCACCCGGAAGTGGCCGGAGCCCTCGAAGCGCTCCCGCAGATCGCGGCTCACCGGCGTCCGGTCCAGATCCGTCCAGGCGATCCGCGCATGGTCTACATCCAGATTCACCGCGAAACCGAATATCACCAACTGGATCAACGGCGGTCCGAACAAAAGGGCCCGCATCCGCGGTTCCCGCAGGACCTGAATGAACTCCTTTCGCAGAATGCTCGAAATCCGCTTCCACATACGTCACGCCAGTTTCTGGTTCAACTTGTGCGTCGCCGCGAGAAACACGATGGCGGCGTACAGAGCCAGGAATCCGATCTCACTCCACAGGTCGGCGAACCCGCCGCCCCGGAGATAAACACCCTTCAGAACCGTCACGAAATAGCGTGACGGTATGACTCGTGTGAACCCGCCGATGATCGCGGGCATATTCTCAATCGCATAAATAAAGCCGGAGAGCAGAAATGCGGGCAGGAAGGAGGTGATGAAACCCAGTTGGTACGCCTCCACCTGAGTTCGGGCCACCGAAGAGACGAAAATTCCCCAAAACAACGCTCCAAAGAGGAATATGCAGGTAGAGACCAGCAGCAGCGGGAGACTGCCGCGGAACGGCACCTGGAACACGAAGATTCCCACCAGCACCGCAATCACGGCGTCGGCCAGACCCAGCACAAAATACGCAAGCATCTTGCCCAGCACCATCTCCGACGCGCGCAACGGCGTCGAAGATACTTGCTCCATCATCCCCATCTCCCTTTCGCGCGCGATGGTCAGCGAAGTCAGCAGAGCGGCGATGATCTGCAGGATTACCGCGATCAGCCCCGGCACCACGTAGTTCTTCGATTCCAGGGAGCTGTTGTACCAGATCCGCAGGCGGCCGTCTCCCGGCAGCGAAGCCGGCGGTCCACCGCGCTGGTTCCATGCCTCGTTCCGGAGCCGCAGCGAATAGCTTCGCACGATGCTCTCGGCGTATCCTCTGGCGATCGACGCGGTATTGGAGTCGCTCCCATCCAGCAGAATCTGCACCGGCGCCTCGCGTCCGGCCGCGACGTTTTCCGAATATTCGCGCGGAATCACGAGCGCCATCAGAACCTGGCTGCGATCGATCGCGCGGTCCACCGGGGCATAGCCGGTCACGAAGCCCCGAATGTCGAAGAAGCGGGATCCTTGGAACTGGCGGACGAGATCGCGGCTCAGCTCCGTGCCGTCCTGATCGTAGATGAGCGTCGGGATGCGGTCCACGTCGAGACTGAGCGCGTAACCGAACAAAATGAGCATCACGACCGGCACCGCCAGCGCCATCCCCAGGCTGCGGCTGTCGCGGGTAATGTGGTGCAGCTCTTTGATGAAGATGGCGCGCGTGCGCCGGTAGCTCATGCCGCCCTCCGGTCCTCGGCCTCGATCAAGGCGACGAACACATCTTCGAGCGACGGCGTAATCGTCTCCAGACGGAGGATTTCGATGCCGGCGCTCTCCAGTTTGCGCCGGATCTCCAACTTCGCGGCCTCGGCGTCGTCCACCACCACGTGCAGCCCGCCCCCAAAGACCGCCGATTCCACTACCCCAGTCACGCCCGCAAGAGCCCGCATCGTGTCCAGCGTCTTCGGAGTATCCAGGCGCAACAGACCGTGGCCATCCAGGTCTTTCTTTAGTTCCTCCGGCGTTCCCAACGCAATCACCTTGCCGCGGTACATCAGCGCCAGCCGGTG
The DNA here is from genome assembly GCA_020073145.1 of Terriglobia bacterium. Taxonomy (GTDB): domain Bacteria; phylum Acidobacteriota; class Terriglobia; order Bryobacterales; family Bryobacteraceae; genus PSRJ01. The sequence goes on from JAIQFS010000082.1 coordinate 11,400, forward strand.
GCAATACTCGGCTTCGTCCATATAGTGGGTACTGACAAAGACCGTGTGGCCGGTCTCGGCCAGGTCGTGGATCAGATTCCAGAACGCGCCGCGCGCGATGGGGTCGACGCCGGACGTGGGTTCATCCAGAAACAGCACCGGCGGATCGTGCAGAATGGCGCACCCCAGCGCCAGCCGCTGCTTCCAGCCGCCGGAAAGCGTCTGCGTCAGCGCATCCCGCCGTTCTTTCAGATTCGCCATCTCCAGGACGTAATCCTTGCGCGCCTGGCGGATCTCGCGAGGTACCCCGTACATCCCGGTAAAGAAATCGATGTTCTGTTCCACCGTGAGGTCGTCGTAGAGCGAAAACTTCTGCGACATGTATCCAATACTGCGGCGGATTTCTTCAGGCTGGGTATGGACATCGAATCCGTTCACCGAGGCGTTTCCCGAAGTCGGAGTCAGGAGGCCGCACAGCATGCGAATGGTGGTCGATTTTCCGGCGCCGTTCGGCCCCAGAAAGCCGAAGATCTCGCCCTTCTCGACCTGGAGCGACACATGATCCACCGCGACGAACGATCCGAAGGCCTTGACCAGGTCGTGGATCTCCACGGCATTGCCATTCCCGTTCATGGCCGCTTCACCTCCTCCAGCGCGAAGATCGTTTTCAGGAATGCCCCTTCCAGGTTGGCCGCGCCGGTCTCCTGCTTCATGACCTCCGGCGGCGCGCAGCGGATCAGCTTCCCCCGGTGGATCAACCCCACCCGATTGCAGCGCTCGGCCTCATCCAGGTACGAGGTGGTCATAAAAACGGTGATCCCTTCCTGCAGCAGTTGATAGAGGATGGCCCAGAAATCGCGCCGCGACACCGGGTCCACGCCATTGGTCGGCTCGTCCAGGAACAGAATGCGCGGCCGGTGCAGCAGAGTGCACATCAACGCCAGCTTCTGTTTCATGCCTCCCGAAAGCCGGCTGGCCTGCCGTTCGCGGAATGGCTCCATGCGCGTCATCCGCAGCAGTTGCGCCGTCAGTTCGGCCCGAAAGGCGCCGGTGATGTCGAACAGATCGGCATAGAAGTCCATGTTTTCCTGCACCGTGAGATCGCCATACAGCCCGAACCGCTGCGCCATATAGCCGATCTGGTCCTTGACCGCGCGCGAGTCCCGGACCACATCGTGCCCGGCCACGCTCGCGCTTCCCTCGGTCGGGTCCATCAACCCGCACAGCATGCGTAAAGTGGTGGTCTTGCCCGCGCCATCCGGCCCCACCAGGCCGAAGATCTCGCCTTCCGCTACCGATAAGTTGAGATGGTCCACCGCCGTCAGCGCGTCGAAGCGCCGCGTCAAGTCGTGGGTCTCGATGATGGCCGGCATCCTTACTCCAGAACGATTTCTGCGTCCGCCGGCATGTTGGATTTCAGTTCGTGCTTGGGGTTATCGATCTCGATTTTGATGCGGTACACCAGTTTGACCCGTTCTTCCAGAGTCTGAATCTGCTTGGGAGTGAACTCGGCCTCCGAGGCGATGAAACTGACTCGCCCTTGATAGATCTTGCCGGGATACGAGTCCGTGGTCACCCGGGCCTTGGACCCCAGCTTGACTCGCCCCAGGTCGGTTTCGTTGATGTAGCCTCGCAGCCACGGGTGGTCGATGTCGCCGATAGTCACTACGGTGGTTCCCGCCGCTAAGACTTCGCCCACATCCGCGGATTTGACCAGGACCACTCCATCCACGGGAGATGCGGCCACCGTATCGGCGAGCTGCGAATCGATCAGGGCCAGGCTGGCTTCCGAACGCTGGATTTCGGCGCGACGCGTCGCGAGTTCTTCTTCCCGCCGCTTAATTTCCAGCGTGTTCGCTTCCGACATTTTGAGCGCGCCGCGGGATTTCTCCACCAGCGCGGCTTGCGCCTTAATCTGTTCGGCGCGTGGACCGGCCAGCACCAGCCCTTCCCGCTCGGTCACCTGCTTGAGCGCGGCATCGGCGCTCTCCCACCGGGTGCGGTATTGATCGTACTGCGCGGTGGAGATGTCATCGTTCTTGTACAAGGTCTGGGCGCGCTCCCAGTCGCGTTTGGCGCGGTCCAGCTCGGATTTGGCCGAGTCCACCGCCGCCTTGGCATCGAGCTTTTCCTGAGGCCGGGCGCCATTCTCGAGTTCCGACAAGCGGGCCTCCATCGACCCTAGATCGCCTTTCTTCTGTTCCACATCGCCCGCCAAGGTCTGCTTCTGCCATTCCAACGATGTTTCCGCCTGCGTGAGCTGGGCCCTGGCGGAGGCCAGTCCGGCGGCTTCGCGGTCCTTCTGCGCCAGCAGCCCCTCGCGGTCCAGGCGAGCCACAATCTGCCCCTTCTTGACCGTGTCGCCTTCATCCTCGTTGCGCTCGATGAGCTTGCCGGCGGTCTTGAACCCGATGCTGACTTCGGTCAGCTCGATATTTCCCGACACCACAATCCGGTCGCCGGCCTGGTGCGACGAGCCGCGAAACCCGTAGAATGCGGCGGCGGCCCCCCCGGCCACAATCAGAATGAATACAATACGTCGCTTCTTCATCGTCTCTCCCGCTATTGAATCGTCCGCCGGACCGTTCCCATGGCTTGCGCCAGGTCGATGCGCGCCACGTTGTAGCTGTACAGCGCCGCGGTCTGGTTGTCGCGCGCCCGTTCCAAACGGGTCTGCGCGTCAGTCACCTCGAGGCTGTCGCTGACGCCCGCTTCGTAACGCCGCCGTGCTTGCGCCAGTTCGTTCTCCGCCAGGTCCAGCCCGTCTTTAGCGACCGTCACCTCGTCTTGCGCCGAGCTCAGCGCGTCTAGAGCCAGCCGCACGTCAAGCTCGATCTGATCCTTTAAGTCGTTCGATTTGATCGTCTCGGCGCGGTGCTGCGATTCGGATTCGGCGCGGCGGGCGTCGCGGCGCGCTCCATCCCACAGCGGCACCTTCAAGGAGATCCCGTACGTGCGCGTCGGCAGCGAGTTTCCGAAGCCCGAGCCGCTCGACCCGTAATCCCCAAACGCCGCCAGACTGGGCAGCCGCTCCATCCGCGTCGCGCTGGCCATCAGGCGCGCGTTGTCTTCGCGCTCCTGCTGCGCCTTGTAGTCGGGCCGCTGCTGCAGCGCCTGCTGGCGCGCCTGCTCCAGCGTGGCCGCGTCCACCGGCATGTATTGCAGCCGGTCCGTCAGCTCCATCGGCGTATCCAGCCGGAGATTCATGGCGCGCAGCAGCCGCAAGTGCGCCGCCCGCCGCGCATTCTGAGCCTCCAGCAGGTGTTGCTGGTCATTGGCGAGTTGCACCTTGGCGCGCGTAATCTCGATGCCCGTCCCCGTTCCCGCGTTTTTCTGGTTTTGCGCCTGCGTCAAGACGGCCTGCGACAGCATCACATTCGCCTGCGCGGTTTCCACGTCCGTATCGGCCCGGACTCCCGCCAGGTACGCGCGCGCCACCACGGCGGCTACCTGTTCGCCGGTGGTTTCCGCGTCTGATTTGGCGGTCAGCACCCCCACTTTGGAAGCCTGGTACTTGCGGATCGAGCTGAAATCGAAAACGCTCTGGGAGACCGATGCGCGCGCATCCATGGTGGTGAACGGCCCTACGAACGTCGGGAAGGCGAACCCGGGGAAGGGCGATTTCGAAAGACTGATCCCCATCGCCGCCAGGTTGGCCGTGCGGTCCTGATAGGAAAACACGCTCTCCACGTCGGGCAGAAACGCCGCTCGCGCTTCTTTCGACCTCAGCCCCGCTTGCTTCAGCGTCTCTCCGGACAACTGGACTTGCGCGCTTCCTTCCGGCGACGTGGCGATCTCGACGGCCCGCTTGAGGGTTAACTGCAGCGGAGGGCGGTCCTGAGCCCAGGCGAGCGAACCGGCCAACCACAGCGCCAACGCATATCTCATCGCTACTGCACCTCCGGTGTGGGCGGCGCGAGCAGGCCGCCAATCAAGAACACCACCAGCCGCTGCATCGTCCGAACGAAGTCCTGGGCGTCCGGTGCGGCCCCGGGTGGAGTCGCAAACTGCCGTGGCCCGCACACCGCGTGACTCATCGCTCCGATCATGAATTGAAGCCGTGACAGGAGCTCCACCTCCGTCAGATGGGGCAAGGAGCGCCGGAGTGTTTGCACGAATCGCGCAAATGTCGGCTGGAAGTGTTTCGCTACGATCGTGGGAATCAACCCTTCCGCGTACATTCGGCCCATCAGCTTCACAAACTGCGGGCTCCCGCTGCCCGCCCGGATCATTGGCTCGAAAAACGCCCCCAGCACTTCCTCTACCGGCAGTGCTCGGCCTCCAGCTTTCGCCTCCAGCCCTTCGAGCAGCGCCATTCGTTCGGCGTTCACCGCCGCCGCCTTCCGCAGAATCACCTGATCCAGAAGGTCTTCTTTCGATCCAAAGTGATAGTGGACCGCCGCTAGGTTGACCCCGGCTTCCCCGATGATGTTCCGCAGGGACGTGGCGGCGTACCCTTGATCGCCAATCAGGCGTTCCGCCGTATCCAGAATCTTCTGCTTTGTGTCAATCATTCGATTAAATCACTTGTCTCAATTATACGTATGATTCAAGCGCTGTCAAGAGGTACTGAGACGCAATTCCGCGTCTCCCAGTTGCAGTGAGGTGGGCTTCCCTTGTATCCTGAGAGTTTCCCTGCAATGTGAGTCTCGCGTGAGGTGGGAGAACTGTGGGGAAACAGGCCTGGACGGGTGGCCGAGCGGTTAATGGCAACAGGCTGTAAACCTGTCGCTCCTTGGAGCTACGGAGGTTCGAATCCTCCCCCGTCCACCAGTGGATTTTGTAGAGTGTTGGTGAGGCTGTGCTGGGTTGCGCTGCTTCACTGAGAAAAGGGCCGTTGTAGCTCAGTTGGTAGAGCGCGTCCTTGGTAAGGACGAGGTCACCAGTTCAATCCTGGTCAACGGCTCCAGACTTTCTCCGGCTCCCAATCCTGACAGGCAGGTAGAGGTATGGCAAAGGAAAAATTTGACCGCAGCAAGCCGCACGTGAACATCGGGACGATCGGGCACATCGATCACGGCAAGACCACCCTGACGGCGGCGATCACCAAGGTGCTGGCCAAGCACAATCCGAAGAATAAGTTCCGC
>JAIQFS010000083.1 GCA_020073145.1 Terriglobia bacterium
ATCCTCCGGCACCCGCTCCTCCAGTGATCCGTAGCTGAACAGTTCGTCTTGTTGGATGTCTTCGCCGCGCATGCAGATAGGACGTCCGCAACATCCTTCAGGTCACTTGTTTCGGAGAGAATTTCAGCAGCCTGCTAGGTTTTCCTCCAGGTCCTCTGGCAAATATGACATCGTTTGCGAGAGTCCAGCGAATTGTCCTGGTGGCGATTCTGGCCGCCGAGGGCTTGCTTCTATTGCGGCCCGAGGGCGCCCTGGTTCATGCCGCCCGAGGACGCAGGGAGCCGGTGGAGACGGAGGCGTGGTGGCGCAACAGCCCGGTTCACATGGGCTGTTCGATCGCCACCTGCCGGCGGCCGGCTACGCGCACGGCTAGCTATCACCTGCCGGGCCCGCGGGGCAGCACCTGGAGAGCCTACGGATTCTGTGAGAAACACGATCCGCCGCGCCAGGTAACCGGACTGGTCTACCGGCTGGGCAGGCCCGCCACCTTCGATTACGACGTGCCGCTCGCCCCGATCTGGGCGGAAGCCTATTTTCTACTCGGGATGGCGGCCTTCGGGCTGTGGTGCGCGGGGATTTGGAAACTGGCGGCCCCAATGGAGAACCGGCTCGCGTGGCTGGCTCTATTCCTGGTTCATGCCGGCATCCTGGTGGTCCTCTGGCGGTTCTAAGGCCGGACCTTCAGCCGGGCCTCATCGGGCAGGGCGGCCGACTAATCCGACTAGCGCTTGACGAAAAACGAGAGCGCCAGGCCGAACCCGATCACAATGACGATGCGCCGCACAGCGCGGCCGCCGAGGCGCCGGGCCAGGCCGGCGCCTCCGTATCCACCCACGATCGCGCCTACCATCATGACCACCACGTCCGGCCAGTACACCATGCGGTTGGAAACAAAGTAAACAATCGCCACGCCATTCATGGTGCCGCCCAGCAGGACCTTGAGGCCGTTCATCTGGTGCATATCGGTCAACCCCATGACGCTGAGCGCGGCCAGCATGAGGATGCCGATTCCGGCGCCGAAGTAGCCGCCGTAGAGGGCCACCATCAGTTGGAACGTCAGCGCGCCGAAGAGCCATTTGGTGGAACGGTGGGCCTCCGAGTCCGTCGATTTCATCCACCGCTGGACCGGTTCCTGCGCCATGAACAGGAGGGTGGCAAACAGGATCAGGTACGGGATCAGCCGGTCGAAAACCGCCGGGGGGGTGAAGCGCAACAGCCACGCGCCGGCCAGTCCGCCGATCACGCTCGGAACCAGCAGCCAGAATAACCGCGGCTCGACCGTGCGCAACTCGCGGCGGTAGCCCCACGAACTGCCGAGCGTGGCCGGCCAGATGGCGACGGTGCTGGTGGCGTTGGCGGTCACCGAGTTGAGGCCCAGCCAGATCAGCGTCGGAAACGTAACCAGCGTGCCGCCACCGGCCACGGAATTGATGAGCCCCGCGAGGAACGCCGCACCAAAAGCGGCTCCGGCGTGGAGAAGATCGGGTGCGGGCACGCCGGCTTAGACCATCCCGCCGGCCGCGCGCGCCATTCGCACGCTCTGGATGAACTCCGCGGCCGTCACCGTCCAGCCAAAAAAGTTCTCAACGTTTTGCACGGTGGCCTCATGCATCGCGGGAGGGCCGGCGGCCATGGCGCCATCGGTAATCAAGATCGGCCAGTAGTCGAGAAAGTACGCGTCGCGCAGCGTGGATTCCACACACACATTCGTGGCGATACCGGTGAAGAAAAGATACCGGATGCCGCGCTGGCGCAGCTCGGCATCGAGCGCCGTGTGGGCAAAGCCGCTATAGCGCGTCTTCACGACAACCAGGTCGCCGGCGTGCGGCTGGAGTTCATCGACAATCGCGAAATCCCAGGTCCCGATCGTCACCAGCTTGCCCTTCAGCTCCGGCCGCGAGTTCATCATACGGATGCCGAGCTCCTTATGCCAGTTGGGCGAATCGGGGCCGCCGCTATCGCTCAGGTCCGCGCGATATCCGACCTGCAAATACACGATGGGAATACCCGCGGGGCGCGCGGCATCGAGCATCGACGCAATGGAGCGCACCACCTGCGGCGCTCCGGAGATATCGAAGCCGGCCAGATCCAGCATTCCCTGCCTGCTGGCAAAAGAGTTCTGCATATCCACCACCACGACCGCCGACTTCTCCCAGTCAATCTCCACCGGTTCCGGACGGGCATTTAATTTGAGCATAGGCGTCTCTCCAGTGTACTGCCGGCGGTTATCATGGTTACATCCGTGGCCGGCGTCTATCTTTCCTATCCGTTTTGCGCGCAGAAGTGCACCTACTGCAATTTCGCGTCCGGCGTGTTTCCGCGCGAACTGGAACGGAGCTACGTCCACGCGTTGCAGGCCGAACTGCGCGCGCACCCCTGGGAATGGGGGCCCCAGACGGTCTATCTCGGGGGAGGGACGCCGAGCATCCTCGAGATCGATGTCCTGCGTACTTTGCTGGAATTGATCCCGGGCGCTCCTTGGGCGGAGGCCACGCTCGAAGCCGCACCGGGTACCGTGACGCCCGAACGCGCGCGCGGCTGGGTGGAATGCGGCGTCAACCGCGTCAGCCTGGGGGTGCAGTCGTTCGTGGAAACGGAGATCCGGCGCACAGGGCGCAAGCACACGGCCCAAACCGTAAAGGACGAAATCGGCATTCTGCAGGAGGCCGGAATCGGCAACATCAATATCGATCTGATCGCCGGACTTTCGGGTCAGACCGAGGCAAGCTGGCGCGAATCCCTGGATGGGATCGAACGGCTGGCCCCGCCACACGTCTCCGTCTACATGCTGGAAGTGGACGAAGACAGCCGCCTGGGTAAGGAAATGTTGCTGGGCGGGGTGCGCTACGGAGCGGCGGAGACACCCGGTGACGACCAGACGGCGGCGTTCTACGAAACGGCGGTGGACCGTCTTTCGTCGCTGGGCATTCCGCGTTACGAGATTTCCAACTTTGCCCGGCCGGGGCATGAATCGCTTCACAACCTGAAGTACTGGAAGCTGGAACCCTACGCGGGGTTCGGCGCCGATGCTCATTCCTTCGACGGCGCGACGCGGCGGCAGAATCCGGAATCGGTGAACGCATATCTGGCCGGCGAGGACTCTGAAACCACTCCGGCGCATCTGGACGAGGAACGCTTCTTCGTGGGACTGCGGCTGGCCGCGGGCATTCATCCGGCGCCGGAAGACTGGCTGCGGTTTGCCGCGCCCATCCGCCGCTTTGTCGACGCCGGCCTGCTCGAAACCGAAAACGGTATGCTGCGGCTTACCAACCGCGGCGTGCTCCTTTCCAACGAAGTTTTTCAGGAGTTTCTCACGCCATGATCGATCTGAGAAGCGACACCGTGACCAAGCCGACACCGGCCATGCGGCGCGCAATGGCTGAAGCCGAAGTCGGCGACGATGTATATGGTGAAGACCCGACCGTCAACCGGCTGGAACAACGCGCCGCCGAAATCACCGGCAAGGAAGCAGCGTTATTCGTCCCGACCGGCACCATGGGGAACACGATCGCGGTCAAGATCCATACCGAGCACGGGCAGGAGGTCATCTGCGACACGCGGTCGCACTTGCTCAATTACGAATTGGCGATGATGGCCTGGTTCTCCGGATGTGTGGCGCGGCCGATCGCGGGCGAAGACGGCATCCTGACCTGGGATCAGATCCGGCGGGAAATCCGGCCGCTCGGCCCGCATTGGGCGCCCACGGGTTTGATCGAAATCGAGAATACGCACAACATGGCGGGCGGCACCGTCTATCCGATGCGCGGCATCCGCGAGATCTGCGCGGGCGCCCACGAGCGCGGCTTGAAAGTCCACATGGACGGGGCGCGCGTGTTCAATGCCTCGGCCGCGACGGGCGTGACGGTGCGCGACATTGTGGCCCCCGCGGACACCGTGATGTTCTGCCTGTCGAAGGGACTGGGCGCGCCGGTCGGGTCATTACTCGCCGGCCCCGCCGACGCCATCGCCCGGGGCCGGCTCTATCGGAAGCGTCTGGGCGGCGGCATGCGGCAGGCCGGCGTGTTGGCCGCGGCCGGACTCATCGCTCTCGAAGAGACGCCGAAGCGGCTCGCCGACGACCATTGCAATGCCAAACTCCTGGCGGAAAATCTGACCCGAATCCGCGGCATCCAGGTCGACCCGTCCAAGGTCATGACCAACATCGTGATCTTCAACGTGAGCGGCACCGGCCTGGCGAGCGCCGACATCAGCCTGCGGCTCAAACAGCGCGGCGTCCTGATCAACGGCATCAATGAGCGCGAAATGCGCGCGGTGACGCACTACGACGTCGACAAGGCCGCCTGCGAACAAGCGCTCGAAACCCTCGCGTTGTGCACGCGAGAGGCCTGACTGCGTTTTCCCGGTGAACCGGAAGAAGGGCAGGCGGTTCGCCTGCTCCACGTGCTTCGTTCAGCAACCGTTTAGAACATGTTCCAGAGGTACTGGTTGTAGACCTCGTGGTGGTATTGCACTTCGGGCGTCTTTACGAACGTGCCGAGCAGGCGCGGGCAACGATCGGCCGCCGCCTTCTTCAAGTCGGCGTACCGGGTCTTCACGTCCTCGCCCAGCAGCTTGCTGGTCCACTTCGCCTTATTGAAGTTCTCCATGGCGTCGTAGATATTGTCGGGCAGGTAGCGCTCCGCCTGGCGCAGGTTGTCGTGCGATAGAATCTCGCCCTCGATGCCCGTCTTGAACACCGACAACAACACCAGGTAGGGGTTGGCGTCCGGGGCCACCGAGCGCACTTCCACGCGCGCGCTCTTGGAATTGCCGATCGGCACGCGGACCATCGATCCGCGATCTTTGGCCGAGGCCTTGATCTGGTTGGGCGCCTCAAAGTGTGGATCGAGGCGGCGGAAGGCATTCACACTCGGATTCAGCAGCAGACAGATATCATTGCCGTGCGACAGGATCCGGTCAATGAACTCCCAGGCGCAAGAGCTCAGCTTCTCTTCGCCTTTGGCGTCCCAGAACAGGTTGGTGCCGTTCTTGGTGATGGAGACGTTGGTGTGCATCCCGCTTCCGTTCACGCCGACGATCGGCTTGGGGAGAAAGCTCGCCGTCATACCCATCTTCTTGGCGACTTGCCGACAAATCAGTTTGTATAGCTGGATCTGGTCGGCGGCATTGACCACTTCGGAGTAGCTGTAATTGATCTCGAACTGCGACGGGGCAACTTCCGGGTGGTCCTTCTCGTTCTGGAATCCCATGGAGCGCTGCACTTCGGCTGTATGGTCGATGAACTGCCGCAGCGCGTCGCCGGGCAGGGAGTGGTAGTAGCCGCCCGTGCTTACATACTCGAACTTGCCGGTTTCGTTGTAGCGCCGTTCCGCATCCACGCCCTGGAAGAGGAACCCTTCGATCTCGTTGGCCGCGTTGAGAGTGTACCCCTGGCTCTTGTGCAGCCCCTCCGCGTACGCTTTGAGGATGCCGCGAATGTCGGCGCCATAGGGCGTGCCGTCCTTATCGATGACATCGCCGAAAACCATGACCTTGCCGGGCCCAAACACGTCCGCCGGCGCCCAGAAAAACGAACCCCAGTCAATCGCCAGCCGCAGGTCGCTTTCGTGCTGGGCCGTGAAACCCCGGATGGAGGAGCCATCGAAGGTCATATTGTCCCAACTCTTGAGGAGCCACTTCTTGTCGTAATCCAGCATGTGCAGGCGGCCTTCCAGGTCGCTGAACAGGAGGGTCACGGCCTTGATCCGTTTCTCATCCGTCAGGTACTTCAGCCGCTCCTCCTGAATCTTGGCGGCCGGAGTGCGGGAAAGACGCTGCTCCTTGGCAGCCAGATTCAGGTCTTCCAGTTCGGAATACGAGAGGCTCAGATAGTCTTGCAGTTCGCTCACAGCGATGCTCCTTGATGTGAAGTTGCTCTTGAAGAATCGGAACCAGGCCAGACACTAACGTAGGGCAGGCCCGGCGTCAGAGGAGAAACCAAATTCCCTCCACCCCCGCCGAATCTATATTTTCGACAATATCGCCACATCTCGCAACCTCGGGCTGCGATTTGGCTAATAGATTCTATTTATGTTCGTCCGTTGAGAAATCGATAGGAGGGTGGAAATCGGGCCTGGGCCGGCTCCCCCGTCCGTGATATCCTTTTAAAAACTCGACCGTCCGAAGGGGCGATGTCGTTGATCTCGGCGTCACCCTTGGGGATCGCGCCAAGAGCCGTACGGATCACTCGCCCAACTCGTGCGTATGGAATTCTGACCTGGACCCGCCGGCTGCGACCGTGGGCCGCGACGATTTGGTGATCTCGCCCGGTTACGCCCTTTCCGAGAAATGGGCCGGCGACCCTTCGACCGTTTGATCGTGGCGAATGCCAAGGCGAACAATGCGGCGCTGGTGACCAAGGACGAGCGAATTCGCCGGCACTACACCCGCGCGATCTGGTAGGTTCTTCACAGATAGCGATCTTGAAATACCCTCTTCCGGCACCCCTCGCAGAAGTCCACGCCTTTGACATCCAACCGCTCCACCGCGTGGCTGGACGTCATCACGCAGCGCCAGTCCGCGCAGTGGCGTAATCCGAACGTGTGGCCCAATTCGTGAACCGCTTCCTTGAGGAGACGCTCCCGCAGCAGGTCCTCGCGCGGCGGCATGCCGTAAGCCTCTTCCTTCAAGCGCGCCAGGGAAACCGTGGCGCAGGCGCCGTCCAGTTGGGCTTCGCCGAAGACGAAAGTGAGCACGGGGACAAACAGGTCGCAGCCGGTCACACCCAGTACCCGGACTCCGGGTTCGCAGACCCGTTCCATGCGCCGCAGAATGGCCGTGGAATAGTACTGGTGGCGCCCTTCATCCAGGGCGAAGGAGACATCGAAAATGTCCGGCCGGATCCGGCAGGGAGCCCGAAAGACGCGCGCCAGCGCCGCCGCCAGGTGTTCCAGCAGATTCAGCGCCGGACCTCCGGCGCCGCCGTTGGCCAACGGGATGACGTGAATCGGCGTCACCGCATTCCATAGCGGCGGAGCTTGTTGTAGAGCGTGGTGCGGTCGATATCGAGGACGCGCGCGGCCCGCGACAGGTTGTGCTGGGTCTCGCGCAGGATGCGCTCGATATGCACGCGCTCCACATCATCGAGCGTCCTTCCGTTCTTCAGCTCCGCCACATCGAATTGGAAGGAAAAATCGCTCGCCCGGATTTCCTGACCGCGGCAGACCACCAGCGCGCGCTCCACGGCGTTCTCGAGTTCGCGCACATTGCCGGGCCATTCATGCGCCATCAGCAGGCTCAACGCTTCGGAGGAAACCTCCGGCACAGGGCGGCTGGTGGCCGTGCAGAACTTCTGAAGAAAGTGACTGACCAGCAGAGGGATGTCTTCCCGCCGGTCGCGCAAAGGAGGCAGATCGATGCAGAATACGTGCAGCCGGTAATACAAATCCGGACGGAACGTGCCGGCCTTCACCAGCGCCTCCAGATTCTTGTTGGTGGCGGCGATGCAGCGGAAGTCCACCTTGATCGGCTGGTTGCCGCCCACCCGCACGATCTCGTGCTCCTGGAGCACTCGCAGCAGGTCGGTCTGGGTCTTGAGACTGATGTCGCTGATCTCGTCCAGAAACACCGTGCCGCCATCGGCCACTTCGAATTTGCCTTTCTTGCGGTATTGCGCGCCGGTAAACGCGCCCTTCTCGAAACCGAACAACTCGCTCTCGAGCAAGGTTTCGGTGAGCGCGCCGCAGTGGATGGTCACCATGGGCATGAAGCGTCGCGGGCCGGCGCCGTGAATCGCGCGGGCCACCACTTCCTTGCCGGTGCCGCTTTCGCCGGTGACCAGGACCGTCGCCTCGGTGGGCGCCACGACCTCAATCAGCTCAGTCAGCTTCTTCATGGCGGGACTGGTGCCGATCAGCCCGGTGCTGGGCAGGATTTCCTGCAGGTTATCGCGCAGACGGACCACCTCGCGTTTGGCCCGCCGGTGTTCCAGCGCGTTGCTGACCAGGTGCGACAACTCGTCGGGGTCTACCGGCTTGGTGATGTAGTCGTAGGCGCCCCGCTTCAGCGCTTGCACGGCCGTCTCGACAGAAGCGTAACCGGTCATGATCATCACGGTCAGCTCCGGATCGGCCTCCTTCAGGCGGGCCTGCAGTTCCATGCCGTCCATCCCCGGCATCTTGATATCGATCAACGCGATATCAAATTCGTTTTGCTGGATCTTCTCCAGCGCCTCGCGGGCGTTGGCTACCGGAAATGCCGCATAGCCCTCGCTGGTAAACCACTTGCCGAGCGAATCCCGCACCACCAGCTCGTCATCGACGATCAGGATCCGGCCTTTGACCTTGGCCGCCGACGCATTTTCCACCGTGGTTGCCATTAATGCCTCCCGGTTCCCGTTACTCGATTGCCCCATCATCGTTTCCCCGCTGAAACCGCCGCCGCGGCCGGCAGCGCCACTGTAAACTCGGCCCCTTCCCCCGGCGTGGAGCGGACCGAGATCTCTCCCGCGTGCTGCTCCACAATGCTGTACGCCACCGCCAGACCCAGCCCCGTGCGATGCGGGTCGTCCTTGGTCGTAAAGAAAGGATCGAAAATGTGCGGCAGGACCTCGGTTGGAATGCCGCATCCCGTGTCCTTCACCCGCACCGAGACCTGCTCGGAGGCGGAGTCAAAAGCGGTCGCAATCTCCAGAGACCCGCCCTTCGGCATGGCTTCCGACGCGTTCACCAGCAGCACCAGAATGGCTTGCTGGATTTGGTTGGCGTCGCACTCCGCGGGCGGCAGGTCGGCCGCCAGGTTCTCATGCAGTTCGATGCCCTGCAGATCGAACTTGTGCTTCACCAGCGCCACTGCGCGCTGAATGGCGGCGTTCAGATCGTTGGGCTCGCGATGGCTGGGCGCCTGGCGGGCGAAAGTCAGCAGGTTCTTCACCAGGTCGCCACAGCGTTTACTCTCCCGTTCGATGGTCTGAAGCTGATCGGCCAGCTCGTCGCGGCCCGGAATTTCGTGCTTCAGCAGTTCTCGCGACAATAGCCGCGCATACGTGAGGATGCCGAACAGCGGGTTGTTGATCTCGTGCGCCACCGTGGCCGCCAATTTGCCGATGGAGGCCATCTTCTCGGTGCTGAGCAGGCCTTGATAGACGCGCTCCAGTTCCGCGGTTTTGCGGCGCACCTGTTCTTCGATCTCGGCCTGCGCGCCCGCCACTTCGGTCGTCATCTTGTTGAACGAGGCGGCCAGGTCGCCGAGCTCGTCACCAGAGCCGACCGGCAGGCGGTAGGCTAAATCGCCTCCGGCCACCCGGTGCGTTCCCCGGATCAGTTCTTTGACTGGCCGATAGACCACCACCCAGATGAACAGGACGGCCATCAGGGAGCCAAACACGATGGCGCCAGCGAGGAACCAGGCCAACGTCGCCTGATGCTGCGCCATCTGCGCGTCCACGGTGGACAGGGAAAGATTGGCGTCCACCACACCCAACACCTGCTGTCCGGCGGGATGAACGTGACAGCTGGCGTTGGAGCACTCGGGCGTGTTTTCGATGGGCCGGATCACGCCCAGGACGCGATCTCCCCGCTTCTCAGTGAAAATGCGCGCGCGGTCCGGACGGTTGAGTTTGACCAGCGGGGCCGATTGCGCGTGGCAGGCGTAGCAGGCTTCGGCGCTTTTGTCGACCACCGAGTTGACTTCGGCGAGGTCTGTCGAAATGGTGATGCGCCCTTCCTTGTTGAAAATGCGAATCCGCCGGATGCCGGGCTCCGAGCCCATTTCCCGGATCACGTTGTACAGGGCTTCGCGGTCGTTGTGCAGCATCTCGTAGCGCGTGCTGCGCAGGATCAGGTCGGAAATGCGGTCGGCCGACTGCACTACCAGCTCCTGCGAGTGACGGCGTTCCGAGCGCAGATTGAAGTAACCGAATACGGCGAACAACGCCGCCGTGCTGGCCACAACGCCCAGCGCCAGCTTAGCGGCCAGGCCTAATCGGATTGGCTTGCGGAGTTTCATCCCACGGCAACACGATGCTCTTCCCGTTCTCCCACCTCCGGGTAGGCTAGTTCCGGCGAATGCGCCTCAAAGATGGGGAAATGCTGCGCCACCAAGCGGAAGATGGCGAAACCCGCGGCGACGATCGCGAGCGTAATCGAAACCTCGCTCCACTTCGGAACGTAATTCGTGCCGGAGCCGGCTTCGAGCGCCGTCACCCCCACGTTCAGCCGGTTGGCGATGAAGCCGAACACCACCATGACCGAGCAGGCGTAGAGCGCGCCCGGGCTCATCCGGATGCTCTTCTGAAAGAGCAGCACCGTGGGAACAGCCATGAGCGCGATCTCCAGCAGAAACAACCAGGTTTCCGTGCGGTTCACCGTCAGCAGATCCAATACGTGGCGGCGGCTCAAGTCCAGGAAGCGGAGCCAGAGGTATGCGGACATCAGCACGGCCAGCACTCGGCCCATGCTGGCCAGCAGCGGCAGCTCCAGGGCGCGGCCGAAGGCGCGGCTGCTGTGCCACGATTCGAAAATGGTCATGGCCAGCCCCACCCCGATGGCCGAAATGTAGAACATTGCCGGAAGCGTGGGGCTGTACCACAGCGGATACATCTTCTCGGGCACGATCAGATAGAGGGAGCCGAGTGAGCTCTGGTGCAGGGTTGACAGCAGAACCCCGGCAATCATCAGCGGCACTGAGATGTTGTGAATCCAGGTGAGCGGCTTGTGCCATCCGAGTTTCTCAAACACCACGGGAATGAATTCGAGAAACAGAACGGTGGTGTAGAGCGTGACGCACCAGGCCACTTCAAACATCACCGAGTGCGGGTTCCACATCACCAGCGGGTGCCACAGCCGGTCCGGACGGCCCAGATCGAACAAGAGGGCCACCACCACCAGCGAGTACCCGAGAAAAGCCGTCAGAATCGCCGGCCGCAGAACCGGCTTGTAGCGTTCGATGTTAAAGATGTGGACGATCGCCACAAGAGTAAAGCCGCCCGAGGCCAATCCCACGCCGCACAGGATATCGAACGCGATCCATAGCCCCCACGGGAACCGGTCGCTCAGATTGGTGGCTCCGCCCAGACCATAAACCACCCGCAGGTAGGTGGCGTACAGCGCGCAAACCATGATGGCCGCGAAGATGGCGCGCCAGATGGTGAGTTTTGGCAGTCGACCGGTCATTTTCGCTTCCCCTCCGCTTTGGCGACCTCCGCCCGGCGGTTGGTGATCCACCAGATGCCGCCCAGAAGCACCGAACCGGTGGAGACCACATCCGGAACCAACTCCAGCACGCGCCACGTGAGAGCCGGCAACGGCCCCTGCGGCACATTCGTGCGCAAGCCGATTTGCTCGAACGGCACTGCGGATAGATACAGCACCGAGGTCCCGCCGACTTCGTTCAGCCCGTAGATCTTGGGGTAATAGGCGCCGGGCTTGGCGGCAATGCGCTGGCGGGCCTCGGCGACCAGGGCGTCGCGGTCGCCGCACTTGGTAGCACCTACCGGGCAAGCTGCCGAACAGGCGGTTGGCTCACCCCGCGTCTGCCGCTCGTAGCACATGTCGCATTTGCGCATTCGCGGGAGCCGGCTGTTCCACTCGTAGGACGGCACCTGGAAGGCGCACGCCTGCAAACAGTAACGGCAGCCCATGCACTTGTCCGGGTCATACACCACCGGACCGAGCGCGGTCTTCTGCAGCGCCCCCACCGGACAGACCGACGCGCAGGCGGGTTCCTCGCAGTGCATGCACAAGCGGCGGCTAAACCGTTCCCCGTGCGTCTCGATGGCCGTGAGCTTGTGCGCCGAGATCTTCTCTTCCGCCGCGATCCGGTCGTTGTAGGGAAGGCCCCATCGCTCCGCGCACGCGCCTTCGCAGGCCTTGCACCCGATGCAGAGGGTACTGTCGTACAGGATGGATTTCGACATAATCAGACCCTCAATTCTGTTTTAACAGATTTCGCCCCTCAATGTGTAGCAAAACTTTACAGAACCTTACGAAGTGAGGAAAAACTCTTCGGTCAATTGCTTCCAATTGGTGTGGGGCAGAGCCGCCAGGAGATCTTCGGCCGGACGGCCCCCATCGGCGGCCACGGTGCCGGCCAAGTCGGGTTGACGGGCGTAGAGGCGGTCCACGGCATCGCGCATCCAGTCGCCAATCAAGCGTTTAGGGATCAGATTACGTTCCGTGCTCTCTTCGTCCGGCACGTTCAAGGTCAACAGCCAGCCCGCACCGTAGGGGTCCTGGCGCAGCAGGGCCGGATTGTTCACCACCTCCCGATTGACCGCCAGGACTTCGCCCTCAGTCGGCGAAACCATCTCGGTTTTTTCGCCATCTCGATAAAAACCAAGGGCCTTCTGACCTTGGCGAATCCATTGTCCGGGTTTGGGAAGCTCGATCTTGTCGACCGCTCCGACCAGGGCGGCGGCAAACTCGTCCGCCCCCACCCGCACCACGTTCTTCCGCTCCCGGACCAGCCAGCTATGGCCGGGATGATAGGAGAGGTGTTCGGGAACTTGGAAACCGCCCACGTGGTCTCCGCCCGGGGCTCCTGCCCTCGCCTGGGGCACTTCGACCGGGACCACCGCCACGGCTTTGCGCCGGTTCAGCACATAATCCAAAACGATGAAGGCCAAGAAGGTGACCAGAACCAGAATGACTGTCATAACCATCCATCCTTTCCACCTGGTAGAACGGCACGGAGGGGGCCAAACATCGCTGACTTTTGCAACTGTATCTGTTGTCCTTTCATGCAAATGCAAGGGCCGCAGAAACCGCGCCCCTGACTGTCGTCGAATTCTTCGACATGTCTCTGTTGAGGTTTGCACCGAACCGGCAATGGCGTCACCGACTTAGCGACGCTGTTTATAAATTCAACGGCGTGTGGAGGAATCCAGCCATTTCCAGACCGCGACGGCCGAACCGCACTTCGGAAACGGATCCGAATCTCGAACGCCGGGATGCGCCGGCATGCGGTAGCATAGGGCTTCAGCGGTCAAAGGACGGGGGTGTGGTGAGAGCGGGAGAGCAACTCCGGCAACTGCGGAATCGACTGGGGTTGACGACGCGGGACGTGGCCGACTTGAGCCGCAAGATCGCCACCGAGGAATCCAACGACGAGTTCTCGATTTCGCACGCGCGATTGATTCAGATTGAAAACGACGAATCCACCCCCAGTATTTACAAATTATTCACGTTGAGCGCGGTGTATGGCAGGCCGTTCACGGAGCTGGTCTCGCTCTACGTGGATCTGGAGGCTACAAGCAAGTACCCATTCATCCTGCGCGTGGAGAACACGCGCCTGGCTCAGTTTGACACGTATAGCGAGGAGCGGGCCGTGAGCTTCCCGGTGCGATTCGATCCGGGTTTCAAAGTGGAGCAGACCAATCTGGTCTCCCGAATGGTCGAAATCTGGGGTGACGTGCCGGTCGGCCTGCTTCAGCACTTGAACATCCGGAAGCAGCGCTATGGATTCATCGGATTGAAGGACTACACCATGTACCCGCTGCTGCGGCCGGGATCCTTCGTGCAGATTGATGACCAGCAGAAGGTGCCCGCCCACAGCGCATACCGGTCCGAGTTCGACCGCCCGATCTGGTTTCTGGAGTTGCGGACGGGGTACCTGTGCTCCTGGTGCGAGATGCGGCGCGACCGGATCGTCTCGATTCCGCACCCGCTCTCGCCATGCCGCACCCAAGAATTCGCGTTCCCGAATGAAGCGGAGATCGTGGGCCGGGTGACGGCCGTGGCGGCGCGGCTGGTTAACGCTCCAGAGCCGCCGGCGGCGCCACCCGCAGGGCTTCCAGCGCAAGCTTGATGTTGGAGGTGAAACACTCGGCGCTGAATTCGTCGCACACGCTGGGGATCAGGACCCGGTAAGCCTGCAGCCGCCGCCACGCGTCCAGAACTTTTTCGCGTTCGGCGCCCGTGGACTCAATGTAAGTGGACAGTTGATCCACCAACTCGCGCAATTGCGTGTAGAGCAACTCCTGAAAAGTGGATTCGTGGCACCGCGCCAAAGCCTTCTGCGCGGTATCGGCCCCAAACCGGTCGGCAAGACCCGCGTGCTGATACTCGCCGGTGTTGTAATCCCGTGTGGACGATAGATAGACCAACCGAGTCAATTCTCCCGGCAAGTGGGCCAAGGTGCGATCCTCCAGATCCTGGATCGCGGCGTCCAGCTCGGCCATCGTGCCAGCCCTCATAAAAGCTCATCTGCCGAGGCGGCTAACTGCGGGCCGCCTGACTCACTCGGGCAAGATGCCCGGGCACGACACTGTCCGCGATACGGCCGCCCAGCCCTGACAGCACGCCGGCCAACGCATGCACCGACTGCACAAATCCCTGGGTTCGAAACGGTCCGTACAGCCCCACGAAACCCATGAGGATCCCGTAGACCACCATGAACAAGGCTACCTGGAGCAGCAGCTTCGCCTCGGCGGCTGGGCGTAGGTCTGGAGAGTGCCGAACACTCCCGAGGTGCAAACGAAACAGGCGGCCCGCCTCCCGTCTGGTTTGGCGCAGCCACTCCAGGGCGAGACGCCGGCGTTCGTGCAGCAGAAAACGCAACAGGGCACGAGATTGAAGCGTGGTCACAAACTCAACGTCGGTAGCCGAAAGACACCGGCCGAACAAAGCAGGTGGCGGCAGTCGCACAAGCAACTCCCCGTCAGCCGCGACCTCACGGTTCGGGCTGAGATCTTGCTGATTCCGGCGTCGCCCGGCTAACCATAGTAGCCACAGCAGAACGACACCAATACCGCCAATCGTGACGAAATTCATCAGGCCCGCCAAGAATCCGTCAAATAGTCGCGCAGCCGTCCAAATGCCCGGGTCGTCTGCCGCGAAACTCGCTCATAGTCCAGTTCCAACGAAAAGCCCGGCGTCGGATCAGGATGATACGACCACATGCCGACACACCAAATACACAGCGTAACACAGTACTCCAGCCCGGCCAGAGCATCTCCGCCACCCTCCGCCGTCAGGAATTCGGACGGGAGGGTCAGGGTTACCATGTGAATCCCAATATAGAGTCCATACCCCACCAGCAGATAGCGGACATTGCGACCCATCGGGAGGCGGTAATGCACGATCAGGCTCAGCAGTGCGACCAACAAGAAAACCTGAGCGACCCGGATATTCCGCAAAAGATCCTGGGTCGTTGGTACTAGCCGATTCAGGGGATCGCCAGCGAGTTTGACGAATGCGTTCATAACGATAGCGATCAATAGGATCGACAACACGCTGCGCGCCATTCGCTTCGCCCCGCGAAACCGGGAGAAGACATGATCGTAAACTTCCCACGCCACTCCGAAACCGATGATCGCGGTGATGAACTCAGAGATCCAATACTCCTGACCGTATGCGCGAGCATACGCGACACGCACCAGCAATCGAATGAGGTCCGAGGCGAGCACGCAGGTAAGATATGTAAAGTAATATGGGTACTCTCCCCAATAACTTCCTTGCCGCGCCCTGCAAATCAGGCCAAGGAGCATGAGGTCGTTGAGTAGCCAAATAGCGCCGGAGAGTCCCATCCGTGTGCGCAAGAGTATAGCACAGCGGATAGGACTCCACTCTAGGCCCTCAGCAGCCCGTGTCTAAAAACACTTCCTTGGTGGAATGTTTCGCCGTAGAATCAGGCATGGCGATGGGAACGAAGCGAGCCAGACAGAAGCAGGAAGAGTTGTTCTATGCCAGCGAGCAGGCTGAAGCGCCGGGGCATCC